>NZ_CP151273.1:1217591-1826387 GCF_038237375.1 Alcaligenes sp. SDU_A2 | reverse complement strand
GGCAGACGACGGAAACATCGAACGCCCCCTCGTTGTGCAAGGAACCGACCACACCATCTGGCGGCCACCCGTCCGCCCAAAACACCTGTTCGCGCGGGCCAGGCTACTGCGCCTGGCCCAGCACCTGAGCCAGGTCGGCGGCAAAGCGTTGCGCCTGCTCGGCCCCCAGGCTGGCAAAGGTTAGGCGCAGGCCCTGAGCCGGCTGATCCACGCCAAACACCTGCCCCGAGCGGGCCAGCCAACCGCGCGCCGCCAACCCGGCCAGCACGGGTTCGGCGTCGCGATCCAAAGGCACCCACAGATTGAACCCATCCTCGCTATCCCAGAACGGGATGCGATGCTTTTTCAGGGCCTGCATCAGCTGCAGGCGAGCCTGAACATACGCTGCCTGAGCGGCGCGGGTCTGCGCGGTCAACGTCGCGTCGGTCAGTCCATGCACCACCATCTGCTGCAGCAAGTGGCTGACCCACTGCGCCCCAGAGGCCAAACGCTGCGACAGGCGCTCGGCCGTTTGCTGGTCCGAGGCCATCAGAGCCACCCGCAGATCCGGACCCAGCCCCTTGGACACGGAACGGATCAGCGCCCAGCGCAGATGCCCGGCCGGAATGACGTTGCGGTACGGACTGTTGGCCAACATCCAGAAGTGGTCGTCCACCATCAGCAGAACTTCGGGGTAATTAGCCAGAATATGTTCGATCTGCCGCGCCCGCGCGCGACTGAGCGCGCACCCCGTGGGGTTGTGCGCGCGCGGCGTCAGGATCAAGGCACGCACACCGGCGGCCAAGGCCTGTTCCAGCGACTGCGGCACCATGCCCTCGGGGTCCACGGCAATGCCTACCGGCTTCAGGCCCAGGGTACGCACCGAATTGATGCTGCTGAGATAGCCCGGGTCTTCGATGCCCACCCTATCGCCCGCCAACAGAAAGGCTTGCAACAAACGCTCGATGGCATCGACCGCGCCGTAGCTGACGTGATAGGCCGTATTGACCGGCGTGTCCTTATGAAAAACCTGCCGGCAAACCGCGCGCAGCTCCGGCATCAAGGGATCGACCCCATACAGCGATTGCACGCTACCGCGCACGCCCTGTATCAGTTGCGCCGGCGAAGGCAGCAACTGGGCCGACGGATTGCCGCTGGCCAGATCCTGCAACACCGAGCTGACCCCGTGCCCTTCGCGGGCCAGTTGATGAATGGACTCGCGTATGCGCGTGCCGCGCCGACCCTGCGCATCGGCCACGCCGGCCGATACCAGCCGCTTATACGCCAACGCCACCGTATTGCGGTTCAGGCCCAGTGTCTGCGCCAACTCCCGCACGGGCGGCAAAGCCTGCCCCGGCGCAATCTGCCCCAAGGCCACTTGCTGGCGGATATCGTCGAACAGTTCCTTCGCATTGCTTCCCTGGATATTCATTTTGACCTATGACATAATGGTTAATGCGGCCATCAAGGTCGCGCCCGATTTCACTTTTCCCTTCTGGTGCGCCATGTCCGAATCCGCTCCTGTACTGCTGCATAACGAACATTATCCCACCTCTACCAGTGTAGATGCATTTCGTCATCGTATTGCCCTGGTACAACAGCGAATCGACCAAGCCTGCCTGCGCAACGGCCGAGCCAGCGGCGATGTGCGGCTGCTGGTGGTCAGCAAAACCTTCGGCACCGACCGTATTCGCCTGGCCTATCAGGCCGGGTGCCGCCTGCTGGGCGAAAACAAAGTCCAAGAAGCCGAACGCAAATACGAAGAACTGCACGAAGAATTGCCGGACCTGCAGTGGTCCGTCATCGGACACTTGCAAAGCAACAAGGCCAAATCGGTGGCGCGTTTCGCGGCCGAGTTCCAGGCACTGGACAAGCTCAAAACAGCCGAAACCCTGGATCGACGCCTACAGATCGAAGGACGCAGCCTGGATGTTTTCGTGCAAGTGAATACGTCCGGGGAAGCCAGCAAATTCGGCCTGCCACCCGAAGAAGTCCACGACTTCGTGCGCGCCTTGCCTCAATTTTCGGCACTGCGCGTCAAAGGCTTCATGACCCTGGCCCTGATGGATGCCGATCCCGAACGGGTGCGTCCCTGCTTTGTCTTGCTGCGTCAATTACGCGACCAGATACGCAACGACATCGGCCACGCCCAGGACATGTGCGAATTGTCCATGGGCATGTCCGGCGACTACGAAATCGCCATCGAAGAAGGCGCGACGGTCGTGCGCGTGGGTCAAGCCATTTTTGGCGCGCGCTCAACGCCTAATAATTATTATTGGCCAGAAGCCCAACTGGAGACGCCATGACCCCTGTACTGCTCATCATTCGCCAAAACGGCAAGGAAAGCGGCCGTTTTCACTCCAGTCCCTCCTGCCCTACGGAACAATTGCGGCAGTTGGCCCGCCACCTCCAGACCCTGCCGGGCTGCGTACTGGAACTGCAACGCAGTTGCGGTGAACGGCGCATCCTGGACAGCGGACCGACCGGCCTGCGCTTGCTCAGCGCCGAAATTCTGTACGAACCCGCCGATCTACAAGCCTGGCTGCAAGAAGGTCAGGAAACCGTGGTTGCCGTCTAAGGTGGGTCCACCTTTACAACCTGGTTCCTTCATATTTCGCAAGGAACCAGGGCAAAGTATTTCGCCGCATACTCCGCTTTTCTACATCCTGACCCTATTGTGGTACATATAGCCGATCTGGCCGCTTGGTGAGCACATCTGCCACCATTTCCCTTTTTGCTGAAACGTATAAAACGTTTCGTTTTCAAAAATTTTTTCAATCACCGCGCTTTCTGCATTCGGCTGGGCGCGAACATTTGTATACCCATCCTTATCCGCAATCGTCGCCGCCCGACTGAATTTGGTACGATCGCACGAATTTGCAGTCATTTGTTTAGGTGTCGCTTGAAAGGAAATGGGCAAAGGCGTAAAAGTGCGGGTACCCAATGCCTTATTTGCCATTAAATCGACTTTTCTGCCATCGACCATCGCATGCGCGCGCGTCACCACCAGTTTCACGTCTGTCTCGCACGCCTGCTCGCTGACCCAATGCGCTGTTGCATAACGATCGGCACTGGAACCACCGATATGCTCAAGGACCAGTTCCACATCGCCCAAATGCGCATCCGCTGCGTTTCTTACCTGCATATCAACCGTCAACTGCGTCACTGGATCTGATAGTGCCCCGGCGTCAAAGGTAAAGTTGGCGGCACACATCCCTTGATTTGCCCACACCGTATCCGAATGCCAGAAATCGATACCATTGAGATCCGCTTGCGCCGTCCCGCCAAACAGTGTCATCGATAAGCACAGCGCCAAACCCATTTTGGTTTTTTTCATCTTCCACCCTTATATACAGTTACTCTATATCGAACCGATTATAAGGACAGATGACAGCAACCTTCTTCTTTATTGCCGCATACGTGACATGCAGATTCCCTTGCGCCATTTCCAGCCCATTTGCAAAACGAAATTTCTGAAAAAACGCTTGTAACTGATCTAGATCAGAAACCCACGCAAAAGAAACAGCTAAACTGCACCGCTGGATCTGCGTCCGGCCTGCCTTTCATACAACAACATTCAGAAACCATGCAGCCCAATCACCCCCATCCAGATACCCATGCACCGTCCCAGGACGCCACCGAGCATATCGGCCACTTGCTGCGCAAAGCCGGCCAGCGGCATACAGCGATTTTCCAGCAACATGTCGGCGACAAACAACTGACGGCCATTCAATTCGTTACCTTGTGCGCCCTGCGCGATCGCGGTGCCAGCTCCCAGACCGAATTGGTAGACGCCACTGCCGTCGATCAAGCCACCATACGCGGCATTTTGCAGCGTCTGGCAGCACGACGCCTGATCCAACAAGCCCCCGATCAGAACGACAGACGCAAAGTCATCGTAGAGCTGACGGCGCAAGGCCGGGATCTGCTCGAGCGCATTACCCCACGATCCCGGAAAATCAGCGACCTGACCCTGGAGGCCCTGAATCCGGCTGAACGGGTCGCCATCGTCTACCTGTTGCACAAAATGATCGATAGCGAACGGGCCGCGGCATGATGCTTTACGCGTACCAGCGCTCAGACTATTTTTTCTTCGCCCCATAAGATATATTTAAAATACATCTTAATTATTCGTGTCCAGGATACTGATCATGTCATCCATCCATTCCCGTCCCCAGTGGCGCGCTTTTCTGGAACTGGGTTTTCGCCCCCTGTATCTGCTGGCCACACTCTGGGGAGCGGTCAGCATCGCCCTGTGGCTGTATGCACCGGGCTGGCTTGCGCATTCGCCCGTGCCCTCTTTGTACTGGCATGCTCATGAAATGCTGTGGGCATTCATCGGTACCATCGCCGTCGGTTTTCTGCTGACCGCCAGCGCCACCTGGACAGGCCACAAAACCTTGCACGGTCCGGCACTGGGCGGCTTATGCCTGATCTGGATCGCTGCCCGCCTGTGCCTGCTCACACCGGGCGGGCTGACCGCCGCCCTGATTCTGGATACCCTGTTTTTCCTGGTAGCCGCCGCCGAACTGGCCCGCGTGATCCTGCTGGCCCGTAACCGGCGTAACTACGGCATTCCACTGGCCATACTGGCCCTGGGACTGAGTCATGCCCTGTTCCTGTATAGCCTGCTGCAGGGCCACGACCCCATGCCGTACTTTTACAGCGGCTTCTGGACCATGGCACTGGTTACTTTGCTGATCGCCCGCCGTGTCATTCCCTTTTTCAGCATGCGCGCCATACCTGGCCTGAACATTCCCATGCAGACCCGCAGCGGCCAATGGCAAATGGGCATCAGCGTTCTGGCCATTATCGTATCCCTGCTGTCCTGGCGTCTGCCACTGGCTGCAGCCTTGGCCGCGCTGGGCCTGATCGCCCTGGTGCAATGGCTGCGCTGGCACCCCTGGGCCAGCCGCCGCAAGCCTCTGCTCTGGATTTTGTATCTGGGCTACGCCGGTCTGGCCATCGGCCTGCTCAGTGCCGCCGCCTATGAGGCCGGTCTGATAGAGCGGGCCGCCTGGCCCGTACATATAGTAGGTCTGGCCGGTTTCAGCGTCATGATCATCGGCATGTTGACCCGTACCGCGCTGGGCCACCTTGGCCAGCCTTTAAGCGCATCTCCACGCCTGGTAGTGGGCTACGGCTTGCTGCTGGCGGCGGTCGCACTGCGCCTGCTGGCCTTGATTCCCAGCGCCTGGAGCCTGCCTCTATTGCATCTGGCCGGCGCATGCTGGGTTCTGGCGCTGCTGAACTATTTGCTGCAATTCGCTCCTTTGCTGATCCGGCCCCGCCAGGCCTGAACGCAGCGTGCACGCCACAACACGCGGCGCGCACGTGGTCGCGCCGCGCACCGATCTTCCAGCAATAACGGCCCCTGCTTATACTGAACGGGCACGTCGCTGCACGACACGGACCGGACGCACGTTCAAACCGGAGGGTGCTGCGACGCGGGACGGATTCACATGAATCCCCGACCACCTCGAACCTCTCCCATCATGCCTGTTCTTTCGGCCCGCATCCACTTGCGCCGTTCCGCCCTGTTGGGGCTATACGCCCTGTTGCTTCCCCTGGCCAGCCATGCCGCGCCCGCACTTTGCCCGGCCGGACGCGACCTGGCTTTCGTCGGCCATATGGACGACGATCTGCTGTTCATGAATCCGGACCTGTCCAAAGCCATACAAGATGGTGCCTGCGTGCAGGTGGTCTACCTGACCGCCAGCGAACGCAAAGGCGGCCTGGACTATATGCACAGCCGCGAACGCGGCGTGCGGGCCGCCTATGCCTATATGGCCAACCAAGCGGACGACTGGCGCGAAGAGCGTCTGTCGCTGGACGGCTACAGCGTCACCCAGTTCACCTTGCGCGGCCACCCGGCGGTTCAATTGACCCACTTGCGTCTGCAAGATCCCTGGCTAGGCCAGGGCTGGGGCAGCCTGACCCCGCTCAGCCAGGCCGAATCCATGCCGGGTCATGTGGTTAAAACGCTCGATGCTCCGGAGCAAAGCTATACCCGTAAAGAATTGGTGCAAACACTGGCGGCGCTGATCCGGCTGTACCGCCCCACGACCATACGCTACCTGGACGACACCAATCCGATCCCCTATACCAAGCTGTGCTGGCGCTGCCCCGGCCACGGCCATCCCGACCATATCGCCAGCGCCCGCCTGGTGCGCGACGCCATGGCAGCCGTACCGGGCCATTACGCGCAAGTCGGCTATCTGGACTATCCCACTCAGGAACACGAACGAAATCTGAGTCTGACCGAGATCCAGAGCAAAACCGATATTTTTCGCCGCTATGCCTGGAAAGACGGCCACTACTGCAAAGGCCCGGAAAACTGTCAGGAACCGGCCGGGCCCGCCGCCGCCTGGGTACAGCGCGCCTACTACGCCAGCCGGCACAATACCGGGGCCGAGCTAATGGTGGACGCCTCCGGCCAACTGACTCTGTTTGCAGCCGGCGAGCAAAATGACGCCGCCAACCAATGGAATCCGGCTACCCGACGCTGGAGCAGCCTGGGCGGACGCACCGCCGACGCCTTGACGGCTTTCCACTATCCGGATGCCGCCACTGGCTTGTTTGCCCGCGACGCCACCGGCGGAGTCTGGGTCAACCGCCAACATGCCGACGGTCAATGGCGCGGTTGGCAGGCCTTGGCCGGCGCGCGTCTGTTGCGGCCCCCCGTCGTCGCCAGCGAAGTGTCGCTGGCGTTGGGCATGGGGACGGACAGACGTTTTTACTGGAGCGCGCCCAGCGGTCTGAATCATGGCTGGACACCCTGGCAAGCCTTGCCAGCCCTGGATGATGCCGACGGTCAGGCCGCCATCGTGGCCGATGCCCAAGGGCGCGCACATGTTTTTGCCGTCACCCAGGACGGACGGCTGTTCCACACCCGCCAGCAGGCCGATCGCCACTGGCAGCCGTGGCACGCGCTGTCCGCGCCGTCCAGCAACGGCGGGCTGGCCGCCATCCGCAACGCTCAAGGTCAGATAGAACTGTATCTACGGGACCGACAAAGCCAGCGCCTGCTGCGCCTGATCGGCCAAGCCGACGGCTCGCGCTGGGGGCAGGCTCACGATACCGGCGTCGTCTATATCGGACGTCCCGCCCTGGCACTGGACGAACAACGCCAGGTTGTAGCCGCGGTACAAGAAGCGCCGGGAGGTGCCATCTTGCTGATCGAGGCATCCTCGGTCACGCGCCTGCAAGAGCACGCTTCGTCCCAGCCGGCCCTGCGCGAACAGCACGGCATTTTGTATATGGCCAGCCGGCCAGTCGGCCCGGTGCAAAGCTATCGTCTGCTGGCCCGGCGTCAAGGCGTCTGGTCACAGATAGCCCTGATCGACACCTTGCCCAGCGGAGGCGGATCTTCCTTTGCGGCAACGCCCGAGCCGTCATTGAACGCGCAGGCCCGGCCTTGAACCCTGTAGGACAAACACGCTTCAGCGCGTCATTCGTAACAAAAAATATACGATTTGACGCTGCCCTTACGCTGCCGCCTGTATGGCAAGCGAAACGCCGGTGCGCCTCCCCCGCCGCCAAGATGATGCAACAAATGTGTCATGAGCCACCAAATCATGTTGCATTCTGTTGCGCACCTGAATGACGGCTGAAGGCGCTCCAGTACAATCAGGGCCGCTAGCCTTCGCGTATGCGGCGAGCTCATTTTTTATCACTCCATCAAAGATCATGAAACCTTCTACTCTCTTTGCCGCCATTCTTGGTGTTGCTGCTGGTGCCGGCGGTGCCATCTACTACTACCAGAATCAGGCCGCCGTCACCCCCGCCCCCCAAGCCATTGCCAACGCCAAGGTCACCACGCTGGCGCTGGACCAGCAGGCCGCCGGCGAGTTGACCAGCCAGAGTTTCCTGAACTTGAGCGATGGCGTGCGCAGCGCGGTATACGAGGTCCAGGCCCAGGCCGGACAAATCATCAAGATCGCCGTCAGCGGCCCTTTGCGCGCCCAGATCAGCGTGCTGCGCAACGGCGAACTGCTGACACGTACCGCACGCTGCGAAGAATGCCCAAGCAGCGACGACAAGAACAAGGTCACCACACTGGGCTTCAAAGCCGATTTCAACGATACCTACCAAGTCGTGGTCAGCGGTGACAATACCAGTGCCTACGGCCCCTTCAAGGTCGTGGCCAACACCCTGAAGGCCTACGACGGCGAACCCCTGACACCCGGACAGAATATCGCCGACTGGGCGCTGGGCGGCCAGAAACGCTATCGCCTGAACATTGCCGCGGACGGCCTGTACCGCATCGACATGAAGGCCGAACAAGACAGCCTGGACGCTTACCTGAAGCTGATGGACAAGCGCGGCATGGAACTGGTGGCGGATGACGATGGCGGCGAGAACACTGATGCGCGCATCCAGGCCTACCTGAAAGCCGGCGAATATATCGTGCAAGCCTCCTCGGCCAACGGCTCCCCCAGCTTCCAAGGCGGCTTTACCCTGGATATACAAGCCCAGGAAATCAGTGCCGAGCCAGACCTGAAAGACGGCGACACGCTCAGCCTGAATCAGTCCGCACGCACCGGTCTGTTCATCGGCCAGCCCCAGGCCTACACGCTGCAGATCGCCGAACCCACGCTGGTCACCCTGCAGATGAACACGCAAGGTTTCTACGCCGAGCTGCAACTGGGCTCGCTCAGTGGCGTGCAAACAGGCGATGATGCCAGCCAGCAGCGCATCCGCACCGTGCTGCAGCCGGGCGAGCATCCGATCAGCGTGACCGGTTCTGTGCAGGCCGGTGTATTCAGCCTGGAAGCAGCAGGCGAGCCCGTGCCCGCCAACGCAGGCGGCGGCGTACTGCGTGTGGGTGAGACCCGCGATGCCTTGATGCTGGAAGGCGTGACCCGCGATGTCTATACCTTGACCGTGCGCCAGGCTGGCCGCTACAGCATCGCCATGAACTCGCCCGTTTTCGACACCTATCTGGTCTTGCAGCAAAACGGCCAGACCATTCTGGAAGACGACGATAGCGGCGGCGACATGAACTCGCAAATGCAAGTGGAGCTGCAACCCGGCGAATACGAGCTGCAAGCCGTCTCGCTGGGCGACGCCAGCAGCGACATGCCCTACGATATTCTGGTGCAACGCCAGTAAACCGACACTGTCACATCCGTGCGGCGATAAGCGGCCGAAAGAGCAATCTTTCGGCCGTTTTTGCGTTCGCTCTACGACGCATCGCCGCATATCCCCTTCCCTAAGCCTGCAAGCAGTCACCGCTGCTTGCAATCGAGCAAACTTAATTCTTGATAATCTAAATACAAATCATTATTATTAATAATCCTAAAATTGGATTATCAGGAGCTACGCATGTCGACTCTTTCCGAACAGCCGCAGCACGGCCTTGCCCAAGACAAGGAGCTGAACGCCTGGCGCAGCCTGATCGTACAAGGCAATCGCGCCTTCCAGGAATCGAACTACAGCGCCGCTGCCTTGCACTACCGGCAAGCCGGAGCCTGTGTACGCCCCTTGCTGTTCGGCATTGCCGACGGCGCGGACGAAACCGTCGCCGCTTGGGTCATTGCGCATCTGAACCTGGCTGATGCCTGCGGGCAGTTGGGGCAGACCGATGACCAGGGGATGCACCTTTGCAGCGCACACGAATTTCTGTGTCGGGCCAGCGCCAATCCCAGGCTGGACGACGCCTGGCGCATGGCCGCCTGGCAGCATAGCCGGCGCACGTATGCGGAATTGGCGCGTTTCGCACGCCGCCACCCCCATCATCTGCACGCCTGCAGCGCTCTGTTTCTAGGGGCAGCCGGCCCCTTGGATCATAGTGCCGCCCATTAACCATCACACTGCTCCCAGGCTCCCCTGTTCCCTAACTGACTGTTTTCCATCCAGGAGTTGTTCATGTCGTACACGCTACCCCCCCTGCCCTATGCCTACGATGCGTTGGAGCCGCACATCGATGCGCAGACCATGGAAATCCACTACAGCAAACACCACCAGACCTATATCAACAATCTGAACGCCGCCTTGGGCGAAGCCGGCCTGCCCAGTCCGCCCATCGACGAACTGGTGGCCGGACTGGACCGCCTGCCTGAACAGGTACGCCATGCCGTGCGCAACAATGGCGGCGGACATGCCAACCACAGTCTGTTCTGGACGGTCATGTCGCCACAAGGCGGTGGCGATCCACAGGGTGATCTGGCCCAGGCCATAGACACGGACCTGGGCGGCATGGCCGCCTTCAAAGAGGCTTTCACCAAGGCGGCATTGACCCGCTTTGGCAGCGGCTGGGCCTGGTTGAGCGTGACACCGGCCAAAAAACTGGTGGTCCAGAGCACCGGCAATCAGGACAGCCCGCTTATGACCGGCAATACCCCCATTCTGGGCCTGGACGTTTGGGAGCACGCTTACTACCTGAAATACCAGAACCGCCGCCCTGAATACATTGCCGCTTTCTATCAGGTCATCGACTGGGCAGAAGTGGCGCGCCGCTACCAAGACGCCTTGCGCTAAGCGCAGACCGGCATAAACAAGGTTCTTCGAGAGATGTCGGGGGATTCCTTCGTAGTGGGCGGGCCGTTTGGGCCAAGCACAGCGGTGCCGTTCTCGCCAGGCCGGCCACAGTAGGCCGGCGGGCGAGTCAAGGCCTGCGCCGCAGGCGGGATACTGGGGCGGGAGGCAAGGGGCGTGCTGTTCGAGCAGGACGCTTGTGATTCGTCCAGTGGACGAATCACCCTGCGAGTTCACGCCCCGCCCGCCCCAGTATCCTGACCAGGGAACCCGCGCGCAGCGTGGGCGAAGGACCCAGCCAAGCCGGCCTACTGTGGCCGGCCTGGCGAGAATCCAAGGTTCTCTCTGCTTGGCCCAAACGGCCGAACGTGCGCGTACGCCCTACCAGGTATCAGCCATCCACTGCATTTTCTGTTTGGCATGAAGGCGTATGGCGCGGGCTATGTCATCGGTGTTCTGAACCGTTCAAGGCGCAGCACGATCGGAAAGGGCGACTCGGACGGCTTGCCTCAAGCCGGGCGTGAGGACGGGGTGCAAGCGTCGTTCTGTTGTGGCGCTCCGAATTCTTCAAAGAACCATAAAAAAAAACGAAAGTTGGATCTTTGTCCAACCTTCGGGAATCAGTTCATCTAGACAGCAGATTCTTTGATCAGGCAGATACCGTTCAGTCGGTCACATCCGGAACAGGTTTACCGTTCTTGCGGCCTTCGGCCAGACGCTCCAGATAGGCACCATCCACATCGCCGGTCACATACTGACCATTGAAACACGAGGACTCGTACCCGGCAAAGCGCGGGTTCAGATCGGACAGTGCCCGTTCCAGATCGGACAGGTCTTGATACACCAGGCCATCCACACCGATTTCCTGCGCCACCTGCTCCACATCGCGGCCCGTGGCGATCAGCTCGGCCTGGGTCGGCATGTCGATGCCATACACATTGGGATAGCGCACCGGCGGTGCCGCCGATGCAAAGAACACCTTATTGGCTCCGGCGGCGCGCGCCATATCCACAATCTGACGGCTGGTGGTACCGCGCACAATGGAATCGTCCACCAGCAGCACGTTCTTGCCCTGGAACTCCATGGGAATGGCGCTGAGCTTCTGGCGTACAGACTTCTTGCGCACTTCTTGCCCTGGCATGATGAAGGTACGGCCGATATAGCGATTTTTGATGAAACCTTCGCGGTAATTCAGATTCAGGTGGGCGGCCAGTTGCATGGCCGAAGGCCGGGCCGAATCCGGAATGGGCATGACCACATCGATATCGGCCAACCGCAGGTTCTTGGCCACATTCTCGGCCAGATACTCGCCCATCAGCAGGCGGGCATCGTACACCGACACGCCATCGACGGTAGAGTCCGGACGCGCGAAGTAGACATACTCGAACACGCAAGGGTTCAGGCTGGGGTTTTCGGCGCACTGACGGCTGCTGAGATTGCCGTCCAGATCAACAATAATGGCTTCGCCCGGCTCTACGTCGCGCACCAGCTCGAAACCGCAACCAGTCAAGGCCACGGATTCGGACGCCACCATCCATTCCACGCCCTTGTCGGTTTCGTTACGGCCCAGGCACAAAGGACGGATGCCGTTAGGATCGCGAAAAGCGACCAGACCAAAGCCGGCAATATGGGAGACAACCGCATACGCGCCTTTCACGCGGCGATGCACCACGGACACGGCCTTGAACACCTCGTCGACGGACAGTTCGGCACCGGTGGTAGCGCACTGCAGCTCGTGCGCGTACACGTTCAGCAAGACCTCGGAATCCGAGTTGGTATTGATGTGCCGGCGGTCTATGGTGAACAGTTCTTCGCGCAGCTCACGCCAGTTGGTCAGGTTGCCGTTGTGGGCAAAGGCGATGCCAAAGGGCGCATTCACATAGAATGGCTGGGCCTCGTCCACGCTGTCGCTGGAGCCGGCGGTAGGATAGCGCACATGGCCTATGCCGCTATTGCCCGGCAAAGAGCGCATATTGCGGGTGCGAAACACATCCCTGACCAAGCCATACGCCTTGTGCATGCTGAAGAACTGGTCGTGCCAGGTGGCCATGCCGGCGGCATCCTGCCCGCGATGCTGCAGCAAAAGCAGGCTGTCATAGATCAACTGATTCACAGGGCTGCGCGCAACAAGCCCAACAACTCCACACATGATTGGTTCCCGTTAGTGTGTTCTCAATAAGGCAGCCATTCTGCCAAGGACGGCGGCAGCATGGCCTTGATCGATTGAACCGCCCGTATGGCCGGATCGGCCAGTTTGGCCTGCTCCCACCACGGCTCTTTAGGCAGTTCGGTATGGCCGGCCAGTATCACCAGAATCAGTACCAGCAGCGCGCCACGGGCCACGCCGAACAAGCCGCCCAGCCCATGATCGGCAGGCGTCAAGCCAGTTTGCTCGATCAAGGTGGCCAGCAGCATATTCAACAGACCGACAAGCAGCAGCACCACAAAAAAAACGGCTCCGTACGCCAAGGCAGTACGCAATAAGCCGTTTTCTATCCAGACCTGAATCCAGCCGGATGTACGCGGTCCCCACCAGATGGCGGCCATGAAGGCCAGCAGATAGGCGGTCAGGGACAGCACCTCCTTGATCAATCCGCGTATCAGGCCCAGCAGGCCGGATACGCCGATGACGGCAAGGACGATATAGTCGAAGCTGGTCACTTAGCCGAAATGAAACTGTTCTCGTAACCCAGTGAACGCAAGCGGGCCTGAGCGGCCTGGGCCGCCTCGCGGGTGGGGAATGGCCCCACGCGCAGACGATAGGTGGACTTGCCGCCGGACTGGGCGGTTTCCACATAAGCATTGGTAACCCCGGAGGAAACCAACTGGTCGCGGCGCGAACGGGCATCGTTTTCGTTGGAGTAGGCCACGATCTGCAAGGTAAAACTGCCTTGCTGCGCAGCCGGTTTAGGCGCGCGGGCAGCCGGTGCCGGGGAATCGGGCACGCGGCCTTCCAGCAAGGCCAGTGCGTAAGAGCCATCGTCGGTTCGTTTGCCCGCGCCATTCTGGGCGGCGGGCGGTGCCGAAGGCTTAGGTTTTTCGACAGGCTTGGGCTTGTCGGCAGGCTTAGGCGGCTCAACGCGTACCGGCTCCACTGCAGGGGGCTCGGCCACCGGCGCTACAGGAGCAGCAGGATCGCTAGCCTGACCCGGCTGGGGCGCGACTTCCACCGTGCCGCTGGCACCGGGCTGACCTGGCACGGTCAAATCGGGCTGCACCACTGCAGGCGGGCGTGTACCTTCTTCGACCACCAGACCACCCGGTTGCGCGGGCTGAACGGCAGCCGGCACAGGGGTTTGCCCGACCGGAGCCATAGCCAGCGGCTGCTCGGGCTCGGGAGCGGTGTTATCCACCGTCAGCATGGGCACAACCACGACGACAGCCAGCACCAGTGCCAAGGCACCGATCAGGCGACGCCGCGCACGACCGCGCAGTTCCGACAATTGCGAATCGCTGGATGCCGCAGCGCGGCGTCCCGACGACGAGGAAGTATCGTTGCGTGAGAATAAACCCATGAACCCTAGACCTATGTAAAAAGCTGCCGGACGATCAGGAGGAGGCGCGAGCGTTTGCGGCCTCAAGTAATGGGCCTACCGTTGCAAACGAGCCAAACACAACAATTCTATCATTGTCGCCCGCCTCTTTTCGAGCCGCTTCATAGGCCTGCAAAGGACTGTTGTAACCGGATACGACCGCAGGTGGCTTTACGACAGAATTGCGGGCCGCCGGACGCACACCCGGCCGATGCCCGTCGTCCAAAGACGGCTGATCCAGGACCTCGGGCTGTGCCGCAGGGGCCGCCAGCACCGTGCGCACATGCTCGGCCAGATCCTCCCCACTCAGCCCGCGCGGCCCTTCCAGACCGGCGCACATCCAATGATCGACTCGTCCGGCCAGCCGGGCAATGACGCCGTCCACATCCTTGTCCTTGTACATGCCCACCACGGCAATGGTCTTGGCATACGGCGGCATATTATCCAGGTTCTGCGCCAGCGCGGCGGCGGCGTGCGGATTGTGGGCCACATCGAACACCACGCAAGGCACGCCGGGCTGGATCTGGAAACGGCCTGGCACATTGGCGCGCAGCAGGCCTTCGCGCACCGCTTGTGCAGGCACAGCCAATCTGGGCCGCAACGACTCCAGCGCGGCCAGGGCCGCCGATGCATTCAGTAACTGGTTGGCACCCCGCAAAGCGGGATACGCCAGCCCTGCCCGGCGCTGACCACGCCCGCCGTAGGCCCATTGCTGACGATCGCCCGAGTAATTGAAATCCTTGCCAAACAACCACAACTGCGCGCCGATTTCATGGGCGTAATCGATCAGTGTCTGCGGCGGAACCGGATCGGCGCAGATGGCCGGACATCCGGGGCGGAAAATATGGGCTTTTTCCCAGCCGATTTTTTCGCGGGTATCGCCCAAGTACTCGGCATGGTCGATGTCCACGCTGGTGATAATGGCGCAGTCCGAATCAATGATATTGACCGCATCCAAGCGCCCGCCAAGCCCCACTTCCAGGATGGCGGCATCCACGCGCTGTTCCTGAAACAGCAACAAAGCCGCCAGGGTGGAAAACTCGAAGTACGTCAGGGTAATGTCCTGACGGGCCTGATCGATACGGGCAAACTGCGCGGTGATCTGTTCATCCGCGGCCAATTCGCCGTTCAGGCGAATGCGCTCGTTATAGCGCACCAGATGCGGTGACGCATACACCCCGACCTTGTAGCCGCCGGCCAGCAAGATGGCCTCCAGCATGGCGCAGGTCGATCCTTTGCCATTGGTGCCGCCCACGGTAATGACCACCCCGTCGATTTTCACGCCCAGACGCTCGGCCACCTCGCGGATGCGGGCCTGCCCCATGTCGATGGCCGAAGGGTGCAAGGTTTCCAGGTAGGAGAGCCAGTCGGACAAGGCGGAGCCGGCATTCAGGACAGGAC
This sequence comes from Alcaligenes sp. SDU_A2, assembly GCF_038237375.1. NCBI lineage: Bacteria > Pseudomonadati > Pseudomonadota > Betaproteobacteria > Burkholderiales > Alcaligenaceae > Alcaligenes > Alcaligenes sp. SDU_A2. Next base: position 1,810,995 of record NZ_CP151273.1, on the reverse strand, counting down.
TAGACATAACAGAACGAACCCACAATAAAAAAACGGCAGGCGCTGATGATAGCACCTGCCGTCAGCCCGGTGCGCCTTGCGGACAAGGCGCTCGGGGATATTACTTGCGACGTGCGGGAGGCAAGTCCGTACACGTGCCTTCGGCCACGGCAGCCGCCTTGCCGACAGACTCGCACAAGGTGGGGTGCGGATGGATGGACTTAGCCAGATCCACCGGGTCCACGCCCATTTCAATCGCCAGCACCAGTTCGCCGATCAGCTCACCGGCATTGGTGCCCACGATGCCGCCGCCCAGGATGCGATGCGTTTCGGCATCGAACAGCACCTTGGTAAAGCCCTCGTCGCGGTTATTGGCAATGGCACGCCCCGATGCCGCCCAGGGGAACACGCCCTTCTCGACCTTGATGCCGTCCTGCTTGGCCTGTTCTTCGGTCAGGCCCACCCAGGCGATTTCCGGATCGGTGTACGCCACCGACGGGATCACGCGGGCATCGAAAAAGGACTTTTGGCCCGCAATGACTTCGGCGGCCACATGCCCCTCGTGCTCGGCCTTGTGCGCCAGCATGGGCTGGCCCACGATATCGCCGATGGCATAAATATGCGGCACATTGGTGCGCTGCTGCTTGTCCACCTCGATAAAGCCACGGTCGGTGACCTGCACGCCTGCTTTTTCGGCACCGATCTTCTTGCCGTTGGGCGAGCGACCCACGGCTTGCAGAACCAGATCGTAGCGTTGCGGTTCGGCCGGGGCGTTCTTGCCCTCGAAGGTCACCCAGATGCCGTCCTCGCGCGCTTCGGCACCCACGGTGCGGGTTTCCAGCATCATGTGGTCGAAGCGATGCTTGTTCATCTTCTCCCACACTTTGACCACGTCACGGTCCGCGCCGGGCATCAGGCCCGTCTGCATTTCCACCACGTCCAGGCGAGCGCCCAGCGCCGAATACACCGTGCCCATTTCCAGGCCGATGATGCCGCCGCCCACGATCAGCATGCGCTTAGGAACAGACTTCAGTTCCAGCGCGCCGGTGGAATCCACCACGCGCGGATCATCCGGCAGGAACGGCAGCTTAACCGACTGGCTGCCTGCGGCAATAATGGCCGAGCCGAACTTGATCACTTTCTTGGTGCCGTCGTTGGCGGTCACTTCGATGTGGTTCGGGTCCAGGAACTGGCCGTTGCCGACCACGACCTGCACCTTGCGCCCCTTGGCCATGCCGGCCAGCCCGCCGGTCAGTTTGCCAATGACCTTGTTTTTATAATCGCGCAGCGCATCGATATCGATTTTGGCTTCGCCAAAGGTGATGCCGTGCGAGGCCAGCGACTTGGCTTCTTCGTACACCGCCACGGTGTGCAGCAAGGCCTTGGATGGAATGCAACCGACGTTCAGGCAGACGCCGCCCAGGGTGCTGTAACGCTCGACCAGGGCCACCTTCAGACCCAGATCGGCAGCCCGGAAGGCCGCATTGTAGCCACCGGGCCCTGCGCCCAGAACGACCACATCCACGGAATCGTCCGAGCCGCCCTGATGGCTGGCAGCCTGGGGAGCCGGCGCAGTAGCAACCGGTGCCGCCTTGGGCGCTTCCTGCGTGGCAGCCGGTGCAGCGGCAGCGGGGGCAGCAGCGGCGGCAGCCTCCACCTTGGCGACAGCCGTGCCCTGAGACACTTTGTCGCCCACCTTGACCAGCACTTCCTTTACCACCCCACCCTGCGAGGCGGGAATTTCCATAGAAGCTTTGTCGGACTCCACGGTAATCAGGCTCTGCTCGGCCTCGATGGTATCGCCCACCTGCACAAGAACTTCAATAACATCGACCTGATCGATGTCGCCGATGTCCGGTATGGTCAGATCTATCAGACTCATAAGAGCTCCTTACAGCGCAATGCGGCGGAAGTCGGCCAGCATCGTTGCCAGGAAGGCATTGAAGCGGGCGGCAGCGGCACCGTCGATGACGCGGTGATCGTAGGACAGCGACAAAGGCAGCATCAGACGCGGCTCGAATTCCTTGCCGTTCCACACCGGCTGCATGCTCGAGCGCGACAGACCCAGGATCGCCACTTCAGGAGCGTTGATGATGGGGGTGAAATCGGTGCCGCCTATGCCGCCCAGGGACGAAATGGTAAAGCAGCCGCCCTGCATCTGGGCTGCGCTCAACTTGCCGTCGCGGGCAGCCGCTGCCAGTTCGCCGGTTTCGCGGGCGATGTCCAGAATGCCTTTTTTGTCAGCATCGCGGATCACGGGCACGACCAGGCCATTGGGCGTGTCAGCGGCAAAACCGATGTGGTAGTACTGCTTCAAGACCAGATTGTCGCCATCCAGCGACGCATTGAACTCGGGGAATTTCTTGAGCGCAGCCACCGCGGCCTTGATGACAAAGGCCAGCATGGTGACGCGAGCGCCCGACTTCTTGAACTCCTCGTTCAGCTCCTTGCGCAGGGCTTCCAGGCCGGTGATGTCCGCCACCTCGTTGTTGGTGACATGGGGAATCATGACCCAGTTGCGGTGCAGGTTGGCACCGGAGATCTTCTTGATGCGCGACAGCGGCTTGGCTTCCACCGGACCGAACTTGGCGAAGTCCACCTTGGGCCAGGCCAGCACATCCAGACCACCCACCTGGGCGGCGGTTCCCGCTGCCGTGACGGGTGCGGCACCGCCGGCCAAGGCCTGCTTGACGAAAATGCGCACGTCGTCCGCTGTGATGCGGCCCTTATCGCCCGAGCCATGCACGCGGCTCAAGTCCACGCCCAGTTCGCGGGCAAACTTGCGCACGCTAGGCGAAGCATGGGGCAGATTACGCAGCGGCACATCCGCCTCGGCAAACGCAGCCGTCGGGGAAACACGGGCCGGAGCGGGCGCGCCGGCACCGGTCAGCACGGACGAGGCGGCAGGAGCCGGTGCCGGAGTGGACGCGGCGGGTGCCGGCGCAGCGGCTGGCGCAACCTGCTCCTGCTTGGCAGGAGCGGTAGCCGCGCCCTGTACCGTCAGCTCCAGGATATCGCTGCCCTGGCTGACCTTGTCGCCCAGCTTGACCTTGATGGCCGTGACCACGCCAGCGTGGGACGAAGGCACTTCCATGGACGCCTTGTCCGACTCTACGGTAATCAGGCTCTGGTCGACATCAATGGTGTCACCCACCTTGACCATGACTTCGATCACGTCCACATCGCGCGCATCGCCGATATCAGGCACTTGCACGGTCACTTTCTGTTCGCCGCCGGCCGCTACCGCAGGAGCCGCTGCGGGCGCTGCGGCGGCTGCGGGTTCGGCCTTGGGTGTTTCTGCCTTGGCAGGTTCGGCAGCAGGCGCGGCCTGGGCGGCTTGGGCCGCTTCCAGTTCCAGCACCACGCTGCCTTCCTTGACCTTGTCGCCCAGCTTGACCTTGATGGCCTTGACCACGCCGGCATGCGAGGACGGGATCTCCATGGATGCCTTATCGGATTCCACCGTAATCAGGCTCTGCTCCACTTCGATGGTGTCGCCTTCCTTGACCAGGATCTCGATGACGTCGACCGCGTCGTCCGCACCGATGTCCGGGATTTTGACTTGAATGATATTGCTCATGGTGCAGTCCCTTATGCGTGGTGCGGGTTGGCCTTGGCAGGATTGATGCCGTACTTGGCAATCGCTTCGGAAGCCTTGCTAAAGGGGATCTTGCCTTCTTCAGCCAGGGCGCGCAGCGCAGCCAGAACCACGAAATGACGGTTGACCTCGAAGTGCTCGCGCAGCTTGGAGCGGAAGTCGGAGCGGCCGAAGCCATCGGTGCCCAGCACCTTGAAGGTACGGTTCTTGGGCACGAAAGGACGGATCTGGTCGCCAAAAGCCTTGATGTAGTCAGTGGAGACCACGATGGGGCCGTCGCTGTCTTGCAGCTTGGAGGTGACGTAAGGAACCGGCAGATCCTTGCCTTCGGGATTGAGCAGCGCGATACGCTCGCAATCCAGGCCGTCGCGGCGCAGTTCGGTAAAGCTGGTGACGCTCCAGACATCGGAGCCTATGCCCCAGTCTTTTTCCAGCAGTTCCTGGGCGGCGATGACTTCGCGCAGAATCGTGCCCGAACCCATCAACTGTACACGCAGCGGGCTGCCTTCGCCGACCGACTTGAACTTGTACATGCCGCGCAAAATACCGTCCACGTCGCCTTCGACCAGACCGGGCTGGGCGTAGTTTTCGTTCATCAAGGTGACGTAGTAATACACGTCTTCCTGATCCTGGACCATGCGCTTGAGACCATTTTGCATGATGACGGCCACTTCGTGCGCGAAGGTGGGGTCGTAGGACACGCAATTGGGGATCAGCGAGGACTGGATATGGCTGTGTCCGTCTTCGTGCTGCAAACCTTCGCCATTGAGCGTAGTGCGGCCGGCGGTGCCGCCCAGCACGAAACCACGTGCCTTCATGTCGCCCGCCGCCCAGGCCAGATCGCCAAAGCGCTGGAACCCGAACATCGAGTAATAGATGAAGAACGGGATCATGATGCGGTTGTTGTTCGAGTAGGACGTGGCAGCCGCGATCCAGGAGCTGAATGCGCCCTGCTCGTTAATGCCTTCCTGCAGCAACTGGCCATTTTCCGTTTCGCGATAGTACATGACCTGGTCTTTGTCCACCGGGGTGTACTTCTGGCCTTCGGGCGCGTAGATGCCGATCTGGCGGAACAGACCTTCCATGCCAAACGTGCGGGACTCGTCAGCCAGGATAGGCACGGCACGAGGACCGACCTGCTTGTCGCGCAGCAATGTGTTCAAAAAGCGCACGAATGCCTGGGTGGTCGAGATCTCGCGGCCTTCGGCCGTGGCTTCCAGCATGGGCTGGAAGGCATCGAGCGTGGGCACGGTCAACTGTTCGTCGGCCTTGGTGCGACGCTTGGGCAAGTAGCCGCCCAGTGCCTTGCGGCGGGCGTGCAGGTACTGCATTTCCGGCGAATCTTCGGAAGGCTTGAAGTACGGCAGCTCTTCGAGCTTGTCGTCCGGTACTGGAATGTTGAAACGGTCGCGGAATTCGCGCACCGAATCCAGGTCCAGGCTCTTTTGCTGGTGCGACGGATTCTTGGCCTGGCCTACATGACCCATGCCGTAGCCCTTGATGGTCTTGGCCAGAATGACGGTAGGTTGGCCTTCGTGCTTGGTGGCGGCGTCAAAGGCAGCATAGACCTTGTGCGGATCGTGGCCGCCACGGTTCAGGCGCCAGATATCGTCGTCGCTCATGCGGCTGACCATCTCCAGCAGCTTGGGATGCTTGCCAAAGAAATGTTCGCGAACGTAGGCACCGTCGTTGGCTTTGTAAGCCTGGTACTCGCCGTCCACGGTCTCTTCCATGACACGGCGCAAAATGCCTTCTTTGTCGCGGGCCAGCAGTGGGTCCCAGTAGCCACCCCAGATCAGCTTGATGACATTCCAGCCGGCACCACGGAAGGTGCCTTCCAATTCCTGAATGATCTTGCCGTTGCCGCGCACCGGACCGTCCAGGCGCTGCAGGTTGCAGTTGACGATAAAGATCAGGTTATCCAGCTTTTCGCGCGCAGCCAGACCGATAGCACCCAGGGATTCGGGTTCGTCCATTTCGCCGTCGCCCAGAAACACCCAGACCTTGCGGCCGCTCGTGTCGGCAATGCCGCGGGCATGCAGGTATTTCAAGAAGCGGGCCTGATAAATCGCCATCAGCGGCCCCAGGCCCATCGAGACGGTCGGGAACTGCCAGAATTCGGGCATCAACTTGGGATGCGGGTAGGAAGGCAGGCCTTTGCCGTCCACTTCCTGGCGGAAGTTATTCAGTTGATCTTCGGAAATGCGGCCTTCCATGAAGGCGCGGGCGTACATGCCGGGCGAGGAATGCCCCTGAAAGAACACCATGTCGCCGCCATGATCGTCCGATTCGGCGTGCCAGAAGTGGTTCTGGCCACAACCGATCATGGTTGCCAGCGAGGCAAAAGAGGCGATGTGGCCGCCCACCGAACCGCCGTCCGGCGGCGATTCGCGGTTGGCGCGCACCACCATGGCCATGGCATTCCAGCGGATATAGGAGCGGATACGCTCTTCCAATTCCAGATTGCCGGGGTGCGGAGGCTCCAGACCGGCAGGAATCGTGTTGACGTAAGCCGTGTTGGGCGAGAACGGGATGTGGGCACCGGAGCGACGCGCCAAGTCAATCAGCTTCTCGATCAGGTCATGGGCGCGTGCAGGGCCTTCGCGGTCCACCACCGCTTCCAGGGCCTCGAGCCACTCTTTTGTTTCTAGGGCTTGGTCTTGATTGACGTGCGCCGAACTATTGTCTTGCGTTGAGGACATATAGTGTCTCCGTATTTGAAGTATGGGTCCGGACTTGCGCAACGCTGGATAGCTACTGGGCCAAGACGCTGCTGACAAAGCTCATGACTGCGGACCGTGAGCGGTGAAGGCGCGATACGCCTGCATCGAAGTCATTCTAGGAAAGAACCTGGAATCGCTCAAGCAAAATTTCATTTGATGATAAGTGTTTTTATAATGTGAAAAATCACCCATCAAAATAGCCCTACATTACAATTCAGACATAACAACATTGATGCAGTCATGGCCAACCATTCCAAAAAGTCTCTGATTCCAACGACCTTCTACGATCAGGCCAAGCAGAACCGCCGTGGTTTCTACTGGCTGACGCCGGTTGTCGTGCTGTTTCTTTACCTGTGCGTCATGGGCGTGTTCATCTGGCTGCAACGCCTGCAGAACGACAGCGTCATGTTCGTCACCATCGATCAGGAGACTCGTCAGCAACGCCTGATGATGGTCATCATCGCCCTGTCGCTGGTCATCGTGGTCAGCCTGCTGGCCTTGTGGCGCTATACCCGCTTTCGCACCCGCGCCGAAGCCGCCCAGATCGCCGAAACCGGCTTTAGACGCGCCATGGAAAACTCCATGTCCACCGGCATGCGCGTGTTCGACATGCAAGGCCGCATTGCCTACGTCAACCCGGCTTTTTGCCGCATGATAGGCTGGAACGAGGCCGATCTGGTCGGACGCACCGCCCCCTTCCCGTACTGGTTGCCGGGCCGCCACCAGCAGCACCAGGAAACACTGGACTTGCTGTTGTCGGGGCGCACGCCCAGCAGCGGCCTGGAAGTGGAGGCTCAACGGCGCGACGGTTCGCGTTTTACCGCCCGCATGTATGTGTCGCCGCTGCGCGCGCCCAATGGTGAACAGATCGGCTGGATGACGTCCATGACCGACATCACCGAACCCAAGCGCATCCGCGAAGCCCTGACTGCCGCCCACGAACGCTTCATGACCGTGCTCGAAGGCCTGGACGATGCCATTTCCGTGGTGGCCGACACGACCGAAGGGCTGGAGCTGCTGTTCGCCAACCGCACTTACCGACGCTTTTTTGGTGCGCAATCGAACGGGCACGCCGAACTGCTGGGCGGACGTCTGGGCCGCTTTACCGACGAGACCGTCGAAATCTATTCGGAATCGGCGGCCCGCTGGTTTGAAGTGCATCACCGCATGCTGGCCTGGACCGACGGCCGCCGCGTGCGCCTGCAAGTGGCGCGCGACATCACCGACCGGCGCAAGCACGAAGAAGCCTCGCGCGTGCAGCAGGAGAAGGTTCAACTGACCAGCCGCCTGACCACCATGGGCGAGATGGCCTCCTCCCTGGCCCACGAACTGAACCAGCCGCTGACCGCCATCAGCAACTACAGCATGGGTGCCGTGGCCATGCTCAAATCCGGCCGCTATCAGCCCGAGACATTGCTGTCAGCCCTGGAAAAAGCCGCCCAGCAGGCCGAACGGGCGGGCAAGATCATCAGCCGCATCCGCGAATTCGTCAAACGCAGCGAACCGCGCCGCCAGCGGGTGGGCGTGATGCGCATCGTCGAAAATGCCGTGGGCTTTGCCGAAATCGATGCCCGCAAGCGCCAGATCGACATTGAATTGAGCCTGCCCAACCCCCTGCCCGATGTCATTGCCGACCCCATCCTGATAGAACAGGTATTATTGAATCTGCTCAAGAACGGCATCGAGGCAATGGAACACAGCGAACACCATGTGCTTCAATTGCTCATCAGCCGGCAGGAATCGCTTTTGGAAATGGCTGTCATCGACCGTGGTCATGGGCTGAAAGACCCGGAGCGTCTGTTCGAGCCGTTCTACAGCACCAAGTCCGAAGGCTTGGGAATGGGCCTGAACATCTGCCGTACCATTATCGAGTCGCACCACGGCCGCCTGTGGGCCAGCCCCAACCCCGAGGGCGGCACGATTTTCCGCTTTACCCTGCCCTGTGCAGCGCCCGATGTACCGGACACCATTGATAACAAACTGGAGATACCCGAATGACCAGCCCTCAGATGCCATGCACGATTTATGTGGTTGACGATGACGAAGCCGTGCGCGACTCGCTGCGCTGGCTTCTGGAGGCCAATGGCTATCGCGTGCGCTGCTTTGCGTCCGGCGAAGAGTTCCTGAGCGCCTACGACCCCGCCCAGGTGGCCGTCCTGATCGTGGACGTGCGCATGCCCGGCATGAGCGGGCTGGAACTTCAGGAAAATCTGATTGCCCGCAAAGCCACCATCCCCATCGTGTTCATCACCGGCCACGGCGACGTGCCCATGGCCGTCAGCACCATGAAGAAAGGGGCCATCGACTTCCTGGAAAAACCCTTTAACGAAGCCGATCTGCGCACCATCGTGGGCCGCATGATAGAACAAGCCTCGACCCGCGCCTCGCAGGCGCAGGCCCAGAAAGATCAACAGGAAATCCTTGGCCGCCTGACGGCCCGCGAACAGCAGGTGCTCGAGCGCATCGTGGCGGGCCGCCTGAATAAACAAATTGCCGGGGACCTGAACATCAGCATCAAAACTGTCGAAGCGCATCGCGCCAATATCATGGAAAAACTGGAAGTCACCACCGTTGCCGACCTCATGAAAATCGCCCTTGCCAAGTCCGAGGAAGCGTAAATGAGTGCTCGCATCATCGATGGAAAAGCCTTGTCCGCACAGATCAAGGCGCAAGTGGCCGCGCGGGTGGCCGAACTCAAGCAAGACCACGGCCTGCAACCCGGTCTGACCGTCGTGCTGGTCGGTGAAGACCCCGCCTCGCAAGTCTATGTACGCAACAAATCGCTGGCATGCGAGGCTGCCGGCCTGAAGTCCGACCTGATCCGCCTGCCCGGCGACACGACCGAAGCGGAGCTGCTGGCCCTGATCGTGCGCCTGAACCAGGACGACAGCGTACACGGCATTCTGGTGCAATTGCCCTTGCCCGGCCACATGGACGAGCACAAGGTCATTGAAGCGATTGCCCCCGAAAAAGATGTGGACGGTTTTCACATCAGCAATGCCGGCCTGCTGCTGACCGGCAAGCCGCTGTTTCGCCCCTGCACGCCCTATGGCGTCATGAAGATGCTGGAATCCGAAGGCGTGAACCTGCGCGGGGCTGAAGCCGTGGTTGTGGGCGCAAGCAATATCGTGGGCAAGCCCATGGCCCTGCTGTTGCTGGCCGCCGGTGCCACCGTCACCCTGTGCAATTCCAAGACCCGCGACCTAGCCGCGCAGACGCGCCGCGCCGATGTGCTGGTGGCCGCCGTAGGCCGCCCCGGCATCATCACCGGTGACATGGTCAAGCCCGGTGCCGTGGTCATCGACGTGGGCATCAACCGTGGCACCGACGGCAAACTGTGCGGCGATGTGGACTTTGCCAGCGCCAGCGCCGTTGCCGCGGCCATTACCCCCGTGCCGGGCGGCGTCGGCCCCATGACCATCGCCATGCTGCTCGTAAATACCCTGGAAGCGGCCGAACGCACGGCCGGCATCACTATCTGACATCCGCGTTATGACGATCAATCCCCTGCTGGTCCCCATCGACAGCCTTATCGACTACCCCGCCATCCGGCCCGAACACGTAGAACAGGCTGTAGACCAGCTTCTGGCCCAGGCCCGCAGCGCCGTGGATGCCGTGTCCCAGGACACGCGCCCGGCCACCTGGGAAAACGTCGTCGAGCCACTGACCGACGCCACCGAAATCCTGTACCGCGCCTGGTCGGTGGCCGGTCACCTGAACTCGGTCATCAATACGCCCGAGCTGCGCCAGGCCTACAACAACTGCCTGCCGCGCATGAGCGAGTTCTCGACCTGGGTAGGGTTGAACCACGCCTTGTTCCTGCGCTACCAGGCCCTGGCCGACAGCGCCGCTTTTGCCGCGCTTAGCCCCCAGCGCCAACGCATCATCACCCTGGCCCTGCGCGACTTTCGCCTGGGCGGGGTGGAACTGCAAGGACAGGCCCGCGAGGACTACGCCCGCATCAGCGACGAGCTGGCTCAAACGTCTCAATTATTCTCGGAACACGTACTGGACGCCATCGACCAGTGGCACTATCTGGTCACCGACGAGCAGGAACTGGACGGCGTGCCGGCCGATGTGCTGGCCGCCGCCGCACGGGCCGCCCAGGACAACGAACAGCAAGGCTGGCGCCTGACGCTGAAAATGCCCTGCTATCTGCCCGTCATGCAGTATGCCCGCAACCAGGCGCTGCGCGAACGCCTGTACCGCGCGTACACGACGGTCGCTTCTGAGCAGGGCGACCCCCAGTTCGACAACTCCCAGGCCATCGAAACGCTGCTGGCGCTGCGCGCCCAAGAAGCGGGCCTGCTGGGCTTTGCCAGCTACGCCCATATGCGCCTGGAAACCCGCATGGCCGATACGCCCGAGCAGGTCATGGGCTTTCTGCGCGATCTGGCCACCAAAGCGCGTCCGTACGCCCGCCAGGATCTGGAAGAACTGCAAGCCTTCGCCAGCCAGGAGCTGAATCTCTCGCCCCTACAGCCTTGGGACGTGGCCTACAGCGCCGAGCGTTTGCGCGAACAGCGCTACGCCTATTCCGAAGACGAGGTCAAACAATACTTTACCGAACCGGCTGTACTACAGGGCCTGTTCCAGGTCATCCAGCGCCTGTTCGATGTCCGGCTGCGGCCTATCGACGCGCCAGTCTGGCATACCGCTGTGCGCCCGTTCGAGGTCTGCAGCTCCGACGGCAAGGTACTAGGCTATCTGTACATGGACCTGCATGCCCGCCAAGGCAAACAGGGTGGTGCCTGGGTGGACAGCGAACGCAGCCGCCGCCGTCTGGGCGAGCACCTGTGCCTGCCCATCGCCTATCTGGTGTGCAATTTCGCCGAGCCGCAATCGGGCCGCCCGGCTTTGCTGACCCACGACGACGTCATTACCCTGTTCCACGAATCTGGCCATGCTCTGCACGCCCTGCTCTCGCGCGTGGACGACCCGGCCGCTTCCGCATTTTCCGCCGTGGAATGGGATGCCATCGAGCTGCCTTCGCAGTTCATGGAAAATTTCTGCTGGGAATGGCCCGTCGTGCAGATGTTGACCGCCCATGTCGATACCGGCGAGCACCTGCCGCGCGAGCTGTACGAAAAGCTGCGCCGCGCCCGCAACTTCCAAAGCGGCATGCAAATGGTGCGCCAACTGGAGTTTTCGCTGTTCGACATGCTGATCCACGCCCGCGACAGCGGCATGGATATCGCCGCCGTCATGCGCGTGCTGGACCAGGTGCGCCAGGAAGTGGCCGTGATCTTCCCGCCACAATGGCACCGCTTTCCGCATCAGTTCTCGCACCTGTTTGCCGGCGGTTACGGCGCAGGCTACTACAGCTACAAGTGGGCCGAAGTACTGTCGGCCGATGCCTATGCGGCCTTTGAAGAACAGGCCTATGTCCATGCCGATGGCGCGCGTGATACGCTGGACAGCAATACGGGTCACCGCTTCTGGCGGGAAATCCTGTCGGTAGGCGGCGAACGTCCGGCGGCCGATTCTTTCCGTGCCTTCCGTGGCCGCGACCCATCCATCGCTGCCTTGTTGCGCCATAGCGGACTGACGCCCGAGCCCGCCTGAACCGGAGCCTGCCCATGAAGCCCTGCCTTGTCCTGCTCAAGAAAATTGGCCTGACAATGCTGTTGGGCTTCATGTTGGCCGGCCCGGCCACTGCCGGCGACCTGCATCCGGTACGCGGCTTTTTGCCCGACCTGCGTTTTTCTCTGCAAACGGCCGGACCCAAGACCGTCACCCAGGACGATTACAAAGGTAAGGTTGTCCTGCTGTTCTTTGGCTACGCCAGTTGTCCGGACGTCTGCCCCACCACGCTGGCGCAACTGGCCGCCGTCATGGACGAGCTAGGTCCCCAGGCCCAAGAGGTGCGCATTCTGTTCGTCAGTGTTGACCCGCACCGGGACACGCCCGAATCCCTGCAAACCTACGTCAAGGCCTTTGACACGCACGCCATCGGCCTGTCCGGCACCGAAAAACAGATTGCCGATCTGGCCAGGCGCTACCGCGTGGCCTACCAGATCGAAAAACCCGATCCCAAGGCCCCGGACGACTACGAGGTCGCCCATAGCCGGGGGGTGTATTTTTTTGACCGCGAGGGGCGCGCGCGCTTTCTAGCACCCGACACCGAATCCGTGCAGGTGCTGACAGAAGGCGTGCGCCGTCTGCTCTAGCGTCTTCATCGGCCTTTCAAAGCCGATTGCGCCTGACGCAAGGCCGTGCGCAAGCCCTCTTGCAAAACCGGATGGTAAAACGGCATGGCCAGCATCTGCTCCAGGCTTAATTCCATTTGCAGCGACCAGGCCAGCAAATGGCCGATATGCTCGGCATCGGGCCCCACCATTTCCGCCCCCAGAAAACGTCCATCCGCCCCGGCATAGACATGCAGCAGGCCCTGATTGCGCAACATCACACGCGCACGCCCCTGATTGGCAAAATTAACCGAACCGACCACCGCCCCTTGCGGCAAGGCCTTGAAGGGCGTACCGACAACGGCTACTTGCGGATCGGTAAACATAACCGCCATGGGCGCGCGACGGGTCAGTGGCGGCTGCGCGCCGGCGCTGACCGCCTGCAGGGCGGCCAGACGGCCGTCATCGGCTGCTTCGTGCAGGATGGGAGCACGCTGATTCACATCTCCGGCCAGATAAATAGGCGTGCCGTGCAGTTGCAGCGTGGCACGATCGTAAACCGGCCTGCCTTTTTCGTCCCACTGCGCGCTGGTGTTCTCCAGCCCCAGATCGGCCAATTGTGGCGTGCGACCGGCCGCCGCCAGCACATAGTCGTAATCTTCGAGCACCTCCTGCCCGTTTACCCGCAGGCGCACACGCGCTTTGCCATCGACGATATCGCCGCCCAGCACCGTCACGTCGGCGCGCAGATTCAGCTCTTTGCTCCAGATGGCACGGGCGGCCTGGCGCACATCGGGATCGGACAGCCCGGCCAGACTCTGACTACGGGCAATAATGGAGACATCCACGTCCAGGCGAGCCAGCGCCTGGCCCAGTTCCAGACCGATCACCCCCGCGCCGATCACCAACACGCGCTGCGGCAGATCCTGCCAGTCAAACACATCTTCGTTGCTGATCAGCCGCGCCCCCAGGGCCTGCAACTCCTTAGGACGCACAGGTTCGGAACCCGTCGCCACAATAATATGCCCGGCCGTCACCCGGGTATGCGCATCGACCTGCAGCACATGGTCAGACAAAAATCGAGCCCGGCCACGCAACTTGTCGTGTTCATCAAAGCCTTGCACATCGTCCACCACGAACTGCACGAAACGGTCCCGTTCACGCCGCACCCGCGCCATGACCTGCGCACCATCCACCCGGACCGGGCCATCCACATGCACGCCAAACGGCGCGGTATGACGGGCATGATGCGCCGCATCGGCCGCCGCGATCAATAGCTTGGACGGCATGCAGCCAACCCGCGCGCACATGGTGCCGTAAGGACCGGACTCGATCAGCACGGTCTTGCTGCCTGCCCGCTTGGCGGCCCGGTACGCCGTCATGCCCGCTGTACCGGCACCGATCACGGCCACATCACACTGAATTTCCTGCATATGCACTCCTGATTCAACAAGCCGCCGCGTTCTTTTCCAGAGCCGCTGCGCGCTCTACAATGACTGGATTGACCGTTAAATCATAACGCAGTCCCTGAAGGCTGCCGGAAGGAGTCCCCCATGCTGATCAGCCAAGCTGCGCGCCAGACGGGCCTGACCCCGAAAATGATCCGCCACTACGAAGACCTGGGGCTGCTAAGCAGCGGGCGCGCCCAGAACGGCTATCGCGTCTATCAGGCACAGGATCTGGACACATTGCACTTTATCGCCCGCGCCAAGGAACTGGGCTTTAGCCTGAACGACATCCAGCAGTTGACCAGCCTGTGGCGTGATCAGCAGCGTCCCAGCAGCGAAGTCAAGCGCCTGGCCCAAACCCATATCCAGCACCTGGAGACACGCGCCGCACAATTGCTGGACATGGCCACCAAGCTGCGCCGGCTGGCCGAGCAGTGTCACGGAGATCAGCACCCCGACTGCCCCATTCTGGACGGCCTGGAAGGCGTGTGCTGTCCCGCGCCCCACGACAGGCACGACTAAAAGCTGACTCTTAAGCCCGCAAACAAAACATGATCGGCATAGCGCTGAAAGCTCTGGCGGTCGCCACCTGCATGCACGGTACCGTTAAAAATTAAACGCACATGGCTGCCCAGAGCCTGTTCCAGAATCAGAGTCAGCGCCCGATCTTTGCGCTCCAGGTCATACTGCACCAGCGCAAAGGCATGGGTATCCATGCCCAATGCCTGGCTTACATAAGCGGCCACCGTCTGACGCGCCCAGGGACTGCGGTTGGGCCGCACCGCCTTGGCCAGCTCCGTGCCGCCGCCGACAGGATCGAACAGCAACATGCGGCTTGCGTTGGACAAAGCAAATGCATCCATATCGCGCCGCTCGGCACGGCTATAGCCAGCGCCGTTGTACCGGTATTCCACATTCAGGGTACTGGAGCTTCCCAGGCTGACGGCAACGCCCGCCAATGCATCCAGATAGCGCCGGTCGGGGCGTTCCCGCTCCTGCAGACGCCATCCCCACATAGGGTCCAGACGGGGAGCCAGACGCTCGGGTTCCTGAGTCCAGGCCGTATCGGCATACAGCAGACTGCCCGGACCGGTCAGCACATGCCCCCACGCGCCCATGCGCCAGCGCCGATCGCGCCAGGACAGCAGACCGCCCCATTGGCTCTGTTCGCCGACACGCTCGTACTGCACAGCATAGATCGGCTTGAAATCGCGCAACAACTCCTTATCGCGGCCCTGACCCACATTGGCCATCAGATTGATCCTGTCCTGTTCCCCCAGATGCAGGCGCGCCCCCAGAAAATCCCGCGTCGCCACCTCCACCAAAGAATTGGTGCGGTCCTGATTGGTAAAAAAGGGATTGGATGGAGAAGCCAGCAGCGATGTCCCCCACTGCATATCTTCTCGGTTGTAATACAGATCCACCGGCCCCAGCCGCCGCTCCAGACGCCAATGCTGCAGATACGCGTCCCGCTCCAAGAGCGGTTCACGGCCGCGCGCATCGTCAAAACTGCGGGCTTCGCTTAAACGCGGCCCAGCCGACAACAGCCAGCCCTGCCCTTTCCAACGCCCGTTCAAGCGCAGTGCCGAGTCCATGTACAAACCAGCCGCCCCACCCAGCAGATTGCCCGGGTTGTACAGGCTGTCCATGCGTACCTGCGGGGCCGTCACAACGGTAATCAACTCGCCATTCCAGCGCCAGGCCTCTTGATCCAGCGCCTGCGCCGCCCCAACCCAGCCCATCCCCACCGTCACCATGCCTGCCACAGCCAAGCGGACCGCGATACTGTTCAGAACCGCCATCACGGGCGCACCAGATCAGTCAGGCTAAAAGCCAAGGGCGGCGGCGTAAACACGTGCGCGTAACGGTACTGGACATCGCGGTCGCAGCATAATCCATCCCGACGCCGAATCTTGATTTCCGAGGGAACATCCGGCAAGCCGGACTGACCAGAAAACTGCAGGGTCATGGTCGCCAAAACGCCCCCTGCAGCATCGATCTCTTGCGCCTTGACACCTTGCCCTGTGCGGGTATCCCACCAGTAATCCACATTGCGCACAGCCGAGTGCAAGGACTGGGCAGACAGACGTACCCGTGCCAGGGGCAAGGCACTGGTATCGAGCTCGGAAAAAGTGGTGCCTTGCAGCCAGTCCATCAACAGCGGCAGGCCCAGATGCAGCTCGCTGGCCGCCATCTGACGCGGCAAAATCGGCAAGGGCTTGGCCAGTTCCGGCATAAAGAACCAGCTCTGGCGACCACGTTGCAAAATACGGCTGCCTGCAAAGCGCTGCGGCTGACGCACCTGATACAGCGCACGCTGCGAAGCCAGCATCATATCCAGATCCAGCACTACATTGCCGGTGTCCGCTTCCAGCACACGGGCCTGCAGGCGCAGAGCCTGATCGGCCTGCAGCAATGGTGCAAAACTGCGTTGAACGCACTGTGCCGGATCAGGACAAGCAGGCAACAGCGTCTTGTACGCCCAGGCGTAAGGGGCTAACCACACCCCCGCCAGCAGGCAGGCCAGACGCACACGTTTGCGGCCCTGGGCAGAATGCAGAATTGACATGTAAAAACCGGCCAACAATTAAGCCGGCTGACACCATGCGCCGCTTAATGTAACCAATAGATAAAAATGCAATTCTACGAGTTAAACGGTTTATATGCCACGATCTATTCAGCCGCCTAATCAAATAGGCGACTGTCATAGCATTGCCATGCAAAACCACTATGTATCAAAGCGCGGCGCGCAGCGCGGCTCTTGCAAGGCGTTGAAACGCTCTTTAGAGCCGCGGCCGCGCCATCGGATTGGACAGGCAATCAGCCTGCCAGCCACTCACCGACAAAACCGGCGGGATCGGGACGCTGCGGCAGTCCCAAAGTATGGATCGGGGTGCCCAGAGAGACAAAGCCCATGAAGTGATAGTCCAGGGCATCGAAACCCAGGGTTTCAGGCACTTCCTCGACATAGGTGCCCAGACCGGTGCTCCAGAAGGCCCCAAAGCCAAGCTGATGAGCCGCATTGAGCATATTGGCGACCGCCGCGCCAGTGGCCAGCAAACGCTCGGTTTCGGGAATCTTGTCGTTGCTGTGGTCGATATGGCAAGCCACAGCAATCAACAAGGGTACGTTGGCCAGCCAGGCGCGCATGCCGGCTATTTTCTGTTCGGGTATGGGCGTGCCAGCGCGCTCGCTGGCGGCAATGGCCAGTTCGCCCAAGGCTTGCACATTGGCACCACGAATCAATTTGAAGCGCCAGGGTTGCAGGCGACCGTGGTCAGGGGCGCACATGGCAGCGCGCAGTATCAAGTCCAATTGCTGCTCATCGGGACCGGGGCCCTGAACCAGCTTGATGGAACGGCGGGACAGCAAAGAATCGATCGTAGTCATACAACTTCCAGAGTCAAAAGGAGATAGCGTCGGCAGGCTGAACAGACATCAGGCCTTGGCAGGCGCACAGGCCTGCACCAGCAGCGCTTTCATGTCGCGCACCGCTTTTTCCCAACCGTCAAACACCGCCTGGGCCACAATGGCATGACCGATGTTCAGCTCGGCAATACCGGGCAAGACCGCAACCGCCTGGACATTGCCGTAGTGCAGTCCGTGTCCGGCATTGACCCGCAGCCCCTGGGCCACGCCCTGAGCGATGCCGGCGCGGATGCGCTCCAGCTCGGCGGCCTCCTGTTCAGGGCTCTGCGCCTCGGCATATGCGCCGGTATGCAGTTCGATCACCGTGGCCCCCACATCCGATGCGGCCCGGATCTGTGCCGGGTCTGCATCAATGAACAAGGACACCCGTATGCCGGCCTGCTGCAACTGCCGCACCGCCGCTCGAACCTGATCCAGATGGCCCACCACATCCAGCCCGCCTTCGGTGGTCAGCTCGGCGCGGCGCTCGGGCACCAGACACACATCGTCGGGCTGAACACGGCAAGCAATGTCCAGCATCTCGGGCGTAATGGCGCACTCCAGATTCATGCGCGTGCGCAAGGCCGCACGCATGGCAAAAACATCGGCGTCCTGAATGTGGCGCCGGTCCTCGCGCAGGTGCAAAGTAATCAGATCCGCGCCGGCCTGCTCGGCGCGCACTGCCGCCTCGATAGGATCGGGATACGTGGTTAAACGCTGCTGGCGCAGTGTTGCGACATGATCGATATTGACGCCCAGTTCTATCATTCCCCTCAGGCCTCCATGAATCCAGGGATAAATTGACCGCCCTAAATCGCCAACGGCCGGAACAATCCGGCCGCTGGCGATTCATGCAGGGTCTATTATGGCCTGTTTATCCCTTCGGTGTCTGCGGCGTCTGAGCCGCAGCCGTATCGGCATTCCAGCCGCCACCCAAAGCCTTGTACAGCTCGACTCGGTTAAGCAGCGAGGCCAGTCCGGTCTGAATATACGCTTGCCGGGTTCCGTACAGATTCACTTCTGCGGTCTGAACCTGCAAAAAGCTGTCTACACCGACCTCGTAGCGCAGCTTGGCCAGACGCAAGGATTCGCTGGCGGCCTTGTCCACTTCTTCCAGGGCATCGATCTGCGGACCGAATGTTGCTTCGCCGGCCAAGGCATCGGCCACCTCGCGAAACGCAACCTGGATGCTCTTTTCGTACTCGGACACGGCAATATCGCGCCGCGCCTGGGCCAGAGCCAGATTCCCGCGCGTGCCGCCCGAGAACAGCGGCATCACGACCTGAGGCTGGAACTGCCAGTAACGATTGCCGGAACTGAACAGACCACCCAACTCGGGACTCATGAAGCCCAGCATGCCAGTCAGCGAAATATTCGGGAAAAAGGCAGCACGTGCCGCGCCGATGCTGTAATTGGCACCTTGCAAGGCATGTTCGGCCCCCAGAATATCGGGACGTCGCTCCAACAAATCCGAAGGCAGCCCCACCGGCAGGCTAGGCAGCAATTGCGCACGGGTAAAAGGCAGTCCCTGAGGAGCATTGTCAGGCACAGGGGCTCCCAACAGCACCTGCAAGGCGTTCAGGGCGCGCTGGCGGTCGCGCTCGACCTGCTGCATGTCCGAGCGCACCGTATTGTATTGCACCTTGGCCTGATTCAAGTCCAGCGACGACACCACGCCGGCATCGAACGAGGACTGCACCAGGCGTAGTGTTTCCTGGCGGCTGCGCAAGGTGTTTTCCATCAATTTATGCAGCTCATCGGCCGCACGCACCCGGAAGTAGGCTTCGGCCGTGCCCGCCACGACCGCGATGTGCGCGGTGCGCCGGGCCTGCTCGGTGGCCAGGAACTGCTCGCGGGCGGCCTGCGCCAGATTGCGTACCCGCCCGAAAAAGTCCAGCTCGAACGAGGTGATACCGATACCGGCCTGGAAGGCCCGGCTGACCGAGGGCGAATCCACACCGCCCGGTCGGGCATTGGTCCCATAGCGGGTTGCCTGCTCGGCCGCCATGACGCCGATCGTGGGCAACTGATCGCTCTGCGCAATGCCGTACTGCGCACGCGCCTCTTCGATGCGTTGCGCCGCAATGCGCAGATCGCGGTTGCTCTCGAGCGCCTGCCCGATCAGCACATGCAGACGAGGATCGGCAAAAAACTCGCGCCAGCCCAGATCGGCGGCATTGACCGCGCCCGCCTGGCCCTGCTGGGCCAGGGGGAACTGCTCAGGTACCGGGGCGGCAGGACGCTCATACTTGGGTGCCAGCGAGCACGCCGACAAGGCAAGCGTCACGGCCAAGACCAGGGGAGCACGTAAAAATAGGCGAGACATCAGAGCTGTCCTCCTTCGGACCGTTCTTGTTGCGCGGCCTTTTCGGCCTGCTCGCGTTCGTATTGCTTGGCAGCTTCACCGAACAAGCGAGGCTTGGTTTTAAAGAGCTTGAGAATGACGACAAAGAAGGTCGGCACCATGAGCACGGCCAGCGGCGTCGCTGCCAGCATACCACCAAGCACGCCCAGACCCACCGCATTCTGGCTGGCGGCACCGGCACCTGTAGAGGTCGCCAGCGGCACCACGCCCAGAATAAAGGCAAACGAGGTCATCAGAATAGGACGGAAACGCAGGCGCGCCGCCTCCAGCGTGGCATCGATCAGGGTGGCCCCGCGTGCATAGGCGTCTTTGGCGAACTCGACGATCAGAATGGCGTTCTTGGCCGACAAACCAATCACCGTCACCATGCCCACCTGGAAATACACATCGTTGGCCATGCCCATGCCGAACACCAGCAGAACAGCCCCCAACATGCCCAGCGGCACCGCCAGCATCACCGACAGCGGAATTGCCCAGCTTTCGTACAAGGCGGCCAGCACCATGAACACGACCAGCACCGCCAGACTCATCAACACGCTGGACTGGCCGCTGGCCTGACGTTCCTGGTAGGACAAGCCTGTCCACTCGATACCGTATCCGGCTGGCAGCTCTTTCATCAGGCGTTCCATCTCGGCCATTGCATCGCCCGAGGTGTAGCCTGCGGCCGGACCGCCACCGATACGTACCGACTCGTAGCTGTTGTAGCGCACGACCTGCACCGGCCCCTGCTCCACCTCTTGGGTGACAAAGGCAGACAAGGGCACCATCTTGCCCTCGTTGTTGCGGGCATTGAGCTTGAGCACATCCTCTATCGTCATGCGGTACGGGGCATCGGCCTGCACCCAGACGCTTTGCACTCGCCCCTGGTTGGTGAACTTGCCGACATAGGCCGAACCCAGCGAAGTCGAAATCAGCGAAGAAACCTCACTGAAATCCACGCCCAAGGCCGCTGCCTTCTCGCGGTCCACCTTCAGATTGATCTGCTTGCCAGGTCCCAGGCCGGTAATGCGCACACTTTGTGGGTCCAGCACGGGACTTTGCTTGGCCAGCGTCAGCAACTGCTGCGCGGTCGCCATCAGGTTGTTATGCCCCATGCCGCCACGGTCTTCCAGGCGCATGTCGAAACCGGCCGAGTTACCCAGCGCAGAAATCGCGGGCGGCACAATGGCAATCACCATCGAATCGGGCAGACCGAACAGCAACTGGCCCATGGCCTTGCCCGACAGCGCCTGAGCCGAATTTTCCTCGCCCTTGCGTTCGCTGAAATCCTTGAGCGGCACGAAAGCAATCGCCGAGTTCAAGCCGTTGCCGTTAAAGCTGAAGCCCTGCACGGTCACGATGTTGGCCACCTGGGGCTGCTCTTTGAAGTAGCCTTCGACCTGTTCGATGATCTCGATGGTGCGATTGGCCGTCGACCCCGATGGCAGCTCGATGTTGGCAATGACGTAGCCCTGATCTTCTTCCGGCAAGAAGGCGGTCGGCATGCGCAGATACACAAAGCCCAGCACCAGCACCATGATCAGGTAAATGAACATCATGCGGCCGCCGCGTCGCAGCGTCTTGGCCACAAAACCTTCGTAGCGGTTGGTCGTGGAATTGAACGCCCGGTTAAACCAGCCGAAGAAGCCACGTTTGGTTTCGTGGTGGCCTTTAGGAATGGGCTTGAGCATGGTGGCGCACAGCGCCGGCGTGAACGACAGCGCCAGGAACGCCGAAAACGCAATCGACACGGCCATGGCTACGGAGAACTGGCGATAAATCACCCCTACCGAACCGGACATGAAGGCCAGCGGCAAAAACACCGTGGTCAGCACCAGGGTAATACCTACGATGGCCCCGCCGATCTGCGGCATGGCCTTCTTGGTGGCTTCCTTGGGCGAGATCCCATCTTCCACCATGATGCGTTCGACGTTCTCCACCACCACAATGGCATCGTCCACCAGAATACCGATGGCCAGCACCATCGCGAACATGGTCAGCACGTTCACCGACATGCCCATCATGTACATGACGCCGAACGCACCCAGAATGGCCACCGGCACCACCAGAGCGGGAATCACCGTATAGCGCACGTTCTGCAGGAACACGAACATCACGATAAACACCAGTACCATCGCTTCCAGCAAGGTATGCACCACCTGGGTAATGGACTGGCTGACGTAGGGCGAAGTGTCGTAAGGAATGTCGTAACGGATGTTATCGGGGAAGAACGTGGCCAGCTCGTCCATCTGTTCTTTGATGGCGGCCGCCGTATCCAGCGCATTAGCTTCGGGCGAGAGCGAAATAGCAAAGGCGGCCGTCGCCTGCCCATTCAGACGCGCGCCAAACTGATAGTTGTCCGCGCCCACTTCCACGCGCGCCACATCCTTAATGCGTACCGTCGAACCATCGGGATTGGAGCGCAGAATAATGTTCTCGAACTCCTCCACCGTCTCTAGCTGTCCGTTCACCGTCACCGGCGCCGTTACGCGCTGGCTGTCCGGATTAGGCGGCGAACCCATGATGCCTGCCGACACCAGCACGTTCTGGCGGCTGATGGCCGAGGTGACATCGGCTGCGCTCATCTGGTAGCCCACCAGCTTTTGCGGATCGATCCAGACGCGCATGGCGCGGCCGGCCGCAAACAACTGGAAACGCCCCACGCCCGGCACACGGGAAATCGTGTTCTGGATGTTGCGCTGGATGTAGTCGGCCAAGGCGGTCTGGTCCATCGTGCCGTCGGTCGAGGACAGCGTCACCACCAGCAAAAAGCCGGTGCTGGACTGTTCGACCTTCAGGCCCTGCTGCATCACGGCAGCAGGCAAGGATGCCGACACGTTATTGACCCGATTCTGCACGTCCACCTGCGCCAGATCCGGATTGGTGCCGGGGCGGAAGGTCGCCGTGATTTCCGTGGTACCGTAGGAATCGCTGACGGATTCGTAGTACAGCAAACCCTTGGCACCGTTCAGCTCGTTCTCGATCACACTGGCTACGGTGCTGGAGACGTCTTCGGCGGTTGCGCCGGGGTAGGTTGCACGAATGGTCACCTGGGGCGGTGCCACATCGGGGTATTGGGCTACGGGCAGATTCGGCAGGGCCAGCAGGCCCAGCAGCGTAATCCCCAAGGCCACGACCCATGCAAAAATGGGTCTATCGATAAAAAACTGAGGCATGTCGCTTACTCGCTAGACTTGGCTTCGGTTTGCGCGGCAGGCGCAGCGCCCGGTGCCTGGGCTGCGGTGCCCTTATCCTGCTTCCAGGGCATAGGCTGCACCGGCGCGCCGGGACGAATCTTCTGGAATCCTTCGACCACCACCTGATCGCCCGGATTCAAGCCGTCCAGGACAATATACTGTCCTTTGTTTTCGGCCCCCAGATGCACAGGAACCGCCTGAATCTTACCTTCGCGCACCACCATCAGGCTGGTGCGACCGTCAGTGGTGTACTGAACGGCCTGTACAGGCACCAGCAAGGCGTCGCGGGCAACCCCCTGCTCCAGCCGCACCCGTACATACATGCCGGGCAACAAGACTTGATCGGGATTGGGAAATTCGGCGCGCAAATTAACCTGCGAGGTGGAGGGGTCCACGCTGACGCCGGTAAACAGCAAGGTGCCGTCCTGACCGTAGCTGCTGCCGTCTTCCAAAATGGCATGCGCCTTGGCCTTGCCTTCCCCTGCCTGGGTCAGCTTGCCATCGGCCATGGCGCGTCGCAACTGAGACAGCTCGGAGGTGGAGCGGGTGACATCCACATACACGTTATCGAGCTGTTGTACCGTGGCCATGTGGGTGCCGTTGGCTGCCGACACCAACGCGCCCGTGGTGATCAAGGGCTTGCCGATACGCCCATCGATGGGCGAGGTCACTTTGGTGTAGCCCAGATCGATTTCCGCCGCATCCAGGGCGGCTTTGGCGGCGGCAATCGCCGCCTGCGCCTGCTGCGCCCGCGCCCGGGCAGTATCGTACTCTTGACGCGATACGGCATTTTCCTTGATCAGTCGCTCGTAGCGCTGGGCCAGCAAGGCAGCGCTGCGCGCTTCGGCCTGCGCATTTTGTAATTGCGCGGCCGCCTGGTTACGAGCCGCGCGATACGGTGCCGGATCAATCGTAAACAGCAGTTGCCCTTGCTTCACATCGCCGCCCTGCTCGAAATTGATCTGCTCGACAATTCCTGTGACGCGCGCACGGATCTGGGCATCCTGGATGGCTTCGACGCGGCCGGGCAATTCGGAGAACAGCTCCGTGGCGCTAGGCTGCACGGTAACGACGCTGACCGGGACTTTCATCCCGCTCATGTCGGCTTGGGGGGCCTCGTCGCCGCAAGCGGCAAGCAGGACCAGGGAAGAGAAAGCAGCAATGCGCAGAGGCTGCCAACCCAGCAGGCTTTTAGATGACATGAAGTACTCCTGAGCTAAGCGTTATACAGAGTGTTACGCTTAAACTGACTGCATAGTATGGTTTCGGCAATCCTGAAGTATATGTCGAAAACGCGTTCAAAAATACAGAAAAAAACGAACTAGGCTGATTTCCGTAGACAGAAAACGCGTTTAGCCGGCACTATGACCAGCCTGACCCGCTCGGCATGCTTACCCTCCTTATGGAAAAGGATAAGCATAATCAGGTGCCTGTGAACTAAGAGTGAAAAAAAAACCACGGTCTACCCGAAGGTGTACCGTGGTTCTCTGACGTGACAAAAAATGTCAACCTAACAGCAAGCTGTCATCGGCCAGGGTCTCCCCCCTGACCTTCTCGAACATTTCCAGCAGATCGCGCACGTCCAAACCCTGGCGCTGCTCGCCGCTGACATCCAGCACCACCTTACCTTGGTGCAACATCACGGTTCTATCGCCCACATCCAGCGCCTGACGCATGCTGTGCGTCACCATCATGGTCGTCAGACCGCCTTCGCGCACGATGCGGTTGGTCAGCTGCAACACAAAATCGGCGGTGCGCGGGTCCAGTGCCGCCGTATGCTCATCCAGCAGCAGAATCTTGGAGGGTCGCAGCGCGGCCATCAACAGGCTGACCGCTTGGCGCTGCCCGCCGGACAGCAGACCGATACGATCAGTCAGACGATTCTCCAAACCCAAGCCCAGTGTTTCAAGGCGTTCGCGGAATTCGTCACGCATCGAATGGCGTACCGCCCGGCTCAAACCGCGGCGACTTCCCCGCCCTGTTGCCAAAGCCATGTTTTCTTCAATGGTCAGGTCCTCGCAGGTGCCGGCCATCGGGTCCTGAAACACACGCGCCACCCAGTTCGCCCTTTGCCACACCGGCATGCGCGTCACATCGGCCTTGTCGATGAGGATGGCACCTTCGTCCACCGACTGATCACCCGAAATGGCATTCAGAAAGGTGGACTTGCCCGCCCCGTTAGAGCCGATGACGGTCACGAACTGCCCTTCCGGGATCGTCAGCGACAGGCCGCGCAAAGCGCGGGTCTCGATAGGCGTGCCCGGATTGAAAGTCAGGCGCAGATTATTTGCTTCCAGCATATTATTGGCCTCCTTTACGGGCACGCATGCGTTTTTTGAGCAGCGGAATCACCAAGGCGACCGTCACCAGCAACGCCGTCACCAGGTTCAGGTCCTGCGCCTTCAAGCCGATGACATCGGCGTTGAGCGCCAATGCAATGAAGAAACGGTACAGAATGGCACCCAGGATCACGGCCAGGGTCGCATAAAACAGCTTGCGCGCCGGCAGGATACTTTCCCCCACAATCACGGCCGCCAGACCGATGACGATGGTGCCTATGCCCATGGAAATATCGGAGCCCCCTTGGGACTGGGCAAACAAAGCACCGGCTAATGCGACCAAGGCATTGGATATGGCCATGCCCAGCAAAAGCATATTGCCGGTCGCCACGCCTTGCGAACGCGCCATGCGGGCGTTCGAGCCGGTGGCGCGCATGGCCAGACCAGTCTGCGTGCCAAAAAACCAATCCAAGGCAAACTTAACCAACACCACCAGGACGATCAGCAGCAAAGGCCGGGCAATATAGTCGGCGATAGCCTGGGGCTGCAATATGGTGAACACGGTGGGTTCCATGATCAGCGGCACATTAGGGCGGCCCATGATGCGCAGGTTGATCGAGTACAAGGCGATCATCATCAGGATACTGGCCAGCAGATCCATGATCTTTAGGCGCACGTTCAACCAGCCGGTAATGCTACCGGCCAGCGCACCGGCAAAGGTAGCCACGACGGTCGCCAGAAACGGATCGGAACCCTGACTGATGAGTGTCGCTGCCACGGCCCCGCCCAACGGGAAACTGCCATCGACCGTCAGGTCGGGAAAGCGAAGAATACGAAATGAAATCAGAACACCCAAAGCGACCAGTCCAAAAATCAGACCAATCTCCAGGGCTCCCCACATGGAATAAATAGACATGTTGTCGTGCGTCTAGTGTGCAAAAGAAACAGGTGGGCAGCTTGTGGCAACCCACCTGCGGAAAACAAATACGTCCCCCTGTGGCCGACGGTCGCAGCCGGCCACCCCCCGGGGGAAAAGCGCAATTATTCTACGATTTTGGTGGCGGACTTCACGAACTCGTCATTCAGTGTGACGCCTTGGCGCTTGGCGGCACCGGGATTGACATACAGTTCCAGCTTGTTGCTGGTTTCCGAGGCCATCGCGCCGGGTTTTTCGCCCTTCAGAATACGCACCACCATGGCACCGGTCTGCACGCCCAGGTCGTAGTAGTTCACGCCCAGAGCGGCAATGGCACCACGCGCCACGCTGTCCGTGTCCGAAGCAATCAAAGGCAGCTTGGCATCGTTGCCCACTTTGACCAAGGATTCGTAGGCCGACACCACGTTATTGTCGGTATTGGTATAGATGACATCCACCTTGCCCACCAGGCTGCGGGCGGCGGCACCCACGTCCACCGTGCGGGCCGCTGTGGCCTCGACCAGCGACATGCCATGCTTGGGCAGCAACTCTTTCATCTGCTTGACCACCACGGCGGAGTTGGCCTCGCCAGGGTTGTAGACCATGCCCACTTTCTTAGCCTGGGGCACGACTTTTTTGATCAGCTCTATCTGGGGTTCCAAGGCCAGGGCATCGGAGACGCCGGTGACATTGGTGCCCGAAGGCTCCATGCTGCGCACCAGATGCGCTACCACCGGATCGGTCACCGCCGAATAGACAACTGGAATTTCCTTGGTGGCCGCTACGACGGCCTGAGCCGAGGGCGTGGAGATGGCGACAATCACATCGGGCTTATCGCCCACGAATTTGCGCGCGATCTGGGCCGCAATGGCCGGATTGCCCTGAGCGGTCTGAAACTGCCACTTCAAGCCTTTGGCGTCTGTATAGCCGGCATCGGTCAGCGCCTTGTGGACGCCGTCCTTGATAGAGTCGAGCGCCGGATGTTCGACGATCGACGATACCGATACAGATTGTGCATGCACGGCTGCGCCGGACATGAACCCCACACACGCCAGAGCGGCCGCCAGTTGATGTACAGACCTGATCAGCTTCATTCGTCACTCCTTGGATACGATAAAAGCGAGAAATTTATAAGCGTTAAAGTCTACATCGAATAACATTGCTTCGCCCCTCAGGTAATCCCTGCCCTCAGGAAAGATCTGGCTGTGTTGCACGGCGCGAAGACAGCAGTTCGCGCGCCCAGCGTCGGGCCGGCAAACCATAGTCCGCCTGCACCTGTTCGGCCCGCTCCAGCAATTCGCCTGCCGTGATATCCAGCGCCCCGCCCTTGAAGGCCAGCACGACCTGATTGCCCTCGTCCATTTCGGGCAGCATCAGCACCTTGCCGCCAAAGGCCTCGCGGATATTGCGGATGTTGAGCTCGAAACTGGGATGGGCACCAAACAAATTGACCGTCATGACGCCATCTTCGTCCAGAGCGGCACGGCAATCCTGATAAAACTCCAGGGTATCGCGCACCGGCCCCTGGGCATCAGCATCGTACAGATCCACCATGACAGCACGGTACACCCCGTGCTGCTGCGGGTCCTGTACCCACAGCCCGGCATCTTCATGGTCAATCTGCGAGCGGCTGTTGTCCGGCAGGCGGAAAAAAGCCCGACAGATTGCGGTGACGGATGGATTCCATTCCACCGTGCGCACCTGGCAAGGCGTGTACTTTAAACAAAAGCGCAGCAGCGACCCCGCCCCCAAGCCCAAAATAGCCAGCCGCTCTTGACTGCCGGGACGCGTAAACAAGAGCCAGGCCATCATCTGCTGGGTATAAGCCAACACCAGCTCGGCGGGTTTGCGCAGACGCATCGCGCCCTGTATCCACTCCGTTCCAAAATGCAGATAACGAATGCCGTCGCTCTCCGACATGGTAGGGCTGTCCTGCTCTACATCGCCGCACATGACCATCAATCCTCAGGTAAACGCCTCGCCAGCAAGGCCGCTGCATCAATAAAGGGCCCGCGTCCTGCTGCGCCCGTATTTTCGCAAAGGCGCCATCATACCAGTCGCGCCGCCTCAATCGCGGCCAAAAACAGCCGCAATGCCCTGCCCGCCGCCTATGCACATGGTCACCAGGGCATAGCGTCCCCCGATACGTTGCAGCTCGTGCAAGGCCTTGACGGCAATGACCGCACCGGTTGCGCCTATAGGATGGCCCAAACTGATGCCGCTGCCATTAGGGTTGACGCGCTGCGTATCCAGGCCCAATTCCCGCGATACGGCGCAGGCCTGAGCGGCAAAAGCCTCGTTCGATTCGATGACATCCAAGTCCGCCACCGTCAAGCCAGCCCTGTCCAGCGCCGCGCGCGTGGCGGGTACCGGCCCCATGCCCATGATGCGCGGCTCCACGCCGGCATGCCCCCAGGACAGCAAGCGCGCCAGCGGCGTCAGACCCCGGATCTTGGCTTCTTGCGCCGACATCAACAGCACTGCGGCCGCGCCATCATTCAAACCGGACGCATTGCCCGCCGTGACGCTGCCTCCTTCCTTCAGAAACACCGGCTTGAGCGCGCTGAAGTTATCGAGCGTCGCATCCTTGCGTACATGCTCATCCTGGTCAAACACAATCTCGCCCTGCCTAC
Source organism: Alcaligenes sp. SDU_A2 (assembly GCF_038237375.1). Lineage (NCBI taxonomy): Bacteria > Pseudomonadati > Pseudomonadota > Betaproteobacteria > Burkholderiales > Alcaligenaceae > Alcaligenes > Alcaligenes sp. SDU_A2. Next base: position 1,782,342 of record NZ_CP151273.1, on the reverse strand, counting down.
CCTTCTGGACAATAGGCACGATCTGCTCGCGAAAGAAACCCTGTTCAATGGCCCGCTGCGCGCGCAGATGCGACTGCAAAGCCAACTCATCCTGATCGCCTCGGGTAATGCCGTACTGCCGCGCCACGTTCTCGGCGGTCATGCCCATGTGTACCCGATCAAACGGATCGGTCAAGGCTCCGGTCATCATGTCCATCATGACGGTATCGCCCATCCGCGCACCCCAACGGTGCGCGCTGGACATATACGGCGCACGGCTCATGCTCTCGGCACCGCCGGCCAGCGCCACCCGCGCATCGCCCAGCAAAATCCCTTGGGCGGCGGACACAATGGCCTGCAGGCCAGAGCCACACAGGCGGTTCACGTTCATGGCCGGCGTACCGTAACCGATACCGGCCTGCACGGCAGCCACGCGCGACAGATACATATCGCGCGGCTCGGTCTGGATGACCTGCCCCATGACCACATGCTGCACATCCCCGCCTTGCACACCGCTGCGATCCAGAGCGGCGCGCAGTACCGCCGCCCCCAATTCAACGGGTGACACATTCTTGAGCGCGCCGCCAAAATCGCCGATAGCAGTACGGCATGCCTGGACTACGACCACCTCTGTCATGATTTTCTCCCTGCGCCCGACCGGGCGCGGTAAAAAATACGCGGACGCACGTTCGCACCCGCTGCTGTCTGCCCTTTTTTGCTAGTTCGGCGGCACCGATCCGAGACAAGAGCCACCATTCGCAGTAAGGTTTCTGATACGTTATACAAAACACCCGCCGCTGATAACCCTTTTTCAAGGAATTCCCTCATGTACGAGCGCATTCTGGTCGCCACCGACGGCTCGGAGCTGTCCAACCACGCCGTCCAGCACGCATTGAATCTGGCCAAATCCTGCAAGGCCAAGCTGATCGCCCTGCGCGTCATCCCGCGCTATCGCCAAAGCTATCTGGAAGGCGGCCCCTTGCTGGACAAAGAAATGGACAGCCGCGTCGAAGCGCAGTGGCTCGAACACGCCCAGAGCGAGCTGGCCGCCGTCAAGCAAGCCGGCAAAGATATTGGTGTGTCCGTCAAAGCCGTGGTCGCCAAATCCGATCTGGTCGCCGATGCCATCATTGCGGCTGCCGAAAAGCAGCAAGCCCAGTTGATCGTCATGTCCTCGCACGGTCGCAAAGGGTATAAGCGCCTGCTGCTGGGCAGCGAAACTCAGCATGTGCTGACTCAATCGGAAATCCCGATTCTGGTCATACGCAAAAAGACCAAGAAAAAGTAAGGACTGGCAGGCCCCGCCTTTACCCGCAGCGGCGGCCTGCCTATGGAACAGACACAAAAAAAGCGCAAGCGGTGATGCTTGCGCTTTTTCTTCATGCCGGATGCCGTTAGTTGGCGTCCGTGCTGCAGTGCTCGCCGTTTTGCTCCGACTTGCTCTCAGCGTCTGTTTCCCGTGTTGCTTTCTTGGGAGCGACCCAGTTAAGGGGCTCGACCTCAAAGGCCTGTTTGCGACGAACCGGTTTTGATTGACTCAAGACATACTCCTGTTGGCATCGACTGGGAGCGCCCCCTCAGCGCCCCGATTAGTTGATTGTATCAATGATTAGAGCGCAAATCAATTTTTAGTGATAAATAGGCATGTATTCGCGTCAAATAAACATAACTTAAATAAAGATATTGGCACAAAGGGAGACAAAACCATGGAAACCCTGGATCGCGCCCTACGCTATTTCTTGTGCATTGCGCACGTGGAATCCCTGTCGCGCGCTGCCGACGAACTAGGCCAGAACCAGTCCGGCATCAGCAAGCAATTGGCCGCCCTGGAGCGAACGCTGGGCAAGCCGCTATTTGTGCGTACCGGGCGCGGCGTGCGCCTGACCGATGCAGGCCAGTTGCTGCGCGAGGCCATCGAACCGGCCTATCGCCGCATTGATCTGGCGGTCGACACCATACGCCAGCGCCACGGCGTCAGCCAAGGCACGGTTCGCCTGGCCACGGTACACACGCTAAGCTATTACTTCATGGCCGATGTGGCCGCCAGCTTCATGAGCAGCCACCCCAATGCCAATCTATCGCTGCTTGGGCGCAGTTCGCCCGATGTGGTGGCGCTGGTAGAAAGCGGCAAAGCCGATATCGGCTTTGTCTACGATGCCGCCGTCGACTGCGCCGACCTGATTTCCCATCCGCTGTTCGATGACCAGATGTGCCTGATCTCGGCCCGCACCGAGCCGCTCCCCAATGCCGACCTGAATACCCAACCGCTGCGTCTGGTGGGTTTCCCAAGCCATTACGCGCTGCGCCGCATGGTACACAGCAGCGGACTGGAGCCCGAGTTCGTCGCCGAAGCCGAAACCATCGATGCCATGCTGCGGCTGGCCTCGTCGGGCGTAGGTGATTGCATCCTGCCCACCCGCATCCCCGACAAGTTGCTGGCCGACTACGGGCTGCGCAAATTCCCCATCGCGCACCCGCCGCTGCAGCGCCGGGTCGTCGCCATCTTGCGCGCCGACCGTCAGCCGCAAGCTCTGACCACGGCGTTGCTGAGCTGCGCGATGACGATTGCCCAAGAGATGCAGACCACACCCACGGAATAGCTGCTATGAGCGCAGCATCATGGCTCGCACGACCTTGTCCAGCCCATACTTGGGCCAGGTCCGCCGGGGGGCGGACCCATAACAATACCCAAGGAGACAAGATGCAAAACGCACTCAGAGACAAATCGTATTTCGAGAACCGTGTCACCCAGGACATGGCCCGCCATCTGCGCCCCGTCGAGCGCAGCATCCCTGAAACCATGGCCTACGCCTGTCGCATCCTGGCCATGACCGACCAGGAGGCCGGCCTGGCCGGGCAGATCAGCGTACGTTCCGTCGTGCCCGACGCCTACTGGACCTTGCGTTTTGGCCTGGGCTTTGACGAAGCCACGCCAGAAGACTTCATCGAAGTCGATCGCGACCTGAACGTACTGAGTGGACACGGCATGGCCAATCCCGCCACGCGTTTTCACCTGTGGGTCTACCAGAGCCGCCCGGATGTACACGCCATCATCCATACCCATTCGCCCTGGGCCAGCGCCTTGGCGGCCGCCCGCCAGCCCCTGGTCATCGCCCAGATGGACATGACTCCGCTGCATGAGGACTGCGCCTTTCTGCCCGACTGGCCTGGCGTGCCCATCGCCGACCAGGAAGGCGTCATCATCTCCAAGGCCCTGGGGCAAAAACGCGCCATCATCCTGGCGCACCACGGCTACCTGACCGCCGGGCACTCCTGCGAAGAGGCCACCTATCTGTCGGTCTATCTGGAACGGGCCGCGCGCATGCAGATTCGCGCCCAGGCCTTTGGCCCCTTGACGCCCGTCGATGACGAACTGGCCCGCGAGGCGCATGACTACCTGCTCAAGCCCTCGATCGTGCGCGCCACCTTCGACTACTGGGCGCGGCAAACGCAGCGCGCCCCAGGCCTGCCCAAACTCTAAGCCGTCCCCCTACCCTTTCTGCAAGGATACGGACATGACACAGCCTGCAACGCAGGCGGCGCGGTCGCGCCGCCACTATGTCACGGCGGGATTGGCCAGCATGATGGGCACGACCATCGAATGGTACGACTTCTTCCTCTACGGCACCGCCGCCGCTCTGATTTTCAACCAAATATTCTTTCCAGCCTTCGACCCGATCACGGGCACCTTGGCCGCTTTTGCCACCTATTCTGTCGGTTTTTTCGCCCGCCCGCTGGGCGGCATTGTCTTTGGCCATTTCGGCGACAGGGTCGGACGCAAGTCCATGCTGCTCATCACCTTGTTCATGATGGGCATACCGACCATCCTGATCGGCTTGATTCCTTCCTACGAAAGCATTGGCTACTGGGGAGCCGTACTCCTGGTGCTAATGCGCTTTTGCCAAGGTGTCGCCGTAGGCGGCGAATGGGGCGGTGCCGTGCTGATGGCGGTGGAACACGCCCCGGAAGGAAAAAAAGGCTTTTTTGGCAGCCTCCCCCAGGCCGGCGTGGCACCGGGGCTGATCCTGTCCTCGCTGGCCATGAGCGCGGTCGCCTCCCTGCCCGAAAAAGATATGCTCAGTTGGGGCTGGCGCATTCCTTTTCTGGCCAGTGTCGTGCTGCTGCTGGTGGGCTGGTTCATACGCCTGAAAGTGGCCGAATCACCCGACTTCGAGCACATGCAGAACAAGGGCGATAAGGTCAAAATGCCCGCCAAAGAAGTGTTCACGCTATACCCACGCGAACTGCTGCTGGTCATCGGTGCCCGTCTGGCTGAAGTTACCTGGTTCTACACCGTGGTGACCTTTGCCTTGGCCTATGCCACCGGCACGCTGGAGCTGCCGCGCACCGTGCTGCTCGATGCCACCATCTGGGGAGCGGCGGTAGCGCTGTTCGCCATGCCCTTGTTCGGTTTGCTGGGCGACAAATTGGGCCACAAATGGGTGTTCATTGTCGGTTCGGTCGGCATACTGGCGTACGCACCGCTGTTCTTCGATCTGCTGCAGACCCGCGACACCGGACTGATCACCCTGGCAATGATACTGGCCCTGGGTTTGGTCTATGCCTGTCTGTACGGCCCGCAAGGCAGCTTGTTTTCGGCGCAGTTTCCGGCCGAAGTGCGGTACAGCGGCATTTCCATCGCCGTGCAGATCTCGGGAGCCTTGGGCGGCGGTCTGGCCCCCATCGTGGCCACATCCCTGCTTGCATGGGGACAAGGCAATCCGCGCTACATCGTCTGGTACCTGAGTCTGCTGGGTGTGTTGGCGCTTGCCAGCGCCTGGCGCATGCACGGTCCGCAACGCTTTAGCGCGCCGACCGCGCCCATTACCCCCCAGACGGCACGACCCTGATCGTTGCCACTCACAACGCGGCGACCGGAACGGCTTTCCGGTCGCCGCGCGTCCATCGCCCTTAGCGCGCCACGCAATCCACGTAGTAACGTGTCTGACCCGCCGCGTCGCGCTCTTCCACAAAACCATGAATGTCCGTGCCGAAACCAGGACACTGCTGGTTCAATTCGCGGGCGAACTTCAGAAAGTCCACAATGGTCTTGTTAAATGCCTCGCCCGGAATCAGCAAAGGAATGCCCGGAGGATATGGCGTGATCAGATTAGTCGTAACCCGCCCTTCAAGCTGATCGATAGGCACCCGCTCGGTACGGCGCTGCGCAATGCAGGCAAAGGCCTCGCTGGGCCGCATGACAGGCACCACCTGCGACAAATACATTTCCGTGGTCAAACGTGCGATATCGTGGCGCGCGTACATCTGGTGCACATGCTGGCACAGATCGCGCAAGCCCATTTCCTCGTAGCAGGGATACTGACGGGAAAACTCGGGCAACACGCGCCACACCGGCAAGTTCCTGTCGTAGTCGTCCTTGAATTGCTGCAAGGCGGTAACCAGCGAATTCCATCGTCCCTTGGTAATGCCGATGGTGAACATGATGAAAAAGCTGTAGAGCCCGGTCTTTTCCACGATGACGCCACGCTGGGCCAGGAACTTGGTCACGATGGAGGCCGGTATGCCAGTGGTATCGAAGCGCCCGTCCAGATCCAGCCCAGGGGTGACGATCGTTGCCTTGATGGGGTCCAGCATATTAAAGCCATCGGCCAATGGACCAAATCCGTGCCAGCCGCCATGTTCGGGGTCGTTGCGAATGATCCAGTCCGCAGGCTGGCCGATGCCGTCCTCGGTCAGCCGCGGCGGCCCCCATACTTTGAACCACCAGTCGTCCTGCGCGAACTGAGACTCGACCTTGCGCATGGCGCGTCGAAAATCCAGAGCTTCGACAATGCTTTCCTCGACCAACACCTGACCGCCGGGCGGCTCCATCATGGCCGCGGCCACATCGCAGGACGCAATGATGGCGTACTGCGGACTGGTGCTGGTGTGCATCAGATAAGCCTCATTGAACAAATGCCGATCCAGCTTGCGCGTGGCCGAGTCCTGCGCCAGCACATGACTGGCCTGACTGATGCCGGCCAGCAGCTTGTGCGTGGACTGGGTGGAAAATACCAGCGACTCTTTAGGCCGGGGCCGGCTCTTGCCCATCGCATGGAAACTGCCATAAAAAGAATGGAAGGCTGCATGCGGAATCCAGGCTTCGTCAAAATGCAGCACGTCCACATACCCATCCAGCGCCGACTTGATGACTTCGGTATCGTAAATAACGCCATCGTAGGTGGACTGGGTCAGGGTCAGCACGCGGGGCTGGATCGTATCGGCATCCACATGGGCCAGCAAAGGATGGGCGCGGATCTTATCGCGTATGGTTTGCACATCGAACTCGCTGCGCGGAATCGGCCCGATAATACCGAAGTGGTTACGCGTCGGTCGCAGAAACACAGGAATGGCACCGGTCATGACGATGCTGTGCAAAATGGACTTGTGACAATTACGATCCACCACCACCACATCGCCGGGTGCCACGGCATGGTGCCAGACGATCTTATTGCTGGTGCTGGTGCCGTTAGTCACAAAAAAGCAGTGGTCGGCATTAAAAATACGAGCCGCGTTGCGTTCGCTGGCCCCGATCGCGCCATTGTGATCCAGCAATTGCCCCAACTCCTCGACCGCATTGCAGACATCGGCGCGCAACATGTTTTCGCCAAAGAACTGGTGAAAAATCTGGCCGACCGGGCTTTTCAAAAAGGCCACACCACCCGAATGGCCCGGGCAATGCCAGGAATACGAACCGTCCTCGGCATAGTCCAGCAAGGCTTTCAGAAACGGCGGCTTGACCCCTTCCACGTAGGCGCGCGCTTCGCGCACGATGTGGCGCGCCACGAACTCGGGCGTGTCCTCGAACATATGAATGACACCTTGCAGCTCGCGCAAAATATCATTCGGCATATGACGCGCCGTCTTGGTTTCGCCATACACATAAATAGGCACATCGGTATTGCGCTTGCGCACCGCGCGGATGAAAGAGCGCAAATTCATCAAGGCTGGCGCGCTATCTCCGTCCTGCGTGAATTCCTCGTCATCGATAGACAAAATAAAAGCGCTGGCACGGCTTTGCTGCTGTGCAAACTGGCTGAGATCGCCGTAGCTGGTGCTGCCCAACACTTCAAAGCCTTCGGCCTCGATGGCCTCGGCCAGCACCCGTATGCTGAGCCCGGACGCATTTTCGGAACGGAAATCTTCGTCGATGATGACAATGGGAAACTGATAATGCATGCCAATCCTTGAACAAGAAAGTGCCGCGCTAGACGGCCCGAAAAAAGAAAAGCGGACGGATTGCCTGCAGGCTGCAAATGGTGCCGAAATCAGCCCTGGTATTTTCAGGCTTGCATTTAATTTTGTCCTCGTCCATAATTTTACATGTCCCAGGACAAAACAGAAGGCGCGGTGACAGATTGGTTATGTGATGGATTGCAAATCCGTCCAGGTTGGTTCGATTCCAGCCCGCGCCTCCATTTTTAATCTTGGGTATACAGCTCAAACCACACAGGCGTGGTGACAGATTGGTTATGTGATGGACTGCAAATCCGTCTAGGTTGGTTCGATTCCAGCCCACGCCTCCATTTTTAATCTTGGGTATACAGCTCAAACCACACAGGCGTGGTGACAGATTGGTTATGTGATGGATTGCAAATCCGTCCAGGTTGGTTCGATTCCAGCCCACGCCTCCACTTACTTACAGCCAATTGCTCTTTATCAACAATCTATGTCGATAAAATCGAGCTTTAGCGATTTTGCCGTGACTATTGTCCGCCAAGACAATCAAACAACGCATATCCACGTTGTTATTTATACACGGGTTCGCTATCAACAATGATAGACATGTCCTGTGAGCCTGACATCGTCATAGAAAGCCGCGCAAACAAGGCAAAAAATTCCAACGCCGGCATGCTGAAATGCAGATTCTCAACCCGTATCGCGGCTCCTTTTCGGCGCGCGTCGGCAATCCGGGCGGCCGGCGCGTAGTACACAATCACCGACAGCTCGGCCACAGGATTGTTTTTAGTATGTTCACCGGCCAGCACTTTCCACGCTAGCACATCCTCGCCGTCAGCCACCCAGCCCTTGGTCTGTAAATACGCGAGCAAGTTCAAATGTTCATGGTCATCGCCCTGTGCCTGGCCCACCCAAGCCCCTTGCCGGACAGCACGCATGCCGTTTTCGGTACTCATGATTTTTTCCTTGAAAAACGGCAATATCGCCAAAAACCATCTGTACTGCGCCCAAGCAGACATAGGCCCTACACTGATATGATAGTGGCATTCACGCAACACACTGATTGATAAAAAATAGCGCCACTACCATGAAACTTGCCACCTGGAACGTTAACTCCCTGAATGTCCGTCTGCCACAAGTCCTGGACTGGCTACAGAACAATCCAGTGGATGTGCTGTGTCTGCAGGAACTGAAAATCCCCGACGAACGCTTTCCGCTGGAAGCCTTGCAGGAAATCGGCTACCAGGCCCAATGGGCCGGTCAGAAAACCTACAACGGCGTGGCCCTGATCTCGCGCCAGCCAGGCACCGATGTGCAACGCAATCTGCCCAATTACGAAGATCACCAGCAACGCCTGCTGGCGGCCACCTACGAATCACCAGAAGGCCCGGTGCGCGTCATCAGCGCTTACTGTCCGAATGGTCAATCGCTGGACAGCGACAAATACGTGTACAAACTGGAGTGGTTCGCTGCCCTGCACGAATGGCTGCAAAAAGAATTGACCGCGCATCCCCGACTGGCGATTTTGGGCGACTATAATATCGCCCCGGCCGACGAAGACGTACACGATCCAGCCAAATGGGCAGACGATGTACTGGTTTCGCCGCCAGAACGCGCCGCGTTCCAAAAACTGCTGGCGCTGGGCTTGCATGATGCCTACCGGCTCTTCGAGCAGACCGGCAGCCCGTTTACCTGGTGGGATTACCGCCGTTTCGCCTTCCGGCGCGACGCCGGCCTGCGCATCGACCACGTGCTGCTCTCGGACGCTTTGCGACCCCTCTGTTCGGCCTGCATCATCGATCGTGCGCCGCGCGCCAACGAGCAGCCCTCGGACCATACGCCTGTCGTCGCCACCTTGTCCTTTACCTAAACCGGCATTGATCATGCAAGTACAAAGCGAAATCATCCGCCTGACCGATTCGGGTTATGTGCTCCAGATCGCACTGGAAGAACACACACTGTGGGCCTATCTGGCCATCAGCGGCCCGGACCTGGACGCCGTGGCCGATATTGTCCCCGCCGAGCAGTTCGAGGCCGGCGGCGATGTCCACGTCATGGCCATTGCCCAGGCCCAGGACGCGGCCGAGCAGGTGCAGGATGTGCTGTTCAACATGAACCCCAACGACACGGTCGTGTTCCTGTGCGCCGACGCCGCCAGCCTGCAGGCCGTGCTGATCGAATTCGGCCAGACCGGCGAACATACCGACTGACTCTTCTTTTCATTCTTTCTACTTCGACGCGCATTATGTCCAAGAGCTATCCCGGCACCATTTTCATGGTCGTCGCCCCCAGCGGCGCCGGCAAATCCAGTCTGGTCAATGCCCTGCTGGATCAGGACCCCGGCATCATGCTGTCCATCTCGGCCACCACGCGCGCACCACGCCCCGGTGAAGTCGACGGTGAGCACTACTTTTTCGTGGATGCGGCCCGCTTCGAGCAGATGTGCCAGGAAAAAGCCATGCTGGAATGGGCCCAGGTACATGGCAACTATTACGGCACGCCCAGCGCGCCCATAGAACAGGCACTGCAAGCAGGCCGCGATGTGCTGCTGGAAATAGACTGGCAAGGCGCGCGGCAGGCGCGAGAACACTTCCCTGAAGCGGTGGGCATTTTCATCCTTCCCCCGTCGCTGCCTACCCTGGAGGCCCGTTTGCGCAATCGCGGCCAGGACAGCGAGGAAGTCATCGCCCGTCGGCTACAGGCCGCCGGCAGCGAAATCGCCCATGTGGGCGAGTGCCAATATGCTATTATCAATCAAGATTTCGATGAGGCACTGGCGCAACTATCGAGCATTGTTCAGGCCAGCCGCCTGCGCACCGGCACGCAGTCTGTCCGGCATCGCGAACTCTTTCAGCATTTAGGTGCCGATGCCCTGTCGCATCACGCCTGATTTCCCTCCCCTTTCACTTTATTCGACCACAGGTCTACTATGGCACGCATCACTGTCGAGGATTGCCTGGAGCAAGTCCCCAACCGTTTCAAACTGACCCTGGCTGCCGCCTACCGCGCGCGCGAATTGGCTCAGGGCCATGAGCCTCGTCTGGACAGCAAAAACAAGCCCACCGTTACGGCCCTGCGCGAAATCGCCGCCGGCGCGACCGGTCTGGAAATGCTGCGCAAGGTTCCTACCTGATCCTTCGGCGGAGTTCTGTATGGCATTTCCGGGCTTACGCGGCGCATCCTCTGGTCTTTTGGCCGTCCTTAAAAAAGGTTCGCGGCTGGGACGCCGCAAGCCTAAGCCCGATACAGGCGCAGCGGCGCTGCCCGTGCAAGACAATGGCAACGCCGCCATTGCCTCGCTGGCACCGCTGACCAAGATCATCTCCCTGTATCTGGACCCCAAGGACGTCGAACGCGTACGCGAAGCCTACCGTTTCGCCGACCAGGCCCACCTGGGCCAGTTCCGCGCCAGCGGCGAACCCTACATCTCCCACCCCATCGCCGTCACCGAAATCTGTGCCGGCTGGAAACTGGACGCCGACGCCCTGATGTCGGCCCTGCTGCACGACGTCATCGAAGACCAGGACGTCTCCAAACAGGAACTGGCCGAAAAGTTCGGCACCGACGTCGCCGAAATCGTCGATGGCCTGTCCAAATTGGAAAGGCTGGAATTTGCCACCAAAACGCAACAGCAGGCCGACAGCTTTCGCAAGATGCTGCTGGCCATGTCGCGCGATGTGCGCGTCATTCTCATCAAGCTGGCCGACCGCCTGCACAATATGCGCACGCTGGATGCGGTCAAGCCCGAAAAACGCCGCCGCGTCGCCCAGGAAACCCTGGACATCTATGCCCCCATCGCGCATCGCCTGGGCCTGAACACGCTGTTTCGCGAACTTCAGGACCGATGCTTCAAAGCCATGTACCCCAACCGGTACAAGGTGTTGCACAAAGCCTTGATGGCCGCGCGCGGCAACCGCCGCGAAGTATTGGGCAAAATCACGGAAGCGGTCAAAATCGCCTTGCCGGCCGCCGGCATCGAAGCAGAAATATCCGGTCGCGAAAAGTCGCTCTACAGCATTTTCTGCAAAATGGTCGAGCAGAAAAAATCCTTTTCGGATGTGCTGGATATCTACGGCTTTCGAGTCATCGTCCATACCCTGCCGGAATGCTATCTGGCGCTGGGCACGCTGCACCAGCTCTATCGCCCCGTGCCGGGCAAATTCAAGGACTACATCGCCATTCCCAAGGTCAATGGCTATCAGTCCTTGCACACCACGCTCATCGGCCCGTACGGCACTCCGGTGGAGTTCCAGTTCCGCACCCGCGAAATGGATCATGTGGCCGAAGAAGGCGTGGCGTCGCACTGGTTATACAAAGAAGACGACGTCACCCTGAACGATCTGCAAAAGCGCACTCACCGCTGGTTGCAGTCTTTGCTGGACATCCAGAGCCAAACCGGCGATTCCGCCGAGTTCCTGGAACACGTCAAGGTGGATCTGTTCCCCGACGCCGTCTATGTCTACACCCCCAAGGGCAAGATCATTTCTCTGCCCAAGGGTGCCACGCCGGTGGACTTTGCCTACAGCATCCACACAGATATCGGCAACCACGCCGTGGCCTCCAAGATCAACGGCGAATTCGCGCCCCTGCGCACCGAGCTCAAAAGCGGCGACTCGGTCGAGATCATCACCTCTCCGGCTGCCCGCCCCAGCGCGCAATGGCTCAACTATGTCCGTTCTGGCCGCGCCCGCTCGGAAATCCGTCATTATCTGCGCACTGTCAAATACGAAGAATCGGTGGCATTTGGCCGCCGCCTGCTGGATCAAGCCTTCGACCAACTGGGCCTGCCGCATGCCGGCGACCAGGACCCCAATTGGGAAAAGCTGGCCAAAGGTTCGGGTGCCGCATCGCGCGAAGAAATTCTGGCCGATATCGGTCTGGGCAAGCGCCTGGCTGCCGTGGTGGCACGCCGATTCGCCCCGGAAAACGCCCTGCTGGAAACCACTGCCGCCGCCTTTGACGAAATCACCGCCAATACGTCGGCCCCGATTCTTATCCACGGCAACGAAGGTCAGGCCGTGCAATTAGCCCCTTGTTGCGGCCCTTTGCCGGGCGACGCCATTATCGGCGGCATACGGCTGGGCCACGGCCTGGTCGTTCACATGGCCGAATGCGCCGTCGCACAGCGCGCCCAAGCCAAAGAACCCGAACGTTGGGTACCGGTCATGTGGGACAGCAATACGGCCCGCCACCTGTCTACCCGCCTGGACGTTACCGCCATCAACGAGCGCGGCGTGCTGGGACGTTTGGCAGCGGAAATTACGGATGCCGACTCCAATATCATCCATATATCCATGCCCGACGAATCCGCCGCCACCTCGGTGCTGCACCTGACCGTCCAGGTAGACAGCCGCACCCATTTAGCGCGCGTCATACGCTCCATCCGGCATGTGCCGCAAGTGCAAAAAATCGTACGCGTAAAGGGTTGAACTGCGCCTTACCGCTGTTTTCAGACCAGTGCCTGCATCACTGGAACCGCCTCAAGGTATGGATGATCCAGGCACACCCACCGTCAACCGTCAGACCCGCAAGGCCCATTGTGCCGCATCGACTGCGTGCAGGTACGTGGTGTCAAAAAGCAGGGTATCGGGTAGATGCTGCTGCTCCACAAGCAGGGAGATCTCGGTGCAACCAAGAATAATGGCTTGCGCCCCTTCTTGCTTCAGGCGGGCAATGACAGACAAATACGTCTGACGCGACTCGGGCAGAACCCTGCCCAGGCACAGTTCTTCATAAATAATGCGGTGCACATGCTCTCGATCCGCAGCCTGTGGCGTCAGCACCTGCAGACCGTGTCGATCTTCAAGCCGAACACGATAAAAATCCTGTTCCATCGTAAAACGGGTGCCCAAGAGTCCTACGCACGACAAGCCGGCCTCTTGGATCGCATGCGCCGTGGGGTCGGCAATATGCAGCAGCGGGATATGGACCGCATTCTGAATCTGCGTCGCCACCTTGTGCATGGTATTGGTGCACAGCACCAGGCCATCCGCCCCGGCCCGCTCCAGCCGCTGCGCCGCATCCGCCAATAAAGCGCCCGCCTGCTCCCACTGGCCGGCATGCTGCAGCCTTTCGACCTCGTTAAAGTCCAGACTGTAGAGCACAATGCGGGCCGAGTGCAGGCCGCCTAGCCGCTGCTTGATGGTTTCGTTAATTTGCCGATAATAAGGGATAGTGGATTCCCAGCTCATGCCGCCGATCAGGCCCAATGTTTTCATACCACTCCTTAAGGTTCAGCCGGTAAGACAGCGATCTGGATCGCCACCAGAACAAGAACGACACCGTGGAACTATACCCCCACCAGCCACACCGCCAGTCCATAGGCCAGCACCCCGAGCAATGTGGAGCCGGCAATACCGCCCGGCCAACGCCGGCCCAGCAACACGCCGGCCAGGCCGGCCAGAACCGGAACGCCGTCCACCCACGGCTGCTGCGGGCTGACCAGGGAGATCAGCGACACCGCCAGCAAAGCCACGATGCCCGCCGGCCCGATAGCACCGAACAAGCGTGACCAGACAGTATGGGTATTAGGACCCCGCCCCCCCGAGCGACTGCGCAAACGCAAAGGCAGGTAACGGATCAGGAACGTGCCCAGACCGGCCAGCAGGATCATAAGGATGAAGCCCCAATCCATCACATCCCCTTCATGCACGACGTAAAGCCATCAGGCCGCCCGCCAGCATGCCGGCGATAATCGCCAGATACGAGGGCAGAAACAGCATGGCCAGCACGGCGGATAGCGCAGCGCCCAGCATCACGGCCACAGGGGCACTACGGCGAATCTCTAACAGCAAGGCAAAAAACAAGGCAGGCAATACAAAGCCCAGCGTTTTCTCAAGCACCGGCGATTGACCCAGCAGATCGCCCGCGAAAAACGCCCCCACCGCCGTACCCCCCACCCAGGCCCCATACGCCCCCAGTTGCAGACCGCAATACCAGGACTCCTGCTCCTGCGGCGGCTGGCGTGACAGGCTGCCGGCCGAGGCGGCAAACACCTCGTCGGTCAGGCCGGGTGCCAGCCACAGACTGCGCACCGTACGCGGCCCGCTGAAAAACCCCAGCAGCGCCGGTCCATAAAACAGATGACGCAGATTCATCAACACCACAATGCCCAGAATGCTGGGATACGCGGCTCCGGCCGCCAGCAGACTGATCAAAATAAACTGGCTGGCCCCTGCGTATACGACCAGGGACACCAGCACAGCCAGCCAGGCCGACAGCCCCGCATGCACGGCGGCCAGGCCAAAAGAAATGGCAACGGGCACATAGCCTAGGGCAATCGATGCGCTATCACGCAGCCCTCGTATGTACGCAGCACGACTAATCATAGAAAAACCGCAGTCACGGCTGGAACGCGCCAATAAAAATAGCCGGATCGACCCGGGCATTGTTCAGGCTGACGTTCCAATGCAAATGCGGCCCAGTGGCCCGTCCGGTCGCCCCCGAACGCCCCAGAACATCGCCTTTGCGAACCGTATCGCCCTTGCGCACGTCAAAAGCCGACAAGTGGCAATACATCGTGATCAGCCCCTGGCCATGATCCACAAATACCGTCTTGCCGTTGAAAAAGTAATCTGCCACGATGGTGACCACCCCATCGGCCGGGACTTTGATCGCCGTGCCTGTCGGCGCAGCAAAATCCAGGCCCGAATGCGCGTTGCGCTCTTCGCCATTGAAAAAACGACGCAAGCCGAACGGACTGGTCAAGCGGCCCGGAACAGGTTTGTCAAAGACCACATTACTGGGGCCTTCGGGGCGAAAGCTGGCATAGGCATCCATCTGCTCTTTGTATTCGCGCTCAAAACGCGCCTGCTGCTGCGGGTCCGGGTTGACATGAGCCTTGTTCTTGAGCGTGATGCGCTGTTCCCGATAGCGCTTGCTGCCCACCTGAAAAGACACAGGCTGCGCGCCCTGCACCGTCAAACCATGACGCCCGGCGGCTGTTTTAAGATCAATCCCGACAATGGCTTTCCAACGCTGATCCGCATCGCGCACCACCAAGACGCGGTAACCGTTGAAAGTGACATGAGGGGCCTGTGCGAGCTCGCCCAGATCGACTACGGCCACGCCGCCAGGCACTGGCTTGTGCAGCGTGCGTTCGATGAACGTACCCTGCGGTGCGGCCTGAGCCAGCCAGGGCGCACTGACGACCACAACAGAGGCGGCACCCAGCAGACGCCGCCGCAGAAGGGAAAACTCGGTCCGGCTCATGACAACTCCTTGCTAAAAACACAAACACCCCAAACCGGCAAGCGGCCTGGGGCGTCTGGATACATACTACCTGAACTTATTCCGCGTCGCCGCTGGCAGTCAGTTCCTTCTCGGCTTCGGGCAGCACCTGAACGTGCATATTCTCGCGCATGGCTTGCAACACCGCCTGGGTTTCACTGCGCGCCAACGCCTGATTCAACTGCGCTGTCAACAGGCTAAGCCCTGGATTGCCTGCTTTTCCGGGCTGATGGCTGACGATCTGCACCACGCTAAAGCCTTGCGGTTGGGCAGCACCCACATAAGCCGGCAGACTGTCCACCGGATTGGCCAGCACCTTGTTCAACAAAGCTTCGTCCATTTCAGGGAAAACAGCGCGGCTAACGGCAAACTCTTTGGAAAAGCCCTCGGGAGCCGCGCCACCCTTGAGCTGCTCAAGCAAGTGTTCACCAGCCTGCACCGCCAATTCCCGGGAGCGTTCGCGCACCAGATTTTCGCGTGCTTGATTACGCACTTTATCCAGCGCCGGCACATGGGCGGCCTGCACATCGGTCACACGCACCGCAATCAGGGTATCGGGCGAAATTTCCACTACGCCGGCATTCTTACGCGAATTCATGGCGGTCGGATTGAACAAGGCCTGACGCACGCGGCTGTCGTCCAAGACAGCAGCATCGGGGCTGCTGGCTGCGGCTTTATCGCTGTCAATATGGGAGGCCGGCGTCAAACCCTGCCGCGTAATGCCGTCCACGGTATGAAGCGTCAAGCCCAGCGCCGCGGCGGCCGCCTGCAGGTTTTCTTCGTTGTCGTACACCAGATTGGTCAGCTTGGTCGCCATGTCGGCAAAGCGCTCGGCGGCCAGTTGCTTGCGCACTTCCGCTTCGACCTTGGCACGTGCCTGCTCGAAGGTTTCACCCTGTTCGGCCTGCACATCGTTGATTTTGAAAATATGGAAACCGTTGGGGCCTTCGATGACACCGGATACATCGCCCTTGTTCAGCGAGAAAACCGCATTTTCCAGCACGGCCGGCCAGGAGCCTTTGGTGATCCAGCCCAGTTCGCCGCCATCGCGCGCGCTGCCGCCGTCTTCGGAACTGCTGCGCGCCAGATCGGCAAACGTGGCCTTGTCGGCTTGGGCTTTGTCGGCCAGTTCGCGGGCTTTGGCCTGTGCCGTCTCGCGTTGTTCCTGCGAAGCGCCAGTGGGCAAGGCGACCAGGATATGGCTGATATTGACGCGCCCAGGCTGCACATAGCGCGCCTTGTTCTGCTCGTAATATTGCTTCAGTTGCTCGTCCGTGGGCTTGGCCAGATCGGTCGACGCCGCCGCTTCGTTAAGCAGCAGGTATTCGGCGCTGACCTGCTCGGGCAGCTCCAGCGACGCTTTGTTCTTGTCGTACCAGGCTTGCAGATCTGCATCGGCAACCTGAACCTTGTCCTCGAAGTCGCGCGCCAGGAAAGTGCGGATGCGCACGCCGCGCTCTTCGGTCAGGGCAATTTCCAGCTGATTCATGACGCTGGGCAACATGGCGGTCGTTGTACCCACCGGACCGAGCACCAGATCCAAGGCCAACTGGCCACGCTGGCTTTGTTCGAAATCGCGCACGCTGATGCCGGCCGAGGCCAACACCTGGTTATAAAGTGCGGGCGAAAAAACCCCGTTCTCCTGGAACTGGGGCATGGTGGCGATGGCATCACGCAAGGCAGTATCGGACACATTGAAACGGGCCAGCGTGGCCTGATCGATCTGCACGCGCTGATCAATCAGAGACTCCAGCAACAAGCGACGGGTAGCGGGGCTGTCCGCCTGAGCCAGATCGAAGCCGCCCGGATTGCTGCGCTGCATGTCGTCCAGTTGCATGCGACGGGCGCGATCGAACTCCTGCGCGGTAATGGCGCTGTCGCCCACTTTGACGATATCGCTGTCGCCGGAGACGTAATTGGAATAGCCGCTGACGCCGATCAGGACAAAAGACGGCAGAATCAGCACTAACAAGACCAACTGCATGATGCGTTGGTTCTTACGGATAATCTCGAACATTAATCATCACCTACTTTCGCTTGCAGCGGCGCGCTGCGGGCGGCGCATCAGGACGGGAGCGCAGCTCGGCCTGAAAATATACCGTGTTTAGATTAAGTATGTCTGGCTTAAACAAAGGCTAGGGGTGGATTGTAAATCCAAAACCTTAACCTTACAGTGTACAGCCCCGGTTAAAATAGTACATTGGCTTTTTTATACAGCCGTTTGCGAGTCCACCATGCCCCCTATCGCCCACCATTGGCCCTATCCCAGCCTGATCGCCCATCGCGGCGCGGGCAAGATCGCTCCCGAAAATACGCTGGCCGCCATGCGCGTGGGCGCGCAGAACGGCTTTGCCATGATGGAGTACGACGTCAAGCTGAGCCGCGACGGGGTTCCTATCCTGCTGCACGACGACACGATGGATCGTACCTCGAACGCCAGCGGCCTGGCCTCGGACCATACGCTGGCCGAACTGGCCGATTGGGACTTCGGTGCCTGGCATTCGTCGGCCTACGCGGGCGAACCCATCGCTACCCTTAGCGCCATTGCCGCCTTCACATTGGCCAACCAGATACACAGCAATATCGAAATCAAGCCCACGACCGGGCAGGAAAGCGAGACCGGCCGGCTCGTGGCCCTGGCTGCCCAGCGGCTCTGGGCCAAGGCCAGCCTGCCACCACTGCTATCCTCGTTTTCCGAACACGCCCTGCACGCTGCCCAACAAGCCGTGCCCACGCTGCCGCGCGCCCTGCTCATCGAAGAACACGTGCCGTCCGATTGGCCCGAACGGCTTGAACGCCTGGGCTGCTGGGGCCTGAACCTGAACGATCGCTACACCGACAAAGCACTGGTGCAGGCCATCCGCCAGGCCGGCTATACCGTGGCTGTCTGGACCGTCAACGATGCCGAGCGCGCCCGCGAACTGTTGGACTGGGGCTGCAACGCCATCGTAACCGACAAAGTCACCACCATCCGTCCCGATACTCTTTAACCGGCACTACGCCAGGACTGCTCTTGTTTAGTTATCGCCACGCCTTTCATGCCGGCAATCACGCAGACGTGCTCAAGCACGCCACCTTGCTGCATATCTTTGACTATTACACCCGCAAAGACAACGCCTTCACCCTGATCGACACGCATTGCGGAGCCGGTCTGTACGATCTGGACGACGACTGGGCGCAAACGCGCGGCGAATTCTACGACGGCCTGGACAAAGTACTGCAGCAGGACCATTGCCCCGCACTGATTGAACGCTACATCGACGCCATCGCCCAACTGAACAGCGACGATGTGGCGCGCTACTACCCCGGTTCGCCCTGGCTGGCCCTCAGCCTGCTGCGCCCGCAGGACAGCTTTCATGGCTTTGAGCTGCATCCATCCGAGTTTGAAGTGCTCTGCGAAAATGTGGGACAACTTTATCCACGCGGCAACCGACGCGTAAAGCTGTACCAGCAAAATGGGTTTGAGCAGCTTAACCGTCTGCTGCCTCCACCGTCGCGGCGCGGCATCATCGTCATGGACCCCTCCTACGAGGCCAAATCCGACTACCGGCAGGTCGTGAACAGCGTCAAAGACGCCCTCAAGCGCTTTGCTCAGGCCTGCATCGTGGTCTGGTATCCCATCGTGCAACGCCCGGAAGTGCAACAGCTACAGCGCAGCCTGGAACAGTTGGACACGCCCTGGCTGCACGCCAGCCTGAACGTGCGCGCTCCGGCCACCAACGGCCTGGGCCTGCACGGCAGCGGCCTGTTCATCTGTAACCCGCCCTGGACGCTGAAGGCGGAACTGGCGCAAAGCTTGCCTTGGCTAAAAGAAAAACTGGCCCAGGACGACCGGGCCAGCTATCAGTTGCGCACCTCTGGGCAATAAGAGTCGGGTCAGGCCAGGCGCTCGGACTCTTTCATGTAGCGCCACTGGCCCACGGGCAAATCGCCCAGCACCAGCTCGCCGATGCGCACGCGTTTCAAGCCCACGACTTTCAGGCCCACCATTTCGCACATGCGACGGATCTGGCGTTTTTTGCCTTCACGCAACACAAAGCGCAGTTGATCCTCATTCTGCCAGGACACCTGGGCCGGCAGCAAAGGTTTGCCATCCAGGCTCAAGCCAAAATTCAGCAATTCCATGCCGCGTTCGCTGAGCTTGCCGGTTACACGCACCAGATATTCTTTATCGATGACGGAATCATCGCCGATGATCTGGCGCGCGATTCGCCCGTCCTGAGTCAGAATGAGCAAGCCGGTGGAATCGATGTCCAGCCGCCCGGCCGGTGCCAGGCCACGCAAATGCGCCGGCTCGAACTTCAGGGCGCTGCGCCCGCCCTTGTATTGGGTCGATGCATTGATCAGCGACACCGCGTTACGGTAGCCCGCTTCGGCCTGCCCCGACACAAAGCCCACCGGTTTGTGCAGCAAAATGGTCACCCGCTGGGTCTGACGCTTGCGCGCCTGCTTTTCCAGCGTGATTTTCTGGTTGGGATAGGCCTTGCTGCCCAGTTCGGACACGATTTCGCCGTCCACCCGCACCCAGCCGCGCTCGATGAAAGCATCCGCTTCGCGGCGCGAACACATGCCGCGCTGGGCCATTAATTTTGAGATACGTTCTTTTTCCATGAGCGCTATTTTATGGCTTTGGCGATAATACGGCTCATGAAATTGAGTACGACTGCAAAAAAACCCTGGACCCCTCGGATTCACCCCAGCGCCACCCTTGCCCAGCAACACTGGCTAAACAGGCCCGGTGCCCTGACGGCAGGCCTGCGCCGACTGGGGCACGTAGAACTGCGGGTCGTGCGCGAGTATGCCCATCGCCTGGACGCCCAGGAAGCCGCCCTGATCAGCAAGCCCCCCGGCACGCTGGCCTGGATACGCGAGGTCGCCATGTCTATTGATGGTGTGTGCTGCGTCATTGCGCGCAGTTTCACGCCCCTGGCCGCTTCGCATGGCGTCTGGCAAGGCATACGGCGGCTGCGCAGCCGCCCCTTGGCCGATATGCTGTATAACGACGCGCAGATACAACGATCCGAATTTTTGTCCTGCCGACTGAACCGTGCCATGCCCTTGTGGCGCACAGTCCAGCACGCTTTATGCACCCACAATACAGACAGCCTGCCCATGCCTGCGAACCTGATGGCGCGTTGCTCCGTGTTCTGGCGCTGCGGCGAACCCTTGCTGGTGGCCGAATGCTTTACGCCCGCATTCTGGACACCCGGTGCCACGCTCTCTTAATTTCCAATTATCATTAACTAATAATCTGAAATTATGTAGAGAGTCCTTGCCATGCCCAGCCACCCCGATCAAAGCCGCCACAATGCCCTTGTACTGTCGGGCATGCAAGCATTGGGCGGAGCCAATCCCGCCCTGGTGGTGGCCTTGAGCAGCCTGGTTGGCCAGCGCATGGCCAGCAGCGCCGATCTGGCTACCTTGCCCGTCGGCATTTTCAACTTGGGACTGGCTCTGGGCATTCTGCCCGCCGCCTACCTGATGCGCCGTCTGGGGCGCCAAGGCGGCTACATCATCGGCGCACTGCTGGGCATAGGCGCGGGCCTGCTGGCCGCATCCGGCATTTATATCGAATCATTCCTGGTGTTTTGCCTGGGCACGCTGTTCGCCGGCCTGTACGCCTCGTATGTCCAGAGCTATCGCTTTGCTGCCGCCGACAGCGCCTCGGATGCGTTCCGGCCCAAGGCCATCTCCTGGGTCATGGCGGGCGGCCTGCTCGGTGCCGTCATTGCCACCCAAACCATTGTCCATACACAAGAACTGTGGCCGCAGCACCCCTTTGCCGCCGCCTTTCTGGCGCAGGCGGCCCTGGCGGCGCTGGTCTTGCCATTTGCATTCGCGCTGCGTCTGGGGCGCGATGTAAACCCGGCCAAGGCTGGGCCCTACACCGGCCGCCCCTTGCGCGAGATTGCCGCCAATAGCCGTTTCATCATCGCCGTGCTGGCCGGGGTGGCATCCTATGGTTTGATGAATTTCCTGATGACGGCCTCTCCTTTGGCCATGATCGGCTGCGGCCATAGTCTGAACGACTCCACGCTGGGCATTCAGTGGCATATCCTGGCCATGTTCGGCCCCAGTTTTTTCACCGGCCACCTGATCAAGCGTTTCGGAAAAATCCCCGTGACCTTTCTGGGCATGTTGCTGCTGGGCCTGGCCAGCGTCGTGGCACTGGCCGGCATCAGCGTCGCGCACTTCTGGAGCAGCCTGATTCTATTGGGCCTGGGCTGGAACTTCGGCTTTATCGGCGCGACCAATATGGTGCTGGACTGCTACCGCCCCCAAGAGCGCAGCCGCGTGCAGGCCCTGAACGATTTCATCATTTTTACCTGTGTGGCCCTGTCCTCGTTCACTTCCGGGCGCGTACTGGCCAACTATGGCTGGGAAGGCGTAAACACCTGGACTCTGCCCATTTCGGGCCTGGTCATGCTGGCGCTGGCCTGGCTATGGCTGCAGGACAAACGCGGCCTGCGCCAGGCCCAAGCCTGATCATGGCAA
The DNA here is from genome assembly GCF_038237375.1 of Alcaligenes sp. SDU_A2. Classification (NCBI taxonomy): domain Bacteria; kingdom Pseudomonadati; phylum Pseudomonadota; class Betaproteobacteria; order Burkholderiales; family Alcaligenaceae; genus Alcaligenes; species Alcaligenes sp. SDU_A2. Next base: position 1,760,460 of record NZ_CP151273.1, on the reverse strand, counting down.
GCGCGCTCCCTGCCCGCTGCGCACGCCACACGGGCCTGCACAGCAGGCCCTGATCACAGTGCGTCGCGTCCGCTCTCGCCCGTGCGGATGCGGATGGCCTGCTCCACCGGCGTTACAAAAATCTTGCCATCGCCGATCTTGCCTGTATGGGCGGCCTTGATGATGCCATCGATCACCGCTTCGCAGCGGTCTGCCGCCACCACGATATCCACACGGATCTTGGGCAGAAAGTCCACCACGTACTCAGCGCCGCGATACAGCTCGGTATGCCCCTTCTGGCGGCCAAAACCCTTGACCTCGGTGACGGTCAAGCCGTTCACGTCCAGCTCGGCCAAGGCTTCGCGGACTTCGTCCAGTTTGAAAGGCTTGATGATGGCAGTGATTTTTTTCATGAGTGCTTGTGCTTCAAGATTTTAAGGAATCGTTCATGTCCATGGACGGGCGGTGACTTTCCGCCGCCAGGCTCAAGCCCAGGCTCAGGTCCCGTCCCGTCGGCGATTGGAACAGACGCAGTCCCATTTCAGGCAGAATCGCCAGAAAGTGATCGAAAATGTCACCCTGGATACGCTCGTGATCAACCCAGGCCGTCTTGTCGGTAAAGCAGTAGACCTCCACCGGGATGCCATCGGCCGTGGGCTCCATCATGCGCACCATCTGAATCATATCCTGATGCACTTCCTTGTGCTGCTTGATATAGGCCATGCAATAGGCGCGAAAGGTGCCGATATTGGTCAGCCGCCGATAATTGACCTCATCCATGCCGGCACGCACGAACTCCTGATTGGTGGCTTCGATCTCGCGCTGCTTGTCCTGCAGATAGTCGCGCAGCAGCACGAACCGGGACAGGCGCTGCACCTCTTGGGGGGTCAGAAAGCGTACGCTGGAAGCATCAAGACTCAAGGTGCGCTTGATGCGCCGCCCGCCGGACTCGAACATCTGACGCCAATTGCGATAGCTTTCGGAAAACAATTTATAGGTCGGGATGGTCGTAACCGTTTTGTCCCAGTTCTGCACCTTGACCGTATGCAAAGCGATATCAATCACAAAGCCATCGGCATTAGCTTGCTTCATCTCGATCCAGTCGCCGATGCGCAGCATATCGTTGCTGCTCATCTGAGTGCTGGCCACTAGCGACAGCAAGGTATCTTTAAAAACCAGCAGCAGCACTGCCGACAAGGCACCCAGACCCGAGAGCAACAGTACCGGCGACTGATCCAGCAAAATCGAGGTCAGGACAATAAAACCGATGGCCCAAACCCCGATCTTGCCCACTTCGATGTAGCCCTTGATCGAGCGGGTGCGGCCGCGGCTGGAATTGGCGTATACGTCCTGCCAGGCCCCCAGCAGGCTGACGATGGCCATGGTGACAAAGGCGCAAAACGCCATCAGAAACAGGCGCGCCACCGGCTGCAGGAACGTCGGGTCCAAAGGCAGCAGCGTAAGGTTAGCCGCCACCACCAGCATGGGCACGGCATAGCCCACATTGCGCACGAAACGGCGCTTGACCAAAGCGCGCGCCCACTCGTCCTTGCCGGCGACTTTCAGGATGCGCCGCACCAAGCTGGAAAGCACGCCGGAAGTGATCCAACTGGCGAACCAGACCAGCAAGGCCAACATGGCAATGCCCGCCAGCACCTGCACCCATAAATCCTGCGGTAAATAACCCTCGATCCGTTGCCATCCCAGCAAATCGGGCAAGGTGCGCTCTTCCACCATATCGGTTCCCTGTCCGCCCGGTCACAAAAATGCGCCGGTTCGGTATCCTAGACTTTCAAAACTCTCTAATATACTGCACAGCGCCCTGCCGACCGGCACGATTTACTATAATTGCCTTCTATGTCTACGAACACACCCAACTCCAATCACGACCAGTTCGCCAACAAGGCCCAAGCCTGGTCCGCCCGTTTTTCCGAACCCGTCTCCGATCTGGTCAAGCGCTATACCGCTTCCGTGGATTTCGACAAGCGCATGGCGCAATTCGACATCCAGGGCTCGTTGGCCCATGCCAGCATGCTGGCGGCGGTCGGCGTCATCAGCGACCAGGACAAGGCAGACATCGAACGCGGCATGGCCCAGATCCTGGACGAGATCGGGCAAGGCCAGTTCCAGTGGCTGCTGGATCTGGAAGACGTGCACCTGAACATCGAAAAGCGCCTGGTCGAACTGATCGGCGATGCCGGCAAGCGCCTGCACACGGGCCGCTCGCGCAACGATCAGGTCGCCACCGACATCCGCCTGTGGCTGCGCAACGAAATCGACATCGCCCTGGATCTGCTGGCGCAGATGCAGCGCAAGCTGGCCGAACTGGCGCTGGCGCAGGCCGATACCATCCTGCCCGGCTTTACCCACTTGCAAGTGGCCCAGCCCGTCACCTTCGGCCATCATCTGCTGGCCTACGCCGAAATGTTCCGCCGCGATGCCGAGCGCCTGCAAGACTGCCGCAAGCGCGTCAACCGCCTGCCCCTGGGCGCAGCCGCCCTGGCCGGCACCAGCTACCCCATAGACCGCGACATGGTCGCCGGCCTGCTGGGCTTTGACGAAGTCTGCCGCAACTCGCTCGATGCCGTCTCGGACCGCGACTTTGCCATCGAGTTCTGCGCCGCTGCCGCCCTGATCATGACGCACATCTCGCGCTTTTCCGAAGAGCTGGTACTGTGGATGAGCCCGCGCGTCGGCTTTATCGATCTGGCCGACCGCTTTTGCACGGGCAGCTCCATCATGCCGCAAAAGAAAAACCCCGACGTTCCCGAACTGGCGCGCGGCAAGACAGGCCGAGTCAACGGCCACCTGATCGCCCTGCTGACCCTGATGAAAGGCCAGCCCCTGGCCTACAACAAAGACAACCAGGAAGACAAAGAAGGTCTGTTCGACTCGGCCGACACCGTGCGCGACACCCTGACCATCTTCGTGGACCTGATCTCGGGCATCAAGGTCAAGCCCGACGCCATGCGCGCAGCCGCGCTGCAAGGCTTTGCCACAGCGACCGACCTGGCCGACTATCTGGTCAAAAAGGGCCTGCCATTTCGCGATGCCCACGAAACCGTGGCGCTGGCAGTACGTGAATGCGAACAGTTGGGCTGCGACTTGGCCGACCTGAGCCTGGAACAACTGCAAGCCTTCGACAGCCGAATCGAGTCCGATATTTTTGGCGTCCTGACCCTGGAAGGCTCGGTCGCTTCGCGCAAACACATCGGCGGCACCGCCCCCGAACGCGTGCGTATCGAAGCACAACGCATTCTGGACCGTACCCCAGGCTGATCGTCACCGCGCAGCAAGCCCCAACAAAAAGCCGCTCCCGAATCCAGGAGCGGCTTTTTTTGGTTCTTCGCCGCATTCCTGGAGCCAATTTACCCAGTCGATGAGGAACTGGCTTTTTGAAGACGCCATTCAAAATACCGACGAAATAGCTCCGGCTATACGCCTTCATGCCAAACAAGAAATGCTGCGGATGACTGATACCTTGTACGGCGTACGCCTTCCCGTTTTGGCCAAGCACATCGGCGCTGTTCTCGCCTGACCGGCCATAGCGGGATGGCGGGCGAAGAAGCCAGCCAAGCCGACCTGCTATGGCCGGCCTGGCGAGAACCCGAAGTTCTCTGCGCTTGGCCTAAACAGCCCAAGCCATACAAAGGAATCCCCAGTACTTGACGAAGAACCTTTTATTACACGCACGCCATGTATGCAACGCATCGATACATGCTGCCGTCATCAATCACATGCGCAGACGGCACGTGCAAACTGCATGACTAAGGTTGAATCACAAGCATCGTGCTGCTTTGCGCATTGCGACGAATATCCGCATGCCTCACATCCATAGTCTTGCACTGGAAATTTTCGTACAGCTTTAACTGGTCATCGTAATGGGGACTGCGCACACCATGACGATCCGTGAACCCACTTTGGCCGGGCGGCATGGCATCGCAAAACTCCACGCCCTGGTCATTAAAAACAATACGGTTATTTTCCGTGCCCCGGTTCTGGTAACCGGTAAAGGCAAACGTATTGCCGGGAGCAGCCTGTGGGGTGCCAGTAAAGTTCTTATCGCTAAAGCGATGCACCGAGGTCGGCACAGTCCAACGTGCCATATCGTCGCCCTGCTGCTGGCGTAGACGCGCCTGGGCATCAATCAACGCCTGATGCATGACATCCTGCGAACGGCGCTCGCCAAACACATTCACGCGCTCCGGATCGGGCCGGGCTTCCAGCGCCAATGCGCGCAGCAGCACTTTTGTGCCCATGCTCAGATTGATGGAACCCGGATTGGGGCCTTGCTGCGTGGCAAAGCCAGTCTGGCTATACATGGCGCGATGTGACTCGGGCACAACAGGCATCAAGACCTGCTTGTACATCTCTTCCAACCAGGTCTTGAACAAGACGCGCGCCGGTCCGGCATTCTTTCCGTTCTGGTCGCGCTCCATCCCATCCCATGCCAACAAGGTCGTCAACGCGCTGTGGCCGGCATCCGTAGCGGGAAGCTGCTGCGCCAGTTTCTCCAGATGCGGACGGAAATAGCGCCAGTTCACATCTGCATACGAAGCTGTCTTATTGAAGTCCCAGATTTCCTGCACGCTAAAGACGTCTTTTTTCTGATACTGGGCGACCAACTCGTTCATGCGGTCGCCATACGTCCAGTAATACGTGTCGGTATTGGTCTTGTCTGGCGCAGGTTTGTTGTTCCAATTGACCAGGTACGCTTGGGGCGGATTGTACGCTTTAGGAATCGCATCAAAGCTCTTGGTGCCTTGCCACTCCATGCTGCCGTCCCCGTTGGCAGGGACGCGGATATCCTGATCGGCAGGACGCTGGGGCAAGAAAGCAGGCGATACATACCCGATATTGCCGTGCTTGTCGGCGTAATACCAGTTGATGGAGATCGCCATTTTGCTGGCCTGCTCCAAAAACTGGGTCCAGTCGCGCGCCTTGGCGACATTCAGCCAGGCCAGCAGCGATTGCACTTCGTAGCCATCCCAGCTGCGCTTTTTGCTGTAGGCCACACCCTGCTCGTAGTCGAACTGTGTCACCAGGCCGTGGACGGTGCGCCAGACCGTTATTTCTCTGTCGGCCTGACCGCGCACCTGAATCCGCTCTTTGCGTTGCTCCATCGTGCGGTAGGCATTGTCGAACCAGTATTGGTCAGGGCGGGACGGATGCAGCTTTTCCTGGTACATGTCGACCACATCCTGCGGACCGGCAGTCGCTCCCCAGGCAATATCGCTATTGGTGCCGAACAACACGATCGGGTAGGCAAACGGCGTATTGCCTACGACATCAAAGCCTGCCCCATGCAGGCCAATGCCATAGGTATAGGCGGGGTTGTACCAGCCAAACTGCGGACCATTGATCAGGACGGTCGCCCCTTCCTGAACCCGCTCGGGCCGGGTACTCCACAAATTGCTGGCCTTGGGCGCAAAGTCCGGACCCTGGCCTCCCCACTGTTTATCCTGACGGTCCAGCTCCACGCTCAGCGCCTGTGGCGACACCTGGGCCAGCGCCTGGCCACCAACCCGCGCACGCGGCTCCTGCCCGGCGGACTGGGCAGGCACGGTGGTAGGCGCAGCCGTGTCGTTGACCCACAGCAACTCGTCAAAAATGGCGCGCCCGCGCTGAGGGCCATGCTGCTTTTCCAGGGACTGGCGCAACGCCAACGCACTCAGCTCCAGATTGGTGTCTGAAAAGCGGTTAGCCATCGACCCTACCCAGATCATGACCACATCGAACTCGCTCAGCGGCTCGGGCTGAAAATCAAAATCCAGATATTCTTTGGGCAAAAGCTCGGGATGGCGGCGCACTTTTTCCAGATAGGCGTTAAAGCCGTCGGCATACCCACGGAAAATATCAGCCTGCTCCTTGGGCAAGGCGGCCATCTGCCGCCGTATCGATGCAGGCGTGAAATTTTGCCGCACCTGCATATCGTACTTGACGTAAGCGTCCTGGTCGCCCGGCCCCAATACCTGGGCCGTCGTGCCTACAAACGAGCGCCGCGCCATATCCATCTGGAATAGCCGGTCCTGGGCCACGGCGTAGCCGTAACCGTAATACACGCCGTAATGGCTGTCGGCAAAGACATGCGGCACACCGTAGCTGTCCCGCAGCACCTCTACCGACTGCACCTGGGCGTAGACCGGCGAGCCGGCCCACACCATGCTCGCCATCAAACCTGCTGCGGCCACGCCCGCACGAACCATCCCTGACTGCATATTTGCCCCCTTTTATGATACCGAAAATTATTATGACCCTAAAATATTGAAGCCAATACAAATAGGCGATCACAAATTTATATCAATCCGGTCTTAAAAGAAGTCAGGGCTTGCCCTAGCTAGGCAGGCGCGCCACGCCCAAGGCACGGCGCGCATCCGCCACCATCAGAACGACACCAGGCGCCCTGGGTTGATGGCCCCAACCACGCCGATCGCTGCCTTGACCACAGGAATGGCCATTGCCGACAACTGGCGCCCCAAAGGAATAGCCATGTGATCAATCCCCGTCAATAGCGCAAAGTCCTCGTTGCGACCGGCCACATCGTCGCTGATGGCTTTGCCGATACGCACGGTCTGCGCCACGCCATGCCCGCTCCAGCCATGCACCATATAAACCGGCACGGCATCGTCGGTCTTGCGACAATCGGTAGCGCCGTTCAGGGTAAAGTCGCTGATGCCGCTCCAGGAAAACTCCAGCTCGGGCTGATCCAACTGGGGAAACACGGTACGGATGCGCTCCAGCAAATAGTCGTTGATGCGTTCGGGCGACCAACTGCTGCCCGTGCCCTGCCCGCCGAACAACAAGCGGTTCTGACGCACGGCACGGTAGTAGTCGATCTGAAACTGCGTATCGTAGACCGCCATGTCCGACGGCAAAAGCTGGGCCACATCCTGCTGCAATGGGGTGGTTACACCCACGTAGGTGTAGAAAGGCACCGTCGTATTGGCCTGCCCATCCAAAAACTGGAACGTGGTGTTGTGTACTGCCAGCACCAGCGCCTTACGCGCGGTAATGGTGCCGCCCGGGGTAATGGCAAGCGCACCGGACGATGTCTGTTCGATCGCCTGCACTTCAGTGCCTTCGTGTACGGTGCCGCCCTGCTGCACCAATCCGTAGACCAGGCCGCGCAACAATGCCAGCGGATGCACCTGACCGCCCAGGCGGTCAACCGTGGCACCATGATAGATATCCGAGCGGATATGCTGTTCGAGTTCGTACGCGCCGACCACATCCACCGAATCATCGCCCAGATAGCGACGCGCATCGGCCCCTTCGATCAAGGCACTCATGTGTCCAGGATGCACGGCGGCAGTCAAGTGACCGCGGCGGCGATCAAAATCCATGTCGTAGCGCTGGGCGATTTCGTCGACCAGCTCCATCGCTTCGACCGAGGCCAGCCGCCACAGGCGCTTGGCCTGATCCACGGGCAAGTGGGCGATCATGTCGGCGGCTTCCCAGCGCGCCAGCCCCGGGGTCAGTTGACCGCCATTGCGGCCCGAAGCGGCCGAGCCGATGCTGTCTTTTTCGACCAGCACCACATCCAGTCCCGACTGGGCCAGATGCAAAGCCGTGGATGCGCCCAGCAGTCCACCGCCCACGACCAGCACATCGCATTGCCGGTCGGTATTCAAGGGAGCAAACTCGGCCCAGGGGGCCAGAGACGCCTCGTAGTATGTGGCTGGCGCAGCAGCGTCGGCCAACTGGCCTTTACGCCAGTTCCAGAGGCGGTTGTTAAGTGTCAAGTGTGTTTCTGCGCTACGCACATCATCCAAAAGAATAGGTTTGCGTAAATTCATGATACGGGTGTCCTGTGTCAGTGACGGCAGGCGCTGGGCCTGCCGTATGGGTCACAGAGCGGAATGCCCCGGTGACGCGCATCATCGCGGCGTTCCGTTCTGCATCTTTCCGCGCTTTGGGCCATCGATTCAGCTCAAAACAGAAAGTTTCTACGGTGTAGAATGTCTTTATTCTACCCTGTAGAGTTAAACTTGGCAAAAAAGCCGCGATTCGTCGCGGCTTTGTCGTCATGCATCCAAGGAAACGTCATGGTCACATCCGCCACCCCACGTTCGCGCAATCTGTCCAAAGAAGGCTTGGTACATGCCGCCATCGAACTGATGGAGTCGGCTGGCGAAACCGGCTTTTCTTTGCGCAAGCTGGGCGAACGAGTGGGCTGCGACCCAATGGCCGTGCTGTATCACTTCAAGTCCAAAGAGGGCTTGCTGCGCGCCATGGCCGATCAACTGACCGCCCGTGTCCGGGCCGTGGACGAGACGCTATCCTGGCAAGACAGGCTGTATGACCTGGCCGCCCAATACCGACAGCTGGCGCTGGAACACCCGCATACTTTTCGACAGATGCAGCGCTTTCTGAATACTGGCTCGGCCGATTATCGGGTGATAGAAATGGTGTACCGCGCCCTGCGCGACGCGGGCCTGAGCGAACAAGACACACCGGCAGCCAGTGTCGGTTGGTACGCGGTGATGTACGGCTTGATCCTGGGCGAAATCGGCGGTCTGATCCGCCCTGCCACCCCGGCCGAAATCGGCGAACTAGACCAGCAGGCCGACGACGGCCTGCCCCTGCTGCGCCAGATCCTGCCGCACTTTCTGGATCTGGATGCCGAAAGCGTCTTCAAGATGATGATGAGGGTGGTGCATCAGGGCTTGGCCGACCTTAACGCGTAAATACGGCAATCGACTCCACGTGCGCCGTGTGAGGGAACATATTGACCACACCGGCCGACTCCAGGGTGTAGCCGCCCTCGTTGACCAGAATGCCGGCGTCGCGTGCCAGCGTGCCGGGGCTGCAGGATACATAGACCAGGCGCTCGGGGCGCTCCTCGGGGGCCAGTTGGGTCAAGGCGGTCGCCACCGCCATGGCACCATCACGGGGCGGATCGATCAGCATACGATCGAAGTGACCCAGGTCGCGCAACCATTTCACGTCTACTTCAAACAGGTTCAAGGTCGTAAAGTGGGCCTTGTCCTGCAAGCCATGCACCAGCGCCGCTTCGCCGGCGCGCTGGGTCAGCGTGGCGCTGCCTTCGATGCCCACGACCTGCGCGGCGCGGCGCGCCAGCGGCAGACTGAAATTGCCCAGGCCGCAAAACAAGTCGGCCACGCGGTGATGGGGCTGCACATCCAACAAAGACAGGGCCCGTGAGATCAGGCTGCGATTAATGGGATGGTTGACCTGGGTAAAATCGGTGGGACGGAACGGCATGCGCAGATCGAACTCAGGCAAGGCATAGGCCAGCTTATCGGCATCGTCGCGCTCCAAGGGATGCACGGTTTCCGGGCCTTTGGGCTGCAACCACCAGCTGATGTCATGCTCCTGGGCAAAGGTGCGTAGACGAGCGATATCCTCGGCCGTCAGCGGCTCCATGTGACGCAGCGTCAGCGCAGTCATCTGGTCGCCCATAGCCAGCTCGATCTGCGGCAAACGGTCCGGACGCGACAGCCCCGCCAGACAGGTGCGCAGCGGACCAAGCAACGCCGATACCTTGGGCGGCAATACGCGGCACTCTGTCATGTCCACCACGTAACGGCCATTTTTTTCGCGAAAACCAACCAGCACGCCCCCCTTCTTGGGCACAAAGCGGGTAGAAAAACGGGCGCGATAGCGATAGCCCCAATACGGGCCATGCAACGCCGGCAATACCTGACGCGGCCGGACCTTGCCGATATGAGCCAGTGAATCTTCCAGCACGCGCTGCTTGACAGCGACCTGCGCAGCCGGCTCCAGGTGCTGCATGGCACAGCCCCCGCAATTGCCAAAATTCGGACAGGGTGGTTCGGCGCGCTGCGACGAACGCTGCACCAGCTCGGTCATGCGGGCCTTGTCGTAGGAATCCTTGGAGCGCACGGTCTGGGCGCGCACACGCTCGCCGGGCAACGCACCTTCCACAAACACCACTTTGCCGTCTTTGTGGGCCACGCCGCGCCCTTCCAGGTCCAGCGACTCGATGAACAACAGGTCTGACATACGATATAAATCCAGATAAGCGCCCGACCCGGCCCGCGCACCATCGTGTGCGCCCGCTCATGGACATGCAGGCAAATAGGCGATTTTACAATGGGTGCGCGCGGCGAATGGAAATTTTGCACAATCCGGAACAAGCTTGCGCCGCTTTGCTCGGCAAACAACAAAAAAAACGGCCCGCAGGCCGTTTTTTAGCTGCCGCCCTGATTAACGGGCAGGCAGATAGGACATGGGGTTGACCGGTGTGCCCGAGCGGCGGATCTCGAAGTGCAAGCGCGGCGACGTTGTGTCGGACTGGCCCAGATCCGCGATGCGCTGACCTTTCTTGACCTGCTGGCCCGTTTTGACATGCAGCGTGCTGTTGTGCGCATAGGCCGTGATAAAGCCGTTGCTGTGGCCCACCAACACCATGGAGCCTAGACCGCGCACACCATTGCCGGCATACATGATCTTGCCATCGGCCGCCGCCACGACAGGATCGCCCACCTTGCCCTCGATGTCGATACCCTTGGTGGACGAATTAAAACCCTGGATGATCTTGCCGGTGGCTGGCCAGCCCCAGGCAATCAGGGCCGCATCGCTGGCGCGTGGCGCTGACGACGGCGTTTCGGTCTTGATAGGTGTAGCCGGGCTGACCGGGGAAGTCTGCGTGGAAGCGACGCCACCACCCGCGGGCATGGCGGTCTTGCCGTCCAGACGCAGAACCTGCCCCACGCGCAACATGGACGGGTCAGTGATCTGGTTCAGGCTGATCAAGTTGCCTACGTCCATGCCGTGCGCCTGGGCGATCTTGTACAGCGTGTCGCCGGGCCGCACCACATAGGTGCCGGACGCCGTGCTGGCAGCGCCGGACGAGGCCGACGAGGAGCTCATGTCAGTGACGGGTGCGCGCGCCGAACGGCTCCCGCAGCCCGCCAACAGGGTACTGGCGACCACTGCCACCACCAGAAAATGACGTGGCTTCATGGACCACAGAACGTTGGCGGAAGCAGCGGTTAACGGTAACCTGACTGCATGCTGCATATGAATCTCCTGAGAATATCTGACTAAATCTGGGTTCCGGACCGCATCGGCACGAAGCGGACCGCATCAAGTTCTTCGCGACGCCAGTTAGCCTGCCCGGTGCGCTCCACCAGGACCAGACGCTGCTGGGTCGTGCCTTCGGGGGCGATCAGACGCCCGCCTATGGCCAGTTGTTCGAGCAAAGCCCGGGGAATCACCGGACCGGCTGCCGCCACCACGATAGCATCATAGGGGGCCGAGGCCACATAACCTTGCATTCCGTCACCAAACAGCACACGTACGCGTTGCGAAAGCCCCAACTGCCGCATGCGCTCGCGGGCCATATCGTACAGCCCCCGGATACGTTCGATAGCGTAAACTTCTTTGACCAATTGTGCCAAAACAGCGGCCTGATAACCACATCCGGCACCGACTTCGAGCACTTTATTCGGGATTTTCTGGTCGCATACCAAAGAAAGCATGTGCGCCACCACCCAAGGCTGGGAGATGGTCTGCGCGAAACCGATAGGCAAAGCATCGTCTTCGTAGGCGCGGCTGGCCAGGCCTTCGTCGACAAACAGATGGCGCGGCACCGCCTGCATGGCAGCCAGCACCCGTTCGTCGGCAATCCCCTGCCTGCGCAAGCGCTCGATCATCATGCCACGCGAGCGTTCCGAGTTCAAACCAAGATTGACACTTGTTGACACTTGCGAGGACACCGCGCCCGACGGGGGCGGGTGCAACTGGCCCCGCTGCACAATGCGCGTGTTGCTATTGGTGGCCGACAGCCCGCTGCCCAGCCTGGACTTGCCGAAACGGTTCGTTGTGCCATCGGCAAACGGAAAACGGTTGACCGGCTTGCGCATGACTATTTCACCCAGGCCCGCATGCCGGCCAGGTGCTCGTAGTTGGTCAGGTCCACGCGCAGCGGCGTCACCGACACCGCCAACTGCTCGACTGCGCCAAAATCGGTATCGTCGGCGCTATCGGACACGCGCCCGACCGGGCCTATCCAGTAGACCGGTTCGCCATACGGCGTGCGGCTCTGGATGACGGGTTCGGAGGGATGGCGTTTGCCCAGGCGAGTTACACGCAAACCTTTCATAGCCTCGTAAGGCACGGCCGGAATATTGACGTTCAGCAAGGTATTCGGAGCCAGCGGCTGGCGGCAGCTACGCTCGACAAGGTCGCGCGCAACACGGGCAGCGCTGTCCAGATGCGGCCAGCCCCGCTCGACCAAAGAAAAGGCAATGGCGGGAATACCGAACAAATGCCCTTCCGTGGCCGCGGCCACTGTGCCGGAATACAAGGTGTCGTCGCCCATATTGGCACCGTTATTGATGCCCGACACCACCAGGTCCGGGCGGAAATCCAGCAATCCGGTCAAGGCCACGTGTACGCAGTCCGACGGTGTACCATTGACGTAATAAAAGCCATTGGCGGACTGGCGCACCGACAGCGGCCGGTTCAAGGTCAGGGAGTTGCTGGCCCCGCTGCAGTTAGTCTCGGGTGCCACGACAGTCAGATCGCCCAGCCCCTGCAAGGCCTGATATAAGGCCTCTAAGCCGGCTGCGTTATAGCCATCATCATTGGACACCAGAATGCGCATGGTTCATTTCCGTTAAAAAATCAAACACGGGTAGCGAATTGTACCCGCTGGTTTTGGAATTTTGCTGCAAGCCCAGTAGAATTGCGCGCAACTATTATTGCGGAGCCCCATACTTATGAATGCTGTTCCCTTTGCCGTGGCCGCCGTGCTCGTGGCCCTGCTTTCCTACCTGCTGGGCTCGCTGCCTTTTGCAGTCATTGTCAGCAAGGCCATGGGACTGCAGGACCCACGCACATTCGGCTCCAAAAACCCCGGTGCCACCAATGTGCTGCGCAGCGGCAACAAAAAAGCCGCCGTGCTGACCTTGCTGGGCGACGCCTTCAAGGGTTGGCTGGCCGTTTTCCTGACCTTGCAAGCCGTGGCCGCGTGGGGTTGGGCACCGGCACTGGCGGGCATCAGCGCCTTGTGCGCCTTTCTGGGACACCTGTTTCCGGTATTCCTGGGGTTCAAAGGCGGCAAGGGCGTCGCGACCGCCATTGGCGTGATCCTGGCCCTGACCCCCTGGCTGGCTCTGGCCACGGTAGGCACCTGGCTGATTATTGTCTGGGTCAGCCGCTACTCGTCTCTGGCCGCCATTGTCAGCGCCGTCTTTGCGCCCTTTTACTATCTGCTGGGCGCGGGCGTGGCCTGGCCCTTGCAAGCAAGCACCGCTGCCGCCCTGATCGTCATTGCTGCCTTGCTGCTGTGGCGTCATCAGGAAAACATCCGCCGTCTGATGAACGGCACAGAAAGCAAGGTAGGCTCGAGCAAAAAACGCTAAGAGCCGCCCGGCGCATGGCTTAGGCGCTGACCGGAGAAGCCGCTTGGTTGACGGCCGCCAAATCCCAGCGCGGTCGGATGGCAAAACCATGCTGCGAGGCGTCCAGCCGAACCAAGCCATGCTTGACCCGCATGGCGGCCGCAAAAGCGATCATGGCACCGTTATCGGTGCAAAACTCCAGCGGCGGGAAAAACACCTCGCCGCGCAGCTTGCGCATGGCCTCCAGCAACTGAGCGCGCAAATGCCGATTGGCCCCGACTCCCCCCGCCACCACCAGCCGCTTCAGGCCGCTTTGCTTCATGGCCTTGATGGCCTTGGCGGCCAGCACATCGACAATCGCGCTTTCCGTGGCAGCCGCTAGATCGGCGCGCTGCTGTTCGCTGACACCGCCTTCTTGTTGTTCGAGCTTGCGCAAGCAAGTCAACACAGCCGTTTTCAGACCACTGAAACTGAAATCCAGATCCTTGCTGTGCAGCATGGGGCGCGGCAATGAATAGATGGCCGGATTGCCCTGCTGTGCCAGTTGCGACAAAGCCGGTCCGCCCGGATAACCCAGCCCCATCAGCTTGGCGCTTTTATCGAAGGCTTCGCCGGCGGCATCGTCCAGGGTTTCGCCCAGCAGTTCGTACTGCCCGACGCCATCGACCCGCATGATCTGTGTATGGCCGCCCGACACCAGCAAAGCCACAAAAGGAAACGCAGGCTGCGGCTGTGCCAGCAAAGGCGACAGCAAGTGCCCTTCCAGATGATGCACGGCAATGGTGGGCTTGCCCAGCGACCACGCAATGGCCTGGGCCACGCTGGCACCGACCAGCAAAGCACCGGCCAGACCCGGGCCGGCCGTATAGGCAATGGCATCCACGTCGGCCAGCGCCAGACCCGCTTGGGCCAAGACCTGACGGGTCAACGGCAACACGCGACGGATATGGTCGCGCGACGCCAGTTCGGGCACGACGCCGCCGTAATCACGATGCATGGCAATCTGGCTATGCAAGGCATGAGCCAGCAAACCGCGTTCCGTACAAACCAGGGCCACGCCGGTTTCGTCGCAGGAACTTTCAAATCCAAGAATATTCATCCCGCCATTTTACCTTGCCGACGGACAGCCATCACAGCCTGTTGCCAGCGCGCCACCGCCTATTTTCTCTGGTATCGCGCAGATAGTGCAGGTATAAAGAATGCAACACAGTGTGTCGGTCGCGGTTAAAATCCGTCATCTATCTTTTCAGATTTCGACAGCTCATCTACCACGAAGGGGGAGAGATCATGTTTGAACGCCTATTCAAACTCTCTGAGCATGGCACCACCATCCGTACCGAGGTCCTGGCAGGCATAACCACCTTCCTGACCATGTCCTACATTATTTTCGTCAACCCGGATATTCTCTCGTCCACCGGCATGGACCGCAATGCCGTCTTCGTGGCGACCTGCCTGGCCGCTGCGCTGGGCACGTTTATCATGGCCTTTCTGGCCAACTGGCCCATCGGCATGGCCCCGGGCATGGGGCTGAATGCGTTCTTTGCCTTTACCGTGGTCGCCACGCTGGGCTACACCTGGCAGCAGGCGCTAGGGGCCGTCTTTATCTCCGGCGTGATCTTTCTGCTGCTGACTGTGACCGGGGTACGAAGCTGGCTGATACGCGGCATTCCCAAGTCGCTGCAAAGCGCCATTGCCGCCGGCATAGGCATGTTTCTGGGCCTGATCGCCCTGATGAACTCCGCAATCGTGGTGGCCCACCCCGCCACCAAAATCGGACTTGGCGACCTGACCAAACCCGGCGCGCTGTTCGCCATCCTGGGCTTTTTCATTATTGCCTCTCTGGATGCCCTGAAAGTACGTGGTGCCATCCTGATCGGCATTCTGAGCATTACCATTCTGTCCATCCTGACCGGCCACAGCCAGTTCGGCGGCATCGTGTCCGCGCCCCCTTCCATCCTGCCCACTTTTATGCAGCTGGACATCATGGGTGCCCTGCACACCGGCTTTATTCATGTGATTCTGGTGCTGGTGCTGGTTGAAGTGTTCGACGCCACTGGCACCATGATAGGCGTGGCCAAGCGCGCCCGCCTGATCGAAGAAGGCCGCCCCAACCGCCTGGGCCGCGCCCTGCTGGCCGACAGCTCGGCTATCGTGGCCGGTTCCATGCTGGGCACCAGCAGCACCACCGCCTACGTGGAAAGCGCCTCCGGCGTCCAAGCGGGCGGGCGCACCGGCATGACGGCCCTTGTCGTGGGCGTGCTGTTCTTGCTGGCCCTGTTCTTCTCGCCCCTGGCCGCGACCGTACCCGGCTACGCTACCGCGCCCGCCCTGCTGTATGTGGCCTGCCTGATGATGCGCGAGATCACACAGGTCCAATGGGAAGACATGACCGAAGCCGTTCCGGCCGCGCTGACCGCCTTCGCCATGCCCTTTACCTACTCGATCGCCAACGGTCTGGCCTTCGGCTTTATCAGCTACGTCATCATTAAGCTGACCACGGGCCGCTGGCGCGACATCCACCCTGCCACCTTGCTGGTGGCAATTTTGTTCGTCATTAAATACGCGTTCTACGCCGAGTAGCGCGGTGCGCCGCTTGCCCGAGCGCCGCTTTGGCACCCGGGAAAAAGCGGTTACACTGACTGCACGACCAACAAAGCGGCTGTCCATCAGCCGCTTTTTTAATGCGGAGGCTCCCCCATGAGCACCATCGAACTGAACGAGGCCACCTTCCAGGCAGCCGTCGAAGACGGCAAACCTCTCATCATCGACTTCTGGGCACCCTGGTGCGGCCCATGTCGCCAATTCGCCCCTGTGTTCGAGGCGGCCGCCGCCGAGCACGCCGATGTCACCTTCGCCAAGGTAAACACCGAAGAAGAGCAAGAACTGGCCGCTGCGCTGCGTATCCGCTCTATCCCTACGCTGATGGTGTTTCGCGAACGTGTCCTGCTGTTCTCGCAAGCCGGCGCGCTGTCGGCATCGCAACTGACCGAGCTGGTGGAGCAGGTCAAAGCCGTGGACATGGAAAAAGTCCATGCCGAAATCGCGGCGCAGGAAGCCCAGGGTAAGGAACAGAATTGATCGCGGCCTGATCGACGCGCGACACAGACAAACGCCAGGCATTGCCTGGCGTTTGTCGTTTTACAAAGAGCGCGTCAATCGCAATGTTCTAATTCGATGATCGCAAAACCGATGCGTTTGATCTCTGCTTCGACCTGCGGCGATGCAGTCTCTACATGGCAAAAACGGCATTCACGGGTTGTGAGCGAATCCGCCGGAATGCCTTTGGCCGCCAGATAGCGGTGCCCGTACTCCAGCACGGTCTGCGGCACCGTGCGATCGCCCTGTTCGCTGACGAGAATATCAAAATGCATGCGCCGCCCATCCGCGCGGCGCACATACGTATCAAAAACAGCAATCTTCATTGTTCACCCTTTAAAAGATGCATGTTCAGAACGAACAAACCGATCCGCCGTTAGCGCTCAGTTCCTGATCGACAGCCATCATCGCTTGCCAAGGACGACGAGCGATCAATTGGCCCAGAAACGCGCCAAGGCGCAGATCGTCCAGATGCCCCAGATGGCGCAACGCCAGTTCGCCATCGCGGTCAAATATCATCAAGGTCGGCGTGCCGCTCACCCCCCATTGGGACATCGTGGATGGTATCGGACCTGTCTGGGCCGGCCGATCAATCGCGACAGGAAACGTCAGGCGGTATTCACTGGCAAATACTTTCAACGCGGCCGGCGTCATGACATGATGGTGTTCAAATACACTGTGCAAACCGATGACGGCCAGATCATCTCGCGAAAAAATGGCGCTTAACCCCTTGGCCTGAGGCAAACTATTACGCACACAGCCTGGGCACAGCATCTGAAAAATCGATACAAGGACAACCCGCCCCCGTAAAGCTTGGAGACTAAGAGGCGTATCGGTGTTGAGCCATTCGCTGGCGTCTATCTCGTAAGACATGACATGCACCCCAAAGAAACACGCGCCGCCACCGGTATGTATTGCCCGCTGCAGGCCGCTTGATCGTGATCCGAATGGGGAGAGTATGTCGGCAAGCTCGACTGACCGGACGGCGATTCGTACAGAACGCGTATCTTTCCGTCCAAATTGTGGGTATGCCAGGCTAAGAGCCTGGCCAGATCGAACAATGGACTTAGGTAGGATTGACTATTGCACCGGCTGGAGCGGAACGCACTCGCCCTGGCCACGGGTCATATTGATAAACGCCTGCTGAAAATCGGCGCTTTTATCCTGTGGCAGAGCCAAAGTCCAGACAACGCCCTGGCTGTCGAACTGTTCATCCTGAACCTGGACGGCAAAGGTCTCGAAGCGGGACTGAATCAGCGCCAGCTCGCCAAAAGCGCAGCGGCAACGCATGCGCATCATAGGCACGAGTTCGCGCTTGTCCGCCAGACGCAGGCACTGCGCCGCCACGCCGCCGTAGGCACGCACCAGTCCGCCCGTACCCAGCTTGACGCCCCCGAACCAGCGTATCACCAAGACGGCGACCCGGTCGCAATCTTGGCCTTCGATAGCCTGCAAAATAGGACGCCCGGCCGTACCTCCGGGCTCGCCGTCGTCATTAAAACGATATTGCGCGCCGATCTTGTAGGCCCAGCAGTTATGCGTGGCATCCGCTACGCTGTTTTCCTGAAAAAACTGCAAGGCCTGCTCGGCGCTGTCCACCGGAGCGGCCAGCGCCAGGAAGCGACTTTTCTTGATGTCTTCCTGGAAACGGACCGGCTCCAGCAAGGTCAACAAGGCCATCAGCCCTGTTCGCGGGCAGCCAGATAGTCTTCGTAGCCACCGTGGTAATCGACCAGTTCGCCGTTCGGCAGGACTTCGATAATGCGCGTGGCCACACCGGACACGAACTCGCGGTCGTGAGACACGAAAATCAGCGTGCCGGCGAACTTTTCCAGCGCCATCTGCAGGGATTCGATCGATTCCATATCCAGGTGGTTGGTCGGCTCGTCCAGCAACATGACGTTGTGCCGGCCCAGCATCAGGCGCGAGAAAGTCATGCGGTTCTTTTCGCCACCGGACAACACCTTGACGGGCTTGATGATGTCGTCGGCCGAAAACAGCATGCGGCCTAGCACCGAGCGCAAGGACTGATCATCGTCGCCGGCCTGACGGTATTGGCTGATCCAGTCAAACAGATTGTCCTGGGTATCGAATTCGTCAGATACATCCTGTGCCATGTAGCCGATATCGGCATTTTCGGACCAGACCACAGAGCCGCGATCAGGCGTCAAGTTGCCGGCCAGCAGACGCAACAACGTGGTCTTACCCACCCCATTGGCACCCACGATGGCGATTTTCTCACCAGCTTCGATCATGGCCGAGAAGTTGCCGATGACGGGGTGGTCGTACGATTTGCTCAGGCCCTCTACGGTTACCGCCAGGCGATGCAAGGGCTTTTTCTGCTCGAAACGCATGAAAGGATTCTGGCGCGAGGAAGGCTTGACCTCGACCGTATCGGCCTTCAGGCGGCCGATCTGCTTCAGGCGCGACGTCGCCTGACGAGATTTGGACTTGTTGGCGGCAAAACGACGCACGAAGTCCTGCAGCTCGCTAATGCGATCTTTGGCCTTGGAGTTGGCAGCCAGCACGCGTTCGCGCGACTGCACCGACGCCAGCATATAGTCGTCGTAGTTACCGGGGTAGACGCGCAATTCGCCATAATCCAGGTCGGCCATGTGGGTGCAGACCTGATTCAGAAAATGACGGTCGTGACTGATGATGACCATCGTGCTCTGGTAGCTGTTGAGCACGTCTTCCAGCCAGCGGATGGTGTTGATATCCAGGTTGTTGGTCGGCTCGTCCAGCAGCAGCACATCGGGATTGGAGAACAGGGCCTGGGCCAGCAGCACGCGCAGCTTCCAGCCCGGAGCCACTTCGCTCATGGGCAGATTATGCTGTTCGACCGGAATCTCCAGGCCCATCAGCAACTCACCGGCGCGCGATTCGGCGGTATAGCCGTCGTACTCGGCAAAGCGGGCCTCCAGATCGGCGGCCTTCATGTAGTCTTCTTCGGTAGCGTCGGGATTGGCGTAGATGGCATCGCGCTCTTGCATGGTGCTCCACATTTCCGTGTGGCCCATCATGACGACATCCAGCACGCGCATGTCTTCGTAGGCAAACTGGTCCTGGCGCAGCTTGCCCAGGCGCACGCCTGGGTCCAGCGAAACATTGCCGGCGCTGGACTCCAGATCCCCCCCAATGATTTTCATGAAGGTGGACTTGCCCGAACCGTTGGCCCCGATCAGGCCATAGCGATTGCCTTCGCCAAACTTGACGCTGACGTTTTCAAACAGAGGCTTGGCGCCGAACTGAATCGTTAGATTAGCGGTGGAGATCACGTAAAAACACTTTGCAAAAGGTTGGATTCAACCCGCTAGTGTAGCAAGCGCGCGCAAAATCCGTTAGTGGTGGTGCTCGTCCAGAACCAGGTAGGCCATGCCGTCTTCGGTCGCCAGACCGACCTGCTTGCCCACAGGCAGCGTGACTTTGACCTCGACATGCCCATACGGCAGTCCCGTGACTACCGGCACTTTGACTGTCTCGCGCAACCAACGTACCACCGAAGCCAAGGTGTAGCCGTTATCGTTGGCCCCCTGGCGATACTCGGTAAAGCGGCCCAGCACAATGGCCATCTGCTGATTGAGCACGCCGGCGTGCCAGAGCTGAGTCAGCATGCGCTCGATGCGATACGGCGACTCGCCGACATCCTCCAGGAACAGGATACCGCCTTGCACCTGCGGAAAGTACGGCGTGCCCAGCAAAGAGCAGACCATAGCCAGCGTGCCGCCCCACAGCACTCCGTGTCCATCGACCGGGTCCGAGTCTTCGGACTCGAAGCTAAATAGTTCCAGCTCGCCGCGCATCAATTCACCAAACAGTTCGGTCGTCAGTTCGTCGGGTTCGGGACAACCGAAATCCGCGATCGCCGTCGGCCCCGAATAGCTGATCGCCCCCGTCTTGGCCAGCAAGGCCAGGTTAAAGGCGGTAAAGTCCGACATGCCTACGAAACGCTTGCCGCTATCGGCCACTGCCTGCCAATCGATGCGATCGAGCAGACGATTCAATCCATACCCGCCACGAGTCGCCATGACGATAGGCTGCGGCTGCACCAGAGAACGCCCGATGGCGGCCAGACGCTGCTCGTCCGAGCCGGCAAAGCGTTCATGCACGGCCAACGCATCCGGGTCCGCCGTGACGGCAAAGCCCAGATCGCGCAAACGTTGCTGCGCCAGCTCCAAGCGGGCCGGCTCCAGGACCTGGCCCGAGGGAGAGAGCAGATAAATGCCCGAGTGATCCTGATGGCCGCACTGACAATGGCCGTGTTCGTGCTGATGGTGATGATCGTGCTCGGGGGCGCTCATGGTGAACCTTGATAAATAGAATGACGCCATTCTATCGCTGCGCAGCGATAGACCGAAAGCGTTTACAAAAAAGAAAGCTGCCCGTCTGCGCAGCCCACAACAGCGCCTAGCCGGAGTGTTCCGGCCCTTCCGGCGGAGTGCCGCGCGCCGCTTTCTGTTGGGCACGACGTACACGGAAAAAATCGCGCAGCACCTGGGCGCATTCCTCGGCCATCAGCCCTCCGCTTACCCGCGTGTGATGGTTCAAAGTGGGATGCAGATGCAACGATTCCACGCTGCCGCACACGCCGGTCTTGGGGTCGGCAGCCCCCCAGACCACGCGGGCCACGCGCGCATGCAGCAAAGCCCCCAGACACATCATGCATGGCTCCAGAGTCACAAACAGACTGGCACCGGGCAGCCGATAATTGCCAGCCTGAGCGGTCGCGGCGCGCAACGCCACGATTTCGGCGTGCTGGGTGGCATCGTGGTCGCAGATCGTGCGATTCGCCCCTACCGACAACAGACGACCATCGGCATCGAGCAGCACCGCCCCTACAGGCACTTCGCCGCTACGGGCTGCACGCCCGGCCTGCTCCAAGGCCAAAGCCATCGCCTGTGTGTCCGACAGCACATCCCGGTCGGGCTCTGGTGTTAAGCTAGTTGCGATTGAATCCATGCGTTTATTCTTACCCTGTCAGCAACCCGTCAGTGTAACTCTCCGCCCATGCAGATAACCTCCGATTCCCCTGCCATTTTGCGCGTGCGCGGCTTGAGCAAGCAATATGCCAACGGCCATCACGCCCTGCACCCTCTGGATTTGGACATACAGCGCGGCGAGATCTTCGCGCTGCTGGGCCCCAACGGGGCCGGTAAGACCACGCTGATCAGCATTATCTGCGGACTGGTCAACCGCAGCAGCGGCACCGTGCTGGTGGATGGAGCCGACAATGTGCTTCAGTACAAACAGGCGCGCCAGAAGATCGGCCTGGTGCCGCAGGAGCTCAGTTCGGATTCGTTTGAGACGGTCTGGAATACCGTCAGTTTCAGCCGCGGCCTGTTCGGCAAACCCAAAAAGCCTGCCCTGATCGAACAGATTCTGAAAGACCTGTCCCTGTGGGACAAGAAAGATAATGCTCTGATCACTTTGTCGGGCGGCATGAAGCGGCGGGTGCTGATCGCCAAGGCGCTCTCGCACGAACCCGAGATTCTGTTTCTGGACGAACCCACGGCCGGCGTGGATGTCGCCTTGCGCCAAGGGATGTGGAGCCTGGTTAAAAAACTGCGCAGCCAGGGAGTGACCATTATCCTGACCACGCACTACATCGAAGAGGCCGAGGACATGGCCGATCGCATCGGCTTTATCAACAAAGGCACGCTGCAACTGGTGGAAACCAAACAAGACCTGATGCGTCGCCTGGGTGGCAAAACGCTGAGCCTGAGCCTGGCCCATGCCATCACCACGCTGCCCGAACAACTGGTGGCCCTGGGCCTGCAACGCTCGGCCGACGGCCTGCAATTGCTCTATCCCTTCAATGACCGCGAGCAGGAACACGATTTCAGCGCCCTGCTGGCCGCTATCGGGCAGGCAGGGCTGGGCATTGCCGACATCCAGACACGCGAGCGCAGCCTGGAAGACATTTTCGTGGAATTTGTAGGAGCACAGACATGAACTGGCATGCCGTCCTGGCCATCTACGCCTACGAAATGGCACGCACTCGCCGCACCTTGCTGCAAAGCATTGTCGCGCCCGTCATTTCCACGGCGCTGTACTTCGTGGTTTTCGGTGCCGCCATCGGCCATCGCATCAACGAGATCGGCAACGTGCCGTACGGCGCATTCATCGTGCCCGGCCTGACCATGCTGTCGGTGCTGACCCACAGTGTCTCGAACGCCGCCTTTGGCATTTATTTCCCGCGTTTTACGCGTAGCATCTACGAAATCTTGTCCGCCCCGATCTCGCATTTCGAGGTGACCCTGGCCTTTGTGGGGGCATCGGCCACCAAGTCGCTGCTGCTGGCCGCCATCATCTTGCTGACGGCCCGCGCCTTTGTGCCCTACGAGATCGCGCACCCGGTCTGGATGCTGATTTTTCTGGGCCTGACCGCCTTTTCCTTCAGCTTGCTGGGATTTATCATCGGCATTTGGGCAGACAATTTCGAAAAACTGCAATTCGTGCCCATGCTCATCATCACCCCCCTGACTTTCCTGGGCGGCACTTTTTATTCTATCGACATGCTCCCCGCCTTCTGGCAGAAAGTCACCCTGTTCAACCCGGTGCTATACCTGATCAGTGGGTTTCGCTGGAGCTTTTTCGACCTGGCCGATGTCAACATATGGCTCAGCCTGGGCATGACGCTACTCTTTCTGACCATATGCCTGGTGCTGGTCAGTTGGATTTTTCGGACCGGCTACCGGTTGCGCCCTTGACCTAGGACAAAGCGGTCAATAACATATTGATTGTCGGGCTGAAAAATAACAGACGTACCTGAATACACAGCTACGCAGAACAAGCTTACCCAGACTAATACCGCATATTTATCACTCAGGGACGGGGCGTGGACAATCAATACAGCAAGGGCGGTGCCATAGAGCTGCTCATTGCGATGATCATCATGGGCACAGTGGGGCTTTTTGTCATCGAGTCCCAGCAAAGCGTCTACAACGTCGTTTTCTATCGTTGCTTGCTAGGCGTATGTTTTTTATTTTTCTATTGCCTGATCCGCCGAAAGCTGAAGAAAGATGCCCTACACGCAAAAAATCTGCTTCTCATCATCATCAGCGGCGTGTTTTTGGTCTCTAACTGGCTCTTGCTGTTTGAAGCCTTCAAATCCTCGTCCATTTCCACTGCCACCACGATTTACCATGCGCAGCCTTTCTTTTTTCTCGTAATCTGGTCCTTGCTGTTCAAAGAAAAAATACCTCTCAACAAGGTACTGTGGATGATCCTGGCTTTTATCGGCGTAGCCATGGTGGCCGATCTGTCGATTGCAGCCAATTCATTGTCCGCCGACTATCTGCTGGGCACCTTGCTGGCACTGGCGGCGGCCATGCTTTGGGCCTTGTCCGCCGTGCTCGTCAAACTGCTACGTGGCGTGTCCCCATTCATTATTACGTTGATTCAACTGGCCGTCGGCACCCTTGTGCTGCTGCCCTTTGCCGATTTTTCCGGCATGAGCCTGATCAGCCATACCCAATGGGGATACTTGATCATTCTGGGCATTGCGCACACCTGCCTGACGTACATCCTGATGTACTCGTCATACACCAAGCTGCCTGCCGCCACCATTGCCGCCATGACCTTCATTTATCCGGGCGTCGCCATTTTCGTGGATTACTATTTTTACAACCACAGCCTGAACACACAGCAAGCACTGGGCGCGGCCCTGATTTTCCTCAGCAGCTACGCATCCACCCGAAATATCCACTTTCCCGCCTGGATACGTAAAAGGTCGAGCAGCCACCCTTAAAACTGCGGCCTCGGTGCGAGGCTATGCAGGCGCAAAAAAAGAGCGGTAGACCTGGCGCATGCCAGACCGATCGGGACCGTTTATTTTTTAATCGACATACATATCCATGAAACTGGCTTGCTCTCCGTACTGGGCCAATTTACGGGCCAGCGTATCCGGAGCAACGTCCTGGACCGGCTGATACCCCAGCTTTTCCCAGTAAGCCAGCGCCGGCCCCAACGACACCAGGCTGCAACGGCGCAATCCCTGGCGACGGGCGTAACGGTGGCCTTCGGCCAGCAAGGCAGACGCTACGCCACGCCCTTGGGCGCGACGCAGCACGGCACAATCATGAATAAACCACTGATCGGGACGCGCCGGCAAGCTCGCCAAGGCGTCGCCCAGCGCCGGAGGCAAGCGCCCAGCCCAGGGGTAGGAAATCAAGTAGCCCTGCAAGCGATGCTGGGCGTCGCGCGCCACCCAGCAACTGTGCGGAGCCAGATCCAGACGATTTTGATAAAAGCTGCGATCTTCGAGCAGATCGGCGGCATAGACATCGGCTTGCGCCAGCAGAACGTCGTCCAGATCATCCGGACGCATTAATTGAATATGTACAGACATGCATCTCAACAGCCGCCACGATGGGCGGCTGAACCATCGTTTAATCGCGAAAATTCTGATATTGCAAAGGCAGCTCGACATCGGCTTGCTTGAGCAAGGCAATCGCGGCCTGCAGATCGTCGCGCTTCTTGCCGGTGATGCGTAATTTATCGCCCTGGATCTGGGCTTCCACCTTGAGCTTGGCCGCTTTGATGGCGGCAATCAATTTTTTAGACGTGGGCTGATCCAAACCTTGCCGAACTTTGATTTTTTGGCGAGCACCGGCCACGTTTTCCAGTGGTTTTTCGGCCTCCAGGGCACGCACATCGATACCACGGGCCGACACCCGGCCACGCAGGATTTGCATCATCTGTTCGAGCTGAAAGACACTGGGCGCAGATTGCAAAATGGTGTTTTCGTCTTCCAATTCAAATTTGGCATCCGTACCCTTGAAGTCAAAGCGGGTTCCCAGTTCGCGCCCAGCCTGATCGACGGCATTGCGCAATTCTTGGGTATTGACTTCGGATACAACGTCAAAAGAAGGCATTCGTATAAATCCTGTACTGAATTAAAACGCCGGCCGACGCCATGTCGGCCCGGACGATACGTGCGCGCGGCAATCAGTCCAACGCCGCTTCGCGAGCCTGCTGGCGCAGGGCGAATTTCTGTATTTTACCCGTAGAGGTCTTGGGCAGCTCGGTAAAGCTGAAATACCGGGGTATTTTAAAGCCGGCCAGATACTGGCGGCAATGCGCCGTCAGCTCCTCGACGCTGACCTGAGCGCCGGCCCGCAACTCGATATAGGCATACGGACATTCGCCCCAACGCTCATCGGGACGCGCCACCACCGCGGCCGCCTGAACCGCCGGGTGGCGATACAGCACGTCTTCTATCTCGATAGAGGAAATGTTCTCGCCCCCCGAAATAATAATGTCTTTGCTACGATCCTTGATGCGCACATAGCCATCGGGTTCGCACACGGCCAGATCGCCCGTATGGAACCATCCTCCGGCCAGGGACTCCTGGGTGGCCTGCGGATTTTTCAGATAGCCTTTCATGGTGATATTGCCGCGAAACATGATCTCGCCCATCGTCTGGCCGTCTGCCGGAACGGGACGCATGGTCTGAGGGTCGAGCACGCGCACGCCGCCCTGCAAATGGTAGCGCACCCCCTGACGCGCATTGCGCTGGGCTCGTTCCTGAATATCCAGATCCTGCCAAGGCTGGTGCTGGGCACAGACCGCGGCCGGACCGTAGGTTTCTGTCAGGCCGTAGACATGAGTCAGGGCAAAACCCAGGCGCTCCATGCCTTCTATCATGGCGGCCGGAGGCGCAGCGCCGGCCACCATGGCGCAAACGCCACGCGGCAGCCTGGCCTTTAATTGATCGTCGGCATTGACCAGCATCGAATGCACAATAGGCGCGCCGCAATAGTGCGTCACCCCATGCTCGGTCATGGCTTGCGCCATGGCGTTGACCTCGACCCTGCGCAAACAGACATTGACCCCGGCCCGGGCGGCCAGCACCCAAGGGAAGCACCATCCGTTGCAATGGAACATGGGCAAGGTCCACATATAGACGGCATGCTTGGGCATGTCCCATTCCAGAATGTTGGACAAGGCATTCAGACAGGCACCACGATGGTGGTACACCACCCCCTTGGGCTTGCCCGTCGTGCCGCTGGTGTAATTGAGCGCAATGGCGTCCCATTCGTTGTCGGGCAATTGCCACTCGTAAGCGGCATCGCCGCCATCCACGAATTCGGCGTAGGTCTGACGGCCGATCAGGCCGCCCTCGCCCTTGAAATACGGGTCAACTACATCGATGACCAGGATAGGGTCCGTGCTTTCCCGCAGGGCCAGGGCCTGGTGCATGACCTGGGAAAACTCGCTGTCCACCAACACCGCCTTGGCCTGACCATGATCCAGCATATAGGCGATGGTTGGTGCATCCAGGCGGGTGTTCAATGTATTGAGCACTGCGCCGCACATGGGCACGCCAAAGTGTGCTTCGACCATGGGAGGGGTATTGGGCAGCATGACCGCGACCGTATCTCCCTTGCCGATCCCTTCGTGTGCCAGGGCACTGGCCAACTGACGAGTGCGCGCGTAAAGCTGCGCCCAGCTCAGGCGCAGGCCATCTTCACGTGGACCATAGACTACCGCCGGGTAATCCGGATAGACACTGGCGCTGCGTTCGATGAAATCCAACGGCGACAAAGGGCGGTAGTTAGCCGGTGTCTGGGGAAGGTCCTGATCGAAAATGTTAGCCATGATGTCTCCATGAAGGGGGCGGGCTTGCCGGTTTGCTCCAGCTGACCGTCTGATGGGCACGCCCTTACGTTAGCGGGGCCGCGTCTTTTGGACAAGATCGCGTTTTCAACTAGACGAGCGCATAATGTCATGATGTCTTTCGTATATAGCCTGATCGGCTGACGGCCCGCTGACAAGGGGCCGTCAGCCGTCATAGCCAACAAGGTTTTTCATGCCTCTTGCCGTGCTCTACATTGCCGCAGGCGGTGCTTTGGGTGCCGTGTCACGCTGGCTGCTCAGCCAGACCCTCAATACGCTTTTCCCCACTCTGCCGCCCGGCACGCTGCTGGCCAACCTGATCGGCGGTTACCTGATGGGCGTGGCCATGGCGGCCTTCAGCAACTTGGGCCTGGCGCACGAGGGCTGGCGAGTCTTTGTCATGACCGGCTTTCTGGGTGGCCTGACGACCTTCTCCACGTTTTCTGCCGAAATCATGACGCTGATGCTGCAGCAGCGCTATGTATGGGCATTGGGCGGCGTGGCCGCCCATGTGATCGGATCGCTGATCATGGTGGCCCTGGGCATGGCCACCTGGAGCCTGCTCAAGGGGCACGCATGAAACAAGTTCATATTTTGCAGGCCGGCGACCCGCCCGCCGACATCCAGGCTCAATTCGGCACCCAGGGCGACTGGTTCACCCAAGCCTTGCAGCCTCTGCCCGTAACGACACACATATGGCAAGTAGATAAACACCCCGATCTGCCGCCGCCTGACTGCCCGGAGCCGGTCATCATTACCGGCTCCTGGGGCATGGTCACGGACAGGCCTGACTGGAGCGAAGCGCTGGCCGGCTGGATACGCCAGCGCCACCAGACCCAGGCCCCGCTGCTGGGCATCTGCTACGGCCATCAATTGATGGCCCAGGCGCTGGGCGGACAGGTGGACTACCACCCGCAAGGGCGCGAACTAGGCTGCCTGCCGGTCTGCGTGCATCCGCAAACCAGCCAAGATCCTTTGCTGGCCGGATTGCCTTTCCGCTTCAAGGCCTTGCTGACGCACCAACAAAGCGTCTTGCGCGTGCCCGAAGGCGTACAGGTACTGGCCGGCTCGGCACACGATCCACACCAGATACTGCGCTTTGGCCCAGCCCAATGGTCGGCCCAGTTCCATCCCGAGTTTTTCACCGACTTGCTGCGTTACTGCATTATCCGCAATGCCCAGCAACTGCAGGCCGAAGGCCGCCAGCCGCAGGCACTGGCCCAAAACGTGCAGGAGACGCCCCAGGCACGTCGTCTGCTGTGGAATTTTGTCGGGCATGTCCTGAATCTGCCGGTCGGCCCGTCGACCGCCACAATCCAGGCCTAGACGCGTACGCGCCTGTTAGGTTTCGATCTGCTCGGCGGGCAAGCGGAAAAACTCACCCGGCGTTTGGCCCATCAGTTCGCGAAACGCCGCCACGAATGCCGACATGCTGTCGTAGCCACAGGCCAACGCCACATCGGTGACCCGTTGCTGGCGTTCAAGCAAAGGCAAGGCACTCATGATGCGCAGGCGCTGCCGCCAGATTCTGAAGGTCAGGCCGGTTTCCCGACGAAACAGGCGGCTCAGTGTCTTTTCCGAAACGCCCTGCTGCTCGGCCAGCGTCTGCAAAGTCCAATCGGCAGCGGGCTGGGCCTGCAGTTGCTGACACAGCACCTGCAAACGCGTATCGCTGGGCCAGGGCAGAATCAAGCCGCTCTCCGGTGCGGCCAGCAAGCGATCCAGCAGCACCTGCACCAACCTGCCCTGTTCGCCCTGTTGATCGTATAGAACCGGCAAGGCGCTGAACGCGCGTATCAATTCGCGCAACAGCCGATCAACCGCCACGACCCGGCACTGCTCGTAACGCTGCGGCAAAGCCTGAACATCGATGTACAAGCTGCGGATCTGTGCATCGGGCGAGCAGCGCACACCATGCTCCACGCCGGCCGGCACCCACACGGCCTGCTGCGGCGGTGCCACAAAACGCCCTGCTGCGGTACGTACTTCAATCACCCCGGTCAAGGCATAGGAAAACTGCACCCAGGGATGGCGATGTGGGCGGGAGATGGCCTGATTGGGCAAGGCGCGCTCCTGTCCGTACAAGGGCCTGGGCAAGTAACGCAACTGCTGCAAACGCTCCGGAATCAGGTCCAGATGGCGCGTAATGTCCGTTTGTCGACAATCCATATCCGCTTAACGATAAACACCCATAATTGTCTACGGTACAGTGACCCGTCTCTTTTCGCAATGAGTCCTGAACGCCATGTTGTCACGCCTACGCCTGCTTTTCGATAATTTCACCCTGATCCTGATCGGTGTGATCGCCCTGGCCACGCTGTTTCCCGCCTACGGCCAAGGTGCCCAGATCTTTGAACTGGTCACTGGCCTAGCTATCGCCCTGCTGTTTTTCATGCACGGTGCCAAGCTATCGCGCCAGGCCATTATTGCCGGCGCCACCCATTGGCGGCTGCATCTGTTGGTCTTTGCCTGCACCTTCATCATGTTCCCGCTGCTGGGCCTGGCCCTGAAGCCGGTGCTGCTGCCGCTGCTGGGCATGCCGCTGTTCGTGGGCATACTGTATCTGTGTGCTCTGCCCGGCACGGTGCAATCGGCCATTGCTTTCACCTCGATTGCGCGCGGCAATATTCCCGCCGCCGTGTGCAGCGCTTCGGCCTCCAGCCTGATCGGCATTGTGCTGACCCCTGTGCTGCTTAAATTATTGCTGGATGCCGAAGGCGGCTCGGCGGCATCCACACTGGATGCCATCAAAAAGATCAGCCTGCAATTGCTGCTGCCCTTTGTGGTCGGGCATCTGATGCGCCCCTTGATCGGAGCCTGGATGGACCGCAACCGCGCCTGGCTGCGCAGTGTGGATCAGTCCTCGATTCTGCTGGTGGTCTACACGGCCTTCAGCGCCTCGGTCATCGGTGGTTTGTGGAAGGCTGTGCCCCCCATGTCTTTGCTGATCCTGACCGTGGTTTGCGTGGTGTTACTGGCCATTGTGCTGACACTGACGACCTGGATGTCACGCCGCCTGGGCTTTAACAAAGAAGACGAGATCACCATTGTCTTTTGCGGCTCCAAGAAAAGCCTGGCCACGGGCGTGCCGATGGCGCAAGTGCTGTTCAGTGGCGCGGCCATAGGCCCGGCCTTGCTGCCAATTATGCTGTTCCATCAAATACAGCTGATGGCCTGCGCCTTGATCGCCAATCACTATGCCCGCCGTCCCCGCCAGGAGGATGTGCAAGGCGCGCTGCAAAAAGCCTGATTGCGTCCTGCTCCGCCATCAACCATGCCGCCTGCGGGCGGCATGGTTAGCCAGCAGATAAACCCTTGCGTAAAATCCTCTTGCCAGCCCTTGAATGTGGGCTGGCTTTTTTTTGCATTCCGTTCGGCTGCCGATGTTCATTGCCGAACCGGTTTTCTATAGACGCCGCTCAAGACGCACGCTGAACGGGGCAGGCTGACGGCTTGCCGGCGCTGCGCGCCGGTGCCCTAGTCGGTTCGCGGGGCCGGGCGCGTCGTGAACTCCGGCGGGTCGCTTGTCCGCCGGACAAGCAACAAGCGCCGCCGTCAAACAGCACGACACGTGCCTCCCGTCCTCGCGCCCCGCCTGCGGCAAGCCATCTGACCCGCCTGCCCCGTTCAGCGTGCGCCTTGAGCGGCTCGAAGCCCTGATGGCATAGATTTCAACCCTTGGTCTATGGGAGATTCACGGATAGCAAGACTAGGGGCGACCGAGAGAGCTCCCGCCTGGTAGGGTTGGTTTATGGGCCGTGGGCCTGAAACCATCACGTTGCCAGGGTGAGTTCGGTGGCCCTGATTCGGCGGGCGAGTCAGGGCATTCGCCGCCGACGGCTGGCCGGGACAGGGGGCAAGCCCCGTTCTGTTTGAGACGCGCGCTTGTGGTTCGGCACGAACCACGCGGCGAGTTAACGGGGCGCCTGTCCCGGCCAGCCGGCAAGGGAACCAGCGCGCAGCGCGGGCGAAGGCCCCAGCCCACCGAATCAGGGCCACCGAACTCACCTTCTTCGATGTCGTTTCTGCTTCGCTCAACGACAGCACACGACATAGGGATGTGTTCGCCCGACGGTCCGAACATGTGTTTGGGCTGAGTAAACAAACACGGGGGTAACAGCGGGGTTTGTCAGCAGCCTGACATGCCGCCTCCGGGTGGCATGGTTGATGGCGGCAGCAAGGGCAGCGCTTATTTCAAGCGGTCGATCCGGTCATTCAGAGTAGCGGCGGACAATTCACCGGCACG
This sequence comes from Alcaligenes sp. SDU_A2, assembly GCF_038237375.1. Taxonomy (NCBI): domain Bacteria; kingdom Pseudomonadati; phylum Pseudomonadota; class Betaproteobacteria; order Burkholderiales; family Alcaligenaceae; genus Alcaligenes; species Alcaligenes sp. SDU_A2. The sequence goes on along the minus strand of NZ_CP151273.1, from coordinate 1,729,185 downwards.
CACATCCACCAGGCGGCCTTGCTGATCCAGAAACAAGGTTGTTGGCAGGCCCCGGCTACGTACGGCCTGCCCCAGTTGCATCTGCGGGTCCAACCACATATTGCCCAGCTCCAGGCTTTCCTTGTTCAGATAGTGCTGAACCACAGCAGCTGATTCGCCTTGATTAGCAAACACAATATGCACGTCGTCTCGGCTGGACTGCACCTGCTGGAAGGCCGGCATCTCGCGCCGGCACGGTGGACACCAACTGGCCCACAGATTGACCACCGTCAGCTTGCCTTGATAGGCATCCAGCCCCTGCGGGGCTGCCTGCGGCACCGATAAGGCCTGCAAGGCAACGTCCGGCAGTACCTGGGGCTGCGAGGACTGCGCCTTGCCGGCCCACACCATGACCAGAGCGAAGGCGGCTACGCCCGCCGTCAAACCACCAGACAGCCCGGGCAGCAAGGCTTTTTCGCGCAACAGACGCCACAGCCAATACAGCATGGCAGCGACCGCCGCAGCCGGCAGCATCAAGCCACCATCGCGCAAATCCAACCAACTCAGGGGCGCATCCCGGTAAAACGCCCATTGCTCAAAGACAAAACCCGCCCGCCCGGCCAGCGCCCCAAGCAACAGGCCGCGCCACAAGGCCGATTCCGCCCGCGTTGCGCGCCGTCGATCCAGCCATGCGGCAACCAGCAAGCCCGCCAGAGCGGCCAGCATGAATGCAAACAATGAAGTGGCGAAGGTAAAGGGGCCGAGCTGAATACTTTGCATGAACACACGTCCTGACGGAAACAGAGAAACCGGCTCCGCCCGATGGAAACGCAGCCTAGCAGAATGGACAGCTTCAGACCTGAAAGATTCCCCGGACGTTAGCCGGCGGTCAACGCGGCCATGAACTGCGCCATCTTGTCGGCGTTTTTCAGACCGGGAGCATCCTCCACCCCACTGCTGACATCAACCGCATAGGGGCGATGCAAACCGACACGCTGTGCCACATTGTCAATGCGCATGCCGCCGGCCAGAATCAGCGGCGGCAGTTCGGGACACTGTTCCAGACGCTGCTGCAGACCCAGAATAAGCTGCGCATCAAACGCTGTGCCTGTTCCCCCATAGGCATCGTGGTAACCATCCATCAGCCAGGCCCGGGCATCACTGTATTGAAGGCAGGCCTGATACAGCCCCTGCACGCTGTCCAATCCGGGTGCACCCACCCGGAATGCCTTCATATAAGGATGAGCGTAGATCCGGCACTGCTCGGGGCTTTCTTCGCCATGAAACTGCAACAGATCGGGGTGGACGTGCGCCAGTATGTCGCGCACAAAGTCCGGGTCCGCATTTACGAACAAGGCAACCGACTGCACAAAAGCCGGTATGCGTCGGCGCAGCCGCGCCGCCTGGTCGGTCGACAGCATGCGTGGACTCTTGGGGTAAAACACAAAACCCAGTGCATCAGCTCCCAAGCGCACTGCGGCATCGATGTCCTGTTCCCGGGTGAATCCGCAAATCTTGACCCGGGTGCGGGCTGGCATCATGACTGCTCCTGAATAAAAAACGGGGGCTGCGCGCCCCCGTGGATATATCGCCTACCTGTTACTGGAAGCCGGCGGCCGGGTCCTGTCCGTAACCATAACTATCCGAACCATAAGTGGATTCGGTGCCGAACTGAATCTTGGATTCGTCCAGCAGGACTTCGCCATGCTTATAGTGGGTCACCATGCCAGGAAACACCAGAACCGCCGCCACCATCAGCAATTGGATAATGATAAAGGGAACCGAACCCCAATAGATATCCGTGGTCGACACGCGCCGCACCGACTGGCCGGTGACCTTGTCCACGTAGTCCTCCTTGGGCGCGACCGAGCGCAGGAAAAACAGCGCAAAGCCAAAGGGCGGATGCATGAAGGACGTCTGCATATTGACCGCCAGCAACACGCCGAACCAGATCAGATCGATACCCATCTTGTCGGCAATCGGCCCCAGCAAAGGCACGATGATAAAGGCCAACTCGAAAAAGTCCAGGAAGAACGCCAGCAGAAAGGTCAGCACGCTGACCACGATCAGAAAACCCCACTGGCCACCGGGCATATCGATCAAGAGATGCTCAACCCACAGATCACCGTTGATGCCACGGAAACTCAAGCTGAACACTGTGGAGCCGACCAGAATAAAGACCACGAAACACGACAGGCGCGTAGTCGATTCCATCGCCTGGCGCAACAGCTTCCAGCTAAGGCGGCCACGCGAGACGGCCATGATGATGGCCCCCACCGCGCCCATTGCCCCGCCCTCGGTCGGCGTCGCCACGCCAATGAAGATGGTACCCAGCACCAGGAAAATCAGAAACAGCGGCGGCACCATGACGAACACGACACGTTCAGCAATGCGCGAGAGCAAATTCAATTTAAGCAGTTTATTGGCCAGCGCAATAATCCAGGCTGTAATGCCCCAGAGCAACAGCAAGACAACAATATGCTCGTCCAGCGGAATATTGGGATGGGTGGCAAAGTAGTGCTGCGACCCAAAATAGGCCACGGCCGTGGCTAGAATGCTCAACAACACCAGCGAGGTCAGACCGCGACTGCCGTTAGGCTCCACATAAACGCGCGCCTCGGGCGGCAATGCCGGTGCCGATTTGGGCTTGATGTAGGACATGATCACGATATAGCTGATGTAGGCCGCTACCAACAGCAAGCCGGGCAGCATGGCCCCACGGTACATATCGCCGATCGAACGCCCCAACTGATCGGCCAGGATGATCAGCACGATGGACGGCGGGATGATCTGCGACAAGGTGCCCGACGCCGCAATGACCCCGGTAGCCAGACGCCGGTCATAGCCATAGCGCAGCATGATGGGCAGGGAAATCAGCCCCATGGAAATGACCGAGGCCGACACCACGCCTGTGGTGGCTGCCAGCATGGCACCGACCAGCACCACCGCAATCGCCAGGCCGCCACGCAGCGGCCCGAACAGTTGGCCTATGGTGTCCAGCAGATCTTCGGCCATGCCCGAGCGTTCCAGAATCAGCCCCATGAGCGTAAAGAACGGCACGGCCAACAAGGTGTCGTTCTCCACGATGCCGAACACGCGTTGCGGCAAAGCCTGGAACAAAGCCGGCTGCATCAGGCCCAGCTCGATGGCCACCAGACCATACAAAATACCGATGGCGGCCAGGGTAAAGGCCACCGGAAAACCCAGCAGCAAAAACGCGATCAAGTTGAAAAACATGATCGGAGCCAGATTATCAACTAAGAATTCCATGCTTACTGGCCTTTTGAAACAGGTGTGGCGGTGTGCTGGCGGGCTTGCGCCATTTGGCGGATCTCCTGGGCAAGCTGCTCTTGCGCGCTAGGGCCACCCGGTCCTTTAAGAGGATTGGGGCAGGCACCGCGCAGAAAACCGATGCACTTGATCAGGTGGGAGACACCGGCCAGGCACAGCAACGCGAATCCAACGGGAATCAATAGTTTGACCGGCCAGCGGATCAGACCGCCCGTATTCGAGGACAATTCGTGCAGATCGTAGGATTGCTGAAAAAAGGGAATGGACAGCCAGAAAATCAGCAAGCCGGCCGGCAATAAAAAGAAAATGACGCCGATGATATCGATCCAGACTTGCAAACGCTCCGAAAAGCGTTCGGCCAGGGCATCGACCCGCACATGTTCATTGACAAAAAAGGTGTAACCGGCAGCCAACAGAAAAATGGCACCAAAGAGATACCACTGCAGCTCCAGCCAGGCATTCGAGCTGACGCCGAACACCTTGCGCACCACGGCATTGATGGCACTGACAAGCACCACGACCAGGGTCAGCCAGGTCACCGATTTGCCGACCACCGTGTTAAGGCGATCGATAAAACTAGATAGACGTAATAAAAATTGCATGGCCTTGCTCAGGATATGGTCGCCTTCCGGAATCGCTTGTGGCTGGCACCGGAAGTTAGTCGGCCCAAAAAAAGTAAATTGAATGGATCAGAAAAAGAAAAGGCTTCACATTTTATACGATTGAAGCAAAGCCGAATGGGTGTAAAACCAAGGAATAACCCTTTAGAAAACAGCCGCCATCGCCGCCTGCCATCCTTCTTGACCGAATCGAAGACCAGTCAAATCACTCAATTGACCATACGGATCGGCCGGCGGCAAATCAAACACAGGTGGATAATCCACCCCGGCCAGATACAGGCCGCTGGCATCAAAGGTCGGTGCCGACAGGCGGCGATCCCGCCGAGCCAGCAACTGAGCTATCCAGGACGCGGGCTGACGCCCCTGGCCAATGTAGATCAGCGCCCCCATCAGATTGCGTATCATGTGATGCAAAAAAGCATTGGCACTGAAACTGAACAGAAAGTAGTCGCCCTGCTGCTCAATCTGCACCCGGCTCATGCGGCGCACCGGGCTGGCTGCCTGGCATTGCGACGAGCGAAAGGCACTGAAGTCGTGCTCACCCAGCAACTGGCGTGCCGCCTCTTGCATGGGAGCCAGCTCCAGAGTCCGGTACACCCAGGCCGCCCTGCCCTGCATCAAGGGTGAACGCACCCGGCTCTGGCGCACCAAATAAACATAATGTCGCTGCTGCGCCGAAAACCGGGCATGAAAATCGTCGGGCACTTCACGAGCCCACTGCACGGCGACCGATGCCGGCAGCAAAGCATTCAGACCGCGCACCCAGGATTCCAAGCTGCGCGCAGCCGTGGTGTCCAGATGCACGGTCTGGTTCAGCGCATGTACGCCGGTATCCGTGCGACCGGCGCAGATAGTCTGAACCGGGTGCGCGGCAAAGCGACTGAGCGCCTGTTCCAGCACATCCTGAACGGTGCGCCCGTCCGGCTGGCTTTGCCAGCCCAGCCACGGTGTCCCGTCATAGCAGACACCTAATGCGATACGAGTCATCCGTCGCGCCTTACTGACGGACGGGAGGCTCGTCCGAAGGCGGCTGATCCAGGTCCAGATTGATTTTTTCGAGCTTCTCGCGAACCATGGCCTCGCTGACCGGTGCCGGAGAGTCGTCAATATCCTGATTGGCGGAATTGGCGCGCTTGAGCACCCAGGTCACGATCAAAACGATCAGGGCCAGGACAATGGCCATGACGGCCAGCATATTTTCTTGTATCCAGGACACGGTATTCTTTGCCTTGTTAACTGCTTGGGCCATCTTGCCCTGCTCAGGTCCCGGCGAAGCGGGGCCTGCGTCGGTCGGTGACTGGGCGGCCGATGGCGGCCCGACCGACGCGTTCCGGTCCGGGGCCGACGACGGCCGGCCTGTATCGGCCAGACCCAATTCGCCCACGGAATCCAGGACCAGATCCTTGGCCGCCTCCCCTTGCGATTGCAAGGCGCGGCTGAGAGTAGAAACGTTTTCTTCGAGTTGCGAAACACGGTCGCCCGTCTCGCGCAATTGCTGCTGAACTGCCTGACGTTGATCCGCCCCGGCCTGGCTTGCGGACAGACGCAAGCGATCTTGCGCGGCGTCGGCTGCGCCAGCCCCGCTTACACTGGCCTGCACGGCCCCTTGCGCCGGATCGGCGCGCCCCATGCTGACTTTGCCGCCCAGCCGCAAGGCCCGGGCCTGATCCGCATACAGGCGGCGCGCCTGTGCATCGTCCAGCGACAGCATAAAGTCCCGCCCGGGCACCTGCAAAGACTGCCCCGCCTTGAGGCGATGCAGATTGTGGCCGATAAAGGCCTCGGGATTGCTGCGCTGCATGGCCAGCATCCACTGATAGGCCGTGACCCCATCCACCGCATAACGGCGCGCCAGCGCATGCATGGTATCGCCGGACTGGACTTGAATGCTGCCTTGAGGGACACGCTGCACACTGCTGTGGGCATCCGCCTTTGTCTGTGGCGCGGCGGGAATCACCACCGACACAGGCGCAGAGCGTCGGATCTGTTGCACCGGTGCCTGCACACGCACCGGCGCGGGTGCCAATACGCTGACTTGATGGACGGATTGACCGCTGTCGCTGCGGATCTGCAGCAATACATCGGCTACCCGCCCCGAAAAAGGCTGATCCGATGACAGACGGATGCGCCGCACCTGCCCCTGAGCATCACGCTCGAGCCGCACGCGCAACGAAGCCAGGTCCACCGGCGGCTGCAGCCCTGCCGCCTGCCAGGCGGCCAGCGGTGCCGGCACAACCTGCAAAGACATGCTTTCGGCAGGGCTAATGCTGCGCACGCCCACATCCAGCCGAAAAGGCTGGTCCACGCGCGACAGCAGGCGACTGTGGCCGATCTCGAGTGCCTGCGCAGTGGCGCTGACCAACAGGCCCGCCGCCAACAAGGCTGCACCGATCAAGGACAAAGACCGCCGGCTGTCTGCCATGATTAAAGTTCGCCCAATGCGATGCGCAGCATGCGGCGCAGCGGTTCGGCCGCACCCCACAGCAATTGGTCGCCCACGGTAAAGGCGCTCAGGTATTCCGGTCCCATATTCAGTTTGCGCATGCGGCCGACGGGAATGTCCAGCGTGCCGGTCACCGCCACTGGCGTCAGGTCCTGAATGGTGGCCTGGCGCTCGTTAGGCACGACTTTGGCCCATTGTGAACCCTGGGCGATGATATCGTTGATCTCGTCCAAAGGCACATCGCGGGTCAGTTTGATGGTCAGCGCCTGGCTGTGGCAGCGCATGGCACCGATACGCACGCACAGGCCGTCGATAGGAATCTGCTTATCCTGGGTGTTGCGGCCCAGGATCTTGTTGGTTTCCACGCCGCCTTTCCATTCTTCGCGCGTCATGCCATTGCCCAGATCGGAGTCGATCCAGGGAATCAGGCTGCCGCCCAGCGGCACACCGAAATTTTTCTGCGGCAGGCTGGGGTCTTTCTGTGTCTGCAAGACGCCCCGGTCGATATCCAAAATAGCGGATGCCGGATCAGCCAGCAGGCTGCCCACGGACTGGTTCAGCAGGCCGAACTGAGTCAACAGTTCGCGCATGTGCTGGGCACCGCCGCCCGAGGCGGCCTGATAGGTCATGGAGGTCATCCAGTCGACCAGATCGTGCTTGAACAGCCCGCCCAGGCCCATCAGCATGCAACTGACCGTGCAGTTGCCGCCGATGAACTGCTTGCCGCCCTTGGCCAAGGCGGCGTCGATAACGTCGCGGTTGATGGGGTCCAGCACAATCACGGAGTTATCGTCCATGCGCAGCGTGCTGGCCGCGTCGATCCACAGGCCGTCCCAGCCGGCAGCGCGCAGTTTGGGGTAGATCTGGCTGGTGTAATCTCCGCCCTGGGCGGTCACGATAATGGGCAGCTTTTTCAGGGCTTCAATATCGTGCGCGTCCTGCAAAGGGCCAGCGCCGTCAGCCCACGAAGGGGCTGCGCCGCCAGCATTGCTGGTCGAGAAGAACACCGGCTGAAAAAGGGAGAAATCACCTTCGTCGCGCATACGCTGCATGAGCACAGAGCCCACCATACCGCGCCAGCCGACCAAACCTACCGCTTGAGTCATAGTAAAACCACCTGGATATCGATAATGTAAAAACTATAAGAATACTATTTTAAGGCCCCGAGCACGGCGTCGCCCATGGCGCTGGTCGATACCCGCTCACAACCGGCTTCGTAGATGTCGCCCGTGCGCAGCCCCTGCTCCAGCACGGCGGACACCGCCGCCTCGATGCGTCTGGCCTGTTCGTCGGCATTGAGCGAGTAACGCAGCAGCATGGCGGCCGACAGAATCGTGGCCAATGGATTGGCCTTGTTCTGGCCGGCAATATCAGGGGCCGAACCGTGACTGGGTTCGTACAAGCCTTGCTGGGACGCATTCAGCGATGCCGATGGCAGCATGCCGATCGAGCCGGTCAGCATGGCGGCCTCATCCGATAGGATATCGCCAAACAGGTTGCCTGTGACAATCACGTCAAATTCTTTTGGCGCGCGCACCAATTGCATGGCCGCATTGTCCACGTACATATGGCTCAAGGCGACATCCGGATATTCGCGAGCCACATCGATCATGATGTCGCGCCAGAACTGCGACGTCTCCAGCACATTGGACTTGTCCACGCTGCACAGACGCTTGTTGCGCTTTTGTGCGGCCTGAAAGCCCACATGAGCGATGCGGCGCACTTCGCTTTCGGCATAGTGCATGGTGTCAAAGCCTTGGCGCTCGCCGGCAAATGCGCCTTCTTGCACCGTGCGCACACCACGCGGCTGACCAAAGTAAATGTCGCCGGTCAACTCGCGCACAATCAGAATGTCCAGGCCGGAGACGATCTCGGGCTTGAGCGAGGACGCATTGGCCAATTGCGGATACAAAATGGCCGGACGCAAATTGGCAAACAAACCCATCGCACGGCGCAGGCCCAAAATAGCCTGTTCGGGACGCAGATGGCGCTCGAGCGCATCGTATTTCCAGTCGCCCACGGCACCGAACAACACGGCGTCGGACTCCTGCGCCAGTTTCAGCGTCTCGGGGGGCAAGGGGTGGCCGTGCAGGTCATAGGCGGCACCGCCCACGGGTGCAACCGTCATGTCCAGATCCATACCTACCGCAGCCAGCACACGCTGGGCCTGTTCGGTAATTTCGGGGCCAATGCCGTCGCCGGGCAATACTGCAATTTTGTACGTCATGTTCAATTCAGGCCTAAAAGTCGTAGAGTCGGAAAAAAGCGCTCCTGTCTGGCAGACGGAGCGCCTTGCGCATGTGCGAAATCAGGCGGACGGGTTGCCGATCAGCCAAGGGTGGCGCGCCAGACGCTGGGTTTCATATTCGCGGATAATGTCGGCTTTCTGCAAAGTCAGGCCGATTTCGTCCAGCCCGTTAAGCAGGCAGTGCTTGCGAAACGCGTCTATCGTAAAAGGCAGCTCCCGACCTTCGGGGGTGATCACCCGCTGCTGCTCCAGGTCGATGCGCAGTTGGTAGCCTGGAAAAGCCTTGACCTCGTCAAACAGTCGGGCCACATCCAGCTCGTTGAGCACAATAGGCAGCAAGCCGTTCTTGAAGCTGTTGTTAAAAAAGATATCCGCAAAGGACGGCGCGATAATGGCGCGAAAACCATACTGCATCAACGCCCAGGGCGCATGTTCGCGGCTGGAACCGCAACCGAAATTCTGACGGGCCAGCAAAATAGAGGCACCCTGGTAGCGATCCTGATTCAGCACAAAATCAGGATTGAGCGGGCGCTTGCTGTTGTCCATACCCGGTTCGCCATGATCCAGGTAGCGCAGCTCGTCGAACAGGTTAGGGCCAAAGCCGCTGCGCTTGATGGACTTCAGAAACTGCTTGGGGATAATCAAGTCGGTATCGACGTTTTCCCGGTCCAGTGGAGCGACCAGGCCTTGATGGGTGGTGAAAGCTTGCATGGCGAGGTCTCCTTAATTGAACGAGCGTACGTCAACGAAATGGCCGGCAATCGCCGCCGCCGCTGCCATGGCAGGGCTGACCAGATGGGTGCGCCCGCCCTGGCCCTGACGGCCTTCAAAGTTGCGGTTGGAAGTCGACGCACAGCGCTCGCCCGGCTCCAGGCGGTCAGCGTTCATGGCCAGGCACATGGAACAGCCCGGTTCGCGCCACTCAAAACCAGCAGCCAGAAATATCTTGTCCAGCCCCTCTTGCTCGGCCTGGCGCTTAACCAGCCCTGAGCCCGGCACAATCATGGCCTGCTTGACGTTGGACGCCACTTTGCGGCCACGCGCCACGGCCGCAGCCGCGCGCAGGTCTTCGATACGGGCATTGGTACAGGAACCAATGAAGACACGGTCGATGCGGATATCAGTCAGGGGCGTATTGGGGGTCAGGCCCATGTACTCCAGTGCGCGCTCCATGCCGCTGCGCTTGACGTCATCTTTTTCTTTGTCCGGATCGGGGACACGGCTGTCCACGGGCAAGACCATCTCGGGCGAGGTGCCCCAAGTCAGTTGCGGCATGATCTGGCCGGCGTCGATGCGGATGACGCGATCAAATTGCGCGCCTTCGTCCGAATGCAAAGTCTTCCAGTATTCCACGGCTTGATCCCACAAAGCCCCTTTGGGTGCGTAAGGACGCCCACGGAAATACTGTATGGTTTGTTCGTCCACCGCCACCATGCCCGAACGTGCGCCGGCTTCGATAGCCATGTTGCAAATGGTCATGCGCCCTTCCATGCTCAGGGCGCGGATGGCCGAACCACCAAACTCGATGGCATAGCCTGTACCGCCTGCCGTGCCGATCTGACCGATCACGTACAGAATCAAATCCTTGGCGGTACAGCCGAATGGCAGCGTGCCATCCACTTGCACCAGCATGCTCTTGCTTTTCTTCATGAGCAAGGTCTGGGTGGCCAGCGTGTGTTCCACTTCCGAGGTGCCGATACCAAAGGCCAGCGCCCCTACCGCACCGTGCGTGCTGGTGTGGGAATCGCCACAGACCACCGTCATGCCCGGCAAGGTTGCGCCTTGCTCTGGACCGACAATGTGCACAATACCCTGCCGCACATCGTTCATGCGAAATTCGGTAATGCCGAACTGTTCGCAATTGGCGTCCAGCGTATCAACCTGCAAGCGCGAAATCGGATCTTGGATGCCGTTTTGGCGCGAGGTGGTGGGCACATTGTGATCGGCCACGGCCAGATTGGCGCTGATGCGCCAAGGCTTGCGGCCTGCCAGAGACAGACCTTCAAACGCTTGGGGGCTGGTCACTTCGTGCAGCAGATGACGGTCGATATAGATCAGACAGGTGCCGTCTGTTTCCTGATGCACGACGTGCTCGTCGAACAACTTATCGTATAAGGTCTTGGCCATGGCGCTCTCGAGATCCGGTTGGAACAAAAACCCGGTTGAACCGGGCTGATTGCTGTGATGAGCACCATTATGACAGGCTCAGTAACTGGGACAAGACCAGCTGTTATCCTAGTATTGAAACTACCCGTCTGGATTAGAATGCATAGAAAGGGCTGCGCGGCCAACAAGCCACTGTCACACAGAACGCACCCCCGCCTTCCTGCGCAGCCTGCCGCCTTCGACACGTTCTCTGCCCCGCCCGCACAAGGTCTTTGCCTTTCAAACGGTTCCATCTGTTGTCGAAGCGATTCCGAATGAGCAAAGAGACATGCAGAAGTAAACAAGGCCATCAAGACATTGAAACACGGCGCAACCATGTGGCCGCTCCCTGCGGGTTTCAGCGTCGGCGGGGCGGGTCAGGCGGTTTGCCGCTGGCAAGCAGGCGGGCCGGGAAGCAAGGGTCGTGCTGTTCGAGGAGCGTGCCTGCGGTTCGTCCTACGGACGAACCGCGCTCCGAGTTCACGACCCGCCCGGCCCGCCTGCTTGACAAGGGCACCGGTGCGCAGCACCGGCAAACCGTCAGCCCAGGCGACGCTGAAACCCGCAGGGAGCGGCTGGCATAGAGAGTTTGCAGCACTTCGCCAAGAGCACCGTTGCACCGCTCACACGCAAGACAGCGTCAAACACCAGACAATCGCTCTACCGCCGTGCCTGCTCGTACAAAGGCATGACACGCTGGGAAATGGCCTGCAGATCGGCAATGCGGGTCGAGGACGATGGGTGGGTGGACAAAAATTCGGGCTGGGCGCTGCCTTGCTCCAACGCCGCCATTTTCTGCCACAAGGTGATCGCGGCACGCGGATCGTACCCGGCGCGCGCAGCCAGCTCCACTCCGATCAGATCAGCTTCGCTCTCGTGCGTGCGGCTGTTGGGCAGCTCGAACATGACTTGGCTGAGCGAACTGCCCAGATCGTTGACCTCGCGCATCCCGGTCACGGCGGACAACACGGACAAACCGAAAGACGTTGCCATTTTCTGCGACACCTGTTCACGCGAATGTTCGCGCAGCGCATGCGCCATCTCGTGGCCAATAATGGCAGCCAACTCAGCATCCGAAGGCCGGATGCGCTGGATCAACCCCGTATAGACGGCGATCTTGCCCCCCGGCATGCACCAGGCATTGACCTCGTCCTGGCTGATGACATGCACTTCCCAATTCCAGCCGGCGGCATCGGGCCGAAAAACACCGACCTGGCCGATCAGCCGCTGCGCGATGGCGCGCACCCGCCGGGTCTGGGCTGCGTCCCTGTCCAGCGCCTTCTGCGCGCGCGCCTGTCCTAACACCTGGGCATAATTTTGCGCCGCCGCCTGATTGAGCTGCGCTTCGGACACCAGACCGGACATGTATTGCTTGCGCTCCACACCCACCTGCCCGCTGGATGTGGTCTGGACCGCGGCGCAGCCAGCCAGGGCTACGGCCAGCGCACCGGCTGCCAATCGTTTGCCTAAGACAGTACGTTTCATGATCGACTCCACCAAAAAGCTGACGCAGCGACAGACACGAGACGGTATCTGGCGTGCGGATCAGGTCCTGATCGAGCACTGCGCCTGATGGCGCAGGCAATGATCCATCAAAACAATCGCCAACAAGGCCTCGGCAATCGGCGTGGCCCGAATACCCACGCACGGATCGTGGCGGCCCAGAGTCTGAACCTCTACTGCCTGGCCGCTGCGGGTGACCGACGGACGCATGGCACGGATACTGGACGTAGGCTTGATCGCCAAGGACACGGTGATCGCCTGCCCTGAGGAAATCCCCCCCAACACGCCACCGGCATGATTGGTCTGAAAGCCGTCCGGGTAAATAGCATCGCCATGCTCCGAGCCTTTTTGCACAATGCTCTCGAAACCGGCACCGATGGACACGCCCTTGACGGCATTCAGTCCCATCATGGCATGGGCAATGTCTGCATCCAGCCGGTCGTATATAGGTTCGCCCCAGCCCGCCGGCACGCCCTCGGCCACCACTTCAATACGGGCACCGATGGAGTCGCCTTCTTTGCGCAGCTCGTCCATATAGGACTCCAGCTGCGGCACCATCTCGGGGTCGGGCGCGTAAAACGGGTTTTGCCCCACGCTGTCCCAGCTCTTGAAGGGAATATGCAAAGGGCCGAGTTGGCTCATGTAGCCACGAATCAGAATGCCGAAATGCTGAGCCAGCCATTTCTTGGCAATCGCCCCTGCCGCCACGGTAGGCGCGGTCAGGCGCGCCGACGAACGGCCACCGCCACGCGGGTCGCGGTTGTCAAATTTTTTCCAATAGGCATAGTCGGCATGGCCGGGGCGAAAGGTATCGAGCAAATTGCCATAATCTTTGCTGCGCGCATCCGTGTTGCGAATCAGCAGGCTGATGGGCGTGCCCGTAGTGCGGCCTTCGTAAATGCCCGACAGAATCTCGACCTGATCGGGTTCGCGGCGCTGCGTAACGTGGCGCGAAGTCCCGGGACGACGTCGATCCAGCTCGATCTGAATATCCTGTTCGGACAATTCCAGCCCAGGGGGACAGCCATCGATGACCGCGCCAATGGCCGGTCCGTGAGATTCACCATAGTTGGTGACGCAGAAGCTTTTACCTAGTGTGTTGCCGGACATACGTGGATTCGTTGCGAAAAAGTGCGAAAAAGAAAACGGACAGACAGGATTATGGCATTGTTCGCCCTGCTGAGCAGACCCTGCCTGCCTGGCCGGGCATTTGTCCAGGCGATCAGGACGAGCAACTGACTTCCAGCCTGCAGCCCCAATCCGGCGGCACAGCCGCATAGGCCTGGTAACCGGGCCGTTCGGTATAAGGGTCGCTCAACAAACGCATCAAAGTGTCAATTTCCGATGCATCGCCCTGTGCGGCAGCCTGTATGGCCTGCTCGGCCAGATAATTGCGCAACACGTACAAGGGATTAACGCGATTCATGTCCACGATGCGCTGCGGCGTGTCCGAACCGTCCATAGCCAGACGCTGACGATAGTTCTGCAGCCAATCCCGAGCGGCTTCGCTATGCCCGAACAGCTCCAGAAACGCCTCGGGTATGGCCGGTGCATGAGCCAATGCCCGGAACGAAAGGGTAAAGTCCGCGCCACTGTCATGGAGCAAGCGCCACCAGTCATCGACCAGCGCGGCGTCCGCCTCGGTCCAGGTGCGCAGACCCAGCTTGGCCTGCAAATTGGCGTAGTAACGCGCCAGAAAATGACGCTCAAATGTCTGCAGCGTCTCTTGCAGCGCCTGGGCATCCAGATCCAGCCCCATCAAGGCGCTGGCAAGACGATATAAGTTCCAGTGCACCACAGACGGTTGACGGTTCCAGGCGTAACGTCCCTGGGTATCGCTGTGATTGCAGACATGATCGAGCTGGAAGCGATCCATAAACCCATAGGGGCCATAATCGATGGTCAGGCCCAGAATGGACATATTGTCGGTATTCATGACTCCGTGGCAAAAACCCACCGTCTGCCAGTCAGCTACCATTTGCGCGCTGCGCCGGGTGACTTCGGCCAGAAAACGGCACACGCGCTCCTGCTCGGTGCCCGCTTGCTGATGCAAGGCCGGGTAGAACTCGCGCAGCACGTAATCCAACAAAGTGCGCAAGCGCTCGGGATCATGGGCCCAATGCTCGAAAGAGCCGAAACGCACAAAGCTGGGCGCAACCCGCGTAACGATGGCACCGGTTTCCACCGTTTCCCGATAGACCGGCGTATCGGATGTGACCAGCGCCAAGGCGCGGCTGGTGGCGATCCCCAGCCCGACCATGGCCTGACTGGCCAGATATTCGCGCACGCTCGAACGCAGCACGGCGCGACCATCGCCCATGCGCGAATACGGCGTCTTGCCCGACCCTTTGAGCTGCAATTCCTGAGGCCCATCAGCGGTGTCGATCTGGCCGAGCAAATGGGCCCGACCATCGCCCAACTGCCCTGCCCAGACACCGAACTGGTGACCGCTGTACACCGCCGCCACGGTGCGTCCGCCCGGCAATGGCTGCTGACCGGCTACTACGTTCAGAAAATCGCTTTCATGCAGACGCGTCGGGCTCAGCCCCAATTGCACAGCCAGATCCGTGTTGACATGCAGCAGGCGCGCATTGGCCAGCGGCTGCGGCGACACGGCAGTATAAAAGACGCTGGGCAGGTCCGCGAAAGTATGGCGAACAGCCAGGCCGTCAAACAAACTGGACATGAACGCTCCTTAAACTGCCTTGCCCGCTTTCTGGGCTTTGGCGCGCTGCTTGGCGGCCTTCTTGGCCGGCCACAGATAGAAGATGGCGCAGAAATAGAAAACCATGGTCAGCGCGATCTCACCCAAGGCCCAAGGCAACACATTAGGCACCGGATCGGACCAGGCGCGCATGATGCCCTCGGCAAAATACAGCAGAATCATCATGGAGGTCCACTGCAAGGTATACAGATTGCCCTTGAACACGCCGCGCAGCGGCAACACCAAAGGCACCACTTTCAGGGCCATCCAGGAGCCGCCTGGTTTAAGGGGCGCAAAATGCAGCTCCCAAGCCAGGCAGAGAACGATAAGAGCGACCAGCGCTGCGGCGGCCACGCGATGTAGTACAGGGTTTAATGGTGCATGCATACTGTTATTATCACCTGAACCCTATAGAAAATGCAGCGCCCGGCGCACGAAACACCCATGAAGAACGACGAGGAACGACGCATGATCCCTGTCTTGCGCAGCGACGCCCCCCCATCCGCCGCCCCCCGCAAAGGCCTGACCCACCTGCTGGACATTGTGCGCTTCATCATCAAGCGGGTGGCCGAAAAAGACCTGATGAAAGTGGCCTCCAGCCTGACCTACACCACCATTCTTGCGCTGGTGCCCATGCTGACGGTGGTATTGGCCCTGTTCACCGCCTTCCCGCTGTTTCAAGAGTTCGAGAAAGCCTTGGAAGGTTTTCTGACGCGCAATCTGATGCCCTCGGTCGTGTCGGAAAATGTCATGCTGTACCTGAACCAGTTTGCCGCCAAGGCATCGGGGCTGACGGCCGTAGGCAGCTTGTTCCTGATCGTGACATCCATCTTGCTCATCATGACGATTGATGAGACTTTCAACGACATTTTTCAGGTACATATCCGGCGCCCGCTAGGCCAGCGCCTGCTAGTCTACTGGGCCATTATTTCGTTGGGCCCCATTCTGACCGGGGCCAGCCTGTGGGCCAGCGCCGTGCTGGCGCGCGAGTCCCTGGGCTATATCGGCGATCTGTCCGGCCTGCTGACCTTTGTTTTGTCCTATGTTCCGTTTCTGTTCAGCGCGCTGGGGCTGACTGCCTTGTTCGTCTACGTGCCCAACCGGCGTGTGTTGTGGCGCGATGCGCTGACCGGTGGCCTGCTGACCGCCGCTTTGCTGGAAATCATGAAGGCCGGTTTTGCCTTCTACCTGACGCGCTTTCCCACGTACACCATTATTTACGGTGCCTTTGCCACCCTGCCCATCTTCCTGCTTTGGATATATATATCCTGGCTGATCGTGCTGCTGGGAGCCTCGCTGGTGGCCATCCTGCCCGACTGGCGACGACGCAACTGGATCAAGCTGGACGTGCCCGGTATTGCGTTTACCGATGCGGTCAATATTCTGTACCATCTGTGGCTAAACCGCCTGGACCCCCAACCCGGCCTGAGCCTGGGCCAGATCAGCCTGCGACTGGAGCGCGACCCGGACGAGCTCAGTGCCGTGGCCTGTAAACTGAAGGAAATGGGTCTGATCGCCGATACCCAGCAAAACAACGACGAAGTCTGGGTTTTGAGCGGTGATCTGCGGCAGGTCGGCCTGAACAGTCTGGTCACGACATTTTTACTGGACCGCTCCCATGCCCACGAGGGTCCGCTAGAATATGTATTGAACCATTTATCCCACTTTTTCGACCAGCGAATGTCCAATCTGGAAACTCTGTTTGAATCGCCCGACGGTATTCTGACAGCGCCATCACACTCACAGAATCCCGATATCCGCCAGGAGACCCAGCATGCTAAAAGTCAGTGAAATCCTGCGTGTCAAAGGCGACACGCTTTATACCGGCACCCCCGACATGACCGTGGAAAAAGCCGTGCAAAGCATGAGCGAGCTGGACATAGGCTCACTGGTCATCATGGAACACGGCCAACTGGTCGGCATGTTGACCTTTCGCGAGATCATCCGCCATTGGCATGCCCACGGTTCCAAGGCCTCGGGCTTTACCGTGCGCAGCATCATGGACGACGCCCCGGTCAGCGTCACGCCCAACACCAGCGCCGACGAGGTACAGCGCCTGATGCTGGACAATCACGCACGCTACATGCCCGTCATGGACGGCCCCGTGCTGATGGGCGTCATTTCCTTCTACGACATGGCGCGCGCCATCGTGCATGCCCAGCAGTTCGAGAACAAGATGCTCAAGGCCTACATCCGCGACTGGCCAACGGACTCCGAGTCGCCCGAAGCCAATCCATAAACACATGCTTTACGCGTCGTTCTGACGCTTGAGTTCCTGCCAGGCCTGCGCAAGCAGGCCTGCATCGTTTTGCGACAACAAAACCGGATCGGTCAGGGTGCGACGCCACTGGCGCGCGCCCTTTTTGCCGTGCGGCCAGCCCAGCAGGCTCTTGAGCACAATACGCAGCGGCACGCCGGCCTGCACCTGGCCAGCCGCGTAGGCCTGCATGTGATCGATAACGGCATCGTCATCCAAAAGCACATCGCTTTCCCAGAGGCGCCGATGGATATCCGTCAGCACGGCAGGCGTATGCCAGGCGGCGCGACCGAGCATGACGCCGTCGAACTGCTGCTCCAGCGCCACTGCCTGCTCGGCCTGAGCAATGCCGCCATTGAGCACGAACAGAGCATCCGGAAAGTCGGCCTTCAGGCTGGCGGCGACGTCGTAGCGCAGCGGCGGAATTTCCCGGTTGTCTTTGGGCGACAGGCCCTTGAGCACGGCATTGCGCGCATGCACGGTAAACACTCGACAGCCGGCCTGGAAAAGAATGCCCACGAAATCACGCACAAAGTCGTAGGATTCGCTGTAATCCAGCCCCAGCCTGTGTTTGACCGTGACCGGCACCGCCACGGCATCTTGCATGGCCTTGACGCAGTCGGCCACCAGATGCGGCTCGGCCATCAGGCAGGCACCGAACGCCCCTTTCTGGACGCGCTCGGACGGGCAGCCGCAGTTCAGATTGATTTCATCGTAACCCCATTGTTCGCCCAACCGGGCGCTGGCGGCCAGGGCCTGCGGGTCGCTGCCGCCCAGTTGCAGGGCAACCGGATGCTCGGCCGCATCGAAATCCAGATGACGGGCCTGATCGCCGTGCAGCAAAGCACCGGTGGTGATCATTTCGGTGTACAGCAAGGCCCGGGGTGCCAGCAGGCGATGGAAAAAACGGCTGTGCCTGTCGGTCACATCGATCATGGGCGCTACGCTCAGGCGCCACATCTGGCCGTCAGGCAAGAGCGGTATAGTCATAAAATAGTGATCAGCGGCCCGTGCCAAAGCGCCAGGCACATAAAACGAAAGTTCTATTTTACTCGTGCCGCGCCGCCCGGGAAACGCCACAACAGGCGTCAAATCGACACAAGACCCCAAAAAGGCAGCGCACTGGTCTAAAATCTGCCGTTTGACCATTGCCGCGCGTCGCCTGACGATGCCACCATTTCCCACAGGACTCAGAATCAAGCATGGCTGTTTTTACCTCTGTCAGCGAACAAGATGCCCGCGCACTGCTGGACCACTACACCATCGGAGAACTGGTCTCCCTGCGCGGCATTACCGCCGGCATAGAAAACACCAATTACTTCCTGAGCACCACGCAGGGCGAATATGTCCTGACCCTGTTTGAAGTGCTGACGCTGGAACAACTGCCTTTTTATATCGAATTGATGCACCATCTGGCGGCCAAGGGGGTGCCGGTACCCGAGCCCATGACGCGTCGCGACGGCAAGCGGATCGGGGTTATGCACGGCAAGCCCTGCTCGATCGTGACCCGCCTGCGCGGCGGGTACGAGCCCGAGCCTACCGTCGAGCATTGCCGCCAAACCGCCGCCACCCAGGCCCGCGCCCATCTGGCCGCGCAGGACTTCCCGCTGCAACAACCCAACCTACGCGGGCTGGCATGGTGGCAGGCCACCGTCCCGCATGTGCTACCGTTTCTGGATGCCGACCAGGCACAACTGATTCAAGCCGTATTGCAGGAGCAAACCGACTTCGCGGCCACAGACTGCTACCGCAGCCTTCCCAAAGGCCCGGCCCACTGCGATCTGTTCCGCGACAATGTCCTGTTCGCGGGCACATCGGACGCGCCGCAAATGGGCGGTATCATCGACTTTTACTTTGCCGGCTGCGATACCTGGTTATTTGATGTCGCCGTGGGCGTGAACGACTGGTGCATAGACCGCTTGACCGGTGCTCTGGATCAGGACAAAGCCCAGGCCTGGCTGCACGCCTATGCACAAGTGCGTCCCTTCACCGATGCCGAGCACCAGGCCTGGCCACGCCTGATTCAGGCGGCCGCACTGCGTTTCTGGGTATCGCGCTTGTACGATTTTTACCTGCCGCGTCCCGCACAGACCCTCAAACCGCACGATCCGCGTCATTTCGAACGCGTACTGCGCCAGCGCCGGGATCACGGCGTCCCCGCCCTGCCGCGCTGATCACGGAGCACCACCATGCAGGCTGCCAAGCTTCCCTTTCTTTATGGCTGGTACTGGATTCAGGAGGGCATTCGGCTGTTCAAGCTGCAGCCCGCCGCCCTGTTCTTCTGGAGTCTGGCCACTTCCATTCTGATCAATCTGAGCATGCTGTTTCCCGTGCTGGGCCAGATGCTGCTGATCGTTCTGGTGCCGTCCATGACCTTCATCGTGCAAAACGCCTGCCGGCGCATTGACGCTGCACAGATCATGCGTCTGGGCATGTGGCTGGAACCGGTCAAACCCGCTGCCGTGCGCAAGCGCCTGCTGCTGCTGGGCCTGATCTACCTGCTGGCCTGTCTGGCCGCCGGTTTTCTGGCCACGGCACCGTTCGTGCCGGAATTATCTACTGTCATGAACGGCGACGCCCAGTCCATCAACCCCGAAGAAGTCATGGCGGTACTGCGCAAACCCATGCTGGCTTTCTTTGTAATTTACATCGGCCTGTCCGCGCTATTCTGGCATGCGCCCGCTCTGGTGGGCTGGCATGCCGTGCCGATTAAACAAGCCCTGTTCTTTTCCATGATCGCCTGCTGGCGCAACAAAGCCGCTTTCCTGCTCTACGGTCTATGCTGGGCCGCCGCGTTTTACGGCATCCAAACCCTGGGCCAACTGATGATGGGCGCAGGCCTGGGAGCCAGTGTCATCACGGTGGTGCTGACGCCGCTTAACCTGGCGATTGCCGCCGTGCTGTATGCCAGTTTTTATCCGGCCTATCGCAGCGTATTCGGTGACTCCGCCCCCCGCTCGGGCCAGGGTTTTTCCGGCAACGGCACCCAGCTATAAGCAGCGCCTTGCCGCAAGTGCCGCAAGGCTTGCTGCAAGGTTTGCTGCAAGAAACTGCCATCTTGGACGCAGGCCAAATACCCCACAGGCAGCTCCAGCACCGAATATGCCTGCCTGCATCCGTACCAACGGGCGGCAGGCACCCGGTGCCACAGACGCACCGGGCAATCGTGACGGTCCAGAAAGCACAGATCCAGACGGCACCGCATACCCAATGTATGTACAGCTCGGCATGGCCGCAGCCATAGCCCATGCACATACCCATCGCCCTGCGGCAAGGCATGCCAACCCCACAAACGCGCCCAGGCACTGGATGCATCGTGCAGGAAAAAACCAGGAGGGCTTCTGAGCGGACGGCCCATCGACACGCCGCTCAACCCTGACCCACCAGCCAGGGGCCGGCCAGCGTCATGCCCAAGACCAGAAAGGTGCACGGAAAAACACATAGCACCAACGGCATCAAGAGATAGACCGGCAGCTTCAGGGCACGCTGTTCGGCCTCCAGCTGCACGCGTTGACGCAACTGCTCGGCTTGCGCACGTAACAAACTTGCCAGGGAAAGACCCGTTTCCTGCGCCAGCTCTAGCGCCAAGGCCAAGTCGTCAAGATCGGCCTGACGGACACGCCCTGCGGCATTACGCATGGCCGCAGACAATCGGTGCCCTGCTCTGACATCGGCCAACACCTGATTGAGCGACTGCTGCAACGCCCCCGCAGGCACACTGTTCAAAGCCTGCACCCAAGCCTGCTGCAGGCCCAGGCCCGACTCAAGCGCCAGCACCAGCAGATCCAGAAAGAAAGGCAATTCGCGCCTGCTGGCACGAGAGCGGCGAGACTGAAGACGGCGCACCTGTTGCACACGATGCAGCACCGCCGCCGGCACAGCCGCCATGCACAGCAGCAACGTCTGCCCAAGGGGAAAACCATATGCAAACAGTACTCCCACCATCAACATGGCTGCCAAACCGGTCAAAGCCATTGTCCTGACGATGGACAGCGAGGCATCATCCGCACCGCCTTCCAGATAACGCTGTCGCCACTCATTGAGCAACGGCATGGAGCCCAGCGCGACCCAGGCAGAAGCAAACGGTGCCTCCCATGCCAGCCAGGCTGCCTGCCCCAAAGAGCCGCCCTGACGCAACAGACGCCGACAGCGCCGCTGCCATCCCCACAACAAAGCCAGCAATAGACAGACAGCGCTGAATCCGGCCAACAACCATGTCAGACTCAACATGACGGCTCCCCAGAATACAATATGCGTCGCATCCACCACATTCCTGTCACTAAAAGCGCGACAATCGCGGCGGCGACCCATGCTCCACCAGGGCTGTACCAGGCCAGCCGGAAGCCGTCGGGGTCCAGACCATACAAAACGGCAGCCAGCAACAAAGGCAAAACCACCATAATGCGGGCCTGCAAACGAGCCTGCGCGGTCAGGGCCTGGATTTTTTCTTCCATGGACAAGCGCGTCCGCAACGTCTGCGCCAACACCTTTAGCATGACTGACATGCCGGTCCCCGTGCCTTGCCCCATCGTCAAAACACCCAGAAACATGGATAGATCGTCCAGCGGCACACGGATCAGCAGTTGCTCGTAGCTGGCCTGACGCCCCATGCCCAATCGCTGCCAGCGCAAAAGCAAACGAAACTCCTGCCCCAAAGGAGCGGCCAGCGATTGTGCCAATTGCTCCAATGCCGCCTGGACAGCCAGCCCCGCCTGCAAAGCCAGTGCCAGCGACAACACAAAATCGGGCAACTGACGCCGCAAACGGCGCAGTCTCTGCGCTTGTACGGCTCGCATCAACAAAACAGGCAGCACCAGGCCTGCGACGGTCAGCAACAGAGCAAGCAAAGCGGACTGCCATAGCCACCAGGCCAGCAACGGTAATAACAGCGGCAGCGTCACCCCGCCCGCTACCAGATACTGGCTGCGGACAAACACAAAATGCGATTGCAGACTATCCCTGGAACTAGCCTGCAATCGCTGCCGGTAAAGACGCAAGATATACGTGCCGACGCGCAGCAAAACATAGACCAGCAGGCTGGCTGCCAATAAGGTGCCGATCAGCGCCAGGCTTTTCATGTCAGCCCTTTGTGTGCGCGCACGCGCTCCGAGACCAGCCCACTGCCGACAAAGCCCATTGACGGTCTATAGCTGTACAAAGACTGCAGCTGAACACTGTTACCTTCCATGCCCGTGACTTCCACCACTTCACTGACCACTCGACGGCCATCGGGCAGGCGGCTAAGCTGCACGAGCACATGCAAAGCGCGGGCAATATGTTCGCGCACCACATTCAGGGGCAGCTCCAAGCCCGACATCAGCACCATCCCTTCCAGGCGGGACAAGGCATCGCGCGGACTATTGGCATGCAATGTCCCCATAGAGCCTTCGTGGCCGGTATTCATGGCCGACAGCATGTCAAAGGCCTCCGCCCCACGACATTCCCCCACAATGATGCGGTCCGGCCGCATGCGCAAGGCCTGCCGCAAAAGACTGCGTATATCCACCTGCCCCTGTCCTTCCGCATTGGCGGGGCGCGACTCCAGCGACACCCAATTGGCATGCTGCAACTGCAACTCGGCTGCATCTTCCAGCGTCACGATACGTTCACCCGCATCGATGCACGTGCTGAGCACATTCAGCAAGGTCGTCTTGCCGGTGCCCGTCCCCCCCGAAACCAGAATATTGCAGCGCATCGCGACAGCCTGCCCCAAAAAGGCGGCCATATCCGCGGACAGGCTGTCGGACTGCAACAAATCCCGCAACGCCAGGCGACGATGCGGAAACTTGCGTATGGTCACGCACGTGCCCTTGACCGCCACCGGTGCCAATACGGCGTGAAAGCGGGAACCATCCGGCAAGCGACCGTCCACCGCCGGCGAGCTAACATCCAGCCTGCGCCCCAAGGGGGCCAGAATACGATCGATAACGGCACGTAAGGCCGCTTCGCTGCTGAACGAAGCGCCATGCCGATGCAGACGCCCCTGCCGCTCCACGAATACGCAACCGTGATGATTCACCATGATTTCTGATATATCCGGGTCGGCCAGCAAGGGTTCCAGCGCCCCAAAACCCACTGCCTCGGCGCAGACGGCGGCCTGCAACGCAGGCTGGTCGCCGGCCGCAAGCGCGCATTGCGCACGAATCAGTTTGCCAACACGTTCATGTGCTTCTTGGTATAGCTGCTGATCGCTCAGACGCGACAGATCGCGGCGCTCCAGTTGCAAAGACTCCAGCAAGGCCTGATGCAGGCGCTGTTGTTCCTGCCGAAACACCGTGTCCTGCGCAGACGGCAGGCTGTCTGCCGCAGCGACGTCGCTCGCGGTAAAAGCTGCCTGATCGTCTTGCGGTGCAACACACACGGGCACGCTCTGGACATGCAAAACGAAGCCCGCCATCGAAAGCATATCGCCCACACGCAAAGGACCGTCGTCGTAAACACGCCGTCCATTGAGCAAAACACCGGTCAAGGAACCATGATCCTGCACATAAACCGCACCGGCCCGCTCCAGAAAACTGGCATGTTGCTTGGCAATTCGCCAGGATGGCAGAACCAGGTCGCAGGCAGGATCGCGGCCGACCAATGCCGGCAAAGACAAGGTCAGTTGCCGCGCTGCATCGCGCTCCGCTTGCACCTCAAGGCTGAACACGATGAACCTCGCTGTCGGACAGGGACCATTGGGATGTGATGTCAGGCCGGGACACAGCATGGCCCGAATGATCCGCCCGGACCGGCGTATTGAGTCTTGGCGGCTCTGGAAAGGCCTGCTCCAGCCATTGAGCGGAATTGGCCTGCCGGGCGAGAAAATCAGGATGATCAGCATCGACCAAGGTGGGCGTGACGAACACCGCCAATTCTGTTTCGTGGCGGGCAAAACGCTCGGAACGAAATAAAGCGCCCAACACGGGAATGTCGGCCAGTCCCGGCAGGCGATCCAGGTGACGGGATTGCTCGCGCGAAATAAAGCCAGCCAACACCAGCGTCTGCCCCGAGCGCACATTGAACTCGGTCGAAGCTCGGCGGGTCTTGAGCGAAGGGCCGCTGGGCTGCGATTGGCTGGCGTCGACCGCGCTGACCTCGACCTCGATGCGTGAGCGCACCAGGCCACCGCGCTCCACCCTGGGCACTATGCGCAACGATACGCCGTAAGGCTTGAACGTGGTGTTGCTGTTCCCTTTGGCGTCGGTCACGGTATAGGGCAACTCGCCGCCGGCCAGAAATTCGGCTTGCGAGCCGCTGCGCGCCAGCAGTTGCGGTTGCGCCAGCACGACAGCCTGCCCCTCTTGCGCCATGGCCTGCACCCGGGCCGACATCAATGCACCGATGCCAAAAAACGCGGCTCCCTGACGCGCAGGAAAAGGCAAAGGTAGCGCAGCCTGGCCGGGCCGTTCCAAAAACTGATGGGTAGCCGCATCCCAGCCCAGGCCCATGCTCATACCGCCTTGAGATGTACCGTCCCAGCGCACACCGAGTTCGCGCAGACTGTTTCGAGGAACTTCCACCACCTGCACATCCAGCAAAACCATAGGCTCCCAACCGTCCTGCTGGGTAAAATCCAGCAATTGCGGATGTTGCTGACTCAGCGATTGGATACGCTCCTTGTCCTGATCGCTGAGTCCTTCGCCCTCCAACACCAGCTTGCCCCCCAACTCGCTGACGCGTAACTGCGGAATGCGTCCCAAGAGTTCGCGCAGTTCCGCCAAGGTCTGCCTGTGATTCTCCGGCGCAACCTGGATCTGATAAGAACGGCTTGACCCCGACTCCGCCCACACCTGCACTGCCGTCCGACCGGCTTTGCGCGCGAACAAAATCAGCTCACGCGATTCGGTCGTCATGGCGTGGACGATGTCACCATCGCCCACGGCAACGCGTTCGACCTGACTATCAGGTAGAACCAGCAGCTCGCCCACCTGCAACTCCAGTTCCTGGGCAAGCACAGGCGCTGGCAGCCCAACCATGACACACGCTCCCAAAAAAACAATGAAATAAGACATAGCGTTCATGGCTGCTCCTTGACCGTCGCACCAGACCCAGGCAAATTCAGCCAACCCAGCTTCTCCAACTCGGGCAGGCCCGCCTCCCCCCCGGAGCGATTGCCATACAAGACTTCGATTCGTCGGCCTGCCCTGCCCGATGCCCCCAATCCCAGAATATCCGCCAGCTCACCACGCACGGCGGCCTGATAAGGGCTTTGATCATCGGGATGACGCAGCAAGGCCGTGATGCGGCCATGCTGCCGGGCCGCCAACAACTTCAAGGCTTCGTCAGGCCCCACATCCAGAGTCAGCGTGCTGTAATCCTGATCTTGCGCCAACAAAGCGGCATCCTGCTCCTGAGATCGCTGCCCGGTAGCCAGAACCGGCACGGCCTGCAACAAAGGGGCGGTGACCCGTCGCTGCTGATCATCAAAGCTGACGTACAGATCAATAAGATCGCCCGGTCGGATCAGTCCCGACACCGAACTGAGCGCATCCACCGGGACCGTCACCGCACGCCGCCCCGAAATCAACTGCTCGGAAAACGGCCCGGTCTGCCCACGAACATGGGCGTGAGTGATCAGATCGCCGGCCTTCAGGCCTTGAATGAGCGTCATCCCGGCCAGCTCGCGGAAATGGGAAGCATCCAGACTGTCGCTGGGCACCAGTTCAGCCGGATAGGCCCGCGCCGCCAGATGTTCGGTCTGCAAGACCGTACCGGGTGCCAGCATCGCGGCTGCCACGACGCGCTGCAATTGCGGTCGCTCACTGGCCTGACGCAATGCTTGTTCCTGCTTATGCAGATACGCATTCATGGACACGGCTGCCAGCACACCCGCGATCAGGGCCAGCAGCGCCAACCCAACCCCAGGATGACGAAGCAAACGGAAAAGAAACGAATGACTCATGGCAAATAGCCCCTGCACTGTGCGCACTTAAGCAGCAAATAGTCGGCCTGCTGATGCCGAACCGGCACCAGCTCCAGCATCGCCTGGCCCTTTTCCCACCGTCTCTCGGAAGACTCAGGCTGCCAGCCCTGGGCGCGCAACTGACCGTGCCAGTTCTCCTGCGCCTGAATCAGCCAAAGCTGTTCGTTGCCGGCCAGGGCATGCTGCCATAACACCAACCCTGAAACCGGAGGGACGACAACAGGCTGAGGCAAGGCAGACGGCTGCAGGCGAGTCAACGCACCGGATAGCCCCCCTTCCGAGAGCTGATCCAGCCATAACACACAGCCCTTGTCGTCTGTACTGGCCTGAAGCACCCATTGCCTGTCGACTCTGAGAGCACGCTGAAAGACGCCGCACGCCGGCGTCAGGCGACGAGCCAAGTCGTGCACCGCAAGATCAGACTGAAAATGCCAGGATTGCACCCGCCCCTGAGCTGTCTGGCTATCGGGTCCGGCCACCCAGCGAATCTGTGGGTCGTCCAAAGTGATGGATGCCCCTGCGCTTGTGGCTCCGAATGCGAACAAAAGACACACCATAAATACCTTATATTGCGTCATGGTGCCTCCTGGGGATCGACATCCGGGACCACATCCTGCCACGGCCCCAGCCAGTCCAGATCGGGAAGAGGTCGCCCCCAGGCCGAGTCCAAAGGCCCGGCTGCCCGACCGCTTGCCTGTCCTGCCCGCAGGCTATCTTGGCTTGCACGCAACCATGCACTAGGGCTGGCCGCCAGGCGTTGTCTGGTCTGGCGCATATCGGCCGCTTGCCCCGCGCCCCCCATCAGCTGTGACCGGCGAGTCAAAGCCAAACCAGCTTGAGCGGCGGGCAAGCCAGCGAGCCGGTCCAGTCCCACACTGGACTGCACTTGCCAGCTCCCGCTGCTCATGCCCAGAAGTTCGATCCGCAAAGACTCGGTGTACCGGTCGGCTGCGGGCCTAAAAACCCGATGGCTACGCAAACCAGCTTGTTCCATAGACGGTGTTTGCATGGGTTTGCCATGCGCATCATGGGCAAACACATTGACGTGACTGATTTGTTGAAGCTGCTGCAGACGATGTTGATGGGTCATGAGCCAGCGCCCACCTACGATCATCAATCCCAGCACAACACCGAGTAAACAGGTTTCAAGCAGTACGGCACCATTTTGCAGACGGTTCATGAACGATCTCCTAGGCGGGACGGATCAATCAAGCGGGCCTGCCAGAATGGTTGAAACAAACTGGGTCTGACCGGTGCATCAGCGATCGGACTTGCGGGAACAGAAAAAAACACCTGGGCGGCGGAGACAGCATGCACCACCTGCCCCAGGTGCCCCTGCCCTTGCAAGCCCAAGCGCAGCGCCAGGCGGGATTGGGGCTGGACAATGGCATAGCCTTGCGGCAATCCCGCCTGTGGCCAGCGCATGGCATCGCGCCTGCCCCAGGCTTTGGCTACTGTATTGTCGCCAGCCGAAAACAAGGAACCGTTGCCTTGTTCCAGGGCCCAACGCCAGAAATCTTGTCCTGAAAAATCCGGTGGAGCCTGTATGCCCGTTGTCCCTTCAGGAGACTGCAAGGCCCAGGCCATGGCATATTCGCGAAAGTAGCAGCCCAGCCAGCGATTGGAACGCAAGGCATGCAGAGACTGGGTATCGTCGGACTGCCAGCGTCCCTGCGCATCCAGACTGGTACGGCCTGTGCGCCGCAATTTATGCCGCCACAAAGGGCAGCGCCGATCAACAGGCCAAAGAGAGTCGGCAACATACTCCCTAGGGGCAAGAAAACCATACAGCCCCACCAATGTCCGCAAGGCCGGACGCCACTGCTGTTCGCCGCTGCGTCGTCGCAGAAAATCGGGCCAATCGTCCGACTCCAGATGCCAGGACAAGCTGCTGGCGGGCCAATCGGGCAGGCTTGCCTGCAACACGGTATCGATGATGGCGCGACGACGCTGTGCCAAGCCAAGCACCAATTGCTCCTGCGCCTTGACCAGGACCTGATGGACCAGTTGCTGATGCTGATCGAAAGCCCCTTCCAGAGCTTGCTGCTGATCACCTGCCGATCGCGCGCCGGTATAGGCCGCTCCGTGGCCGGAACCGAACATCATGGCGATGAGATAGGCTGGAGGATTACCACGCCGCATCTGCGCGGACTGAGTCTGAGCGGCCCGGTCCCACGTTGCCAAGGTAAGCAGATGCGCCAGCGCCAACTGATGCCCCAACTGCGCACGATTGATATACGCCAGTAAATTAAGGGTTCTGGCCTGCTCGGTAGCGGCGCTATAGGCCGCCGCATCCAGCACCAGCGACAGACGCCCCTGCTGCTCGGCAATCTGGTTGACGTGGAAGTAACCCAGCCAGGCGGCCGACAAAGCCGACATGACCGCCAGCCCCCAGACCAGGGCAACCCCTTTCTGCGTGCTGTGCAGGCGGGTCATGGCGCATTGCCCGTGAACGATTTAAGGCCTTTTTCCGCCCCTTGGGCCGCTGCCGCCGAAGCAGCCGACTGCGCCTGCCGCGACTGCTCCGACCCGTCTTCGCCCGCCAGTTCCTTGGCCATGGCGGCGGTCTGGTTGCGGATGACCTGCCCGAACGATTGATAGACGGCGATAGCCGCCACCGCGACCAAGGCCACGATTACAAGATACTCGACCATGCCCTGGCCGCGCTGCTGTCTGCTGAACTGCTCCATAGGATTCTCCCGGAAGTCAGCCTACAGTTTGCGTGCGTACCGATTCTGTTCCTATTCGCAAAAGCCGAGCTGGGCAGCACTGTCCTGCCCTTGCCCATACCGGATACATTGCACGACCCCAGCGACAGCACCATGCAACAAAAAAAAGCCGCCTGGGGCTTGATACCCCTAGCGGCTTTTTTGTCCGGCTAAAAACCGGGTCAGACCAGACGAACGTCTATGCTGCCCAGCCCTTCTATGGCTCCATGCATCACATCGCCGCGTTCGACTGCGCCGACGCCGGCCGGCGTTCCGGTGAAGATGATATCGCCCGGATACAGTTCAAATAGACCCGACAAATAAGCGATGGATTCGGCCACATTCCAGATCAGCTGCGCCAGGTCGCCGCTCTGGCGGTATTGGCCATTGACCTGCAACGTAATGGCACCGCTGGCCAGTTCGCCGATACGGCTGCGCGGCGTCAAGGGGCCGACAGGGGCCGAATGATCAAAGGCCTTGCCGACCTCCCAGGGACGTCCGGCTTTTTTGGCCATCGTCTGCAAGTCGCGCCGGGTCATATCCAGCCCTACCGCGTATCCCCACACGCATTCGGCCGCCTGCTGCACGGACAGATCACGCCCGCCTTTTGACAAGGCCACGACCAATTCGATCTCGTGATGCAAGTCCTGCGTACGGGAAGGATACGGCATGTCGCAGACCTGACCGGGCAGCACGTTCAGAATGGCATCGGCCGGTTTGCAGAAGAAAAACGGATCTTCGCGCCCGGTGAAACCCATTTCCTGAGCGTGCTCGACATAGTTACGGCCTACGCAATAAATGCGCCGCACAGGAAAAAGCTGATCGCTGCCCTGTACGGTCAAGGCCGCAAGCGGCGGTGTGGGGATGACGGTATTCATCATCAGGCTTGGCTGTCTGCGAAACGCTTGGCGCCGTCGACGATTTCCTTCTTGGCGGCTTCCACACCATCCCAACCCTTGACCTTCACCCATTTGCCTTTTTCGATGTCTTTGTAATGCTCGAAGAAGTGCTTGATGCGCTCCAGCTCTTCAGGCTGCAGATCATCGGGCGACTGAATGTGGCGGTACAGGGGATACAGCTTATCGGTCGGCACGGCCAGCAACTTGGCGTCACCACCGGCTTCGTCGTCCATGTGCAGCACGCCGATGGCGCGGCAGGCGATCACAGCGCCGATCTGGATAGGAAATGGCGCAATGACCAGCACGTCCACTGGGTCGCCGTCGTCCGAAATGGTTTGGGGGATGTACCCGTAATTGCATGGATAGTGCATCGCGGTCAGCATAAAGCGATCCACGAAAATAGCACCGGTCTCGTCAACCTCGTATTTGACGGGATCGGAGTTCATGGGGATTTCGACGATGACGTTGAATTCGTCGGGCAGTTTCTTGCCGGCTGGCACGCGATCTAGGCTCATTCTTACAAACCTTAAATAAAAGGGAGGAGTTAATCGTTGGAACGTCGGGGACGATCCGAAGTCTGGGACAGATCGACACCAGGTATGGGTGCCGTGTCGAAATAATCATCCAGGTCCGAGGAGGAGGTCAACACATCCTGACTGGGTTTGGCGGCCGGAGTCACCGGCTCGACCACCGGCAAGGGGCGACCACTGTCGGGCAGATCCGCCGCCATGGCGCTGGCATCGTAAGGCAAAGTCTGGGCATCGCCATCGCCCGGCAGGCTGTCGCCATCGACATGCGCAGGGTCCAGATGCGTGTCGGCAGCCGGCAGGGCACCGGAGATGGCCAGCACCGGCAAGGTGCCCGCCATGGCAGCAGCCTTGCGCCAATAAGCGACGGCTTCATCGCGGCGACCCAGGCTGTCGTACAAATTGCCCAACAAGGCATGATTGCGCAGATCGCCCTGGATTTTCAGGCTGCGCAGCAAGTAGTGTTCGCCCTGCCCCCACAACTGACTGGTCAGGCACAGATGCCCAAGGGTAGAGAGCAACACCGGATTATGCGGCTGGCTGCGCAACCATTCTTCGGCCTTGGCCAGACGGCGGCCGACCTGTTCGCGGGGGCATTGGGCATAAGCCTCCAGCAGACGGGCATCGAAACTGGCGGCAATCGCCGGTTCCAGAATACGGCCGGCCTCTTCGTAGTGACCTTCGCGCTCCTGGATCAGGGCCGCTTCCAGGGCGACGCCGGGAAGCAGTTTCTCGTCCGCCTTCAGGTCTGACCACAGTGCCTTGAACTGGTCGATACCTGCGGCCCGCAAACGGGCGGCAGCAGCAAATTCAATATAGGCCAACGCCTCCTGACGCTCGATCCCGCTGCGGCGCATCAGCACGCGGGTCAACTCGTATACGCGCTCGGCATTGCCCGACTGACGGTACGCACGCAACAACAGGCGGGTCGCATGCAAATGACGCGAACTGGCATCCTGCAACGGTTGCAGCAAG
This sequence comes from Alcaligenes sp. SDU_A2, assembly GCF_038237375.1. Taxonomy (NCBI): domain Bacteria; kingdom Pseudomonadati; phylum Pseudomonadota; class Betaproteobacteria; order Burkholderiales; family Alcaligenaceae; genus Alcaligenes; species Alcaligenes sp. SDU_A2. The sequence goes on along the minus strand of NZ_CP151273.1, from coordinate 1,697,981 downwards.
TCTATGGCCTGCTGCGCAAGATTCTGATCAAGATACATTTCGGCGGCCGCAACCGCGCTGGCATCCTTGAGCCGAGTATCTTGTCCTGCAGCCGACTGCGCCGCCGCCAGGGCTTGGTCACGACGGTTCATGTCGCCCTGGTAGTGCGCCGCGCGGGCCGCAGCCAGACCGGCAACAACCTTGCTGCTTTGCGATCGGGTCTTGCTCATGAGCTTGATCATGTCTTTTTCGGCCTGATCGTAGCGACCTTCAAGAATGCTGATCCAGCCGGTTTCCAGCAAGGCTTGATCACGCTTCTGGGCTCGGCGGCCGCGCCACAGGCGAAAACGCTCCGGCCCGCCGCTGACCCAGGCCAGCAAGCGCAGAAAAATATACAGGCCCACGAACAAGGCCAACAAAGACAGGACGACAAAGGTCAGTGAGGAGCGCACCAGATAATGCGGCGTCGCCAGATAGACATTGCCGGCATGTTCGCGCAGCACCAGCGCCAAGGCCACGGCGGCCACAAACAGGATAAGAGTCCAGAACCATGTACGCATTGTTTACCCCTGTGCCTGATCAGGCGGCGTGTCACCGATATGTGCGTCCGCATCCAGGGCCGCAGGCTCGGGGGCAACAGGTTCAGACACCGCCGGCGCGCTCTGTTCGGGTTGCGCGGCAGGCTCGGGAACGGGTTCTGGGGCTGATTCGGGAGCGGTTTCAGGCGTGGGTTCGGGAGCCGGCTCCGGGTTGGACGCCGGCGCAGAGCTATTGTCCTGAACCCGATTGGCTTCGTCCTGACGCAGACTTTCAATGGCCGCCAAGGTATTGTTAACCGTAGGCAGACGGGCACCGATCTGGGTATCTTGCAACTGCCCGGCCAAGCGCAGCGCCTGCTGTACCGGATTGGAGCGGACATCGAAGCGGTTCTGCAGCGCAGTCGTGACGGCATCGAGCTCGGTCTGCCAGACCGAAGACTGATTCATCATCATGGCCAATTGCGCCGTCATGATGCGCAAGCGCAGGTTTTCGCGCAGACGGGCGGCTTGGTCGGGTGACATCAACAAGGCGGCGGCATCGTCGACGCGCCGCACCGACACAAACTGTCCAAGATCGTGCGTCAACGAGCGCCAAGCCTGCACGCTCCATTGCTCCACCGTATTCCAGCCTTGCTGCCACCAGGGCGCATCGGCCGGCAGATCAGCCGGCACCGGCTGACTGGACTGCAGATCCAGGGCTTGCGTGCTGGCACCGCCGGCAACGTCGTCCGGCACCAGCAAAGGCGCTTCGGATACGTAACGGGACAAGGTTTCCAATTGCCTGGACAAGGACGCCACATCCACTGTGGCAGCAGCACGCAGACGATCCAGATCCCCGTTGAGGGTCTGTTGCAACGGTGCCAGGCGTACTCGGTTAGCGCGCGCCAGCTGAGCCTGAGCGGCCTCCAGGGACACAATGGCATTGGCCACGTTTCCGCCCAGCAGTAATTGTTGCTGGGCAATGGTGGCCAGATGATCGATGTCGTTCAGAAGAATCAGGTCCGAACCACGATCGGTCATGGTCTGAAAGGCCTGGCTAAGGTCCTGGAACTGCTCGGTGGAATCGCGATAGGATTTTTCCAGGGCGGCCAGCTTGTCCGACTGACGCTGCAACATGGCCAAGGCCTGGTCGGCGCGTTGGCCGGCTTGCTGCGTAGCCGTGATGTTGGCGGCCAGCTGCCCCTGAAGTTCGTCTTTGTATTGCTGAATGCTGCCGTGCTGGTACCACAGGGCCCCTGCTGCCAGCGCAATGACCAGGGCCGTCAAGGCGTAAGCGGGGGCGGCGCTGTTTTTTTTGCGCTCGGATGCCTTGGGCATGGTGCTGTGGGAGGCGGCAGATGCCGCTGTCGCCTGAGGACGGGAGCCTACTGGCTCCGATTCGCTTGCGGATGCGTGATCTGTTTTATCGTTCATGGCGAGATTGTAATCCGTGTAAGGCTAGTCGCGCGAGAGCACCGCGATCATGGCTGCAACGATGGCGTCATCGTCTGGCGTACACCTTTTTACCACTGGATGGGCGTCGATTCCAGCCTGCGCCAAGCGAGAAAGCAAATGTTCATGGATGCGCGGATGAATGACCACGTAGCGACAACGCCCCCACAAGGCCTGTAAACCCAGCCTTTGCACGTTCGCCAGAATCGCGTCTACGCTTTCTGAGCTACTGAGCAAGACCAAAGGAAATTGCTCCAGCGCCTGCTGCACGCGCTGCGCCTGCTCCGTGCTCCAGACCTGCGGACAGCGTCGATAAACAGCCAGCCTGCTTACCTGCACGCCGGACTGTTCAAGGCGCGTGCCCAGCCACTCGCGTCCGATATGGCCTCGCACGATCAGCACGCGGCGCACCTGCGGCAACAAGGCCTTGATCTGAGGCCAGAGCGCTTCGGAATCTTGTAAGGATGCGGGATCGGCAGGCTGCAGCACCAGATCGGCAGGCACGCCGGGTTGAGCCACCAAGGCGCGCGCAGTGGCGGCACCGACCGCCCCCAGGCGTACGCCGGCAGGCCAGCACAGGCCGCGTGCGCGCAAGGCGGAAAAATAAAACGCAGCGGCATTACCGCTGACGAACATGACCAGATCAAAATCGGCCGGGTCCTGCCAGTTGGCGGCCGACAGGTCCAGCGGCTGCAGCTCCAAGGCAGGCAGCACCAACGAAGAAAACCCCTGTGCAGCCAGGGCGGCTGCCAGGGGTTCGTTGCGGCCGGCCGGCCGCGTCAGCACGACCTGGGGCGTGACCATAGGGTATCAGTGGCCTGTAGAGGATTCGGACAGCAGGCGATCCAAAATAGCCTGCGCGCCCTGTTCTTTCAGGTCTTGCGCCAAGGCGATGCCCAAGGCCTGGGCATCGGCGGCTGGCCCACGGAGGCGGGCACGATAGACCACGGAGCCGTCCGGCTCGGCAACCAGCCCACGCAAGTCCAGACTATCGTCCTGCAACGTGGCATACGCCGCCAACGGGACTTGGCAAGATCCGCCCAAAGCCAGCGACACCGCCCGTTCGGCCTGTGCGCAAGCAGCACTGCGCGCATCGGCCAGGGGAGCCAGCCATTGCGCCAGCTCCTGGCGATTTTCCAAAATCTCGATGCCCAGGGCGCCTTGCCCGGCAGCAGGCAGGCTGTCGTCCACAGAGATGTAATCGCGGACGCGCTCGGCCAGTCCCAGACGCCGCAGGCCAGCCGACGCCAGGATAATAGCGGCATAGTCGCCCCGATCCAGCTTGGCAAGACGGGTCTGAACATTGCCGCGCAAGGGCCGGATATCCAAATGCGGATAGCGTTCGCGGATCTGCGACTCGCGGCGCAGGCTGGATGTACCCACCACGGCCCCCGCCGGCAAAGCCGCCAGGCTGGCGTAGTCGTTCGAGACGAACGCATCGCGCGGATCATCGCGCTCCATGATGATGGGCAAGGCAAACGGCGATTGCAGATCGACAGGCACGTCCTTTAAGGAATGAACCGCCAGATCGGCCCGCCCGTCCAGCAAGGCGGTTTCCAGTTCCTTGACGAACAGCCCCTTGCCGCCGACTTTGGACAGGGTACGATCCAAAATGGTGTCGCCGCGCGTGGTCATCTCCAGCAAAGTAACCTCGCATTGCGGGTACAACTGCTGCAAGCGGGCACGCACGTGTTCGGCCTGCCACAGCGCCAGTTGGCTGGCGCGGGTGGCAATGACCAGTTTCCGGGGAGCGAGCACTGCCGTCATGCGGCGAAATAGCGCGCGATGGCCGCGGTCACAATGCCGATGATGGCCAGAATACCCAGCCCCTGCAGCAGCGACAGCCCTTTTTCCTGGGACTTGGCGTCGGAAGATTTGAAAAATGCCATGGATTAACTTTCCTTGATAGAGCCCTTGCGGCTGGCCAGCCCTTTGCCGACGGCCACGACCAGCAGGGCGCAAACGATCTCGACCCCCAGTTTAACAGGAGAGGCGATCACGCCGAATTGATTTTCCACAAAGGCATCTGTTACCAGCATGCCGCCGGCGATCCAGCCCAGGAGCGCGCCGCCCAACGTCACGACCACAGGGAAGCGATCAATCAGTTTAAGCACCAGCGTGCTGCCCCAGATAATGATGGGCACGCTGAGCAGCAGACCAAAGACCACATAGCCCAGTTGGTGATCCAGATGCGCATTCTGGGCCGCGCCAGCAATCGCAATCACGTTGTCCAGGCTCATGACGAAGTCGGCCACGATAATCGTCTTGACCGCCGCCCAGATAGAGCTGGCCCCCTGGATATTGCCATGCGCATCATCATCGGGAATCAGCAGCTTGATGCCTATCCACAGCAGCAGCACGGCGCCGACCACTTTCAGAAAGGGAATGCCCAGCAAGGTCAGCGCGAAGAAAATCAGCACGACCCGCAAGATGATGGCACCGGCCGTGCCCCACAAGATGCCCTGCATGCGCTGCTGCTTGGGCAGATTGCGACAGGCCAGCGCAATGACGACGGCATTGTCCCCGCCAAGCAAGATATCGATCAGAACGATCTGAAACAAAGACCCCCAATGGAGCGACTGTAGAAATTCAATCATGTTAGTTCCCGTTACCGCGTTCAATTGCCGCCCTGCTCCCGAAGAGAAAGCGATTTTTTGTTGTTACGTCATGCCGCATGCATGCGGGCTAGCCGGATTTGGCAGGGAATGCGCCGGAAGGGTGTTTTTCTTGTCGAAACCGGCTGGCCGTTGCTGCCCGTGATACGGGCGGCCAGACAAACAGGCCCGCCGAAGCGGGCCTGGACTGCTTTACAGCACCGACTTGAGCAACTTGCCCATTTCGGATGGGTTGCGCGTCGTACGGATGCCGCAGGCTTCCATGACTTCGAGCTTGGCGTCGGCCGTATCGGCACCGCCCGAGATCAGCGCACCGGCGTGGCCCATGCGTTTTCCGGGAGGCGCAGTCACGCCGGCGATAAAGCCGACCACGGGCTTGGTCATGTTGTCCTTGGCCCACAGAGCGGCGTTGACTTCGTCAGGACCGCCGATTTCACCGATCATGATGACGGCATCGGTGTCTGGGTCGTCGTTGAACATCTTGAGCACATCGATGTGCTTCAGACCGTTGATCGGGTCGCCACCGATACCAACCGCCGAGGACTGGCCCAGGCCCAGCTCAGTGACTTGCGCCACGGCTTCGTAGGTCAGGGTGCCAGAGCGGCTGACCACGCCGATGCGGCCCTTGCGGTGAATGTGACCGGGCATGATGCCGATCTTGATTTCGTCCGGGGTGATCAGACCGGGGCAGTTCGGGCCCAACAGCAGGGTCTTACGGTTTTCGGCGCGCATGCGGTTGCGCACTTCCAGCATATCGCGCACAGGGATGCCTTCGGTAATGCAAATTACCAGATCCAGGTCGGCTTCAACAGCTTCCCAGATAGCGGCGGCAGCGCCTGCGGGTGGAACATAAATAACCGACACGGTGGCACCGGTTTCGGCTTTGGCGTCCGACACGGTGGCGTAGATAGGCACGCCCTCGAAGTCTTCGCCGGCGCGCTTGGGATTCACGCCAGCCACGAAGGCTTCCATGCCATTGCCGTACTCGCGGCACATGCGGGTGTGGAACTGGCCGGTCTTGCCGGTGATCCCTTGCGTGATGACTTTGGTGTCTTTATTGATCAGAATCGACATTTGCTAATCCTTAACCTGTTCTTACTTGGCGGCGGCGACAACAGCGGTCGCGGCTTCGGCCATGGTGTCAGCGCTGATGATGGGCAGACCGGAATCGGCCAGCATCTTCTTGCCCAGCTCTTCGTTGGTACCTTTCATGCGCACGACCAGCGGCACGTTCAGGTTGACGGCCTTGCACGCAGCAATCACGCCTTCGGCGATGACGTCGCAACGCATGATGCCGCCAAAGATGTTGACCAGAATGGCTTTGACGCCCTTGTTGGCCAGCATGATCTTGAAGGCTTCGGTGACTTTTTCAGCCGTTGCGCCGCCGCCCACGTCCAGGAAGTTGGCAGGTTCGCCGCCAAACAGCTTGATCGTGTCCATCGTGGCCATGGCCAGGCCGGCACCGTTGACCAGGCAGCCGATATTACCGTCCAGCTGGATGTAGGCCAGATCGTACTTGCTGGCTTCGACTTCGGCCGGATCTTCTTCGGCCAGGTCGCGGAAAGCGACGATATCGGGATGACGGAACAAGGCGTTGCTATCAAAATTGAACTTGGCGTCCAAAGCGATGATATCACCCGAGCCGGTCAGGATCAGCGGGTTGATCTCGGCCAGTTCAGCGTCGGTTTCGGTGTAGCACTTGTACAGCTTCTGGAATTCAGCAACGGCTTTTTCGATGGAAGCATCAGGCACGCCAATACCGCGAGCCAGCTTGGTGGCTTGCTCGTTGGTCAGGCCAAGAGCGGGGTCCACGAATTCTTTCAGAATGGCGTCGGGGTTGCGCTCGGCCACTTCTTCGATTTCCATGCCGCCTTCGCGGGAAGCCATCACGGCAACGCGCTGGGTAGCACGGTCGGTCACGATGCCGACGTAGTATTCTTTCTGGATGTCCGCGCCTTCTTCGATCAGCAGGCGGCCCACTTTCTGGCCTTCAGGGCCGGTCTGGTGCGTGATCAGTTGCATGCCCAGGATTTCCGAGGCCAACTGGCGCACTTCGTCGATGGAACGGGCCAGCTTGACGCCACCGCCCTTGCCACGGCCACCGGCGTGGATCTGCGCCTTTACCACCCACACGGAGCCACCCAGCTCCTGTGCGGCAGCCACCGCCTCGTCGACGGAGAAGGCAGGAATTCCGCGCGGCACGGCAACGCCAAACTGCTTTAGCAGCGACTTGCCCTGATATTCGTGAATTTTCATGTGATACCTGTCAGTCTAAAAACACAATAAAAAAAGCAGGAACCCTGGGCCTGAACCCGGGACCTGAACAAACCAGAAACTATGAACCCCCGGCCTGCGTATCCGGCCTGTACCAGACCGGATAGAACTCCTTGACCACCGGACCGCCCAGACGCAAGGCATGACAACCATCCAGATGGAAAGGCTGTTTGTCGGTACGATGGATTTCCGATTCGCCACTGCTGCGCCGCCGCCCCGCCATCGTCTGCACCGCGGCGGTGGGCAGAACCTGGGCCAGCTCGCTCAAATGAGTACAGCCGGCCGAGCGCGCCAGACGCTCCTTGACCCGCTGGCGAAACTGCTTCAGAAGATTCAGACCCACCAATTGCCGATAGGCAGGCGCAATGGAGGCGCAGTCCTGACCATAAGGCGCGGCATCGTACACGGCCAAGGCATCCGTGATGGTGAAGTCGCTATCGATGGTGATGCGCAGGTGCATATGATGAACGGGATCACCCGCCTTGTGGATCTGGCCGTGGCGGATGGGGAAATCGTAGGATTTCAAATCGACCAGCTCGGCTTCCAGATCCCATAGGCCATCTTCCCGAGCGAACGACTCCACCTTGATGGTGCGAGTATGCAGCGGTTCACGGGCGACGGACGTCTTGGGCAAAGGCATTGATACGTTCAAGGGCGCAAGGTTTAAACCGACTAAGTATAACGCACCTCGTATTCTACGTATCAGCGCCTTGCATATTCGTGACACCACTGGTTCTGCCCGACTGCCGGCCCCTAGGCCCGGCCACAGGCCGACGCGCCCGGGCCGATAGCATTGGAATAATCGACACGCGCGAAAGCATCCAGCAACAGCATAATAGAGCGCACCGCTTCCATCGGGACCACATCTGCATCCATTGCCGCAAGGGCAGGCCTTCACGAAAGGCGGACTCATCGACCTGGATAAACCGGAATGATGGAAGGCAGGCTTCTGATTCTTGGTCTGAATTGTGCCTGTACAATTATTTGAAAAAAAATCAAATGCACCATGCTAATCATGAGTTTTATTCATCATGCTTGAAATTCGTCATATGGAAACGCTGAGCGCCATCCGCGACAGCGGCAGCCTGCAAGAGGCCGCCGAACGCCTGCACGTCACGCAATCCGCCCTATCCCATCAGTTGCGCGACCTGGAAACGCGGCTACAGGTGCAATTATTGAACCGACGCACCCGCCCTGCCCGACTGACCACCGCCGCGCTGCGCATACTGACTCTGGCCGACGAAGTCCTGCCGCGCGTGCGCGCGACCGAACGCGACCTGCAGCGGCTGGCGGCCGGGCGTACTGGACGCTTGCATGTGGCTATTGATTGCCACTCTTGTTTTCAATGGCTGATGCCGACGCTGGATGCTTTTCGCCAACAGTGGCCCGATGTCACCCTGGATCTGTCCGCTGCATTTTCGTTCGCACCGCTACCTGCACTGTTGCGCGGCGATCTGGATGTGGTGATTACGTCCGACCCGCAGAACAGCGACGATGTCCATTACGCGCCCTTGTTTCGCTACGAATTGGCCCTGGCCGTGGCCAGCCAGCACCCCCTGGCCCAGTATCGCTATATCGAGCCCCTGCAACTGGCCGATCAGACTCTGATTACCTACCCTGTGGAACGCAGCCGCCTGGATATATTCACGCAGTTTCTGGAGCCCGCCGATATAGAGCCGGCCGCCGTCCGACAGGCGGAACTGACACCCATGATTGTGCAACTGGTCGCCAGCCAGCGCGGCGTGACGGCTCTGCCAAACTGGGCGCTGACCGAGTTTCTGAATCAAGGTTTGTTGCGCACATGCAGACTGGGGGAGCACGGGGTGTGGCGCACCCTGTACGCTGCCGTGCGCAAAGAAGATTTACAGGCCGATTATGTCCAGGCCTTTTTAAAACAAGCCCGTGACACCAGCTTCCAGACCTTGCAAGGAATCAGCCAAGCGCAAGGCTAAGGGTCGGCGGCCTTGTACCTGGCACGCAAGGAACACATCGGGACGCAAAGCGGGCCGTGAACCCTATTGAAAAACGGCTGAGTCACTGGAACATTGACTAAACAGCCCCGTCTTCCCATTCGCCCAAGATTTGCTGCAGGATGCGACTGGAAAAACCCCGACTGGCCATGAAACGATATTGTTTGGCGTAGGCGCGGGCGTCCTCGGGGGGGGCGTTAAACTTTTTGGCCCAGACTTGTTTGGCGCGCTCCAATTCGGTAGCAGCCAATTCTTCCTTGATGATGTCAGTCTGGCCGGCATCCAGCCCATGCTGACGCAGTTCTTGCAAAATGACGCGGGCCCCGACTCGGGCCGAACGACGGTTGACCAAACTTTGCGCAAACCGTTCATCGGACAGCCACTTCTGGGCCGCCAGTTCGTCGAGCAAGGAGGCGACTTGTTCCGGGCTGTCGGCGTGCGCAGCCAGCTTGCGCCCCAGTTCCAGACGTGAGTATTCGCGCCTGGACAAATAATTCAGGGCCCTGGCCTTGAGCGATGGCCCCGCACGCTTGGGCGATGCCCCAGTCGCGACCTTGTCATCCGCAGCAAAATCCGATTCAAATTCCGCATCGCCGCCGGGCTGCCCCTGCTGCCCGGCCGACAGGGCAGCCGCATTGGAGCGCCGGCGTTGCCGACGCTCCTGGACTTCCTGCGGATCGGTTTCAAAGGGTTCGTCGTCGAACCCACCGGGCAAAATCAAGCGTCGCCTTCAGGCGCAACAGGAGCGGCGGCTGCGCGCTCCATAGCGGCCATAGGAGCCACGCCTAATTTTTCGCGTACTTTGTTTTCGATTTCCCGCGCCAGTTCAGGACGCTCTTTCAGGAATTCACGCACATTGTCCTTGCCCTGGCCGATGCGGTTGCCATCGTAGCTATACCAGGCACCGGCTTTGTCCACCACGCCGGCCTGCACGCCCAGATCAATGATTTCGCCTTCGCGCGAAATGCCGCTGCCGTACATGATGTCGAATTCGGTCTGTTTGAAGGGGGGCGCAACTTTGTTCTTGACGACCTTGACGCGTGTCTCGTTGCCCACGATTTCGTCGCCACGCTTGATGGAACCAATGCGGCGTATATCCAGGCGCACAGACGAATAGAATTTAAGCGCATTGCCGCCCGTGGTGGTTTCGGGATTGCCGAACATGACGCCGATCTTCATACGGATCTGGTTGATGAAGATGACCATGCAGTTGGCGCGTTTGATGGTGGCGGTCAGCTTGCGCAGGGCCTGGCTCATCAGGCGGGCCTGCAGGCCGGGCAAGGCATCGCCCATATCGCCCTCGATTTCGGCCTTGGGTGTCAGGGCGGCGACCGAGTCGATAACGATCAGGTCTACCGAACCGGAGCGCACCAGGGCTTCGGTGATTTCCAGGGCCTGCTCGCCGGTATCGGGCTGGGAAATAAGCAGATCGGCCAGATTAACGCCCAGCTTTTGCGCGTACTGGACATCCAGGGCGTGTTCGGCGTCGATAAAGGCGCACGTACCCTTGATTTTCTGCATTTCGGCAATGACCTGCAAAGTCAGCGTGGTCTTGCCCGAGGATTCCGGACCATAGATTTCGATGACGCGCCCTCGTGGCAAGCCGCCGACACCCAGGGCGACATCCAGGCCCAAGGACCCGGTGGAGACGACTTGGATGTCGTGTTCCACGTTGTCGTCGCCATAACGCATGATGGAGCCTTTACCAAACTGCTTTTCGATCTGCGTCAGGGCGGCCGCCAATGCTTTGGAGCGTTCCGAGGCCACTGCTTTGCTGTTTTTGTCGTCCATGAAGAATCCTTGACTATGGAATTGCGCCACGATGGCGCAGGCACGGCAATTAAATCCAAGCCTAATTATTGCATCAAATTATACTGTATATATAAACAGACATCCACAAAAGCGTGATCGGCTCCATCGTTATCCCCTACTGACCACAGCGCAGGCCCTGTGCCACAATATGAAACGGCTTTTAAAACACGGATTTAACTAGGGTCATGCGCATACTCATAGCTGAAGACGACAGCATCCTCGCGGATGGACTTTCCCGTTCCCTGCGCTACGAAGGGTACGCCGTCGATGTCGTGCATGACGGCGAAAGCGCCGACTCCGCCCTGCAGTTGCAAAGCTTCGATCTGCTCATCCTGGATCTGGACCTGCCCAAAAAACCTGGGCTGGCGGTGCTGCAATCCATACGCCAGCGTCAGGACAGCCTGCCGGTACTGATCCTGACCGCCAGTGATACGGTCGAGCAGCGCGTGCGCGGACTGGATCTGGGCGCCGACGACTACATGTCCAAGCCCTTTGCCCTGACCGAACTGGAAGCCCGTGTGCGTGCCCTGACCCGTCGCAGCACCGGCACCAGCAGCGCCCTGCTGCAGCACAAACGCTTGAGTTTCGACCTGAAAGGCCGGGTCGCCTATATAGATAGCCAGCCCTTGGAGCTGTCTGCACGCGAAACCAGTCTGCTGGAAATTTTCCTCTCGCGCAGCGGCCGGATGATTAGCAAGAACCAATTTGTGGACCTGCTGTGCGAGTGGGGCGAAGAAGTCACCCCGAATGCGATCGAGGTCTACATTCATCGTCTGCGCAAAAAACTGGAGCCCAGCGGTGTGCGTATCATGACGGTGCGCGGACTGGGTTACTGCCTGGAACCGGAAAAGCTGCGCGAAGACGCTCCGGCCTGAGCCCCCGCCCATGCCTTTTTCGCCTCCCCCCCAAGGCGGCACGGAGCGGATCGTCAGATCCCGCTTCTCGCGCCGGTCATCCGCCAAGCCGCCTCAGCGCACCCTTATCCACAAAATCATGCTGTGGATCTTCGGACCGCTTTTTCTGCTGTGGACCGTCGGTATCGTTATAACCTACTTCATCGCCCAGCACATCGCCAACTCGCCCTATGACAGAACCCTGCGCGGCCACCTGGACCTGCTGCGCCAGGAGTTAAGCCAACAGGATGTGCTGGGCCCCGTTTCCCTGTCCGAGTCCGCCAGCACCATATTGCGCCAGGGCAGCGATGCCCCCACGCTCTGGCAGATCCGGGACGCCGACGGCACACCCCTGGCCGGCAATGCCGATCTGCCCCTGCCCGAAAACTGGGACTACGAAAACAATCTGCTGCGCTACCGCGATGTCGTCATGGCTGGGCAAAGCATGCGGCTGGCCTATGTCTGGGGCAGCCGGGACAAGCAAAACACCCCGTTTTTGACCATTGTGGCCGAAACCAACCAGCACCGCTCGGTTCTGCATCACGAGATTCTGATCGGAATGCTGACCCCGCAATTTATTCTGGTGCCGCTGGCGGCCATGCTGGCCGGGCTGGGCCTGACCCACGGGCTGGAACCACTGAACTTGCTGCAGGCCCGGCTGCGGGCCCGCGCCCCCGGGGATCTGTCGCCCGTCGAGAGCGACCAGGCTCCGGCGGAAATCGTGCCTTTGATCGATGCCATGAATGGCCTGCTGGAGCGCCAGGCACAGTTTTCCGCCGCCCAGCGGCGTTTCGTGGCCAATGCCGCCCACCAATTGAAAACCCCTTTGGCAGGCATACGCACCCAGGCAGAAGTCGCCCTGCGCGAGCGCGACCCCGCCCAGACCGAAGCCAGTCTGCGCCAACTGGTACGCGGCACCCAGCGGGCGACGCGGCTGGTCAACCAGATGCTGGCGCTGGCCCGCGCCGAGAGCAGCGACGCACTGCATGCCACCAACGCCCAGGCCATCGAGCTGAACACACTGGCCGAGCAGCATCTGTCCCAATGGGTACCGCGCGCCCTGCAGCTAGGGCTGGATCTGGGACTGGAGAGCGCGGGCCGGCCCATCGTGCTGCAAGCGGACAGTGTCATGGTGGGCGAGCTGTTGAACAATCTGCTGGACAATGCGCTGATCTACACTCCTTCGGGCGGTTGGGTCACGCTGCGCACCGGCCGCACCCAGAGCCACGGCTGGCTGGAGGTCGAAGACAATGGGCCTGGCATCGCACCCGAACACCACGCGCGCGTTTTCGACCGTTTCTATCGCATCATGGGCAGCCAGGCCGACGGCAGCGGGCTGGGTCTGGCCATCGTGCGCGAGATCGCCGACATTCATGGTGCCACTATTGCCTTTCTGCCGCCCAGCGCCGGCCAGGCCAGCGGCACACGCCTGCGGGTCAGCTTCCCGCTAACGCCGCCACGGAGACTGTGACGCATGCCGCCCACCATCGCCAGCACCGCCTTTGACAGCAGCAGCCACGCCAAGCCGCACGGCAAACTGGATGCCCAGGGTCGCAAGGTCATCTTCGCCTCCTCGTTGGGCACCATGTTCGAGTGGTACGACTTTTATCTGTACGGCTCCCTGGCCGCCATCTTGGCGCAACATTTTTTTTCGGCCGTGAACCCGACAGCCGGCTTTATTTTTGCGCTGTTCGCATTTGCTGCCGGCTTTGCCGTGCGGCCGTTCGGGGCCCTGCTATTCGGTCGCATCGGCGACCGTGTAGGCCGCAAATATACGTTTCTGGTCACCATCTTGCTGATGGGTCTGTCGACGTTTCTGGTCGGCGTGCTGCCCAACTACGAAGCGATCGGCATTGCCGCTCCCATCATGCTGATCGTGCTGCGCCTGTTGCAGGGCCTGGCCCTGGGAGGGGAATACGGCGGCGCAGCCACTTATGTGGCCGAACACGCCCCCCAACACCGACGCGGCTTCTACACCAGTTGGATTCAGACCACGGCCTCGGTGGGGCTGCTGCTCTCGCTGGTGGTCATCATGAGCATACGCAACGCATTGGGCGAAGAAGCCTTTGTGGCCTGGGGCTGGCGCATCCCCTTTCTGATTTCCGTCGTACTCCTGGGCATTTCTGTCTGGATACGGATGAACCTGAAAGAGTCCCCCGCTTTTCAGCACATCAAGGAGCAAGGCGGACTGTCCAGCGCCCCTATTACGGAGTCGTTCGGACGCTGGAAAAATTTACGCATCGCCCTGGTGGCGCTGTTTGGCCTGGCCGCAGGCCAGGGCGTGGTCTGGTACACCGGCCAGTTTTACGCCTTATTCTTCATCACCCAGACTTTAGCCATCGAGGCCAACCAGGCCCAAACCATGATGGCCATCGCCCTGTTGCTGGCCACCCCGCTGTTTGTCGTGTTCGGCTGGCTATCGGATCATATCGGACGCAAACCCATTATTCTGACCGGCTGCCTGCTGGCCGCCCTGACCTACTATCCGGCCTTCAAGGGTCTGGCCTACTTTGCCAATCCCGCGTTGGTCCAGGCGCAACAACAATCCCCCGTCGTCGTCGTGGCCGACCCGGCTGCCTGTTCCTTCCAATTCAATCCCGTTGGCACCCACTCGTTCACCAGCTCCTGCGACATCGTCAAATCCTTTATGGCCAGCTACGCCGTCAGCTACAGCAACGAAACCGGCGCAGCCGGTCAGGTGGCGCAGGTCCGGATAGGCACTCAAACCATCGACTCTTTCGAGGGGGCCACGCTGAGCCGTGCCGAGTTCGCCCGCCAGTCGCGGGAACTGAAGGCGCAACTGACCCAGGCGATCCGCGACCACGGCTACCCGGAGCGGGCCGATCCGCAGCAGCTCAATAGCGTCATGGTGGTTTTGTTGCTGACCTACCTGGTGGGTCTGGTCACCATGGTCTACGGCCCCATCGCCGCCATGCTGGTGGAAATGTTTCCCATCCGCATCCGCTACACGTCCATGAGCCTGCCCTACCACATCGGCAACGGCTGGTTCGGCGGCTTTTTGCCGCCTCTGTCCTTTGCCATGATCGCCGCCTCGGGCAATATCTACGATGGCCTGTGGTATCCCATCATCATCTGCTTGGCGACGGTGGCGATCGGCCTGCCATTTGTGCGCGAAACCCGGCACAACGACATCAACGCCTAGGGACATGGTCGTTCCGTGCCCGCGCGAGGCGACTGCCCCGGCAGGCCACCTGCGGCCCGCTGCGGCATGTGCCGCAAATGCAAGAGCGGGTAAGCGCGCGGGCGCTGCCCGGCATCTGCGCGTACAATCAATCCTTTGCCTTGCGCCGGTCCCACGTCCGGAACCGGCTGCAGCCTTCTCTTTTTCTGCTTACTATCTTCGCCTCCATGTGGTTTAAAAATCTACGCATCTACCGTCTCTCCCCCGATTGGACCTGTTCCGCCCAGGAACTGGAAAATGCCCTGGCCAAGCACCGCTTCACCCCCGGCTCCAGCCAGGAACCGCTGAGCCTGGGCTGGGTCAGTCCACGTGATAACGATGCCCTGGTACACGCCATCGAAGGTCAATACCTGATTGCCCTGCGCGCCGAGAAAAAGCTGCTGCCCACCACTGTCATCAATCAGGTAGCCCGCGAAAAGGCCCGCGACATCGAAGAGCAGCAAGGCTACAAGCCCGGCCGCAAGCAGATGAAGGAAATCAAAGAGCAAGTCATTACCGAACTGATGCCGCGTGCCTTTGCCGTCTCGCGCGACACCCGCGTCTGGCTGGACACACGCAATCACTGGCTGGCCATTGATGCGGCCGCCACCGCCAAGAGCGACGAAGTATTGGGTCTGCTGGCCAAGAGCGTAGAACCTTTCCCGGCCCTGCCTCTGTATACGGAACTGTCGCCCGCTTCGGTCATGACCTCCTGGCTGATCGACAACGACCCACCCGCTAATTTCACCATCGACCAGGACACCGAACTGCGCTCGACCGGCGACAGCGGCGCAGCCGTTCGTTATGTCAAACAAAGCGTGGATATCGACGAAGTGCGCAAGCACGTGCAGGCCGGCAAGCAGTGTACCCGCCTGTCCCTGACCTGGGCCGAACGCATCAGCTTCGTGTTGACCGACGCACTGGACATCAAGCGCGTCAGCCCTCTGGACATACTGACCGAAAAACAGGATGTCACCGCCGTGAACGACGACGAGATATTCGATGCCGACATGACGCTGATGACATCCGAACTGGCCAATCTGATCGCGGATCTGGTCAGCGTACTGGGTGGCGAACGCAAATCCTGATCGGCCATGCTCTGCGCGATAACGCCCAGTTTGCCGGGCGTTTTTTTTTGCGCTGCATATCCACGAGCCTCGCTATGCGCACTTATTGACAACCAGTTTCCAATATTGGAAACTGGTTGTCAAAATGGAGAGCATATGAACCCATCCACGCCCACACAACTGACGAACCTGATTCTGACGGTATTTCAACTGAACGGCAGATTGCTGGACTGGGGAAATGACTTTTCTGCCCGTCACGGTCTGACCAGTGCTCGCTGGCAGATACTGGGAGCCATCGCGCTGTCCGAACACGCGCCGACCGCTCCGCAACTGGCGGCCTTTATGGGCATTACGCGGCAAGGCGCGCAAAAACAGCTCAAACTGCTGCAACAAGACGGTTTGATCCAAGCGGAACAGAATCGGCTGCACAAGCGCTCCCCCGTCTTTACGCTGACCCCGCAAGGCCGGCAGGCGTTCAACGCCATCGATACGCAATGGAATGCACATGCCGCGCAACTGGCCGCAGGCTTTTCCCGCGACCAACTGCACACCGCGCACGCCGTGCTGACCAGCCTGATCCAACACCATCAGCCACAGGACACTGCGCCATGAAACGCACTCTCCATGCCACCGCCGCCTTGCTAAGTGTGTTGTGCATTGCAGTGTTCTGGACATCCACCCTTCTTGCCGAACTGTTTGCCTCGCCCTACACCGTAGCCTGCGTCAAGCAATGGATTGCCTGGGCCCTACTGGGCTTTGTTCCCTTGATTATGCTGACCGGCGCAACCGGATGGGCAATGGGCGGTCGCAGCTCCGACCCGCGCATCCGGGCCAAACGCCGCCGCATGCCCCTTATTGCCGCCTTGGGAATGCTGATTCTTGCGCCTTCTGCTGTATTTCTGTCGCTACGAGCTCAAGCAAACCTGTTCGACCCTCTGTTCTACAGCGTGCAGGCGCTGGAACTGGTGGCGGGTGCCATCAATATGGCACTGATCGTCCTGAATGTCCGCGATGGCCTGCGCATGCGCACACCGTTGGCCCAGCGGACATAAAAAAACCCGCTCGGCAATGACCGAGCGGGTTTGCAAACCGATACAGCGAAGCGATCAATACATGCCGTGAAAGACGGCGTCTTCGGGTCCGATATGCGAAGGAGGGTTCCAGGTGACGTCGCGCATGGAATGCTGCACCAGCGTCTCCACGCCCAGCAAGACGGCAAAAATAGCCATGCGTACCGGAATGCCATTGTCAGCCTGACGGAAAATCGCCAGACGCGGATCGTGATTCAGGTCCACGCTCAAATCGTGCGCGCCTTCGCGGCTATCGCGCGGCAGCGGGTGCATGACAATGACGTCCGGACCGCAGCACTGGTCGATGATGGCCTTGTTGACCTGGAAGTCTGCGGTATAGCTGTCGCCCTGCCCTTCCTGGAAGCGCTCTTTCTGCACGCGCGTGGCATAGATGACATCCACGCCGGGCAGACCCTTTTCCAGGGAATGGGTCTGTTCGATGACATGGTTGCCCTGCTTGGCGACTTTCTCCAGGATCTCTTCGGGCATCTCCAGGCCGGGCGGCGAGATCAAGGTGAATTTCAGCCCACGGTACATAGCCAGCATCTTGATCAGCGAATGCACGGTACGGCCATATTTCAGATCGCCGACCATGGCGATATGCGCCCCATCGAGCAATTTGCCCAGACGGGAAAACTCGGTGCTGATGGTGTATAAGTCCAGCAAGGCCTGGCTGGGATGTTCGCCGGCACCGTCGCCACCATTGACCACTGGGATATTCGTTGCGCGGGCAAATTCGGCCACCGAACCTTGCTCGGGATGCCGGATCACCATAGCGTCCACATAACCGCTCATGACCCGGCTGGTATCGTAAATGGATTCGCCCTTGGCCATGGACGAAAACGTAAAGCCCGTGGTGTCGCAGACCGAACCACCCAAACGGCAAAAAGCCGCGCCGAAGCTGACGCGGGTGCGGGTGGAGGCTTCAAAAAACAAATTACCCAGCACCGCCCCTTCCAGCACGCGCGAAACTTTCTGGCGTCGCGCGATAGGTTGCATAATGTCGGCCAGACTGCACAATTCTTCCACGGTTTCGCGGGTAAACTGCTCTACCGACAGCAACTGATGCTTGCCGCCCACGGCGATGCGGTCGCGCAGCGGACCGGACTGTGCGCTTTGCGCATATTTATTCAGAAGCGCTTCGTTTTCGACAATTTCCGTGACGAAACGCTGCACCACTTCAGGCATGGCCCGCGACTCCAGCGACCCTTCCGGCAAAAGCCAGGTATCCAGAGCGCGGCGCTTGACGCCGATACGGGCGGCAAATACGTCGCGGGTCAGGTTCAGGCGACGCATTGCATCGCGCAAAAAGACTTGCTGGGAGACGGCCATAAAAAACTCGCTATGTGGATATACGCAATGCGTATATTCTAAAACGAGACATTGTCATCTGGCGAGAAAGAAAACGCGTGCTTGCAAAAAATACAACGCCTGCGGCGGCCCGAGCACGCCCCTATAAGGTCAAGGCCTGCGGCACCATCTGCGGTGGGCCGAAATCGGGAAAGGAAGAACTACCGTCGTCCTGCGGCATGGCATTTAGCCACTCGTTGTGCTGTACGGCAAAGCTGGCCAGCCCCAGAGTGCCCCACAGGCCCAGCAGAAAAATCGCCAGACTGAGCGCCAGAAAAAAAGCCGAACAAAAAGCCGGTATCCAGGCCCAGCGCCGACCGGCCGAGGACATATGCCAGGCGGCCGTCCAGTGGCTCCAACACAAGGCCAAAAACGCAGACACCAGCCCGACCATGAACACCGCCAGTGGAATGCGCAACCATTCGGGCATGAATACCGAGTTGAGCACGCCACTGGCCATCAGCATAATGAGCAGCAGCGCCGCGCTGTGCAACCCCGCCAGAACCCGGAAGGAAAGCACATAAAAAGCGACACTGCTGGGTGCGGAGCTCATGATGGCGCTTTAATTGCTTCGCTGGCTATCCGGCGTGGCTTGCGGACCGGCAATGGCGCGCGCCGCCGTCATGGCATTGGCTTCCGTGCCCACCATGAAGATCAGGCGGCCATCTTTGACGGGCGAGCTGTAGCCCGGTGCAGCCAGCATAGTGTCACCGACGACCAGCGCCAGGCGTTTTTTAGGATATTGCGTCGTGACCTGCAGCAGACGCTGCGCAGCTTCCGGCGTCAGGGTCAAAGCCAGCAAACCTTCCTTGCTGTCGTTGGTGCCCGCCTGCACATTAGTCAGGTCGTTACGCGTGATGATGGCGCGTGGATTGACATACAAGGCACCGTTGGGCTGCACATCCACACGTGCCCAGCCGGCCTGCTCCTGCGTGTCAGCCAGAAACACCTGAACCGGGGCGGCTTGCTGCTGCGCGCCCGCCTGCGCAGCCGGCGCTGGCTGACCAGTTGGTGCCGCCGTCGAGGGGGTCTGGGTGGCCGTGCTGGACGATCCAGCCTGATCAGCTGGCTTTTGCTGAACGGTTTGGCAAGCGGCCAAAGCCACCAGACTGACCGGAGCCAACAAGCGTGCAAGCGTGCGTAGAGTCATCATTTTGAAGGTCCCCCCTCTTTACAAAATTTCAACATGATCTGCAGTGTAGCAGTCCTGTAACAGCGAAAGCGGTTAATCTTTGTTAAGGCTTGCCTGGCAGCGCGCCCCTTATCTGTACACTGACCCGATCCCATACGCGGCCCTGGGCGTCGCGCAGCTCAATCAGCATCCGCCCGGGGCGCAAGGGCAGGCGGGCACTAGGGCCTTGCGCCACTTGCCGCCCATCCACCCACCACGCCACATCGCGTGCCACATCCATCTGCCCCTGGGCCTGCAGACGCAGTTGCTGGTTCAGCGGGGGAATGTCCGGGTCCAGCGCCAAAATAGTGCCATTGACCGGCTGGGCAATGCGCAACTGACCAGAGTAAGCCTGCGCCGAATCGGCCAGCTCTACCCGCTCTGTCTCGGTACCCTGCAGGAAATATTCGCGCCGCGCCGCTTCCACGGCCGGCTCGTAGTGCATGTCGCGGGCCAACACGCCATCGGGTATGGGTGGCTGGCGGCTGCTGCGCCCGCGCTGCAGCAGGCTCATCACTTCGTGCCAGATCGGAGCAGCCCCGCTGACGCCGGAGACATCCTGCATGCTCTGGCCGGCGCTATTACCCACCCAGACACCCACGGTATAGTCCTGCGACCAGCCCAGCGCCCAGTTATCGCGCATATCCTTGCTGGTCCCGGTTTTGGCTGCGCTCCAGAATGGCGTGCTCAGCGCGCTGTCCAGGCCAAAGGTCAACACCC
Source organism: Alcaligenes sp. SDU_A2 (assembly GCF_038237375.1). Classification (NCBI taxonomy): domain Bacteria; kingdom Pseudomonadati; phylum Pseudomonadota; class Betaproteobacteria; order Burkholderiales; family Alcaligenaceae; genus Alcaligenes; species Alcaligenes sp. SDU_A2. The sequence continues at coordinate 1,677,909 of NZ_CP151273.1, read as the reverse complement.
GGGCCTGGCGGTCGGACAGCATGTCCCCGACGATCCAGCTGGCACCGGCATCCATCACCGCGCTGGCCGGCGCGGACGGCTCATCCAGCCGCGTGCGCACATCCTGGGCACGGCCCTGGTTGGCAAAAGCGCGATACGCGTTACTCAACTGCAATAAGGTGACATCGGCGCTGCCCAACGCCAGGCTGTAACCGTAATAGTCGCCTTCCTGGCGCAGATCCATCCCCAAGGCGCGCAAGCGTTGCACCAGCGCTTGTGGCCCCAGCAAGGTCAGCACGCGTACAGCGGGGATATTCAGGGATGAACCCAGCGCCGTGCGCGCGCTGGTCCAGCCAACAAACTGTTTATCGTAATTCTGGGGAATATACAGGCCGTTGCCGGTCGGCAGGTTCAGGGCCGAATCCTGTAAAAGCGAGGCCGCCGTCAACAGGCGCTTTTCAATGGCCAACTGGTACAGAAATGGTTTCAGCGTGGAGCCGGCCTGACGCAACGATCGGGCATGATCCACATCGGCCGCTTCGGACAGCTCGCCGCTGGAACCCTGATAAGCCAGTACCTGTCCGCTGTGATTATCCAGCACGACCACGGCCGCATCACGCACGCGCGCTGCGCGCAAATCCAGCAAGTGACGCCGTACGCTGGCGGCCACTTGCGCTTGCAACCGCGCATCCAAGGTGGAATGCACACACTCGCCAGCACGTAGATTCGGATCTTGTTCCAGAAGCCAACGGGCAAAATGCGGCGCTCGGTTACGCTGCCCGAAAGGCGGCTGAGACGCGCGCCGCAACGCCACCGACACCAGATTGCCCAGGCCGCGACAAGCTTGCCCCCGCCCCATTTCCTGCAGGGTCAGGCAGGCCCGCCGCTCCACGGTCAGCGCCGACGCATTGGGCCCGCGCAGCAGCACAGCCGCAATGGCCGATTCACGCGCATCCAGCGCGGCAGCTTCTTTCTGGAACAAAGCACGCGACATGGCATCCACGCCCACCAGTTCGCCACGAAAGGCGACCCGATTCAGATAGGCTTCCAGGATCTGTGACTTGCTCCAGCCGTCCTCCAGGGATTGAGCCGCCACGACTTGATCGAGCTTTTGCCAGACAGAGCGGCCGCCCCGCCCTGCGGCCAAGTCTTGGTCCAGCAGGCCGGCCAATTGCATGGTAATGGTCGATGCGCCACGCGCCCGGCCCGATACCATTCCGTCCCATGCCGCTACCCCCACCGACAGCCAGTCCACCCCGCCGTGCGAGGCAAAGCGTCTATCTTCAGACACCAGCACGGCGTGCTGCAGGGCCGGCGAAATCTGCTCCAGCGCCACCCACTGCCCCCGCCGCTGCCGGAAGTCGCGCCGCACGGTCTGCACCACGACGCCGTGGCGATCCAGAACCAACACGTCCGAGGACCGGTGCGACTGGCGCACCTGCTCGTAGCTTGGCATGGCGACAAGCGGGGCCGGCACCAGGACCAGCCCCAATAGAACAGTACAAACGCTACGGCGCAGGCGCATCCACAATATCCAGTGTGCCTGCATTAGGCCAGACCGCGAACACATCCGGTTCGTACAAGGCCTGAACACGCGTGGCCGGCAGAACGAACTGACCCACCGTATTCAAACGCACGGTGTACTCCAGCGTCGTCGTGCCCTCGGGGAAGCGCTCGTAATACGCGCGGTAGCCGTCAAAGCGTCGCTCCACAAAAGCAGGCCAGGCGACGCCTTCGCGGCGTTCACCTTCGGTCGCCAAAGCGGAGTCGCGCCCCAGGCCGCTGCCCAGAATCGTCGCGCCCGCCGGTATAGGATCGGACACCACCACCCACGTCGCCGGTCCCTGCGCCTTGATCGTCAGGGTAATACGGGCAATATCGCCACGGCTCCAGACGCCGGCCTTGGCCTGCTCGACGGCCTTCATGCTGCGCTCCACGCTCAGGCCGGCGGCAATTGGCTTGTCCACTGGCACCGCTGCCAGAGAACGCACATCGACCCAGGCCGTTCCCTGTCCCATCAGCTCCACCGACAGGTCGTCGGCCTGAGGGCCGCGCCAAGGCACATCGATCTGCGTGGCGCGCACGCCCTGCGCATCGGGTTTGAGCACATCCCAATCGACCACCTGAGCGCTTTCCGAACCCAGGATGACCATAGACTGACCGCTGACCGGCTGCTCGTAACGCCGGCTGAACTGCTCGATGGCCAGACCGGCCAGCAAGTTCTCGGTCGTCATGCCCCAGGCACCGCGACGTTGCTCCATCAGCAAGCCCTGAGCCAGACGCGGCATGTCCTGAGCCCAATCGGGCTGACCGCTCATCTGCATCATCAAGCGGGCCTGATTGGTGACCCGACTGCTCATGGTCCAAGGGTCGCCGTTCAAACGATCGTCGCCGAACACCAGACGCGTGCCACGGCTGACCAGCCTTGCCTGAATCAGCTCCAGGGCTTTCTGACGTGTTTGCTCGGCCTGTTTGACCCCAGGCAGACGATGCGTCAGGTCAACCCAGGCCAGCAAGGTTTCGGTGGGCCAGCTTTGCACAGCGGGCTCGACCGAATCGAGCATGTTCACACGCGCCATATCGTAGCGGGCCAGCACGGACACCATGCGCACCACCTCGATGTCCCGATCCTGGCGGGACGCCGTGCGCGTATCCTGCAAGCGACCATTGACCGCATTTTGCAGACCCTGCAACATCTCGCGGCGATAGGTCTCGGGAATCACAAAGTTCAGCCCCATCTCCTGGGCCATGTGACTGACTTCCAGCAGATAGGCCGTCAGCACGCGGCTGCCCGAACCATAGGAACTAGGGAAATAGCGCAGCAGACCGTCCTGCGAGAGATAGGACGGAATGCGCTGCATCAGTGCCGCCCAATCCTGTTCGGCGCGTAAACCCAGGGAACGCGAGGCCAATTGCTCAAAGCAGGTGTAGGGATAGCGCTCGAACCAGGCACGCACCCCTTCCAGGCCACCACCCAAGGATGAACGGAACTGCATCTGCAATCCACCCTGAATACGGCCTTGCTCGTCACGCAATGCACCGGCCGGAGCCTGCACCGGCAAAGTCAGAACCTGTTCGGCCGAAACTGCGGCCAAGGTCGCCTGCTGCACCGCCACTTGCGTAGCCGGAAAGATCTCCTGCTTGATGGCCACACTGTCCTGTGCCGCGCGGGCCGAGCCAGCCTGCCCCACTTCGCGCGCCTGCACTGTCCAGGCCAATGTCTGGGTCGGCGCTGTACCGCTGGAGGCAGGCACGGTCATGGGCCAGGACACCAGGGCCGCCGAACCGGACGCCAGCTCGATGGTCTGAACAGGCAGACTGCCGCCCGGCAGCCCCGTGCCATCGTACGTAGCCTGGACCTGAACCGTCATGGCACGCGGACTGCTGTTGCGTACTGTGACCTGCGCCTGGTAGCGGTCGCCTTCTCGCGCCACCGCCGGCAAAGCAGAAATCACTTGCAGATCCTGCGTGGTCACCATCTCGGCCGAGCCGGTGCCAAAGCGCTGTCCGCCCTGATCGGCCACGGCCACGACGCGGTAACGCGTCAAGGCGTCTTTCAACGGCACCATGACGGTGGCACGGCCTTGCGCATCCAGCTCCACATGCCCCTTCCAAAGCAACAGGGTATCCAGCAGTTCTCGGGTCGGGCTCTTACCCCCGCCGCCGCCGGCCGGTACCGCCTTGCGGCCATAATGGCGACGTCCAACAATTTCGGACTGCGCCGTGGCGGTCAGCACGTTGTAGCTGCGCAGCGCGCGCATGGCCTCCAGCAGCTTCCAGGATGTATTGGGGCTCAGCTCCAGCAAGGCCTGATCCACTGCTGCCAGCGCCACCGACGCGCCCGCCGCCGGCGTGCCATCGGCCCGCAGAACCTGGATATCCACTTTCGCCTGTTCGCGGATGGCATACTGAGAACGGTCTGTGCTGACCCTGACCTCTAGCGCGTCTTGCTGGCTGCTGACTTCAATGCCGGCCAGACCAAAGCGATACGCCGGCTTGGACAGGTCCACCGTGGTCGTGGGAGCGACAAACTCGCCGCCGCCTTCCGAATAGGCCTTATACCAATTGATAGGCTGGCTCCAGCCCCAGGTAAAGAAGGAATACCAGGGCACTTCGCGCAGTCGCCCGCGCAAGACCAACACCGACACATAGACGTTAGGCCCCCATTCGGACTTGATCAGCACATCGACGGTCGGGTTTTCGCCTTGCAATTGCACGACACGCGCATCCAGCACGCCTTCACGCTCGACCGCTACCAGCGCCGTCGCCTCGCGAAACGGCATGCGCACCTGAAACTGCGCCGTTTCGCCCGGTGCCCAGCTCTTGCGGGCGGGGATCACATCGATACGATCATCGTTCTGGCCGCCGAACCATAATTCGCCCGCGCCGCTGACCCAGACACTGCTGGCAGCGACAGACTCTCGGCCCTGGGCATCGCTGGCGACCGCACGCAATTCGACCTGCCCACCCTTTTCGAGTTTCACCTCGCAGTGCAGCAATCCTTTTTCGTCACTGTGCCCCTGGCAGACCGTGCCCAGATCCTGACGCTCTTGCTCGGTGTCGTAACTATAAAAACCGCCTACCATGCGCTTGCGGGTGGAATAGCGCACTACATTGGCCGCATCCACGCGCAGGGCCGCATCCTTGACCGGCTTGCCGTCCGGGCTGAGTGCCAGCACGGTCAGCGTTGTGCTGAACCCGGCTTTAAGCCAACTGCCGGCGCGCAGACCCGCCACCACATCGGCCGGCCATACCGGCACGGTCTGCATCAAGGTCTGAATTTCGCCGTTCGGATCAGCGAAGGTCGCCTCCACCACGAACTCAGACGGTTGCTCCACCACCGGCAGGTCTTGCAACTGCGTGCGCAGCCCCCCCTGGGCATCCAATTGCACCCGCTTCTTGTTCAGAAACACACGTGGCTCGGACGACACCTGCTCGCCACTGTCGGGCGCGGCAAAGCTGAAGTCGTCGTACGCACTAAAGGACGGCGCGCGCGTGCGCACCACGCCCGACAGCTGCACCGGCAGAAAATCCGCCGGCCCGCCCGACAGGTACTGCAATTGCATGTCCGCCTGCATGGACTGTGGACGCACCAGATAAGGACGCTCCTGACCGTCGCTCAGCTTGAGCGAACCGCCCAGCACAGGCAGCTTGAATTCCTCGACACGGAACTCGCCAAAACTAAAATACTGATCATCGCCACGGCTGGAGATCGTGTAGATACCCAGTTCGGCGTCTTTGGGAATCTTCCAGTCGTTCAGGGCAAAGGTGCTGCCCCCCGCAGTGGTCTGCCATTTCAGGGGCAATTCAATGCTCTTTCCCGTACCCTGATGCTCCAGCACCATGCTGCGAGGATAGGCATCGGGTGCCGCAAAGCCCGCCCGCACGCGATCGGTCAGGTAATGCTTCATGTGTACCACTTCGCCGGCACGAAACAGATTGCGATCCAGCACCGTGTGGGCCACCATGCCATCGCGACTGCCCCAGGCATAGGGCACGTTAAAGCGCCACGGCTCAATACCGGTGTTCCAATCGCTAAAGGCAAAACTGAAATCGTCCTTGCCACGCGCCAGAGGATTGTTCTTATCCACACGGGCCGTCACGTACAGGCCCGAGAGCTGCGTATCGTCGCAGTAATCGACGCTTTGCACTGGATGGGGGTGGTGAAACAAGCCCTGATCGTCGGTGCGGCCTGCGACCAGTTCCTCGCCCCGACAGTTCATGACCCGCACCTGTGCGCCGGGCACGACCTTGGCATCGTCCAGGGTCGTGACCCAAACCATCACATCATCGCCCCCTTTCTTGATGTGCACGCCCAGATTGGTGACCAAGGCGGAACTGCGCACATACATGGTTTTGCCCGATTCCAGCAAAGACGCCCCCAAACGCGGCGACGCCACCTCCAGCACATGAAAACCCGGTTCGCGCAGCGGCACGCCTATCAATTCAAATGGCCGTTCACCCTTCTGGTCCATACCGGGCAGCGTCAGCGGCTGCACCTTCTGGCCGCGCAGCAACGATTCGCCGCGCAGATCCAACATGCCATCCTCGTTGACCGGCCCGGTTATTTTAAAGTCCGGCCCCATTATGCTCTGCAGTCGCTGCGCCGGCATGTTCCAGCCGTAGTCCAGCTGGCGCAGGCGCGCATACCACAACAACACCTGCTTATCGTCGCGCAGCACCATATCGCCTACCTGCCCGGCCGACACCAGCATATCCTGGGTCATCAGAGCGGGTTCAACGCTGCGCAGGCTCAGGCCCAGCGCCGGCGGATCATCGTCGTCCGAGCCGTCGTGCGCGGCATGCCCAAAACGCTCGACAATGCCGAACGGAGCACGGGCAAATTTCACCAAAGGTGGATAGACACCCGTGCGCACCCCTTGGGTCAGCAATTCCGGATTACTCAAACTGCGGCCTGCATCGTCTTTCAGGTCATCCGGTGCCACGATCTGTAACTGAGCATTTTCAGGAAATGGACCCTGAAAGCGCAGGGCATACGTGGCCCCCCTATCCTGCCAGCCCTCGTTGTCGTCGGACACGGGCTTCCATTCCTGCGACCCGGATGTCAGACGAAACCGGGCCGCCTGATCGGCATCCACGCCAGAGGAAAACTGCACGTTCAGACTGCCCACGGGCGTGCAAGGCGCATCGGCCCGTTCGCGCAAACACGACAAGGACACACTGAAGTCAGGGCGCACCGAAAAATCGAACGCATAACGGTCTGAACTGGGCACCCCCTTGCGACCGGGTATGCCGGTCAGAATGCCCGGCTCCAGCACCACGGAAACCGCCGCGCCGGACGGCAAGGTGCGGGCGCACTGCACGGCCTGATAGCGTTCGTCGATCTGGTCGACATAATATTCCGCCTTGATCAAGGCATCGCGCTGCGCACTGTCCAGGCTTTTCAAGGCAATGCGCTCGCCTATGCCCTCGACCCGGCAGTACCCGTGCTTGAGCAACGATGCCGGGTCCACAGGTGCCGTAAAGCTGAACAGAAACGCCTGATCTTCAGCAATCGTGGAGTAATAAGGACGAGAGCTGTCCAGAACGGGACCGCCCGAATTAAATCGATACTGGGTCGGGCCGCTGATGGCCTGGCCATTCAGACTGCGGAATGTCTTGGAAACGGTGGCCGTGCAACTTAACCCCGGGCCAGGGCGCTGCGTGAACTCGTAAACCCACCGGCGCGCATCCAGCCAGCGCCCCTGACCGCTGACCGCCGGATCGTCGCACTGCACCAGGACAGGTGCCGGCAATTGCGAATCGCCAAACTGCACGACAGGCGCGGCAAACGTCACTTTGACATCCCGCAACTCGCTGGTTGCCCCTTTGGGCGAAAAACTGCTGATGGATACAGCCTGGGCGCAATTGGCCCCTGCCAAAAGCATTAAACCAAGCACAGCATGGCGCGCCATCTTTCTTCCCCTGTAGACAAGCTGTTTTCGGCGCTCAGTGTAGAGTAAATCGACACCCGCCGGACAGGCACAAGACTCTTTTTCGGCAAGACAAAAAATGCATTAACCTCCTGGAGGAGACCGAAAACCGCAGCACGCCATGCCTAGGCTCGGCCTGCGCGATCCCGACAGAGTTGAAAGCAAAGTTTTCAAATGCGTCAAAAAATGCAATTTACGACCAGAACACAACCTGACCACTACGATAAAGCAGGATTGCCGCACTGGATAAAACGCCTTTTATCCCCATCTGAACATCAGCGCCGTCCTCTGTGGCCGCCTTTTTTATTTACTTCAGGACATGCTCATGCGCCCAATGACGCTGGACAAACTGGACGAAATCCGTAACGACTGCCGTAAGCTGGTCAGCCGACGCGCCCTGCTATCGGCTGCTGCCGCAGTCGTCCCCATTCCCGGCGTGGATGTGGGTGCCGATGTGGCCATTCTGATGAAAATCATCCCCATGATCAACGCCCGTTTCGGTCTGTCCGCGCAAGACGTGGACAACCTTAGCCCCGAGTTGAAAAAAATGGTGATCGTGGGCGGCACCAGCATGGGCGTAGGCCTGGTCGGCCGCGTCCTGACCACAGACCGGGTCGTGAACATTCTGGTGCGCATGGGGGCAAAAAAACTGGCCGGGAAATACGGGGCCAAGTATGTGCCCCTGATCGGCAGCGCGATCTCTTCGACGATCAGCTTTGTGGTGCTGCGCAAAGTGGGTAATCAGCACATCGAAGAATGCTATGCTGCTGCCCGCAGACTGGTGCTGGAGCAGCAGCGCCGGCACGCCGTCCATACCCTGGATGGCACAGCCGATGGTTTAATTACCGAGGTCGGCAGCTCTGGTGCGCGCTAAGGCCGGATAGAGCCGCCACAAACACTAGCCCGCCGCCGGTTGCACGGCATCGGGATTGCGCCCGTTAAGCATGTAATCCATCAGTTCGCGCACCGAGCGCATGGCCTTGCCAAATGGCAAGGCTTCGGCACTGCGAAAGAACAAGCCGCGCTCCACGTCGCCTTGCAAGGCATACGCCAACTGCCGGTCAATGCAGAACTGACCGTGCCGCTGCACCCCGTCGCGCAGCCCGCAATGGGCCAGACAATCGAAACCTTCAGTGCAGGGCCGCTGACGGGCCACCGACTGCAACTTGCTTTCTTTGTGCAGATACGCATCCAGCCAGGGGGTGCGTACGGCACGGGCCGGCAGACCCGCCACGCTCATGAACGTAACGATATCCTTAGGTTCGGCATCAAGCAGCACACGCTTGAAGTTGGCATGCGCATCGCCTTCCGACGTGACGGCAAAAGCGGTGCCCAACTGCACGGCATCCGCTCCCCAGCCCATCAGTTCGCGCACCTGCTCGGGGCGATGCACCCCACCGGCGGCAATTAGCGGAATACGCTCGGCCTCCAGCCCCAATTCGCGGAACAAGGCGCGGCAACCTTCCAGCACACGCTGAAAAGCGTACTCGGGCTTGCTCAGCGACTGGTCATCGGGCGCACCCAGATGGCCAGCGGCAAAACGCGGGTTTTCTATGACGACGGCATCGGGCAAGCGCTTGCGGCGCAGCCATTTTTTGACCAGCAAGGTTACGCCACGCACATCGGACAAAATAGGAATCAGGGCCACTTTGGGGTGGTCCTGCGTCAGGTCGGGCAGATCCAGCGGCAAGCCGGCCCCCACAACCACGGCATCGGCACCGCTCTCGCAGGACTGGCGGACGTACTCGGGATACTGAGACACCGCTTTCATGACATTGACTGCCACCGCTCCCTGCCCGGCCGCGTTATCCCGCGCATTGCGGATCTCGCGGTCCAAGGCCTGCAGGTTGGCGGCGTCCACGACCTGCTTGGGCACATCCCCCTGGGTGTTGTCCATCAGGTCGTTATGATGACGCCGCAGGTCCACGCTGGAGATGGTTCCAAGACCGCCCAATGCAGCGACCGCTCCCGCCAGACGGGATGCGGAGACGCCGACCCCCATGCCCCCCTGGACAATGGGTAAAAGCAATTTCCCCTTCAGGGACATGAGACGCAAATCCGTCTTTAGCACAATGTTATACCTTTGGTTAAAGCAAGAACCTGCCCGGCCACATCGGGACCGGGAACAGGGCAAGAGCCGCGCGTCGCCCAAAAAGGGGCGGCCACGGCATCAGATCAAGCGGGAATAACGGGCAGTCGTCGCCTGGCCCAGATATTTGTCGAACACCATGCTGAAGGCGCGCACGAACAAGCGTCCTTTGGGCAAGACCTGGATGCTGTCGTGATCCACCGTCAGCAGACCGGCTTGCACATAGGTGTCCAGTTCGTTCAGCTCGCCAGCGAAATAGCTGGCAAAGTCAATGCCATAGCGCGCTTCCAGCCGTTCGATCTGCACAGGCGCGCTACACATCAGGCTCATGATGATTTCCGCGCGCAGGCTGTCGTCCGGCTGCATGACGATGCCACGCTCGACTGGAATGCGGCCCCGATCCAGATCGGCGTAGTAGTTACGCAAGCTGCGCACGTTCTGCACGTGCATGGGGCCCACCTGGCCGATAGAGGAAACGCCGAAAGACACCAGATCACAGGAGGCGCGGGTGGTGTAGCCCTGGAAATTACGATGCAGACTACCGTCCAGACGGGCCAGATTCAGCTCGTCCGTAGGCAAGGCAAAATGGTCCAGCCCTATATAGACATAACCAGCATCGAGCAGACGCTGCGAGGACATCAGAAACAATTGCAGACGCTGTTCGGCATCGGGCAGATCGGCCTCGCGAATCAGGCGCTGGGCCTTGAAACGCGTCGGCAGGTGCGCGTAATTGTATAAAGCGATGCGGTCCGGGCGCAGTTGCACCAGCGAGTCGATCGTGGCAGCAAAGCTATCCAGACTTTGCAACGGCAAGCCGTAAATAAGGTCGGTGTTGATGGACTGAAAACCGGCGGCCCGCCCTTCTTCGATCGCGCGACGAACCATGTCCAGCGGCTGGATGCGATTGACCGCTTCCTGCACGCGGGGGTCAAAATCCTGCACGCCGAAACTGGTGCGGTTAAAACCCAATTGCGCCAGGCCCTGCAAGGTGCCGTCGGCCAGCGTGCGCGGGTCGATTTCTATGCCCAGCTCGGCATCGTCGGTAAATTGGAAGCGGGCTTGCAAACGGTCCATCAGGCGCGCCAGCTGCGCGTGCTCCAGGAACGTGGGCGAACCGCCGCCCAAGTGCAGTTGCTCGGTGCGCCGGTCCTCGCCCATGTACTGGGTAACCATGTCGATCTCGCGCAACAGGTAGCGCAGGTACTGATCGCTTTTGCTGCGGTCCTGGGTAATGACCTTGTTGCAGGCGCAAAAATAGCACAGGGACTGACAGAACGGGATATGCAGGTAAACGGACAGGGGCGGATTGTTGCTGCTCAGGGCGCGACGCGACAGCTCGTGTATATAGGGTTGCGCAGGGAAATCCTGAAAGAAGCGGTCGGCCGTCGGGTACGAGGTATAACGCGGGCCGGTGCGGTCAAAGCGCCGGATCAGCGCTTCGGAAATTTCGATGTCGGGATTGCCGAGCGCAGGAGCGTGGATTTCTTCCAGAATACTGGACATGGCGGGTTCTCCAGCAAGAGGCCTTTTCTTCTTGATAAGCACCCATTGTGGGAGAAAACCGAGCCCCGCCTATTGACCTGCATCAAGACCGCGGAAAGTAAAAAAAACACTTTTTTAACTGACGGCAGGCTGACTTTAGCGTCATATATCGTATCATTAAGCGCTAACTGCCTAAAATTATCGCCTGTTGGAGCGTGATGTATCTGCTCGTGATCCTAGCGCTGCCCTTTGTTGGCAGCTTGCTATCTTCCCTGCTGCCCGCAAACGCGCGCAAACTTCAGGCCTTACTGGCCGGCCTTGTCGCAGTCACCTGTGCCCTCCTGACCCTCTATGCCTATCCGGATGTTGCCCAAGGCCAAGTCCTGGAATCCTCGCGTGCCTGGATACCCGCCCACGGCCTGACTTTCAAGCTGCGCATGGACGGCTACGCCTGGCTGTTCAGCTTCATCATTACCGCCATGGGCGCGCTCATCGCCCTGTATGCGCACTATTACCTGTCCGCCCAGGACCCCGTGCGCCGCTTCTTCGCGTTCTTGCAAGCCTTCATGGGCTCCATGCTGGGCGTGGTGCTATCAGGAAACCTGATCCAACTGGTGGTTTTCTGGGAGCTGACCAGTCTGTCCTCGTTCATGCTGATCGCCTATTGGTATCACCGCATGGACGCGCGGCGCGGTGCGCGCATGTCGCTCATCATCACGGGCACAGGCGGTTTTTGCCTGCTGGCCGGCGTGCTGATGCTGGGCCAGGCCGCCGGTAGCTACGATCTGAGCGTGGTGCTGGAATCGGGCGAACAGATCCGCAGCCATCCCTGGTATACCGGCATGCTGATCCTGATCGCGCTTGGCGCGCTCACCAAAAGCGCCCAATTCCCCTTTCATATCTGGCTGCCCCACGCCATGGCCGCCCCCACGCCGGTATCGGCCTATCTGCACTCGGCCACCATGGTCAAGGCCGGTGTCTTTCTGCTGGCGCGCCTGTGGCCGGCGCTGGCCGGCACCACCGAATGGGCGGTCATCATCGGCGGGGCCGGACTGTGTTCCCTGACCCTGGGAGCCTATGTCGCCATGTTCCAGCGCGACATGAAAGGCGTACTAGCCTACTCCACCATCAGCCATCTGGGCCTGATCACCCTGCTGCTGGGCCTGAACAGTCCGCTGGCCCTGGTAGCGGCGCTGTTCCACATGATGAACCACGCCACCTTCAAGGCATCGTTGTTCATGGCTGCCGGCATCGTGGATCACGAAACCGGCACACGCAACCTGAACCTGCTGTCAGGCCTGCGCCACGCCATGCCGCTGACCGCCACACTGGCGACCGTCGCGGCAGCGGCGATGGCGGGCGTGCCCTTGCTCAATGGCTTCATCTCCAAAGAAATGTTCTTTGCCGAAACCATCTTGGCGGGTAACGGCAGCACCTGGGAATATTTGCTGCCCGCTGCCGCCGTCATCGCGGGTTCCTTCAGCGTAGCGTATTCGCTGCGTTTCATCGCCCAGGTCTTTTTCGGTCCGGTCGCCACCGACCTGCCACGCCAGCCCCACGAGCCACCGCGCCTGATGCTGATCCCCAGCGCCATCCTGGTGCTGACCTGCCTGCTGGTGGGCATTATTCCGGGCCTGACCTTTGGCCCCTTCCTGCATACCGCCGCCACCGCCATTCTGGGCGGCACTACGCCTCAATACGATCTGGCGCTATGGCATGGCGTCAATCTGCCCCTGATCATGAGCCTGGTCGCCACCTTGGTGGGCGTGGTTCTGGTGCTGCTCATCAACCGCTTCTACCGCAACCGACAAGGTCGCACGCCCTTGCTGACCCGCGCCGATGGCCGCCGACTGTTCGAGCTGGCCATGGAGTACCTGGAAATCGGGGCCAACTGGGCGGTCGGCAAGCTGGTCTCGTCCCGCTTGCAACGCCAGGTTCTGCTGATCGTGGTAGTCACGCTGTGCGTGGCAGCCTTGCCGCTGATGCGGGGCGAGTGGATCAAAGCTGTGCGCTTTACGCCCTTGGACCCCTTCTTTGCACTGATGTGGGGCGTGGGCATTGCCTGCGCCATCGGCGCTGCCCGCCAGGCCAAATTCCATCGTCCGGCCTCCCTGTTGCTGGCCGGCGGTGCCGGCCTGGTAACCAGCCTGACCTACGCCTGGCTGTCGGCCCCCGACCTGGCCCTGACCCAGTTGGCAGTTGAAGTAGTCACCATGGTGCTGATCCTGCTGGGGCTGCGTTGGCTTCCACAGCGCGTCAGCGACATGCCCGGCAGCGACGCCAGCGGCGGTCGCGCTCTGTTTCGTCGCGGTCGGGATCTGAGCATCGCCATCCTGGCCGGGGGCGGCGTGGCCGCGCTGGCGTTCGCGGTCATGACCCGCCCGCATCCTAGCGGCATCTCGTCCTTCTTTGTCGACAAGTCCCTTCCACTGGGCGGCGGTGCCAACGTGGTCAACGTCATTCTGGTGGACTTCCGTGGCTTTGACACCTTTGGCGAAATTACGGTGCTGGGCATCGTAGCCATCACGGTCTTTGCGCTGCTGCGCCGCTTCCGCCCTCCGGTCGAGGCCATCGCCATGCCGCTGGCCCGCCGCCAGAACGTCAGCGACTCGCGCGAAGCTGTATTCGTCGAACCCGACCCCGAGGCCCTGCTGCCCGAGGGCATCATGCGCATCCCGGCCGTGCTGCTGCGTCTGTTGTTGCCCGTGGCCACCCTGATCGCCCTGTACTTTCTGCTGCGCGGCCACAATCTGCCGGGCGGCGGTTTTGTGGCAGGCCTGATCATGGCCACCGCCATCATCCTGCAATACATGGTCAGCGGCGTGGTCTGGATGGAATCGCGCCCGCTGATCCAGCCCCAGACCTGGATTGCCATCGGTCTTCTGACTGCCGGTTTTTCCGCCATGCTGGTGTGGTGGTACAACAAACCCTTTCTGTCCGCGCAAAGCTGGGATCTGCACCTGCCGCTGATCGGCGATGTCCATACCTCCAGCGCCCTGATTTTTGACATAGGCGTGTTCATGCTGGTCATCGGCTCGACCATACTGATGCTGATCGCCCTGGCCCACCAGTCGCTGCGTTTCTACCGCAAGCTGCCTGCGGCCCGCCCGGCCGCCCCTGCCGCGACGGAGCAACACTAATGGAAATCGTTCTCTCTATCGCCATCGGCGTGTTGGCCGGCTCCGGAGTCTGGTTGCTGCTGCGCCCGCGCACCTTCCAGGTCATCATGGGCCTGGCCTTGCTGTCGTACGCCGTCAATCTGTTCATCTTCAGCATGGGGCGTCTTGAAATCAGCGCCGCGCCGGTCATCGATGCCGCCGAGCAGTCGGCCCGCTATGCAGACCCACTGCCCCAGGCCCTGGTGCTGACCGCCATTGTGATCGGCTTTGCCACCACAGCCCTTTTCCTGGTGGTTCTGCTGGCCAATCGCGGCCTGAGCGGCACCGACCACGTCGATGGCCGCGAGGAAGACGATCTGTGAGCCTGCTGAACCAACACCTGCCCATCTTCCCCGTCGCCATCCCCATGATGGCCGCGGCCTTGATGATCATGCTGCGCGACAAGCGCCGCCACTACAAGCTGCTGATCGCCTTTGCCTCGCTGCTGGCCCAACTGGTCTGCTCCGTCTACCTGCTTTTGCTGGCCGACGGCACCTTGGCCCCGATCTGGCCCCAGTCCGTGGGCGTGTATCTGCTGGGCGACTGGCCGGCCCCCTTTGGCATCGTCCTGGTCGTGGACAGGCTCTCGGCACTGATGCTGGTGCTGACCAACGTGCTGGCGTTTTGCTGCTGGTTTTATGCCCTGGCCCGCTGGGACCGCGTGGGCGTGCACTTTCACCCGCTGTTCCAGTTCCTGCTGATGGGGCTGAACGGTGCTTTCCTGACCGGCGACCTGTTCAACCTGTTCGTATTCTTCGAAGTCTTGCTGGCCGCCTCCTACGGCTTGATGCTGCACGGCTCGGGCCCCGCCCGCGTCAGCGCAGGCCTGCACTACATTGCCGTCAATCTGGTCTCGTCCTTTCTGCTCCTGATCGCCATCGCCATGATCTACGGCGTATCGGGCACCCTGAACATGGCCGATCTGGCCTTGCGGGCCGGCTCGCTGCCCGACTCGGACCGGCTGCTATTTGAATCGGCCATTGCCATTTTGGGCATTGCCTTCCTGATCAAGGCAGCGGCCTGGCCCCTGAACTTCTGGCTACCCGCCGCCTACGGCAACGCCAGTGCGCCGGTAGCGGCCATGTTCGCCATCATGACCAAGGTCGGCATTTACGCCCTGCTGCGCATCGGCTCGCTGCTGCTGCCCACCGGAGCACCGGCCGCCTTCGGCGGTGCCTGGATGTTCCCGGCCGGCATCGCCACCCTGGCCGTCGGTGCCGTAGGCATGCTGTCGGCCCAACAACCCGAACGCCTGGCCGGCTACAGCATCATCGTTTCTTCGGGCACCTTGCTGGCGGCCCTGGGCATGCCTGGCGTCATCCTGACCGGACCGGCACTGTACTACATGATCAGCAGTGTCATGGCTCTGGGCGCTTTTTTCCTGCTGCTGGAACTGGTCAGCCGCACCAAGCCTTTCGGCGCGGACCTACTGGCCGTCAGTCAGGAAGTGTTCGATCTGGATGATCCGGAATCGGCCGATCACAGCGACGATGTCGTGGGCCTGGCCATACCCGGCGTCATGGTCTTTCTGGGTATGTCATTCATTGCCTGCGCCTTGCTGATCGTGGGCCTGCCCCCGCTCTCGGGCTTTGTGGCCAAGCTGTCCCTGCTGACCGCTGCCCTGAAAGCCTCCGGACAATCGCCCGAGCCGCTGAACGCCTGGATACTGACCGGTGCCGTGCTGATATCCGGCGTTGCTGGCCTGATCGCCATGGTGCGCACCGGCATACGCCTGTTCTGGAGTAACAGCGACATGGCCATTCCGCGCCTGAAACTGATCGAAGCCATGCCTATCGGAGCCATCATTCTGGCCTGCGGCATACTCAGTTGGCACGCCGGCCCCATCACGACCTACCTGGAACAGACCGCCCGACAACTGGACGAGCCCCGCGCCTATATCGGCTCAGTACTGCGCCAGAATCCACTGCGGTCGGTAGAATCAGGAGCGCCGTCATGAAGCGGTCCACCAAGCACCTGTTTCTGCCCTTATTGCTGCTGGTGATCTGGCTGCTGCTGAACGATTCCCTGTCGGCCGGCTACGTCGTGCTGGGGGTGTTTTTGGCTATCTGGCTTAGCTTGGCGGCCATCCCGTTTCGGCCCGTCAAAGCCAGCATACGTCGCCCCTTTCTGGCCCTGAAGCTGATCGCTCAGGTCGCCTGGGACATCATCCTGTCCAATATTGCCGTTGGGCGTATCGTGCTCAAAGGAGCGCATGCCCCACAGCCGGGTTTTCTGCGCATTCCCCTGCGCATGACGGACCCGCACGGTCTGGCGGCGCTGGCCTGCATCATCACCTACACGCCTGGCACGGTCTGGTCGGGCTTTGATCAGGACAGCAATACCTTGACCCTGCATATCCTGGATCTTCAGGACGAACAGGTCTGGCTCGACACCATTCAGAAGCGCTACGAGTCGCCGCTGCTGGAGATTTTCCAATGATAGACATCGTCTACTGGGCTTGCCAGTTTGCCCTGGGCTGCTTTGTGCTGGGCATGTGTTGCTCGGTCGTGCGCCTGCTCAAAGGCCCGTCCGCCGCGGACCGGGTCCTGGCACTGGACACCATGTACATCAACGGCATGCTCGCCCTGTTGGCCCTGGGCATACGGTTTGACTCCAGCCTGTACTTTGATATCGCTTTGCTGATCGCCCTGTTCGGCTTTGTCGGCTCGGCCGCCATGGCCAAGTTCCTGCTGCGCGCGGAGGTCATCGAGCCATGACGACCTTGCTGCCCTGGTGGCTGGCCGTCCCGGTCGCCCTATTGTTGGTATTAAGCGGCATCGTCTCGCTGATAGGATCGGCCGGGCTGCTACGCCTGAAGCACTTTTACTCGCGCATCCACGCCCCCACCATGGCCAATACACTGGGCGTGTTCTTTATGATTCTGGCGGTTGCCATCAGCTCCAGCTACTTGCTCAGTCGCCCTATCCTGCACCCCATCATCATCACACTGCTGCTGGTCATTACCTCGCCGGTTACCGCCATCTTGCTGATGCGTGCAGCCATCAAACGAGAACTGCGCCAGCGCATGGCCGACTATGCCCCGGACGAGCCTGGTTACATGAGCGTGCCATGCAAGGCCCCGCCGGGCAAGGCTACGGACGACGACAAGCCCAAGCAGGACTAACCGCCTGCTCATTGGACAACTTCCCTTGCACCCGGTTACAACAAGGGCGCTTATACTGAAGGTCGAGCCTGCCTGCCGGGTTCATGCCTGACAGGCGGCATCATCTGGATCAGGAGCGTTTTACGCTCCGCACGGCCCAAGGTGGCTTGCTCACCTGCCCTGGGGCCGTGCGATTCCCTAACCTTGCAAAGGAGTTAGATTGATGAATCCACGAAAATTGCTCTCCGCCCCCCAATGGATCGGTATCAGCCTGCTTGGACTGAGCATGCTTTCTCCCCACGCGTGGGCGCAAAGCGCCCAGACCCAATACCAGGAAAGCATCCAGCGCTGCCAGCAATTTACAGGCGAACAACGCACCACTTGCCGCCGCGAAGCCGGTGCCGCGCTGCAGGCCGAGCGCCAGAACAAGCTGGGTACACCCAACGCCAATCTGGACGCCAACCGTCAGGCCCGCTGCCATCGCCTGCCTGCCGAGCGTCAACAGGAATGCCTGAAGTCGGTCGCCGGCCAGGACACAACCATACGCGGCAGCGTGGAAGGCGGCGGCATTTTGCGTGAAACCACCACAGTCGTGCCACAGTAAGCCGCAACCATCATAGAACCTAACAACAAGGCCTCCACGTCAGGAGGCCTTGTTCATGGGTCAGCACCCACCGCAGCGATTGCCGCTTCCAGCTATAACTCCATTTGCATGCCCATCTCGACCACTCGATTGGGCGGAATCTTGAAAAAGCGGGTGCTGCGGCTGGCATTTCGCGCCATGAAAGCGAACAGACGCCGACGCCAGCCCATGTACCAGGGCTTACGGGACTGAATCATGACGGTCTGGCGCGACAGGAAATACGAGGTCGCCATCGGCTCCAGGTTCAACTCCGGGTGCGCCTGAGCGATCTGTTCCAGCAACTGCGGCACATTGGGCTCTTGCTTGAACCCCCAGGTCGCCACGGCCTGCCAACTGCTGCGACTCAAACGGTTGATCTGAAAGCGCTCATCAAACGGAACATACGGCACATCGGCGCTCTGCACCGTCAGGAACAGCACTTGCTCGTGCAGCACCTTGTTATGTTTCAGGTTATGTAACAAGGCAGGCGGCACGGTATCGACCAGCATGCTCATGAACACCGCCGTGCCTGGCACGCGCGTCGGCGGATAGGCTTCCAGGCCTAATACAAACTCCTTGAGCGACTGCTGGTTCTCGATCAAAGAATCGTGAATCGCCTGGCGACCCTGCTTCCAGGTCATCATCAGTGTCAGCAAGCACAGACCGACCAGCAGCGGCAGCCAACCGCCATCGAGCAACTTGAGCGCATTGGCCGAAAACAAAAGCACATCGAGCAGCAGGAAAAAACTGAGCAGTACGAACCAGCCCCAACGCTTCAGTCCCGTCGAGCCGCGCGGCAAAAGTGCCACGGCCAGCAGACTGGTCATCAGCATCGTGCCGGTAACGGCAAAACCGTAGGCATGCGCCAGCCGATCCGAGGAGCCGAAACTGATGACCAGCACCATCACGGCCAGAAACAGCAACAGATTGACGCGCGGCATATAGATCTGCCCTTCTTCCCGCGCCGAGGTGTGCTGGATCACCATGCGCGGCCAGAACCCCAGCTGCACGGCCTGACGCGTCACAGAAAAAGCCCCGGAAATCACGGACTGCGAGGCAATCACAGTAGCAACCGTCGCCAGCAGCACCATAGGCACCAAGGCCCAGGATGGGGCCAGCAAGAAGAAAGGATTACGGATCGCACTGGGATCTGCAATCAGCAAGGCACCCTGGCCAAAATAGCACAGCACCAGACACGGCATGACAATCAGAAACCAGGCACGCCGGATCGCCGGGCGACCATAATGTCCCATATCGGCATACAGGGCTTCGGCCCCGGTCAGGGCCAGCACCAGCGCCCCCAACAGCAAAAAGGTTTCCCACGGCGCATGCGCCACAAACGCCAAGGCCCAGCGCGGGTCCAGCGCCGTCAGCACTTGCGGGTGCTGGATGACACGCCACAGTCCCAGGCCGCCCAGCACCAAAAACCAAAGCAGCATGATAGGGCCGAACAATTTGCCCATCGTGCCTGTGCCGTGAGACTGAATCAAAAACAAGGCCACCAGAACGACCACCGCCAGCGGCACGACCCAGGGATCGAGCACGTGGGAGATCATGCCTATGCCTTCAATGGCCGACAGCACCGAAATCGCCGGCGTGATGATGCTGTCCCCATAGAACAACGACGCACCGATCAAGCCCAGCACCATGATGAGCCAGCGACGCCGCCCCTGCATGCCTCTGGCAGCCAGCTCCATCAAGGCCAATGTGCCGCCTTCGCCTTTGTTGTCCAGGCGCAGCACAATCGTCACATACTTGATCGTGACAACCAGAGTCAGCAACCAGAACAGCAAGGACAGCACGCCATAGACCTGTTCGGCTCCAGGTTGGGCATAGGCGCTCAAGGCCACCTTCATGGCGTACAGCGGGCTGGTGCCTATATCGCCATACACAACGCCCAAGGCCCCTACCATCACCGCTGCCCGCGCTCCGTTCTTGGGATGGGCCGTCGAAGTATCCGCCATCTTAATGTCCACTTTGGGTTTCAGTCCGCGTCAGCCTGGCGCCGATACGCGGACCGGGAAATACAATCGTAATGCGCGTGCCAGGAAAATCCGGCCGGCTGAGCAAACTCCACCATGCCCCGTGGGCTCGGGCGATTTCCTGCACAATCGCCAGCCCTAGTCCCGAGCCCTCGGCCTGACTGCCCGGCGAACGGTAAAAGGCCTCGAACACACGCTGGCCGTCCGCCTGCGCAATGCCCGGCCCATGATCTTCGACCGAGAAGGAAGGCGGGTTGCTGGAAACACGCAGGACAATCCGGTCCGTGCCCTGTCCATAGCGCAAGGCATTATCCATCAAATTAGCCAGCAATTCGCGCAACAGCACCGGCTCGGCATCGATCCACACCGGCTGCTCCGGTGCCAGCAAATGAATTTCCACCCCATGCTGGCGCGCCCGCAAGAACCAGTCGCCCCCTTCTTCCCGAGCCCATTCGCACAAATCCAGACGGGTAAAGCTGTCTTTGATATTGACGGTGGAATCGGCCCGGGCCAGCACCATCAGCTGCTGCCCCATGCGTATCATGCGGTCCGATACATTTTTGATGCGCTCGGCGCGTTGCCGTATCTCGTCGGGCAAGGGCTTGGCCAGCATCAGTTCGGACTCCAGACGCAAGCCGCTAAGCGGGGTACGCAACTGGTGCGCCGCATGACCGATAAAGCGCTTCTGGGCCTGCAGCGTATCGCCCAAACGCTCCAGCAATTCATTGAAATGCTCGACCAGCGGCACCACTTCGGCCGGCAAGCCCCGCACGTCCAATTGCTCGAAATTTTCGTCGGAGCGCTGCCGAATCTGCCCCGACAAATCGTGGATGGATGCCAGACCCGAACGTATGCCCGATAACAGCACCCAGGCAATCAGCCCGACCAGCAACAACTGGCTCAACACCATGGTCCAGAAAATATCGCGCAGCAGCCAATCTTCCAGGCTCATGCGCCGGGTCAGTATCCAGGTCACGCTCAGATCCAGGACGACCAGAATGGAAATCGGCGGAAACAAGCGCCACATCAGCTTGCGGGCCAAGGAGCCCGAAGCTGGAAAACGCAGCAAAGCTCGCCGCCAGAAAGACGGGCGCACGGTACTGGAAACAAAGGGATCGGGCATGAGGGACCTATGGGGTCTGACGACTGAAAACGGCCCCGGGCATGATCAGGCCGCGCTCTCCACATCGAGCAAATAGCCAAAACCACGCACAGTCTGAATAACAGCGCCGGTGCCTTCGAGCCGCTTGCGCAGCCGGTACACATAGACTTCGACCGCATTATCGCTGAAATCGGCATCCCAGGCGGACAGCGAGTTCACGATCTGCTGCTTGGTCACCACACGCCCCGGCCGCATCATCAGCATTTCCAGCACAGACAGCTCGCGCACCGACAAGTTGACCCGCTGGCCAGCACAACGCAATTCGCGCCCCACCGTATCAAAACTGAGCGGGCCCACCTCGATAATAGGTTGTGCCTGACCGCTGCGGCGACGGCCAAACGCCCGTACCCGCGCCGCCAGTTCAGACAAGTCAAACGGTTTGATCAGGTAATCATCGGCTCCGGCGTCCAGGCCCAACACCCTGTCGTCCACGCCGTCGCGCGCGGTCAGGATCAGCACAGGAACAGCGTTGCCTTGCTGGCGCAGACGACGCAACACGTCCAGCCCGCTGATGCCGGGCAGATTCAGGTCCAGCAAGAGCAGGTCGTAGACCTGGGCGACGAGCTCTTTGAGCGCGCTCTCGCCCTCCTGCAACCAATCAACGGCATAGCCTTGGTCGCTCAGGTACTCTTGCAATGCGGCGCCCAGTGTGGCGTCGTCTTCGATGACAAGTACTCGCATACGAAGGATTTTATTACGAAATCGGCCCGCCGCGCTGCTGCAACAACGCGACGGGCCGAGAAAAAAATGCAACAGAGCCTAGGGATGAGCGGCGGCAGCCGAGCCAGCCTGAACCGATCCGGGTGCGGCCGGCGCAACGCCACCAGCGGCGGACTGGGTGGGGGCCGGACGGGTCACAAAGCCCAAACGGGTCAGGCCCGATGCCTTGGAGCGGCTCATGACTTGCGCCAGCACTTCGTAACGCGTGTCGGTGTCGGCACGGATACGCAGCTCGGGTTGGGGCTGCTCCTTGGCATAGGGAGCCAATACCGAAGTCAGGTCGTCCAGATCCACCGGTTGCTCGTTAATAAACACCTGACCGTCGGCATCAATGGCCAGATCCACCGACTTAGGGTCCTGCTGGATAGGCTCGGAACTAGCCTGAGGAAGCTGAATCTTGATGGAGTGCGACAGCAACGGTGCGGTAATCAAAAAAATCACCAGCAGCACCAGCATCACATCGATCAGCGGCACCATATTGATTTCGGACAGAGCCGAGCCCGAATTGCGGTTGTCGAAGCTGCCAAAGGCCATGATCAGTGCTCCCGCTTGGCGGCAGCCGCCGAGGACGAAGCCGAACCGCCGCCCGAGGAGGGCACGCGACGCAGCACGGGTTGGGTTTCCTGCACCTGCTGGCCCGTCGTCAGGAAGGTAAACAGGTCATGGGCAAAGGCGTCCAGCTGGGCCAGATAAACACGGTTCGTGCGCACAAAGGCGTTATATGCCAGCACGGCGGGAATGGCCACGGCCAGCCCCAGACCCGTCATGACCAGTGCTTCGCCCACGGGACCGGCGATCTTGTTCAGGGTGACGCCATCGGACAGGCCGATATTGATCAGGGCATGATAGACGCCCCAGACGGTGCCGAACAGGCCGACAAAAGGTGCCGTGGACCCCACCGACGCTAACAAGGTCAGGCCGTTTTCCAGACGCGCGGTTTCCTCGTCGATGACTTTACGCATGATGCGCGACACAAACGCATCCGTAGAGCCTTTTTCCTCCAGACGCACGGCACCATATTTGGTGTGATGCTTCTGGGCATGAATAGCGTGGCTAGCCAGATGCGCAAACGGTTCACGCGCGCCATGTGTCGCAATTTCGTTCTCGACCTGTTCCAAGGAACTGGCCGACCAGAAATCGCGCATAAAACTTTGCGAACGGCGCTTCAGACGGAACGACAAAAACCCTTTGACGATGATCAGATACCAACTGGCCACCGACATCAACGCCAGAATCACGAACAATGACTTGCCGACCGCGTCGCTTTGCTGAATGAAGTGCAACACGCCAGTGGCTTCCTGAGCCGCAGCGGCTCCCGTGGCCGCGGCCTGACCGGCGACGGGCCCGGCGACCTGTGCCAGGCCTACCCATGCGCTTTGAAGTATTTCCTGCATCATTGAAATATCCTAGTAAACAAAGTCGAAAGGAATATCCGCCATGGCTCGATAAGCCACGCCATTTTCCGTATAAGGTTTGAAACGCGCCGTGCGAACCGCCTTCAGAGCGGATTCGTCCAGGCGCTCGTACCCGGAGGAGCTCTGAACCTTGGCCTCCAGCACCGTTCCCTGGGTAGAGATGACCACCCTAACCACGACCCGCCCCTGTTCGCGGCGGCGCTCAGAGGCCCGTGGGTAAACAGGCACGGGACGTCGGCCCAGATAATCCACCCGTCCGATCACTTTGGGCCTGTCGCTATCGGTCGAACGGGCCGTAGCAGCAGACTGCGCCGGCGCATCGCTGGCCGGACCGGGAGGCGCGGCTGGCACCGCTGGCTGAACCGGCTGCGGCGGTGTTTCAACCGGCTTCTCGGGCTTAGGCTTAGGCTTGGGTTTAGGCTTTGGTTTAGGTTTGGGCGGCTCGGGCACGGGCGGGCTTTCGACCACCGGCTCGGGCTCCGGTTCGGGCTCGACGACGGGTTCGGGTTCGGGCTCCGGCGGCGGTGCCTCTTGCACAGGTGGTGCCGTCACCACTTCTTCCTGTACCGGTGCCTCGTCCTGCTCCAGCAGCGTCACGCCGATAATGTCCATAGGAGCCGGTTCACCGACCATTTTGGGTTGCTCGGACCACAGCAAAGTGGCGAACACGCCGGCATGCAGACCCAGCGCCAATGCCAGGCCCGTTACCTTCAACGCCAACATCGGACGATTATTCGTTTCAGCAGCAATACGGGTCATAATCCGTTCTATACATTCCGCAACCCGCATACACCATGACGGGACTGGACAGGATGCCCAGTAAAGACTCGAATCTTAACAGAAATAGGAACGATTCTCAATACAGTAAAATCGTAAAATTCTGCCCTCTGTCTTTTTTTCGCGGCAAATCAATCAGCCACAAAAAAACCGGACAGACAATCTGCCCGGTCTTTTGTACATCCTTTTCTGTTCAAACGGCAATGGCGTCCGGTTTGGCCTGGATAGGAAAAGCACTGAACTTGCGCGGTAAAGCCAAAACTCGTTCACCGGGACGCAGATCCAGTTGCGACCAGCTTTGCTGGTCGAACTCGGCTTCCCACGGAGCTTCACCATCGTTCAACGCCAGCTCCACACGCACCGTCGCTCCCAAAGGGATGATGCGCTGTACCGCCACCGCAATGCCCTGGCCATCGAGCTTGCGCCGCAGATCCAGATCGTGCGGACGCACATAGCCCACGGCATCACCCTGCCCGGCAGGACGGCCATTTAAGGCGTTTGCCGATTCAAATTGCCCCAATTGCGGATCGGCCACAAACCCCCCCTGTGCAAACCGTCCTGGCAAACGATTGGCCGCACCCAGAAATTCGTACACAAAAGGACTGGCTGGCTGATCGTATACCTCTTGTGGCGCTCCCTGCTGCTCTACCTTGCCCTTGTTCAGCACGACGATGCGGTCGGCCACTTCAATGGCCTCTTCCTGATCGTGCGTCACAAACAAAGTGCTGATATGCAGATCGTCGTGCAGACGGCGCAGCCACGACCGCAACTCTTTGCGCACCTTTGCATCAAGTGCACCAAAAGGCTCGTCCAGCAATAGCACGCCGGGCTCCACCGCCAACGCGCGCGCCAGGGCAATACGCTGACGTTGCCCACCGGACAACGCTGCCGGATAGCGGTCGGCCAACCAGTCCAGTTGCACCAGCTCCAGCAGTTCGTGAACACGTCGGCGGATTTCCGCATCGGGCAAGCGTTGCTTGCGCGGTTTGATGCGCAAGCCGAACGCCACATTCTCGAATACCGTCATGTGGCGAAACAAGGCGTAATGCTGGAACACAAACCCAACCTGACGCTCACGCGTACCCACAGCGGCCACGTCCTTGCCATTGATCAGCACCTGTCCCTGATCGGCATGCTCCAGGCCGGCTACAATACGCAGCAAGGTCGTCTTGCCGCAGCCAGAAGGACCGAGCAACGCCACCAACTCGCCCGGCGGAAAATCCAGGGTGACATCACCCAGCGCCGTAAAGGCACCAAAGCGTTTGACCAGATGACGAACTTCGATACTCATTGCAAACTCCGAAAGCAGCGATCAACGATCGCCGTCTTGAACCATTTTTCGTTCGGCCCATAATTTCAGGGCCAAGGTCACCAGGGCCAGGCAAGCCAGCAAAGAAGCGGCGGCAAAGGCACCCACAGTGTGATAATCGTTGTATTCAATCTCGACATGCAGGGGCAAGGTGTTGGTCTGGCCGCGTATGTGCCCCGACAGCACCGACACCGCGCCAAACTCCCCCATGGCCCGCGCATTGCACAGAATAACCCCATACAGCAGGCCCCACTTAATCTTGGGCAGGGTCACCCGCCAGAACAGCTGAAATCCACTGGCTCCCAGCACGCGTGCGGCTTCCTCTTCATCACTTCCCTGGGCCTGCATCAGCGGGATCAACTCGCGCGCCACAAACGGAAAGGTCACGAACAAGGTCGCCAGCACCAGCCCCGGCAAAGCGAACACAATACGTATATTATTCGCATCCAGCCAGTCCCACAGCGGCCCTTGCCGACCGAAGATCAATAAAAAAACCAGACCCGCGATCACCGGCGAGACAGAGAACGGCAAATCGATCAAGGTGGTCAATAAACTTTTGCCGCGAAACTCAAAACGCGCAATCGCCCACGACGCCGCCAAACCGAAAACAATATTCAGCGGCACCGCAATCAAGGCGACCAGCAAGGTCAATCGCAATGCATGCAGCGTATCGGCATCCTGCAAGGCCGACAAGTAAGGCAGCACACCTTTGCCCAGAGCGGTTGCAAACACCAACACCAGAGGCAGCAACAAAAACAGCACAAAAAACACCAGAGCCAGGCCGATCAGCAGCGTTTTGACCACTGGGCTTTCATCGCGCGCATACGGGCGCGCCTCGGTTCCTTGTGTGCCGACGTAGGCATCGGCGCGCAAAGTCAGGGTATCACTCATGATGCGCCCCCTACCTGCAAAGGCGTCACAACAGCGTCAGATGGCCGCTGACTGACGTGCCCCGAATGCCTGTGCTGCAACCACCACTGCAACAGATTGATCAACAATAAAATCGTAAACGACAGCACCAGCATCAGCACGGCCAACGCCGCCGCCCCCGCATAATCGAACTGCTCCAGCTTGATGACGATCAGCAAGGCGGTGATTTCGGACACCAGAGGCACATTCCCGGCAATAAAAATGACCGAGCCATACTCGCCCACGCCACGCGCAAACGCCAACGCCACTCCTGTCAGCCAGGCTGGCAGCAAGGACGGCACAATGATCTTGCTTATGGTTTGCCAGCGGCTGGCCCCCAGGCAGGCTGATGCCTCTTCTTGCTCTTTCTCGAATTCTTCCAGCACCGGCTGCAATGTACGCACCACAAAGGGCAGACCGATGAAGGTCAGCGCCACCAACACGCCCCACGGGGTAAAGGCTATGCGGCCTACATAAGGCTCGGCCCAAGCCCCGATCCAGCCATTGGGCGCGTAGATTGCCGCCAAGGAAATACCAGCAACCGAGGTAGGCAGCGCAAACGGCAGGTCAATCAACGCATCCACAATGCGACGTCCCGGAAAACGGTAACGCACCAATACCCAAGCCAAAATTGCGCCAAAAAAACCATTGATCAACGCCGCCGCTACCGCCATCCCGAAGGTCAGCTTCAGGGAAGCCACCACGCGATCGGCCGTCACGGTAGCCCAGAACTGATCCCAGCTAAGCGTGCTGGTCTTAAGAAAGACCGCCGCCAAGGGGATCAGTACGATCAGGCTTAGATAAGCCACAGTCAAACCCAGGCTCAGGCCAAAACCGGGTAAAGGGCCTGCCGCCTTACGGGCTGAAAAAATACGGAACGGACTTAGCGAAGTCATGGACATCTCTTTGCCGACTGCTTACTTTTTCAGATAGATACTGTCAAACACACCGCCGTCGGCAAAATGCTTGGCCTGCACTTCAGTCCAGCCGCCTAACTCGTCGTTAACGGTATACAAAGTCAGTTGCGGGTATTGATCGCGGTACTTGGCCGCCACTGACTCCAGACGGGGGCGATAGAAATGCCGGGCCGCAATCTCCTGCCCTGCTGGGCTGTACAGATAATCCAGATAAGCCTTGGCGACTTTCTCCGTGCCATGACGGGACGCATTCTTGTCCACTACCGCGACCGGCGGCTCAGCCAGAATACTGCTGGACGGAACGACAATGTCGAACTTGTCCGGCCCCAGATCCTTGACCGACAGCAAGGCTTCGTTTTCCCAGGCGATCAACACATCGCCTATGCCGCGCTCCACAAACGTGGTGGTCGAGCCGCGCGCGCCCGAATCCAGCACGCCTACATTCTTGTACAACGCTTGCACGAACGCACGCGCCTTGTCTTCATCACCACCAGGCTGTTTAAGCGCATACAGCCACGCCGCCAGATAATTCCAGCGCGCCCCGGCCGACGTCTTGGGGTTGGGTGTCACAACATTAATGCCGGGCTTGACCAGATCCCCCCAGTCCTTGATGCCCTTGGGATTGCCCTTGCGCACCAACAAGACAATCGTGGACGTATACGGTGTGCTGTTATCCGCCAGACGGCTTTGCCATTGCGGATCAATCAAGCCAGAACGGGCGATCTGGTCGATATCGGACGAAATCCCCAAGGTGACCACATCGGCCGGCGCGCCATCGATCACCGTACGCGCCTGTTTACTCGAGCCACCGTGCGAAGTGCGGATAGTCACGGTATCGCCCGTTTCTTTTTTATAGTGTTCCTGGAAAGCCTTGTTGAACTCCGTATAGAGTTCCCGCGTCGGATCGTAGGACACGTTCAAGATACTGATTTCGGCGGCCACCGCCGAAGCGGCCACCACCACCGCTGCCAGCAGCGCTGCGCTGCGGAAAATCTTTGTTTTTTGCAGTACCGACATCGCTTCTCATCCCCAGAAACACCGCATTGAGATATTTGAAACGAGTCTAGCAAGCGGCCCAGCCGCCGAGAAATACCAATTCTTTGATTAGATATAGCGTGCGCTCACTATAAAAGCGGCCCGTCAGGCCATAGCCTGACGGGCCGCTTCGTCAAGTGCCAACGCCCGCACCCTGAAAGCCGATCAAGACAGCCGGGCAATGACAGATCAGCTTACCCGGATGCCTTAATCAAGACAAACTATCGGCGGGAAACCGCTGGCCTATTCCAGCTTAGCGTCGGCCAGTTCCACCAAGGCCTTGAAACGCTCGATTTCCGACAGCACGAACGCATCAAGCTGCGCAGGGCTTTGCGCCTGCCCGATCTGCATGCCCATGTTTTCCAACTGTTCAATAATCGCCGGCTCCTGCAGGATCTGATAGATCTCCTGATTCAGGCGCTCCACCACGTGTTTCGGGGCATCCGCATGCGCAGCCACGCCATACCAAGCGGCGGCATACATATTCTTCAAGCCCAGCTCATCGAAGGTCGGCACCTGCGGCAAGGCCTGCAAACGCGTCGCCGAAGCCACGGCCAAGGCCCGCAACCCACCCGAACGGACCTGAGCCAAGGACCCCGTATCCAACATCAAATCAATATTGTTGCCCAACAAATCAACCACCGCCGGCCCGCTGCCTTTGTAGGGAATATGCGTGATGTTGATCCCTGCGCTTTGAATCAGCTGGGATGCAGCCAGATGCTGCGACGAGCCCACTCCCGCCGAACCATAGTTGAGCTGGCCCGGATTGGCCTTGGCGAACTCCAACAACTGGGACGCTGTCTGAAACTGCGAACTGGCGGGCACCTCCAGCACATTCGGAATGGCACCAACCAGCGCAACATGGGCAAAGTCTTTTGCCGCGTCGTAGCCCGTCTTGGAATACAAATGCGGGTTGATCGCATTGGTCGAGCTGGTGGTCATCAGCAAGGTATGCCCATCCGACAACTCCCTGACGAACGAAGCCGTGCCAATATTGCCGCCCGCGCCGGCCTTGTTTTCTATGACCACGGGCTGCCCCAACTCTTCGCCCAGTCGTTTCCCGATGATACGGGCAATCACATCCGTCGCGCCTCCGGGTGCCCAAGGCACGATCAGGCGAATGGGTTTGGTCGGGTAAGCCGCCTCCTGTGCCTGAACGGGCGCAAGGCTAGCGAACGTGGCCACTGCCAAGAACGGGGCCAAGAAAAATTTAGCTTTAAACACAGTACAGTCTCCTCTATGTTTGGTTGGCGTCTATGCGCCGATAACTATTAATCGCCGGATTGAACGAAAGAGTGCGTTCACTGAATAGCGCGATCCAGCCAGGTGTCGTCATAGGTGCCGGCAGCAATATCGGCCAATGTCCGCTGCTCTTTTTCATACAACTCGCGTGCCCGACTGGCCACGTGCTCGGCATGGTCCGCCGGCACAAACACCAGGCCGTCGGCATCGCCCAGCACCACATCGCCCGTGCAGACCACATTGCCATCGATGCTGACCGCCCGCTTGATGGAGCCAGGGCCGTTCTTGTAAGGTCCCCGCGGCGTAATGTTTTTTCCATAGCAAGGGAAGCCATCACGTATGAACGCATCCACATCGCGAACAGCACCATCCACGACAAAACCCACAACACCCCGTGCGCGGGCCGCATTCAGCAGTATTTCGCCCACCAAGGCCCGCTCGGTATTGCCTGCGCCATCGATGACCAACACATCACCCGGCTGCGCATGACGCAATGCCGCATGAATATATAAGTTGTCCCCTGGTGCCACTTGCACCGTCAGCGCCCGCCCCAGCAGGGGCTGCACGCCATGCAAGGGCTTCAAGCAATGCGTCCCTTGCAGTCGATCCAGACTATCGGACACCAGCGACGAAGAAAGCCCTGCGAACCAGCGCTGCAAATCTTTCATGCTCCTACCTTTCCTAAGCACATATACCGACATCTGTTCAGCCAGATGAGATGGACCAGATTGTGGCTATCTAAAACATTCCTGTATATTGAATAATTCTCCCCACTATCTTTTCCAAACAGGAAAGTCTCATGCCTAGCCACCGGCAACTGGAAGCCTTTTACTGGACCGCCAAGCTCGGCACGCTCGGTGCCTGCGCGGAAAAAATCTGCACCACGCAATCGGCCGTCATCAAACGGATTCGTCAGCTGGAGCAAACACTAGGCGTGCGCTTATTCGCGCGCGAAGGCAGACACAATGTACTGACCGACGAAGGCCGTACCGCCATGCGCATGGCCGAGCCGCTGCTGCAACAACACGCCAGCCTACTGCAACAGTTTCGCGCGCCTAACAAGCCGATACAGCGCCTGTCCATAGGCGTCACGGAAATCACAGCCATCACCTGGCTACCTGTGCTGATCAGGCAGCTCAAGCTGCACTACCCTGGAATCATTCTTAAAATCGTTATAGGCATGCACGCCGAGCTGCAGCAAATGCTGCTGAACAATACGATTCAGCTTAGTATTCAGCAACAATTGCCGCCGGACTCGTTGCTGCACTGTGTTGATATCGGTGAGCTGCGACTGATGTGGGTAGGCGGCCCCGAGATGAGCACGACACGCAGCTACTACCTGCGCGAAATCGCCAGCATGCCCATCATCCGACAAAACCATGAATCTGCGTTAAGCCAGGCTTACGACGACTGGTTGCGACCACACACCGCGGACTCGGCCGTATTCACGATCAACAGTCTTATCGCCACCGCCAGCCTGGTTGCCGCAGGCCAAGGAATCAGTTGTCTGCCAGAAGAATACTTCGCTCCCATGGTGACCAGCGGGCAATTGGTGCGCTTGCCGACACGCAAACAGCAACCACGGCTGATGTATTGCGCGCTTTTTCGCAAGCAGGACCGCAATATCGCGCTGTACCGGGATGTCACCCGCATTGCCCAGGCCGTCTGCAGGTTCGTACCCGCGCTATAAGACGGATACCTTATTTCGCGGGCAGCAGTGCCGCAACCGTCGCCGTCCACACGGCAGGGCGTAGCCTAGTTGGCAGCAAGCCAATTACGGTTGCTTAGCCTTTCCTAAACCACTTTCAACACCGATCAATCGGGCATAAAAAAAGCACCTAGCGTACGCTAAGTGCTTGATCGGATTCACAAAAGAGATGGTGGGTGCTGAGGGGTTCGAACCCCCGACCTACGCCTTGTAAGGGCGCCGCTCTACCAGCTGAGCTAAGCACCCATTTCCGTGATGCCACTCTTCCTGTGAAGAAAAAGAATTATAGGATCACAGATTATCTTTTGCAAGCCCTACGTCGTAAATTTTTTAAATTAATTGACGGCGTCTTTCAGAGCTTTGCCTGGGCGGAACTTAGGCACGTTAGCGCCTTCGATTTCAATGGTTTCGCCAGTGCGTGGGTTGCGACCCGAGCGGGGTGCGCGCTCGGAAACGTCAAACGTTCCGAAACCAACCAAAGTAACCGTATCTTTGTCTTTCAGCGTGGTGGTCACGGCATCGATAAACGCATCCAGCGCACGACCGGCATCAGCCTTGGACAGATCGGCTTTGGTGGAAATGAATTCGATAAGCTCGGTTTTATTCATTGAGAAAATACCCCTGAAAATTATTTTAACCGGCCCCCCAGCGGACGCCGGTCTGTTACTGCCACATTAACAGGGCAGACGGCAGGAATCTAAGCACCGCCGACTGCCTTTGCAACCGAGCGTCAAGACGGCCCGGCTGGCTACCGCGTATTAGGCCTATGAATAAAAGACGTGTCAAGCAAAAACACGTCTGTAACCCGCATCATTGCTCACTTTTCACAATTCTTGCGGGTCTTTTCATTTTTTTGGATACCGCCCTTAACACCATCCGGAAAATATGCTATTTGCCGGCTGACCATATGTCGCGTCGCAGCAAGCAACACGACAGT
This sequence comes from Alcaligenes sp. SDU_A2, assembly GCF_038237375.1. NCBI lineage: Bacteria > Pseudomonadati > Pseudomonadota > Betaproteobacteria > Burkholderiales > Alcaligenaceae > Alcaligenes > Alcaligenes sp. SDU_A2. The sequence continues at coordinate 1,645,930 of NZ_CP151273.1, read as the reverse complement.
CCAGAACAAAAGCACACCCATCACAGGCTCGCCATCCATACCCATGTTTGGCACCTTCGGCCACCTACAATTTTTCTATCTGCTTTTTTTCTGAACACGCAGTCCCACTGCCAAGGAGCACGGCATTGAACGGCAAAGTCTATCTGGTCGGAGCCGGTCCCGGCGACCCCGAACTACTTACATTGCGGGCACTGCGCCTGCTCCAAAACGCCACAGCCGTCGTCCATGATCGCCTTGTGGGCAAAGGCATCATGAACTGCATCAACCCCCAGGCCGAGCTGCACGACGTGGGCAAGATCGCCGGCTGCAATGCGTCCATGCAGGAAACCATCCATCGCACGCTACGCATGCTGGCCTCCGACCATTCCTGTGTCATCCGCCTGAAGGGCGGCGACCCCTTCATTTTTGGCCGTGGCGGCGAAGAGCTTCTGTACCTGCGCCGCCACGACATCCACGCCGAAATCGTTCCAGGCATCACAGCCGCAACTGGCTGCGCAGCTTCGCTGGGCATTCCCCTTACCCATCGGGGCCTGGCCACCAGCGTGCGCTTCATTACCGGACATCTGCGCGACAAGCAAAGTCTGGCGCTGGACTGGTCTTCTCTGGCCGATCCCAGCTGCACGCTGGTCTTTTACATGGCCGTCAGCAACACACGCCATATTGCCCATGCCTTGCTCGGGCATGGCCGCTCCGGCGACACCCCCGTCGCCCTGGTCCAGAACGCCACGCTAAGCAACCAGCGATGGGGGTTCACCACACTGGCCGACCTGCCCAGCGCCATTCAGGCCTTCACGCCGCCGGCCCTGCTGCTCATCGGCAAGGTGGTGCAGTTGCATCCCCACTACGCTACGTCCTTAGTCAGCCGCTTTGTCGATCAGGTCCAGCCATGCCCACAGCCCTGACGCTGCCGACGCGCCTGCTCTGTATCCTGCTTGCGCTGCTTCCCTGCCTATCACAGGCCAATCCACCTAGCCCCGAACGCCAGCGCATCCTGACTCACCTCCTGCGTCAAGAATGCGGCTCCTGCCACGGACTCAAGCTGGATGGCGGACTCGGGCCCGCCTTAACCCATTCCGCCCTGACCGGCCGCACGATAGAACAACTTGCGCATGTCATTTTGCAAGGCCGGCCGGGAACGGCCATGCCCGGCTGGCAGGCCTTCATACAACCGGCCGAAGCCCTGTGGCTGGCCGATCTCCTGCTCAACCCACCATCCGGTCAACCATGAAATCATCCGCTCTCTTGCTGGCCGCCCTGCTGCTCAGCGCCTGCGCCCCCTTACCCCGTGGCACCAACGACCTGGGGCTGGTCATCGAACGCAGTTCGGGTAGCGTCGCCGTGGTGGAAACCAGCCGACGCCGCCAATTGGCGCGTATCCACGGCCTGGGGGACCTCTCTCACGCCCACGTCACCTACTCCCGCGATGGCCGCTATGGCTACGTCTTCGGCCGCGACGGCGGACTGAGCAAGGTCGACCTGCTGCGCCATCGCCTGGTGCATCGAATCATGCAGTCGGGCAACGCCATCGGCGGCTCCATTTCCCAAGATGGCCGCCTGATCGTCGTGCAGAACTACGAACCGGGCGGCATCAAGGTTTTCGATGCGGATACCTTGGACTTCATCAGCGAAGTCCCAGCCGAATATGCCCCAGGAAAACGCGCCAAGGTCGTAGGACTGGCCGACCTGCCCGGCCAGAAATTCGCCTATTCGCTGTTCGAGGCCGGTGAAATCTGGCTTACCGACCTGTCCGACCCCCGGCAGCCCAAGACACAGCGTTTCCATGCAGGCCGCCAGCCCTACGACGCCATGGTCACCCCCGATGGCCGCCACTATATCGCCGGTCTGTTCGGTGAAGATGCACTGGCCATGCTGGACCTCTGGCACCCAGAAAACGGTACGCAAAAAATCCTCCCCGGCTACGGCAAAGGAGAGCAACCCCTGCCGGTTTTCAAAATGCCCCATCTACGGGGCTGGTCGGTAGCGGGACAACGCCTGTTCCTGCCCGCCATAGGCCGCCACGAAGTGCTCGTCGCCCACACCGGCTCCTGGACGGAAAGCAACCGTATTCCTGTTCTGGGTCAACCCGTCTTTGTCATGGCCCAGCCCGACGGCCGTCGAATCTGGGTCAATTTCGCCTTCCCGGACAACGACAAAGTACAGATCATCGATGTGGACACCCTGCAAGTCACCCACACTCTTTCGCCCGGCAAGGCGGTCCTGCACATGGAGTTCACTCCGCGGGGTGAAGCCGTCTGGATATCGGCACGCGACGACAATACGGTCACCATTTACGACACCCGCAGTCTGGCCCTGATCAACACCCTGTCCATCCCCAGACCCAGTGGCATCTTCTTCACGCACAGGAGCAATCGCATTGGTTTCTGACCTATCGCCTTCAGCTTTTCGCCTGCTCAACGCCTGGCAACACGGCTTTCCGCTGGTGTCCCGTCCTTTCCGCAGCTTAGGGCTTAGCGTAGGACTGGGCGAACACGCCGTGCTGGAGCATTTTCAACACTGGACGACCCTCCAGCAGATCAGCCGCATCGGCCCAGTCCTTAACCCTGCCTGCATGAGCAGCACGCTGGCCGCCCTGCAGGTGCCTGCCCACCGTCTACAAATGGTGGCCGACCAGATCAGCGCCCTGCCCGAAGTCAATCACAACTACGAGCGCGAACACCCCATCAATCTCTGGTTCGTGATGGCCTGCGCAGATACTCCGACTCTACACGCCCGACTGAACGACATCGCCCGTCTGACCGGCCTGACACCGATCAGTCTGCCCATGCTGGCGGCCTACCACATCGACCTGGGATTCAGCCTGACGCCTGCCGAAAAGAAAACGGCGGGCCTGCAAGCCTGCGACGGACTGCCCTGTGCCGATACGCCGGAACATCTGCTGCTGCAACATGTCCAGCATGGACTGGCACTGGTGCCCGAACCCTTTCAAGAACTGGCCCGCCTTACCGGCCTGTCCGAAAAGCAGGTTTTAAAGCAAGTGGCCACTTGGCTGCGCGTGGGTCTGTTCCGCCGTTTCGGCGTCGTGCTGCATCATCGCGCGCTTGGCTACCAAGCCAATGCCATGTGCGTATGGACGGTCCCCGACACACAGATCGATCAACTCGGCACCCAACTGGGCCAACAACCGGGCGTCACCCTTTGCTACCAACGCCGCCCCCACCCACCCGAATGGCCACACAACCTTTTTTGCATGATTCATGGCCAGGACCGCAGACAAGTGCTGTCCCAGCATGCGCAAATCAATCGAAACCTGGGCTTGGACGCCTTCAGACACGACATCCTGTTTTCATCTCACTGTTTCAAACAGCGCGGTGCGCGCATTCCTACCCGCGTCGTTGGCCATGACTAATCCCACTACCCCTTTTTCTACGCACATAGCGCCGCTGGACGAGGCCGATCGGCGGATCATCAATACGCTGCAGCGCGGCTTTCCCGTCTGCCCGCATCCCTTCGCCCTGATCGCCCCAGACCTGGGCCTAAACGAAACCGAACTGATCCATCGCATTGCCTTGCTTCGCACCAGGGGCGTTCTTAGTCGCTTTGGCCCCTTGTTCAACGCCGAAGCCTTGGGTGGGGCCTATTGCCTGGCCGCCATGGCTGTGCCAGACCTTCGCTGGGATTCCGTGCTGGCTGCCGTCAACCGCCATATCGAGGTCGCCCACAACTATCGCCGCGATCATGATCTGAACATGTGGTTTGTGTTGGCGACGCCGTCCGCAAACGCCGTTCACGACTGCATCGCGGCAATAGAACACGAAACTGCGCTTGCCGTGCTGGCCTTCCCCAAAGAGCGCGAATACTACGTAAACATGTACCTGGAAATCTGACTATGGCCACCTCGCCCCTTGATCCGGCCGACGCCGCGCTTATCCATGCCACCCAGGACGGCCTGCCCCTGGAGCCCAGGCCCTATCACGCGCTGGCCCTACACCTGAAGATGGCTCCCGCAGACGTACTGGAACGCATGAATGCCATGCTGGCAAAAGGCCTTATACGGCGCATTGCGGCCGTCCCCAATCACTATGCCCTGGGTTACCTTGCCAACGGCATGTGCGTCTGGAATATAGACGACCACCAGATCGATCAAGCCGGCATCCTGCTCGGTGCGCTCCCCCAGGTCAGCCACTGCTATCGCCGCCCGCGTCATCTGCCACTCTGGCCTTACAACCTGTTCACCATGTTGCATGGCACCCATCGCGCCGCCGTGCTCAAGCAAGCGGATGACATAGCCGAACTGCTGCAGTCCAAGCTGCCGGGCGCGCTCAAATCGCGCGATGTTCTGTTCTCCAGTGCCATCCTTAAAAAGACAGGCCTGCGCATCCGGAGTAATTGACGATGTTCCGCATTTCCAACTTCATCGCCGAGCTGCAACGCCCTACCCCGCCCACCGCCACGCGCACCGGCCCAGTCGTCATCTGGAATCTGATCCGTCGTTGCAATCTGCATTGCAGCCACTGCTATTCCGCGTCTACCGACAAAGACTTCCCCGGCGAACTGTCTTTTACACAGGTCTGTGCTGTTCTGGACGACCTGCACGCCTTTGGCGTACGCGCCGTCATCCTGTCCGGCGGCGAACCGCTGCTACGCCCCGACATATTCGATATTGCCCGCCACGCGGGAGCACTGGGCATGTACGTAGGCCTGTCCTCCAACGGCACCTTGATCAACGCAAGCAACATCGATGCCCTGGCCGCCTGCGGCCTGGGCTACATCGGCGTCTCACTGGACGGTCTTCAAGAGCGACACGATCGCATTCGCGGCCAGGCAGGTGCCTATGCCGCATCCCTGGAAGGGCTGCGACTATGCAGAGATCGCGGTCTGAAAGTCGGCATACGCTTTACCCTGACCCAAGAAAATGCGGCCGACCTGCCCGCCCTCCTCCAACTGCTGGGCCAGGAAGGCATAGACCGCTTTTATCTTTCGCACCTGAACTATGCCGGCCGTGGAGCGCGCAATCGTAAACAGGCCAGTCATCACCACATGACCCGGCAAGCGATGGAGCACGTCTTCGAGGCTTGCATGGCCTACCGACTCGCAGGCCAGCCCAAAGAATTTACCTCCGGAAACAACGATGCCGATGGCGTATTCTTTCTGCACTGGGTGCGACGTCGTTTCCCCGAACACGCCGACCGTATCCACGCCAAGCTGTTGCACTGGGGAGGCAATGCCAGCGGGGTCAACGTCGCGAATATCGATAATCGCGGCAATGTCCACCCCGACACCATGTGGTGGCACTATTCTCTGGGCAATGTGCTATCCCGCCCCTTTTCCAGCATCTGGGCCGATTCGTCCGAACCGCTGTTGAACTTGCTGCGGCAACACCCCCGTCCGGTCAAAGGGCGTTGCGCCCAATGCCACTACCTGCCTATCTGCAACGGCAACACGCGCACACGCGCGCAAAAAACCAGTGACGACCTGTGGGCCGAAGATCCCGGCTGCTATTTAAGCGATCAGGAAATCCAAGCCCCGTGCTCCTCCCCATAACTGCGCATGGACATCAATTGTGCATGCCGCAAAACGCTAGACAACAAACCCTCGACGTTCCGAGGGTCTGCAACACGCTTGGCACTTGCCTGCAAGCACGCAGGCTTACCGTATTGTGCTGAAAACGTGCCGCTGTACTTAAATGATGGCGCAGCTTACGCCCATCTGCCGGAACACGTCGACCAAGGCCTGCGCATCCCAGTCAGATCGCCAGACAATCACGACGCGCTCCTTATTGGCCCAGAGCGGGCGCAGGCGGCCCCAGAACTCGGGGTTCAGGAAGTCGTCGTGTAAAACAGCACCTAGCTCATCCAATGCCTGCAAGCCGGCATCGCGCCTGACTTTATCCAAAATCGTGGGCAAGGTCTGCGGCAAATACAGAACCCAATCTGCTTGATTCAGAACGCGTAGCGCGCGCAAGGTCAGCAGGTCAGCCGCAGGCAAATCAGCTATGCAGACAATACTGACCCGCACCGCCTTGTCCTGCATGCCGCAGCGCAAGGCGGATTTCAGCATGGCAGCCGCCTCGTCGGTCTGGCCGCTGGCCAACAGCGTCTGCACCTGACTGCCCAACAACCAATCGAAAAAGAAGCGCCGGGCACGTACATCGGGAAAGGCTTTTTTGATGTCCGGTCGGTGGCTGGCCGCCAGTGCCGCCAGATCGCCCAAAGACTCTTCCAGCACGCTTTCGATACGCTCCCTGACACGCCGCGCCAGCACAGGTGCCGAACCCGCCGACGACACGGCCACCATCAAAGGCGAACGATCGACAATGGCCGGCACCTGCACCGAGGAAAGCTGCGCATCGTCGACGACATTGCAGGGTATGCAACGCTGATGGGCTATTTCTGCAACCACCTGATTAACATTGCGCCGGCCCGTTGCGGCGACCACCAAGCAGCATGGCCCTAATTGAGCAGGCGAGAAACAGGCCACAATACTGCGCAGAACCCCGGCCTGGGCGCTGGCCACCAACCAGGGCGTTTGCTGCGGTGCCACTACCGTGACATCGGCTCCGGCACGCAACAACAACCGCACTTTGCGCTCGGCGACCATACCGCCCCCAACAACCATGACGGCCCGACCGGTAAGATTGAAAAACAAAGGAAACAAATTCATGAGTGAGCCTTGCGGCGTCGGCTAAGCGACGCCGCGATTGGATTTACTTCAAACCGGCAAAGTACTTTGCCAGCTCGTGTATGGTGTCGTCGCTTAGGGGTTCGGCCATGGAGCTCATGACCGGATCATTGCGTTCCCGGGTCTTGAAGGCCTGCAATTGCTTGACGATGTAATCGGCCTTCTGACCAGCCAGATTCGGATACAGGCCCACACTGCTGATGCCATCCACACCGTGACATGACGCACACAAAGGCAACAAAGCCGACGTTTGCACAGAAAGATCCGACTGCGGTGTCTTGCCGACCAGCGCCGCCGTCGTATCGGCCCCTGCGGCCTGCGCCATTCCAAGGCCGCACAACAGGGCTGCCATTCTAAAAATCCATTTCATGGTTTTTCCCTTGATCAGTATTTCTGGGTTTCAGGCTGGCCGATGGTCAGCCAACGTGTTCTGGCCCGCGAAAAAATCCCGGAGGGACTTTCCATTTTGTGCTCGGCCACCAGTTCCAGAGAGCGGCTGTCGTAGATCTTGAGGCGGTCTCCCCAATATCCCGAGCTGACATAGAGATAGTCGCCGTTGCGGTTGTAGTTCGGAAAGAAGGCATGCCCGCCCACGTCCAGGGTTTTGACGACTTCCAAGGTGTTTTTGTCTATCAGTTGAATCCAGGCGGCGCGCTTGTCCTTATCGATGATGTCCACGGCCACATAGGGGGCATTCGGATGCGCGGCCGGCGATTCGGTGGCCCCGGCCACCGGAATCTGCTTGACCACGGAAAAGTCCTTGGTATCCCAGACCGTGACCACCGACCCTTTTTTGCAAGTGCCCATATTGGTGCCAAAGGCCAGCATGCGGCCGTTAACCTCGGTAACGGCACCGGAGCCGGCATGCGGCTGGCATCCGGCCGGGATGTCGCGCACCACCTTGTCGTCTTTCAGGTCTATGGCCACATACTTGTTATCGTCGTACGAGGCCACCATGGAATAACGCCCGTCCGGTGTCAGGAAAGTGTCGTGCAGCATGCGCCCTACTTTGGTCAGTTTGGTGACCGGCATGCCGGGCTTGTCGGGATCGATGATCCAGATCTGGCCTGCCTGGCGCAGGGTAAGCGCGAACTTGTTGTTGATACGGCTGCCGATGACGGGACCACCGGCCGATTTGACGAACTTGCCGTCCGGGTCCTCGCCCTCCAGGTCCATGTACTTGACCGGCTCCAGCGTGTCGGCCTTGAGGATGGCTACGCTGCGCGGCACGAAGGAGCTGATGGCCAGCCACTTGCCATCTTTGGAAACAGCAATGCCCGGTCCGGTCAGGCCGACCTTGGCCTGGCGCACGATCTGCAGGGTATAAAGATCGATTTTATAGACGTGACCGTCATCGCTCTTGAGCCAGGCCCAGCGTTCGTGGGTGGGGCTGAAGTCCATGATATGGGGCGCGCTGGGCGTGGCGATCTCGCCGACTACCTGATTGGTCTTGCCGTTGAGAAAGACCGTGCGCGCATGGTTGCCTTCGTCGCCCCGGCCATAACGGCCACGCGCCATGATGACCATCAGGTCGTAAACCGTATCAATGGCGTAATTGGGTTTGGCAGGCAGCGTGGATTCGTCCACCAGGACTTTTACGCTGGCGCGGATTTCGTCCATGCCCCATTTCAGATCGGCGGCCGGCTCGTTCTTGATGAGCTGCGCCAACGCGCGGATATCGGGGTCGGACAGACGGCCGGCGAACGGCGGCATGAGCGTGTCCGGAATACCGGTCATGATGGTGCCGCGCAAGGCGATCTCGCTTTGCACCAGGCGATCGCTGGTCAGGGCCGGGGCCACATAGCCACCCCGATCCGCACCGTGACAGACGGCGCAATTTTGTTGGAACAAATGCTCGACCCGCAGCTTTTCTTCGCTGGTCGCGGCCATTGCCGAGGCAACCCCTGTGGACAGGACGGCCAGAGTCATGATTTTTCTATACATCTTAGTACCTCCCTACGATCACCTTGCAGAAGAGCAAGGCTCTCCACACTATAACGATTGTGATTTTTAGTAGAAAAGGTACGGATACCGATCATTGTCTGGATATGGTTTCATCCAGATAAAAATAATGATCAGGGTGCATATCGACAAATGTTTCGATAGCAAAAACGGAGCGTTTGCAAGTGAGACAAATTTATCACGAACGAAACACAATTTGATAAAACGCAAGGTATAAATAGGGATCAGCACCTATAGTGCGCGGGTATGGCTGGATTGCAGACGGCCGCCCTTTACACCGACCCAAGCCATGTTTTCCTTGCCCATCACCCTGACCCATGCCCGCGACCGGCCTTACAAACAGCAGATTGCCCGCCAGATCGAAACGCTCATCTGTTCGGGTCGTTTACAGGACGGCAACCGCCTGCCTTCCATTACCCGACTGGCTTCGCTGCTGCAGGTGTCCAAGAACACCGTACTGGGTGCCTACGAACTGCTGATCGACTCGAACCTGATCCACAGCGAACCAAGCCGGGGCTATTTTGTCACGCCGCGACACGGCCGCAACGGTAAACGAGCCATCCCGGATTTTGTACTGGATGCGCCCGCCGGTTTTTCGACCCGCTCGGTGAACCGCGCCCGCGCCAGCGGCGTCCATGTGCCTCCGCCCTCTCTGCCGGTGCGGTTCGACTTCAAGGTCGGCCGGCCTTCGGTACATGCCTTTCCGCTGCGCGCCTTCATCCATCTGTCCAACCAGTTGCTACGCCATGCCGGTGCCGCCATGGCCGACTACACGCCCCCCGAAGGCCTATGGGGCCTGCGCCTGCAAATCGCGGACTATCTGTCGGGCAGCAAAGGCATCAAGGCCGACCCGGAACACATCATCATCACGGCAGGCACCCAAGAGGCGCTCAGCCTCATCGCCTCTCATTTCCTGGACAGACATGCCGGCGCAGTGCACGAATCCCCAGGCTATACCGGTTTTTATCGCCTGCTGGATCGCCATCAGGCGCAAGCATATCCGGTGCCCGTGGACGAACACGGCCTACGCACCGACCTGCTACCGGAGCACCCGGTACAACTGGCCTTCGTCACCCCATCCCATCAATATCCGCTAGGCCACACCATGAGCACGGCACGCCGTCAGGAGCTGTTGGAGTGGGCCTCACGCAAAGGTGCGCTGATCATCGAGGACGACTACGATGGCGACTTCTGCTATGGCCCCGCCTTGCCTGCCCCCCTGGCCGCCATGAGCCCCCGGCAGGTCATTTATCTGGGCTCTTTCTCTAAAACCCTGGGTCCAGGCCTGCGTCTGGGTTACATGGTCTGCCCGCCTGCCCTGACTCCCGGCCTGATCGCACGCAAGGCGTTGCTGAACAATGGCTCCCCCTGGCTGACCCAGGCGGTGCTGGCGCGCTACTTCGACGAATATGATTACACCCGCCACCTGCAAACGGTGCGACGACGCTATCTGGAGCAACGCAATACACTGATCCAAGGCCTGAAACAGATCTGGCCGGGCAGCCAAAGCATCAGCGGGGAAAATGCCGGCATGCACCTGGCCCTGCGCTTGCCCGGCCACGGCCCCGATGCCGCGGCTGTGGCCAACGCGGCCTTGCGGCGCGGCATCCGGCTCTATCCGCTGGACCAGGCCGCCAGCGCAGAGATCGAGCCGTCCGTCTCCCGACACTTGCTGTTCGGTTACGCCCGCCTGGATAGCGCGGATATACGCCAGGCTCTGCGCCTGCTCAGCCTGACGCTCAGTCGCCTTTACTAAAAACCTGCCTTAGGACTGCTCCAGCGCCTGGGCAAAATCGCCGGTCAAATCGGCAATCTCTTCGATGCCGACCGAAATGCGCAACTGATTATCGGCAATGCCCATAACGGCACGCTGCTCGGCCCCCATTTCGTAATAAATCGTGTGGGCTACCGGCAAGACCAGGCTGCGATTATCGCCCAGGTGCGTCGCCAAAATGAATACCTTCAAGCGGTTCAGGAACTCAAAGACATCCACCTCGTCAGCCAGCACTACGCTCATCAGGCCTCCAAATCGCCCACCAAACATCTGCGCCGCGCGGGCATGCTGGGGGTGATCGTCCAAACCGGGATACTGCACTTTGCGCACACGTGGATGCGCCTGCAGAAAGCGCGCCAGCGCCAGGGCATTTGCACAGATACGTTCCATGCGCAAGGCCAGCGTTTCCGCCCCGACGGCCAAACGATGCGCCACATCCGAGGACAAGGTGCCGCCCATATCGCGCAGACCTTTTTTCTTGATCTGAGTCAGCCCCCAGGAGCTGGGATTGCCGTTGCGGTAAACCTGAGCAATATTGGGGTAATGGCTCCAGTCGAACAAGCCCGTGTCCGTAACCATCCCACCCAGCCCATTGCCATGACCACCGATATGCTTGGATAAAGAATTGATGACCAACGAGGCCTGATAGTCGCGCCCGGGACGCAGATATGGCGTAGACAAGGTGGCATCGACCACATAGACCAGGCCCTGTTCGCCACACCACTGACCGATACGATACAGGTCGGCGATTTGCGTGCCCGGATTGGCGATGGTCTCGACAAAGACCATGCGCGTATTGGGCTGGCGCGCCGCTTGCACCTGGGCCACATCGGTGGCATCGACCACCGTCACTTCCACACCCAAGTCCCGCAAAGTACCCAGCAAACTATTGGTATTGCCGAAAATATACTTACTGGCAATCAGATGATCGCCCTGCCGCAACAGGGTAAAAAAAGTAGCCGTCAAGGCCGCCATGCCAGTGGCAAAGCTGACACTGCCGGTTCCCTGCTCCATACGCGTTACTTTGGCTTCCAAGGCGGTGGTCGTCGGTGTCCCCTGGCGGGAATACGTAAAGCCGGCTTTGCCCTGAAAGACGGCCGCCAGTTCGCGAGCATCGGAAAACCCGTATTCGGTGGATGGATGCAAGGGTTGATGAATCGCGCCGTGCTGCGTGCCCAGCCTGCGATCCGAATGCAGGGTGGAGGTGGTAAAGCCGTTTTCGTCCATAGTGATAAGCAAAGCCTGAAGTTGCATGCGCCGCATGAAAAAACGCGAAGCCTTGGCTTCGCGTTTAGGGCAGCCGATCATCTATTATCTTGCGAAGCATAGATGCTAAGGCCGAGTTTTTTATACAAATAAGTAATTTAGCAAATGAAGCTCCTTACGCCGCACCACGTTGCCTAAGGGTTTCGTACAAGCAGACCGCACTGGCCACGCTGACGTTCAAGCTTTCAACCGCTCCCATCATGGGAATGGACACTAATTCGTCGCACGTTTCGCGGGTCAGGCGGCGCATACCTTCGCCTTCTGCTCCCATGACCCAGGCCATGGGACGGCGCGCATCGACTTGATGCATGGAATGCGTAGCCTGGTCATCCGTGCCGACCAGCCAGACATCGCGCTCACGCAATTGACGCATGGTACGCGCCAGATTGGTGACGGTAATATACGGCGTGGATTCGGCACCGCCGCACGCCACCCGCGACACCGTGGCATTGAGCCCCACCGCGCGATCGCGCGGCGCAATGACCGCATGCGCCCCGGCCGCATTAGCCGTACGCAGACACGCCCCCAGATTGTGCGGATCGGTAACGCCATCCAGAATCAACAAAAACGGCACCTGACCCGCCTCTTCCAGATCGTCCAGCAGCTCATTGACGTCAACGGCTAATTCCTGCTCGTCGGCCAACGCCACCACGCCTTGATGACGTGTGCCCTTGCACAGACCATTGAGCCGCTCCGCCTGTACGGGAATGACTTTCAGGCCGGCCTGCTTAATCTGATCGATGAAGGACAGCATGCGCTTGTCGCGCCGGGTTTCATCGACATAGACCTCGCGCACCGACGCAGCGCTATGACGGACTCGGGCTGCAACGGCATGAAAACCGGCCAAAACCTGCTGGGGCATAACAATCCTTGAAGAGACAAGAAAACAATGACAGGGCCGGATCTGCACCCGGCCCCGTATTGTACGCTTATCGACGCCGTCCTCTAGGACTGCGTGCCGTCTTGGCCGACTTGGCACTCTTCTCGACAGCCCGCTTTTCGTCGCGGCCGGCTTGCTTTAAGGTGGCGCGCCGCTGCGATGCGGTAGTTCCCTTCAAGGCTTCGGGTTTGGCCGTCGCCGCTTTTTTAATATGGCGCTCGGGCTGCTCGGGAGCCGACTCTGCCGCTTTCAGGGCTTTATAGCCCGTGCCTTTGACCAGACGGAACTCGATGCGGCGTGCCTCCAGGTCCACCCGGGCAACCTGTACCTGAACCGGATCAGTCAGACGATACCGGATGCCTGTGCGCTCGCCGCGCAACTCGTTCAGGATCTCGTTGTACTGGAAATAATCGGCACCCAGTTCGGATACATGCACCAGACCTTCGACGTACAAGGTGTCCAAGGTCACGAACAGACCGAAGCTGGTGACGCCGCTGATTTTGCCAGAATACTCCTCGCCCACATGCTCTTTGACAAACCAGCACTTGAGCCAGGCCTCCACATCTTTGGACGCTTCGTCGGCGCGCCGTTCACGGGCGGACAGCAAGGCACCCAAGCGTTCCCAGCGGGCAAAATCGCGCTTGCTGGCCGGCAACGCCGCATCGCCTGGCTCATCCTCGATGGCCGGCACATAGCGTTCACCCTTCAGAATGGACTTGATGACCCGGTGCACCAGCAAATCCGGATAACGCCGTATCGGCGAGGTGAAGTGCGCATACAGCGGATATGACAGGCCAAAGTGACCCGTTCGTTCCGGACTGTAAATAGCTTGTTGCATGGACCGCAGGCACATGGTCTGGATGACCGCAAAGTCCGGTCGGCCCCGCGCTGCCGCAACAACCTTGGCGTAGTCGGCCGACGTCGGCTCTTCGCCGCCTTCCAGGGTCAGACCCAGGCTGCGCAGGTATTCGCGCAAGGCCTCCAGCTTGGGGGGCGTAGGACCATCGTGCAGACGGTACAGCCCATTGCGCCGGTTGCGGGCGATAAAATCGGCCGCGCAGGTATTGGCCACCAACATGCACTCTTCAATCAGCTTGTGCGCATCGTTGCGCACCAAAGGCTCGATCCGTTCGATGCGGCCCAGTGGATTGCAGATGATCTTGGTCTCGACAGTATCAAAGTCTATAGCCCCACGCGCTGTTCGGCGTTCAGCCAGCAAGCGGTATAAGGCGTACAGATTCTGCACGGGCCCGAGCACATGCTGGATCTGCTGGGCGGCCGGCCCGGTAGGTTGCTGCAGCGCGCTCCAGATGTCGGTATAAGTCGTGCGGGCATGCGAGTGGATGACGGCTTCGTAGAACTGATAGGCCGACACGGTGCCCGACTTGGGACCGTCGGCCAGCACCACCATGTCGCACACCATAACCAGGCGATCCACAGACGGATTGAGCGAACAGATGCCGTTGGACAGGGTTTCGGGCAGCATGGGAATGACGCGGCGCGGAAAATACACACTGGTGCCGCGCTCCAGCGCGTCCGCATCCAGCGCATCGCCCGAACGCACATAATGGCTGACATCGGCAATGGCAACCAACAGACGCCAAGCCATGCGACGACGCTTGCCGGTGCCTATGTCCACTTCTTCGCAATAGACGGCATCGTCAAAATCGCGGGCATCCTCACCATCTATTGTGATGAACGGCACATCGCGCAAATCCACCCGCCCTTTATATTCGGCCGGCTTGACCTTGGCGGGTATGCGGGCAGCCTGCTTAAGCGCAGCCTCGGAAAAATCCACCGGAACATCGAACTTGCGCACAGCGATCTCGATTTCCATGCCGGGATCATCGATTTCGCCCAGCACTTCGGTGACGCGACCCAGCGGCTGACGATGGCGCTCGGGCTGCTGGGTGATCTGAACAGTGACGACCTGACCGGGTTCGGCCCCGCCCTGCTCACCGGGCGGGATCAAAATATCATGCTTGATGCGCTGATCTTCGGGCACGACAATGAACGTGCCGCGCTCACGCAGAAAACGCCCCACCAGCTTGCTGGTATGACGCTCGGTGACTTCGACAATAGAAGCGTCGGGCTTGCCGCGATATTCCCCGACGATGCGAACCAGAACGCGGTCGCCATGCAACACCTTGGCCATTTCCCGAGGCGACAGAAACAAGTCTGGCTGTCCATCCGCCCGCTGCAAAAAGCCGAATCCGTCGCGGTGGCCCAACACACGCCCGGCAATAAAACCCGTCTGCATATTCTTGCGGATCTTGCCATCGGCCCCGATCAGCACCTGACCATCGCGCTCCATCGCGCGCACGCGCCGCTCCAGGCCGACCGACACCGGCAGTTCCAGACCGAGCTTGAGCGCCAATCCGTCGATATCCAATGTATCCGCAGCATCGCGCACCACGGCCAAGATTCCTTCCCGCGAAGGCGTGTCGGGGTCGAAATCGGGCGGCAATTCATAACGACCCGTTGCTTGAGTCAGGTCCTCGGTACTGTTTTGGAATTTTTTGATCAAAAGGACACTTCCATTATTAAAAAATTATGCCTATAATCCTTTTCTTTGCTGCTTTTGGCAGCAAAACGTTGCAGGCTTTTGGCACAGACATAAGCATACAACGATTGCCCAGGTGGCGGAATTGGTAGACGCGCATGGTTCAGGTCCATGTGCCGCAAGGTGTGGAGGTTCGAGTCCTCTCCTGGGCACCAAATTCCTCGAAAGCCCGGTTGTCGAAAGACAGCCGGGCTTTTGCTTTGTGCGCCCAAAAACCAAACCTGAACCTTGATATTCTGAATGCCTTACATCACCATTTGATGACGGCACGCTGAAATAAAAAACCGGCTGCCTGAAAAGCAGCCGGTCAGGCTGCTGACAAACCCCGCTGTTACACCCATGTCTGTTTGCTCAGCCCAAACACATGTTTGGACTGTCGAGCGAACACATCCCTATGTCGCGTTCGGTCGTTGAGCGAAGCAGAAACGGCATCGAAGAAGGTGAGTCCGGCGGCCCTGAGTCGGCGGGCTGGGGCCTTCGCCCGCGCTGCGCGCCGGTTCCCTTGCCGGCTGGCCGGGACAGGCACCCCGTTAACTCGCCGCGTGGTTCGTGCCGAACCACAAGCGCGCGTCTCAAACAGAACGGGGCTTGCCCACTGTCCCGGCTATCCGTCGGCGGCGAATGCCCTGACTCGCCCGCCGACTCAGGGCCGCCGAACTCACCCGGGCAACGTGATGGTTCCAGGCCCACGGCCCATCGACCAACCCTACCAGGCGGGGGCTCTCTCGGTCCCCCTAGTCTTGCTATCCGTGAATCACCCATAGACCAAAGGTTGAAATCTATGCCATCAGGGCTTCGAGCCGCTCAAGGCGCACGCTGAACGGGGCAGGCGGGTCGGATGGCTTGCCGCAGGCGGGGCGCGAGGACGGGAGGCACGTGTCGTGCTGTTTGACGGCGGCGCTTGTTGCTTGTCCGGCGGACAAGCGACCCGCCGGAGTTCACGACGCGCCCGGCCACGCGAACCGACTAGGGCACCGGCGCGCAGCGCCGGCAAGCCGTCAGCCTGCCCCGTTCAGCGTGCGCCTTGAGCGGCGTCTATAGAAAACCGGTTCGGCAATGAACATCGGCAGCCGAACGGAATGCAAAAAAAAGCCAGCCCACACTCAAGGGCTGGCAAGCGGATTTTACGCAAGGGTTTGTCAGCAGCCTGACCGGCTGCCTGAAAAGCAGCCGGTTTCACTAAGAAGACGATAAAGACTTAGCCGCCGCAACCACCACAACATGCTCCGTCTTCGCCATGAACGGCGATACGGTAGCCCGCCTGCTGCACGACGGCATGCAAGTCTTGCAAAGACACCTGACTTTCATCAAAGCGGACCGACGCCTTGGCATTTTCGTAGGACACACTGGCCGCATCGACGCCCGCCGTCGCCGCCAAAGCCGCTTCCACCTTGCCGGCGCATTGATCATTCTGAAGACCTGCCAGCCTGAGCATTCCAATCTGCATGATTCATCCTTTTGTGTCGAAAGAACAGGGCCTGCATGGATGCCGCCCATAAAGATATACTTTACATATATCTTATGGTGCATGACAAGCCCATACACGCGCCTGCGCCTCAAAACAAAGTCCGTTCAGGGCCGCCGCCTGACGCCATCAACACCCACCAACAATGCCAAGCACCACATTGTCGAACGACTCGTTTCTGTGGGATGCTATCCATATGCAGACATGTCCTTGCGCATGCCTACGCAAGCCCTCCCCTTTCCAGGAGCTTTGCTGATCGTGAGCGACACTCAAGCCCTTTCCTATGGCGCGGACCAAAACACACGCAAGATCACGCTGATCGGCGTTCCTACCGACGTTGGGGCCGGCAGACTCGGGGCCGGCCTGGGACCCGACGCTTTACGCGTGGCCCAGCTCGGTCCCGCTCTGGCACGCTTTGGTGCCGATGTCCGCGATATTGGCAACCTGGCCGGCCCCCCAAACCCACGCAGCAACCGAATCCCTGATGCTCACGGCCTGCGTAATCTGGACGAATGCATACACTGGAACCGGGCTGCGCACGATGCTGTCCACGCCCAGCTTATCCAAGACCGAACGCCCATCATGCTGGGCGGCGATCACTCCCTGGCCATAGGGTCGATCAGCGCCGTGGCACGCCATTGCCGCGCAACTGGAAAGCAGTTGCGCGTGCTCTGGCTCGATGCCCACTCCGACTGTAACACCCCCGACATTTCGCCCAGCGGAAATATTCATGGCATACCCGTGGCCAGCCTGTGCGGACTAGGCCCGCAGGCACTGACGACTCTATCCGGCATCCTGCCCGCCATCGTGCCGGCAGCCATCACCCAGATTGGCCTGCGCAGCGTCGATGAAGCCGAAAAGCGCATGATCGAGCACCTGGGCCTAGAGGTCTACGACATGCGCTCCATCGACGAGCTGGGTATGCGCGAAGTCATGCAACGGGCCCTGTCAGGCCTGGATGCACAGGACATGCACCTGCATGTCAGTTTCGATGTGGATTTCCTGGACCCCGACATAGCCCCCGGCACCGGCACAACCGTACGCGGCGGCCCCAACTACCGCGAAGCCCAACTGTGCATGGAGATGATTGCCGATACAGGCAGGCTGGCCTCGCTGGATATTGTCGAACTGAACCCAGCCCTGGACATCCGCAACCAAACGGCCGAACTGGTGGTCGATCTGGTGGAAAGCCTGTTCGGCAAAAGCACCTTGGTGCGCCCAAGACAGAACTAAGCACCCGACACAACGTAGACGCGGCCACTATGCCCGGATAAAGGTTAGCTTGCCCCTTGCTCTACCGAACAGGGGGCCATTCAAGGAGGCTCAGACCATGACGCGTTTTATTGATATTCCTGCCATGTCCCACCTGATCAGCCAGATCGGTGTACGCACCTTTATCGCCGAGCTGGCACAGGCCATCACCCAGGACTTCGTGCGTTGGCCGGACTTCGATAAATCAGCCCGCGTAGCCCGCCACTCCGATACCGGCGTGATTGAACTGATGCCGATCTCGGACTCCCGCCGCTACGCCTTCAAGTACGTGAACGGCCATCCAGGAAATAGTGCGCACAAGCTACCGACCGTCATGGCCTTCGGTGTACTGGCCGACGTAGACACCGGCTACCCGGTGCTACTGTCCGAGCTGACGTTGGCCACCGCCTTGCGAACCGCCGCCACTTCTTTGGTGGCCGCCCGCGCCCTGGCCCGCCCAGACTCGCGCCGTATGGCACTGATCGGCAACGGCGCGCAAAGCGAATTCCAGGCGCTGGCTTTCCATCAGCATCTGGGCATCCGGGAAATCATGGCTTATGACATCGACCCGGCAGCCACGGCCCGCCTGATCCACAATTTGGCCGACTGCACAGATCTGCTCATTCGACCCGCAGACTCCATCGCCCAGGCCGTACAGGGTGCCGATATCGTCACTACGCTGACCGCCCGCAAAATCCGCAGCGCCATCCTGACGCCGGACATGCTTGCTCCGGGCATGCATATTAATGCCGTCGGCGGCGACTGTCCGGGTAAAACAGAACTGCACGCCGACGTCCTGCGCGCAGGACGCGTGTTTGTCGAGTACGAGCCCCAAACACGCATCGAAGGCGAACTACAACAAATGCCCGCCGACTTCGCCGTTCAGGCTCTGTGGCAAGTCTTGGCCAAGACCGCGCCGGGCCGATTGAACAACCAGGAAATCACGATTTTTGATTCGGTAGGGTTCGCACTGGAAGACTACTCCCTGTTGCGCTACGTTCACGAACAAACGCTGCAACGTCATATCGGGACCACCATCAAGCTGGTTCCAGACATGAACGACGACCCCAAGAACCTCTTTCGGCTTCTACGCAGGCAAACCGCAGACATAAGTCACAAAACCTAAAGGCCCAGACCAGCCCCGCTCGTCCTCGCACCAGCTGCGCAAACCGCTGGCGCGAGGACGACACACCCAGAACCTCACTGTCTTGCCATGACAGAGACCGCGCATTCAGGAAGGTTTGTACAGCGTTTGCATGTCACTGCGCAGTTGCTCGATCTCGTCATGGACTCGCTGTTGCAGCTTCTCCGGCGAACCAGGCAACAGCACGCCACCATAGGTATCCATGGTTTCCTGCAACTGCTTATTGCCAACCAGTGTCTGGTTCAACGCTTGGTTCAATACCCGGATGCGATCGATGGGGGTCTCTTTCGGGGCGACCAGCCCAGTCCATCCACTGGTGGTGATGTGCACGCCACTGGCATTGGTATCTGGCACGCCCGGCAACGCTTTCAAGGCCTGGTCGGCCATGATGCTCAAGGCAGTGAGCTGACCCGACTTGATATGGGCGATCGCAGGGCCGGCCACCATCACGGCACCGTCGGACTCCCCCGACACAACGGACATCAGAGCAGGCGTCGAACCCTGATAGGGAATGAACGTCATATCCAGGCCATGCTTTCTGGCCAACTGGCGGCCCGCGTAGTCCGAGGGCGTGGCATTGCCAGCGGTGGCAAAATTGAAGCGGCCCGGATGCGCATGAATCCAATCCTGCAATTGCGCAAACGTCTTGATGCCCAGCTTGTGATTGACCACCAGCGCATTGAAGAACTCATTAATCAGTCCCACAGGCGCAAAATCGTGCTCCAGGTCAAAGCCGGGCTGCTTCATTTGCAACATGGTCATGACGGCGGGCGAGGCCACCAGGGTCAGATGATAGCCGTCCGCCTTGGCCCGCGCGCCTGCCGCCGTGCCGATGGCTCCGCTTGCGCCACTGCGGTTTTCCACCACGACGGGTGTGTTCAACTCCTTGGACATGCCTTGGGCAACCAGGCGAGCCGTAGTATCGGCTGCCGAGCCAGGCGGGTATGGAACAGTAATCGTCACCGGCTGCTCGGGGAAGGAAGCAGCCTGTACACCAGCGCAAAATAAAGCACTACAGGACAGGACGAAGGTACGTAATGAACGTGTATGCATAGTCAGGCATCCTTGATGGAAAGTGATCCGCTCCGAGGTTCCAACTGCTTGCTCACAACAGAATCTGAATGGATTCAAAAGCTGCTTCTACATTGACCAGACTGATTTTTTTTTCATGTATGGACCAGGTCGTCCCCTGCACATCCAGCCGATAGTCCACCTGCCCGGCAAAGTGGCGCAAACGCTGGCCTTGCCACTCGTGCACGATCAGGTGTCCGCGCACGTGCAGACCGGCATCATCCCGTGTTCTGAACGAGACATTGCCTGTCAGCCGGGACGTGCGGATATCCTGGGCAAGGCCATGTGCCTGCGGGTGCCGCAAGCGCGCCACGCGCATGGCCAACATGTCCACGCTCTCATAGCACAGAGAAATATGCTGCAACGGATCGGTCTGATCGGCTTGAGCCGGAATCCAGTACATGCCCTGGGCGTCAAACAAGGCCAGCCACTGCTCGTAGCGTTGTTCGTCCAGTAACTGGTTTTCCTGATAAATAAAATCCAGCACCTGATCTCTTGTCACCGTGCTCATTGAACATGCTCCATATAGGTGCGCCACGCATGGAATTGATTGCGTACATAGCGCTCGCTCATGGCATGCGAGGCCCCGAGCGGTTGGGTTTCTTTGCTGTATTCACGGTGGGCGCTGACATATTGCGGTGCCTGAGCCTTGAGCCCGGCCTCGATGCGCTCGAAGTTCTCCAGGTCATCGGCGCGAATCAGGGAGGTAGGCGAGTTGACCGCATTGGCAAAAGCAATCGTGCGCCGGTTGATGGCGTCCGAAGCGCCGATCAGTCTGAAACTGTAGATATCCACACGCGTTCGCTCCACACTGAGCGGCACGATGACCCGCAGTTGCATCCAATTGGGCGTAATCGACAAATTGGGATAGAACAAGGCGATATGTCGATCTGTGCGCAAAATATCCTGCGCCTTCTCGGCTCCGTGAAAGTCTCGCAGCGCCGCTTCGTATTCTCGTTGTTCGGGGGTATCCGGGCGACTTTCCCGAAAACCAAACATTTCACTATGGCCCCGCTCGAAACAGTTGACAGACAGCGCCGCCATTTTCCGTGGGGGCTGTCCGTTCGCGCTGACAATGTCAGCCTGCAGCTGGCTCCACGGGTCCTGTGTGCTGGCACTGGTCTGCCGCGCCGACAAAATGGAGGACTGATGCGTGGGCAAGGCGTGCGCGCCATCATGGAGGTTTTCCAGATAGACCTTCCAGTTATTGCGCTGGGTCATGCGAAACACCCCCCCAAAAGGCTCGATGAGTCCGCTAGGAGAGCGTTCCTGCATATTCATAAGATTGCCGGCATTAGGCCCCAGCCAATCGAGCAGCGCGGGCGCTTGCGCATCCAGATTGACAAACAGAAACCCGGCATACTCGTCCAGGCGGGGCACACCTGCCAGCCCCCAGCGCGCATCGCCGACTTGAACAGGCGTACCCTCGTAGCCCGCACTCATGGGCAAGCCGCGCAGTTGGCCGCAGGTATCAAAAGACCAGGCATGGTACGAGCACACCAATTGCTCGGCCTGGCCACAGGGGTGACGGGTCAACAACGCCCCCCGGTGCGGACAACGATTGAAAAAAGCCCGTATCGTTCCATCACCGCCGCGCATGACCAGGATAGGCTGCCCCTGCACCTCTACGTTTACATATCGGCCTGCCTCGCCCAGTTGTGAAACATGGCCGACGTAGTGCCAGGCTTTGGCAAAAATGCGTTCTTGTTCCTGCTCGAAAAGCAAGGGGTCGGTGTAGACCCGCTTATCGATATTGGCCCCATTAAACAGGCGGGCAATGGCTTCTGGCATACGATCTCCTTGCCGGCAAGGCATCCGGCGGTCAAAAAATGCAAGCGCTATAAATCAAGAGTAAGAATCGGGCCGGCCGATCGCGATACGCACAGGCAAATAAGATGCTCCTGGCCCTGTTCCGATGCCGACAAGCACGAATCCCTGTGAATGACCTGGCCGTCAAGAACGGTCTGTATGCATGACCCACAAGTACCTTGGCGACAGGAGCTGTCGACAACGATATTGTGTAATTCCAATGCCTCAAGAATGCTCTGATGAGCCTGGACAGGGATCTCTTGGGATGCTCTACGGCCCAAGCGAACAGTGAAGGCCTGGTCCCCCTCGCTTGTCGATTCCACGGCAGGAACAAATTGCTCCTTGAACAGGGGCGCATCCCCCCCGTGTTCCTGCCGAAGGCGCTCGATCTGCTCCATAAAACCAAGCGGGCCGCAGGTATAAATTGTGCGGTTTGGTTCCTGCTCCATGGCCTGGCCGATCACATCGTCAATCTGTGAGCGCGGCAGCCCTATATGCACATGCACGCGGCCATGAAACGGAGCGTCTTGCAGCGCATTGACTAAAGGTGCCCGTTGGCGACTGCTTGCAAAGTAATGCAAAACAAAAGGGCGTTGCTCATGATGCAGGTGCCAGGCCATACTGAACAAAGGGGTCAGGCCTATCCCGGCCGCCAGCAGCAAACCGCCACCGGTGCCTTCTTGCACGCCAAAGCTATGGCGTGGGAGACTGGCAGAGAGCATGGTTCCCGGCACAATACTTTCATGGATGGAACGTGATCCACCACGGGAATCGGGTGCAAGTCTGACGGCAATGTCCCAAAACCTGTTTTGCGCAGGATCGCCACATAATGAGTATTGTCGTTTCAGTCCGCAGGGCGTTGTGATGTCGATATGGGCGCCTGCCTTCCATGCCGGCAAAGTCTGGCCCGGTCTTTCGAGCCGATACAGCCACACATCCACCGCTTCGCGCCGCCGCTCCAGCACGCGCAAATTCAGCGTCTGATTTTTACGGATTGCTTGAGCAGCTTTATTCATTTCAACACACGCCACCATTTAGTTTAAATATAAAATATTTATAGTTATATAAAATATATAAATAGCCCTGAATAGGGTCAAGTTCTTAATTTTCATGACTATTATTCGCCGGGGGAATAATATGGATCTGTCCCGAATCGACTTGAATCTATTGCGTGTCTTTGTTGTTATTTATCAGGAACGCAATCTCTCTAGGGCGGCAATACGCATGCATCTTAGCCAGCCGGCCCTAAGCCATGCCTTGGCGCGCCTGCGTGGGTATTTTGCCGATCCGCTGTTTACCCGCACGCAAGGCGGCATGCAGCCCACTCGCATGGCCGAGGCTCTTTTTCAACCGGTCGATCAGGCAATCCAGGCTTTGCAGGCGGCATTGCGCATGGCATATGACTTTGATGCGCGCAGCAGCGACCGTAAATTCCGGGTCGCATTCAGTCCCGCGATGCGCCACAGCGCCCTACCCCGCCTTTATATGTCGTTGCGCCAAAGCGCACCGGGGCTTCGCCTGGACGTGGTGAATGTTGATAAGTCGACCGTTGAAAGCAGGCTATACAAGTCTGAAATTGACGCAGCCATCTGCCCGGAAATTCATGGTCCGGATCTCTACAATTCAAAGCATCTTTACGACGAGGCTTTTGTATGCGTGGGCCGGGAAACCACCATGCCATCCAACCCGATACTGGATATGGCTTTTTTCGTGCATGCTCGACATATCAAAATCGACACCGACGAATTTCCGTACTACAGCATCGCCAGCCTTATGCACTCACAAGGCAAAAGCCTGAACTATGTCCTTGAGGTGGATGGCTATCAATCGCTCAAACCCTTGCTGGAACACGATGATCTCTTGCTGGTCGCTCCACAATCCATTGCGTATGCCTTGTGCCAGAGCGGCGAACTGGTACACCGGGTCCTGCCCTTTCGCACCCCTCAAGTGGCGATAGGCTTGCACTATCCCAGTAACCGCGCCCTGGATGCCGGAGCACTATGGCTGTACCAGCACATTATTGCGTTGTTTCAGAATGCTGGCCATGCATAAAACAAAAGCCCGGCTGTCTTTCGACAACCGGGCTTTTGAGGAATTTGGTGCCCAGGAGAGGACTCGGTCACACTAGCGCGACCCCAGCCGGGCCTGCATGCCCGGCCTTTCTCGTCCTCGCGCAAGGTGCTCAAGCACCTTGCTTCCTGGGCCCATAAAGCAAAATGCCGACCATCTTACGATGATCGGCATTTTGAGGAATTTGGTGCCCAGGAGAGGACTCGAACCTCCACACCTTGCGGCACATGGACCTGAACCATGCGCGTCTACCAATTCCGCCACCTGGGCGTTGAGTGTTTGATTTGCATCGCGACTCAAGAATTAAATTATAGACTCAGTTTTCTTTTTTTTGCAAGTCTTTTAATGACTTTTGAAATCAGAGGATTTATTTGATTTTGATTCTCATTTGCGATACTGTTGTGTCGTGCGATATATCTTAAGAGAGTGGCATGGACATAAACAGCCTGGATGTCGAGCGTATGTTGCTGGACTTTGGCCAGGGTCGGAAATATACGGCCAAGGCCATGCAATTGATGTTGATGTCCATGCTGCAGGAAGGCCAATCGCATGGCTATCAACTGATACGGCGCTTTGCCCAACTTAGCCGTAATACCTATGTGCCTAGTGCCGGGACGGTCTATCCGGCTTTGTCGTTTTGTACGGCCCAAGGATGGGTGCATGTGCAAACGCAAGGACGCCGCAAGCTGTACAGCTTGACCGATCAAGGCCTTGTCTACTTGCAGGGGCAACAGGATACCTGTGCGTATTTGCTGCAATCTCTGGCCTACAGAGCGCGCAAACTGGTGTGGATGCGTCAGATGCTGGCTGAATCCGGCAATACTGATCAGATCCGCGCAGCGCAGGAGCAGACTGGCTGGTTGCCCGAGTTTGTCCATATTCGCCATGCCATTCGGCATGCTTTGTTTGAACAGTCCACTGCTGGTCCGGAGCGACAACGCCAAGTCGTTGATATTCTGGAGCAAGCATTGGCACAGATACGAAATTTGCCCAAGGAGTCTTGAACATGCAGTCTGTTGACGAAATACAGAAAGTTGCCCACCCCTTGAAGTTGCGCCTGCTGACAGTCAAGGCCCGTCGGATGTTGGGGCCGGATCTGGTGCGCATCACTCTCGGGGGGACGGATCTGGCCGGCTTTTATTCGCCCGGTTTCGATGACCATGTCAAATTGATTTTTCCCGAAGCCGGGCAAAGCGTGCCGCGCTTGCCGCAACTGGGGGAACGCGGACTGGTCTTTCCAGCGGGTCAGCCCAGGCCCGCCATGCGCGATTACACCCCTCGCGCCTGGCGCGAAGCAGAGCAGGAACTGGACATCGATTTTGTGTTGCATGGCGAAGGCCCGGCCTGCCAATGGGCGTCGGCTGCCCGTACCGGCGACAAATTGGGCGTAGCCGGTCCGCGTGGCTCCTTTCTGGTTTCGACCGGATTTGATTGGCATGTCTTGATAGGCGATGAAACCGCCATCCCCGCCATAGCGCGTCGTTTGCAAGAACTGCCGGCGCAGGCCGCCGTGCAGGTGTTTATGTTGGCCCGCAATTTGCAGACTTTAGGAGCGCTACAGGCACCAGACCATGTGCCGGTGAATTGGGTGCCGTCTTTCGCCGGGCAAGCGGGCCTGCTTGACGCCGTGCGCAATGCGCCTGTGCAGGCGGGGCGTGGTCATGTGTGGATTGCGGCCGAATCCGCCGTGGCCAAGGCTATACGTCAATACTGGGTTCAGGAGCGCGGCCACGACAAGACGCTGGTGCGCGCCAGCAGCTATTGGCGTCAGGGTGAAGCGGCCATACACGAGCAGCACGACTAAGCCGCCCTGCGCTCCAGGCCGGGTAAGGTGCGCAGGCGTCCGTGCAGATTCAGCACGGTGTCCAGATCGGCGTCCAGCTCCGTATCAGGCCTGGCCAGGCGATGGGAATCGATCAGGCGGGCGATGGCATCCATGTTCAGGAGCAATTGACTGTCGATTTCGTCATGGAACGCTGCCCAGTAGCCGCCTCGGCAACTGGAACCAAGCCAGCGCGGTTCATAGGCCCCCAGGATGTTGGGCCGACTGGCTTCGAGCACGGCCAGGCGCGAACAACCTGGGCGAGCCTGGATGCGGTAGTGGCGTTGGCCTAAAGTCAGGTGGTAGTAAAACGGTGCAGGCATGAAATGCTCCTGTTTAGCTCTTGGAACAGATGTCCGGGTGAGCAAGTTGGATTAAAAGACCCGTTGGGCGCATAGGCCCCCAATGAAAAACCCGCCGGCGGCGGGTTTGCAAAGCATATCCCCTTGTTTGCCGACAGGCCGTATCGTGAATCCACCTTGTGCGGGTACACAGGTTGGCATGGGTTGCCCCAACTCTTGATACAGCAATAAGCATAGAAGTGTTTGTGCGAACGCGCAAGACAGACGCAATACAGCCTTACAAAGTAAAGGGATTAAAGAAAATAATCTTTGCGTATTTTTATAAACGTGCTATAGTTATCTTCTGTCTTGCTGATTGGCGCTTTTTTTAAAAAGCGCAGCCTAATACGCAACAAACTGCAGTCAGAGCCCAGGTGGCGGAATTGGTAGACGCGCATGGTTCAGGTCCATGTGCCGCAAGGTGTGGAGGTTCGAGTCCTCTCCTGGGCACCAAATTCCTCAAAATGCCGATCATCGCAAGATGGTCGGCATTTTGCTTTATGGGCCCAGGAAGCAAGGTGCTTGAGCACCTTGCGCGAGGACGAGAAAGGCCGGGCATGCAGGCCCGGCTGGGGTCGCGCTAGTGTGACCGAGTCCTCTCCTGGGCACCAGATTCCTCGAAATGCCGATCATCGTAAGATGGTCGGCATTTTGCTTTATGGGCCCAGGAAGCAAGGTGCTTGAGCACCTTGCGCGAGGACGAGAAGGGCCGGGCATGCTGACCCGTTAATTTTCCTTCACGGGCTACCGATATATCGGGCGATACACTGCGGTTTTGGAGACGCGCCATGCACCTGACTCTGATCCCGATCTTTGCCGCCGTCATGTATGTCTGGTGGACTCACCCTGCCCTGCCCCAACTGATTGCCTCGCACTTTACTACGCAAGGCGTGGCCGACGGTTTCATGGAGCGCGATCAATATGTCACTGTAATGATTGCGCTGATGATCTTGCTGCCATTGGGCTGTGCGCTGCTGGGGGCACTGTTTACCAAGCTTCCCGATCAGGCCATCCGCATCCCACGCCGCAGCTATTGGCTGAATCCGGAACGACGCCAGGAAAGCTTAAGCTATCTGTCCAATTGGCTGCAGTCCCTGTCGCTGCTGCTGATCGCATTGTTAGCCTTTGTGCATTGGTCGATACTGCGCGCCAACCAGCACACCCCCAGCCATCTGGACACCGAAACCCTGCTGCTGGGTTCCGGTCTGTTCATCGCTGCCCTGGCAGCATGGGTGCTGATCTTGCATCGGCGCTTCGGCCTGCCGGCCGAATAAATAACGCATCTTGTCAGTCCAAGGGACGATGGCGGCGCTGCCAAAATGGCTGACCAGCATAGCGCTGTTCCATGCCATACAAGGCATGTTGTGAATTCAGGTGATGCACCAGCCCCAGCAGATAGTCTTTTTCGTAACGATGCGCCGGCCCGGCATCGCCCTTGAGCAGCGCCAAAGCGGCGTCGGCCGATTGCACCCCGCTCCACAAGGCGGTGGCCAATCCTGTCGCAGCCAAAGGGTCCATCGTCGCCACGGCATCGCCGGCACGCAAGATTCGTCCCTGTACCACGCAAGAGGCCAGAGTGCTGGCCGCCGCCGATACGGTCGGCGTTACCTGGTCGAGCACGCAATCGATGCCCAGACTCTCCAAACGCACCCGAACGGCATCCGAACTGCGGGCCAAACCACTCCAGCAACCTGCATCTCGGCTCAACGATTCGGGCAGAAGATCGGCATCGGAAAACAAGGCCACCATCATGCGCTGCCCAGGCATGGGCGACATATACCACCACCCCAGCTCCACGGCTTCTACCAGCGAGGCAGACAAGGTCTGGACGTGCTCGGGCAGATCGAACACCCGCCACACGGCCACCAACCTATCCAGACGGCGACGCTCAGTCTGTGCATCGCTCGAAATAGCCGCCCGACCGGTGCAATCGATCAACGCCTGCCCTTGCAGCACGCTACCGTCGTCAAGCACGGCGCGCACGCCGTCGCTTAAAGACTCCACCCGCTGTACACGAGCACGTTGCGCCCCCTGAATGTCGCGCTGCAACCATTGCCCCAGCCTGTCCTCCAGACGCGCCTTATCCACCAGATAGCCCTGGCCATCTTCATCTTGCACGGTGCGCAGCCCGGCACTGCCCCATACCGAAAACCGCCCTTGGGAAGGCAGGGCGACCGTTGCGTCCAACGCCCCCGACCAGCCCAGCGCATTCAAAAATCGCACCCCGCGTTCGGACAAGGTTTCTCCCAACGCGGCCGGCGGCGCAGCGGCAGACACCCAGACAGGTTTGTGCCCTTGCATGCTCAGACGACGTGTCGCCACCATGCCGGCAATACCGGCACCCACAACAATAATCATGTACATTTCCCAAAAATCCGACCCGCCGGGCAGTCAGACAAACCGGCTGCGATCACGCAGAATCAACGGCGTGCCGCCGACGCCCGACACCTTGTACCACGACTTTGCAGCCCACCCAAAATGCACCTGTCATCCCTGTCAGCACAAAATGTGCCGTGCGCGCCGCGCGGGATGATGGAAACCCACGCCACCGGGAATGAATCAGGACGGAATCGCAAGCGATGCAAAAAAGGCAAACAGTCCGCCAGCCACCAGATACGGACCAAAATGCAAAGCCTGCCCGGCTTGCAAGCGCCCGCTCAGACGCAACAGCAAAGCCACCAACAGGCCAGAGGCGGACCCCACCAATATTACGGTAGGCAGCACCGGTGCCCCCAACCAGGCCCCCAGCGCCGCCAGCAGCTTAAAGTCGCCATAGCCCATGCCATGGCGGCCTGTGCCCATCAAAAAGGACTGATTCACCACCCACAGAATCGTATAGCCCAAGGCGGCCCCCAATACCGCCATCGGCAAGGAGGCAAACGTATCATCCAGATTGACCAGCAGCCCCAGCCAAAGCAAAGGCAGGGTCAGGCGATCAGGCAAATAACCGGTTTCCGCATCGATCCAGGCCAGCAGCATACCGCCTGCGATAAATAATAAAGCGGCCAGCAAAGCCGGCCTTAGTTGCAATTGCCATCCGGCCAACACCATCAACACCAGCGCTGCCAGCTGGAACCACGCCCGCCAGCGCTGATGGGACTGCTGCGAACGCTCCTGCAATGACGGCTCCAGTTCGACCGGCAACGCCCAGGCCAGACGCCGAGCCGGCCAAGCCAGCAGCAGGGCCACACCCACCGCCGCCAACATACCGGCCCATGCACCGCCCCATTGCATCCACATCATCGTCAGTCGTCCTTGAAATTGCTGATTGCGCCGTCACGCCCGAGGCGCAGAAGGGATGCTAGCAGAGGCCGACGACGCCCGGATGACCAGCAGGACTTTTTCGACCTGGATTGCCATCTTGCAGCAGACGGCAGTCTTTTGTTACCTGATTCACGGGCACGCAAACGCAAGGGTCGGCATAATGCGCCCAACACGCTTTGCCTATGAACGAACAAGGAAATACCTATGTCCCGCTGCGTTTCTCCTTCTCGCTTACGTCTTTTGAACCGCAGCCTGCTGGTCTTGGGATTGACCTGGTGCAGCACGGCAGCCCTGGCCGGCGACATCCAGACCATTACCCTATCGACCGCAGGCGTGGCCGAAATTGAACGCAGCGCCCAAACCGACAAAGAAGGGGCCCTGCATATTCGCGTGCCGCTTAACCAGGTGGACGACGTCCTCAAGACACTGACGGCCATCGACGGCACACACCGTATTGCCTCGGTTACACTCGCGGGCCTGGCTCCGCTGCAAGAAACTTTTGACAGCCTGCCCTTCTCGGCCGAGGATCTGCGCTCGCCCGCCGCCCTGGCCCATGCGCTGCGTGGCGTACAGGTCAAGGCCAGCTCCCAGGGACGCAACGTCAGCGGTGCGGTGCTGGGCGTGCAAAATTCGCCGCCGACACGCGACCGTGCAGCGCAGACTCTGCTGACCGTCTTGGCCGACAACGGCCAGATCCAAACACTGGAACTGGGCCCCGACGCCAATCTGGACGTACTCGATAGCGAGTTGCAGAAAAAGCTGCAGCGCGCCACCCAGGTGCTGGCCAGCCAGAGCAATGACCAGAGCCGCGACATTCATATTGTGCTGGACCAAGCCGGCCAAGGCCCGGCCCGTCTGTCCTACCTGATTCCTGCGCCGGTCTGGAAAAGCACGTACAGACTGATGCTCGATGGCGACAAAGCCCGCCTGCAGGCCTGGGCCGTGTTCGAGAACACCAGCGGCGAGGACTGGAAACAGGTCAAGGTGACATTAAGCTCGGGCTCGCCCGTCGTACTGCGCCAACGTCTGCTGGAACGCTACTGGAACCAGCGCCCCGAACTGCCCGTTGCCGTGGGCAGCGCCTTGGCTCCGGCCGCCGACACCCAATCGGCCATGCAACAGGCAAGGACAGCGCAAGGCGCTGCCCTGCAGGCCAAGGCAAGCGAACGCAGGATGGCCATGCCCGCCCCCATCGCGCCTGTGATGGCCGAAATGGCGCAGGACAGCGCCTGGGCCCAGCCCTACGGCCCGGAGGCGACCTCGCAGGCCCAGGAAAACCTGTCCAATGTCCGCTTCAGCCTGCCTCAAGCGCTGGATGTGCCGGCCGGACAGACCGTATCGGTTCCGTTTGTGGACACAGAACTGAAGGCCGACGCCCTGTCTGTCTACCGCAGCGGCCAGAGCAGCGATCATCCCACCGCCGCTATCTTGCTGGATAACCAGCAGGCCAATTCCTTGCCGCCGGGCATCATTACCGTTTTTGACCAGCGCAGCGGTCATGTGGGCGATGCCGAATTGGCCGGACTGCCGGCCGGCGAACAACGCCTGATCTACTTTGCACGCGACAACAAAGTGCAGGTGCGCGCCGAACAGACAGAGGAACACCGTCTGTCCCGCACCCGCGTGGCCGATGGCATCGCCCGCTCGGACTGGACCCGCATCCAGCACCACCGCTTTCAGATCAAAGGCGCAGCCGACCAGGATCGCCAGGTTCTGATTCAGTTGCCCCGCCAGGATGGATGGACACTGCAATCGGACGCGCACGACAGCGACACGGCGCAAGAACACCGCCTGCGGGTCAAGGTTCCTAAAGGCCAGACGGTGACCGTCACGGCGCAACTGAGCATTCAGGACCAGATGGAACTGAGCCTGGAGGATATCGACGAGAACCTGCTGACCCAATGGCGCGGCACGGGCATGGATACCGCCCAGGCCCAGCGCATGGACGAACTGATCGCGCTACGCCGTCAATTAAGCCAGGCGCAGGATCAGCAGAAGCAGACCCTACAAACGCTGGAGGAGACGGTCAGCGAACAGGAACGCATCCGCGCCAACCTGGCTGCAGTTACCGCGCAAAGCACGCTGGGACAGCGTTTTACCGAGCAACTGGCTGCGCAGGAAGACCAGATCGCCGCTCTGCGCACCACCTTGCAAGAGCGTCGCCAGGCAGTACACCAGGCACGCGACGCTTTCCAGAAGGCACTCTCGCAGTCTTGACGCGACAACGCGCCTAGCGAACGGGCAAATCCACCTGAACCTGATCCAGAAACGCGCGTATGGCATGACCATGCGCGCGTTCTTTCAGGCAATACACATATTCGTTCAGATGCACGGACACGTCGCTGATGCGCAGCGTGACGATCTCGGGGTGGGCGGGAACTTCCCGCAAAGGCAACAAACTGGCCCCCAAACCACAAACTATGGCCCAACAAATGGCCTCCCGGCTGCCGATCTCCAGCACCTGGCCAGGCTGCTGCCCGGCCTGCCGGAAAACTTGCAGACAGAGTTCTCGAGTCATGGAGCCGTTTTCTCGCATCAGAATCGTATGAGGGCAAAGCTCGGCAATACGCACCCGCTTGCGCGCGGCCAGCGGGTGATCGCGCCGTAAAACCACGACCAAGGGGTCCGAAGCCAGCAACACCCGGATGATACGTTCGTCGTCCACTAAAAATGACGAGGCAATGACATCCAACTGGTAATCGAGCAAGCTGCTGAGCACCCGTTGCGAGTTATCTATGCTCAACTTCATTTCCACACCTGGATAGGCTTGGTAAAACCGTCGTAACACATCCATGATGTAGTAAGGCCCCGTAGCACCGACTCGCACTTTGCCGCTTTTCAGATCACGCAGATCGCGCAGGCTGAAGTCGATCTGGGCCGCCTGCTGCATCAGCTCTTCGACCTGGGGCAGCAGACGTTCGCCTTGCTCACTTAGGTAAACTCCTTTGCCCTGTCGATAAAACAATTCTATGCCATAGCGCGCTTCCAACTGGCGCAGATGCGACGTGACGGTAGGCTGACTGATGCCCAGCATCTGCGCAGCCTTAGTAATAGAGCCACTATGGGCGATGGCGTGAAAAGACTTCAGTTCCAGAGCCAGCATGCTGCGACTCTCCCGCAAAACACTCGAAGTCCAAATTATCCGATTCTCGTATTACAGAAATTTTATGTTCTGTCATAGAGCCATCATGTACGGCTCACATACTGGCGGCCATGACCTACATGACAAGCCGGATTTCGGAATGAGCGCCACTGCCGCCTTTTTATCGATACAAGGACTGCACAAGCAGTTCGGTTCCTTTACCGCCCTGGACCAGGTCAGCCTGGACATACAGGCCGGCGAGCTGGTCTGCCTGCTGGGGCCTTCGGGCTGCGGCAAGACCACCTTGCTGCGCAGCATTGCCGGTCTGCAACGCGCCGACCGCGGTGCCATCATCATGGCGGGTCGGGATATCAGCCAGTTGCCGCCGCAGCAGCGCGATTACGGCATTTTGTTTCAGTCCTATGCCCTGTTCCCGAACCTGACCGTGGCGCAGAACATCGCCTATGGCCTGTCGCCACGCCGCAAGCTGGCCGAACAGGTGCAACTGCGCGTCTCGGAAATGCTGGATCTGGTCGGCTTGTCGGGCTCGGAAAACAAGTACCCGGCGCAACTGTCCGGTGGTCAGCAACAACGTGTCGCCCTGGCCCGCGCTCTGGCCCCCTCGCCCTCGCTGCTGCTGCTGGACGAGCCGATGTCGGCGCTGGATGCCCAGGTGCGTGAACGGCTGCGCGTAGAGCTGCGCGCCCTGCAAAAGCAATTGTCGATTACTACGCTGATGGTCACGCACGACCAGGAAGAAGCGATGGTGATGGCCGACCGGATCGCCGTCATGGACAAAGGCCGGCTGGTCCAGTTTGACCGCCCGCAGGCCCTATACCGGGCACCCGCCAACCCCTTTGTGGCCGGCTTTATCGGAGAGGCCAACTGGCTGCCCTATACGCCGCTGAACAGTTGTTCGGTCATGGTCGAGCGCGCCCGCCTGGATCTGGGCCAGGATGCGCCGGTCAAGCCAGGCCGCCTATTTATCCGCCCCGAAAATATCCGGGTGCTGGACTCGTCCAACCCCAATGGCATCGCCAACACGTTTCTGGCCGACATCGTGGACGGCATCTTCCTGGGCCGCCACTACAAGCTGACGCTGCGCCCCGAAGGCATGGATGGGCTGACCGTACAGGCCATCGTCAATCCGGAACAGGGCGACCGCCTGCTTGCCCCCTTGGCCGCGCGCCGTTGTCGCGTCCAGCTCCCCAGCGAGGCCCTGTATGCCCACGCCTGAACTGTCTACCGCCAGCCATAGCGGCGCAAGCCGCGCAACGGCCCTATCGCTCCCGCCTTCAGTCGTCGGCAAGCGATCCGCGCCACCCCTGACCCGGCAGCCTCTGCCTGTCTGGCTTGGGTTCGTGGCCCGCCGCTTCTTGACGCTCTCGCTGCTGGCGCTGCTCTTGCTGTTTCTGGCTCTGCCCATGTTGTTCATTCTGCTGCGCGCCGTTCAGGACGGCGACGGCAATCTGGTCGGCCTGAGCCAGTTCTGGAACATCGTCAGCGCTCCTGGCTTCATGAGCATGGTGGGCCGCAGCATTCTGGTCGGCGTGACCACGCTGAGCATTGTGATCCCGACAGCCTACGCCTTTGCCTTTGCCTTGCAACGCTGCTGCGTCCGGGGCGCAGGTCTGTTCCGGGCACTGGGCCTGCTGCCATTGTTGGCACCGTCGCTGATGCCCGGCCTGTCACTGATCTACCTGTTCGGCAACCAGGGGATTTTGCGCGACTGGATCGGTGGCCAGACCATTTATGGCTTCTGGGGCATTGTGCTGGGCGAAGCCTTCTATACGTTTCCCCATGCCCTGATGATTCTGGGCACCGGTCTGGCCCTGGCCGATGCGCGCCTGTATGACGCCGCCCGCGCCATGGGTGCCGGTGCCTGGCGCCGTTTCCTGACCGTTACCCTGCCGGCCAGCCGCTACGCCGTCTTTTCAGCCGCCTGCCTGGTCTTTACCCTGACCGTGACCGACTTCGGCGTTCCCAAGGTCGTGGGTGGTTCTTACAACGTGCTGGCGATGGAGGCCTACAAGGCCGTGGTCGGCCAGTTGCAGTTTTCCAAAGGGGCAGCCATCGGCATGCTGCTGCTGATACCCGCCGTGCTGACTTTTTTGCTGGACCGCCACCTGCGGTCCAGGGCCAGCACCCAGGCGCAAGGACAGTTAAGCGCCTACGTTCCGACCGCACACGCCCGCCGCGATCGCTTTTTTACGCTGATCCTGGTCGTGGTGTCCCTGGCCATCCTGACCATCGTGGGCATGGCGGTCTGGGCATCCTTGATCAAGTTCTGGCCCTACAACCTGAGCCTGTCGCTGAAATCCTACGACTTCGACAATATGGACGGCGGCGGCTGGCTGGCCTGGCGCAACAGCCTGTTCATGAGCCTGTGCACAGCACTGATCGGCTCTGCCCTGATCTTTCTGGGGGCCTGGATGCTGGAAAAGCTGCCGGCCACCGGGCGCTTTGAGCAAGGCCTGTACGGCGTGCTGCGCATGCTGGCCCTGACGCCGATGGCCATTCCCGGCCTGGTACTGGGCCTGGGCTACATCTTCTTTTTCAATCATCCGTCCAATCCGATGTCCGGCCTGTACGGCTCCATGGCCTTGCTGGTGCTGTGTACGGTCGTGCATATGTACACCAGCGCGCACCTGACCTTTGTCACCGCCCTGAAGTCCATCCCTGCCGAGCTGGAAGCCGCCGCTGCCTCCCTGAAGGCCCCTCGCCTGTCTACCCTGACCGGAGTGACCGTTCCCCTGTGCCTGCCTGCCCTGCTCTCGGTGGCCCGCTACTTGTTCGTCTCGGCCATGACGACCGTATCGGCGGTGGTGTTTCTGTACAGCCCTCAGACCGTCCTGGCCTCGGTGGCCGTCATGAACATGGACGACGCCGGTTTCATCGGCCCGGCCGCCGCCATGTGCACGCTGATCATGCTCAGCTCGGCTACGTTCTGCTTGCTGGTGCATCTGCTCAGCCGCGCCTCGCTGCGCCGCACACAGGCCTGGCGCACTTCTTCCCCTCTTTCTACGACACGATAGGATAGCCATGCAATCCCAGACCCCCTCCATCACCCGCCTGGACGGACGCCCAGACCCAGCTCCACGCCTGGAAGCCCTGATCTTTGACTGGGCCGGCACGCTGGTCGATTTTGGCTCCTTCGCCCCCACGCAGATCCTGGTCGAGGCCTTTGGTCGCTACGACCTGACGCTGAACCTGGAGCAGGCCCGCAGCGCCATGGGCATAGGCAAATGGGACCACATCAAGGCCATGCTGGCCCTGCCCGAAGTCCAGGCCCAATTCCAGGCCCTGCACCAACGCGAATCCGACGACAGCGATGTAGACCAGATCTACAACACGTTTTTGCCCTTGCAGACCGAGCGCGTGGGCGAATTTTCCGCCCCCATTCCCGGCGTGCGCGAAACCCTGTCGTGGGCGCGCCGCCAAGGCTTGAAGATCGGTTCCTGCTCGGGCTACCCGCGCATCGTTCTGGACAATCTGCTGCAACACGCCAATCAGCAACAAGTCTTTGTGGATTACCACGTCGCATTTGACGAAGTGCCGATGGCCCGCCCCTGGCCCGCCATGGCCCTGGAAAACGTGATCCGCCTGGAGATCAGCCAGGTCGCCGGCTGCGTGAAGATCGACGACACCCCTGTCGGGATCGAAGAAGGCCACGGTGCCGGCATGTGGACGGTCGGCCTGCTGCTCTCGGGCAACGCGGCCGGCCTGACCGAAGCCGAGTTTCTGGCCCTGGGCGAAACCGACAAAGAAGCCGCCCGCCAGCGTTCGGCCGCCACTTTTGCGCCTGTGCGCCCCCACTACCTGATCGATACCGTCGCCGATCTGCCGGCCGTTCTGGAGGACATCCAGCAGCGCCTGGCCGCCGGCCAACTACCGACTGACCCTATCCAATCCTGATGACCCTTTTCCGACACAACGGAGCTATCCGCATGAAAACCATTGTTTTGACTTCCCTGACCGCCGCTCTGATGGGCGCTGCCTCCCTGGCCCAGGCCGCCACAACGCTGACGGTCTACACCGCTCTGGAAGCCGACCAGTTGAAGGCCTACCAGGCCGCCTTCGAGAAAGCCAATCCCGACATCAAGATCCAGTGGGTGCGCGATTCCACCGGCATCATCACCGCCAAGCTGCTGGCCGAAAAGAACAACCCCAAGGCTGACGCCATCTGGGGTCTGGCCGGTTCCTCGCTGGGCCTGATGGCCAGCCAGGGCATGCTGCAGCCCTACGCCCCCAAAGGGCTGGAAAAAATCGACGCCAAAATGCGCGATGGCAACAATCCGCCCAGTTGGGTCGGCATGAACGGCTTTGCCGCCGCCCTGTGCGTGAACACGGTGGAAATGGAAAAGCAAAAGCTGCCCATGCCTACCTCCTGGGAAGACCTGACCAAACCTGTCTACGCCGGCAAGATCGTCATGCCTAACCCCGCTTCCTCGGGCACCGGCTTTCTGGACGTCAGCGCCTGGCTGCAACTGTTTGGCGAAGAAAAAGGCTGGGCCTTCATGGACGGTCTGCACAAAAACATCGGTGCTTACACCCACTCGGGTTCCAAGCCTTGCAATATGGCCGCCGCCGGTGAATACGCCATCGGCGTATCCTTTGACTACCGCGGTGCCCGCCTGAAAGAAGAAGGTGCCCCTCTGGAACTGGTGTTCCCCAAAGAAGGTCTGGGCTGGGAAATCGAAGCCACCGGCATCATGAAAGGCACCAAGAACCTGGAAGCCGCACAGAAACTGGCTGACTTCTCCGCCAGCGAAGAAGCCAACCACCTGTACAAGAGCAACTTCGCCGTGCTGGCCATTCCGGCCATCGCCACGGCCAACCCGCACCTGCCTGCCGATCTGAACAAGCGCCTGATCGACAATAACTTCGTGTGGGCCGCCGAAAACCGTGAACGCATCATCCAGGAATGGACCAAGCGTTACGACGGCAAATCGGAAGCCAAGAAGAAGTAATCATGACTCAACACTACGATGTCATCATCGTGGGGGGCGGCATCCTGGGCATGGCTCATGCCTGGGCGGCTGCCCGCCGCAAACTGAATGTGGCTGTATTTGAACGCAGCCACCAGGCCCAGGGTGCCACCATACGCAACTTCGGCCAGGTGCTGGTTACCGGCCAGGCACCGGGCATCATGATGGAGCTGGCACGCGAAAGCCACCCGCTATGGCTGGCTCTGGCCGCCCAGGCCGGCTTTCATGTGCGCAGCAATGGTTCGCTGGTGCTGGCGCGCAATCAGCTGGAAATGGACGTGCTGGCCGACTTCGCCCAGGACCGCGCCCAGAAGCTGGGGGTCGCCTGTCGCCTGCTGAATGGCCGTGAACTGGCCGGACTGTTTGAAGGTAGGCTGGCGCACCACCACGGCGCGCTGCAAGGCATGGACGATCTGCAGATCTATTCGCGCGATGCCTTGCCGGCCATCACCGCCAGCCTGCAGGCTATGGGTGTCACGGTCTACACCAACGCCCATGTCCACATCGCGCAGGAAGGTCGGGTCCAGAGCAATCTGGGCAATTTCAGCGCAGACAGCATCTATGTCTGCCCCGGCCACGACTACGTCAGCCTGCACCGCGAACTGCTGGCAACCGTCAAGCCTTCAGTCACCCGCCTGCAAATGCTCAAGGTGCGCGCCGTCGATGCCGGCTGGCAACTGGATCGTCCTTTGCTGACCGGGCTGTCCTGCCTGCACTACGGTGCCTTCAGCGATCTGCCGCTGGCCCAGACCTTGCGCGAACAGGTGCAGCAGCGCCACGGCACATTACTGGACCAAGGCATACACCTGCTGATCAGCCCAACCCCGGAGGGCGACCTGATCATCGGCGACTCGCACGACTACGGTCAGCAAGCCAGCCCGTTCAATCAGGAAGAAACCGACCAGTTGATGCTGGATCTGGCCCAGACCGTGCTGGGCTGCCGCGTCCAGGTTCTGCAGCGCTGGCAAGGCGTGTACGGTGCCAAAGGACCGGCACCGTTCTCGGTGCTGCAGGCAGACCCCACCACACAAGTGACGGTCATGCACACAGGTCTGGGCATGACCACGGGCCTGGCCATCGGTGAACGCAATGTGGCGGCCCGCTATGGAGACGCGGTGCAATAAGCGCCATACTTGAGTCGGATAAAACCGCAGACAGGCATGCCCCTCTTAGGCCGCGATACGCATCCGGCATAAGCGTTCAGGCAGAACTGACTGCGGTTTTTTTTAAGTCGCCACACGTGGCCGCTCGTAGACGACCCACAAGGCGATCAGCCCCAGCACCAGGCTGAATATGCCCACCCCCACCGCCACCAGCGCAATCAGCGCCAGGCCCAGAGCAAAGAAAAACCCCGGAAAGGCATAACGCCGCAACCAGACCGGACGCCTGGGCACCAGAAAAAGCCCGATGAACAAGGTCCAGGGCATCACCATGGTCCAGAACAGACCATCCATCAAGACTTCACGCATTACAGCTCCGTCAACGTACGCCACCCACCATCGGAAAACCAAGCCGGCCTGACGTGTGTGAACCGGCTACTACCCCGGGTGCGCAAGCGGCCGCTGCAAAGTGTACAACGCCCGCCGACGGAAAAGACACCGATCGATACAAAGCCTGCCAGCGGCTATGCGACAATCCCGTAGCCTCACAATCAGTGCATCCCGCATTCAACCACCCAAAGGAATAGCGATCATTATGCGAACTGTTTTACTGTGCGCCCTGCTCTCGGGCATGGCGGTCGGCACCGCCCAGGCAAACGCCTTGGAACTGGACGGCATTAACGTCCAGCGCACCATTCCCTGTCAGGGCCGGGACATCAACATCAGCGGCAATGCCAACAAGCTACAGCT
This sequence comes from Alcaligenes sp. SDU_A2, assembly GCF_038237375.1. Taxonomy (NCBI): domain Bacteria; kingdom Pseudomonadati; phylum Pseudomonadota; class Betaproteobacteria; order Burkholderiales; family Alcaligenaceae; genus Alcaligenes; species Alcaligenes sp. SDU_A2. The sequence goes on along the minus strand of NZ_CP151273.1, from coordinate 1,606,689 downwards.
GACCGGCCCATGCGGCCGCGTGGATGTGGCTGGTTCAGAGCATGTCATCACGCTGGAACGGGCAAACGCGCTGGATATAGGCGGGATCGAGCAAAAGATCAGCGCCGCCTCGGTCGGCGGGCTGATCGTCAGCGGTAGCGGGCACCGCATACAAAGCGCTGTGCAAGGCGCGCCGCTGGCGGCCATCGAGATTGACGGCGAAGGTCATGCCCTTGAGCTCGATCTGCGCGGCCCCAGCACCTTGACCATCGCCGGCATAGGCCAGCGGGTCGACTGGAGCGGCACGGAGCCGACGATATCCACGAGCGGTGCCGATCACCGGATCGAGCAGCACACAGGAAAAAACAAACCATGAATGCATCGCTGAACAGCGCAGACGGACACGCCTTCCAGACCTATGTCACCGGCGACGATCAGGCCAGGCGCGGCCTGATCGTTCTGCAAGAGATTTTCGGCGTCAATGCGCAGATACGTGACACCTGCGATCGCTTTGCGCAGCAAGGCTACCGAGTCATCGCGCCCGCCCTGTTTGACCGTCGCGAACGAGGGGTGGAATTGGACTACACCGCCCAGGGTGTCCAGCGCGGGCTGGAACTGCGCAATGCCATTCCTGTGGAGCAGACCCTGCTGGATCTGCAAAGCTGCATCCAGACACTGGATCTGGAACACATCGGCATTGTGGGCTACTGCTGGGGCGGCTCCTTGAGCTGGCAGGCGGCCTGCAAGCTGGACGGCCTGCAGGCCGCCAGTTGCTGGTATGGCAGCCAGATCGCCCAGGCGGCGCACCTGACGCCACGCATCCCTGTGCAAATGCACTTCGGCCAGCAGGACCACTCTATCCCCGCCAGCGCCGTGCAAACCATACGCAGCGCCCAGCCGCAGGCCGAAATCTACGAATACCCAGAAGCCGGTCACGGTTTCGGCTGCCAGCAACGCGCCGATTTCCACGCGCCGTCCTACGAACTGGCACAACAGCGCACGTTGGCGTTTTTTGACCGGCACCTGCGCTGATCGCGGTGTTCGTCTCGCCCGCCCGCGCCGGCAGGCGAGACGACGAATACAGAAATGTCAGTGAATGATTTTTCTCAGAAAATCCCGGGCGCGCTCTGATGTCGGCTGACTAAAAAAACTGTCTTTGTCAGATACTTCCACGATACGGCCCTGATCCATGAACACCACCCTGTCAGCGACCTTTCGGGCAAAGCCCATCTCGTGGGTCACCACCAGCATGGTCATACCCTCTTGGGCCAGCTCGATCATCACGGCCAGCACCTCGTTGACCATCTCCGGGTCCAGCGCCGAGGTCGGTTCGTCAAACAACATGATCTGCGGGTCCATCGACAAAGCGCGCGCAATCGCCACGCGTTGCTGCTGACCGCCCGACAACTGCGCCGGATGCTTATCGGCATGATCACGCAGACCTACCCGCTCCAGCAGAGCCAGGGCCTTTTGTTCGGCCTGGGCGGGTGTCCTGCCCAGCACTTTGACCTGTGCAATGCATAGATTCTCCAGCACGCTCAAGTGCGGGAACAGCTCGAAGTGCTGAAACACCATGCCGATCTTCGTGCGCAGAGCCGACATATCCTGCCCAGGAGCATGAATCGACTGGCCATTGAACAGGATCTCGCCCTCCTGGATATCTTCCAGGCCATTGATGGTTTTGATCAAGGTGGACTTGCCCGAGCCCGAGGGACCGCAAAACACCACCACCTCGCCTTTTTGCACCTGCACGCTGCACTGGGCCAGCGCCTGGAACTGGCCATACCACTTCGATACATTCTTGAGTTCAACCATGTCAGCGTCCTTGCTTGAATCAATCTGGCGCAAGCCAGCAACAAGACAGCGATTATCCATCAAGTCTGCCCGGCTGGCAGCCGCGATTTTCAACGCGGCTGCGATCCGCTAGAAGCGCACCCCCAATTGCACGCCCAGATCCATACTGTTCCAATCCTTACCATGATGGGTCTGCACGCCCAGGCCCAGGTCCGTGCGCGCGCCGATCTGCCAATCCACCCGCAGTTGCGTATTGATCCGATCACGGCCCAGCGCCACGCCTTGCTGCTCGAAACGCTGGCCGGGCACTCCCTGATAACTGGCCTGATAGGCGAACGCATTGCCGCCCAGGTCGCGCTCGTAGGTGACTGCGGCCGACAGACGCGCCGGGCGGCCCAGGCTCTGAAAATCGTAGACCGTTTTTACGCCGGCCCTGGCGGTCCACAGCGAACGCGCCACCGGCCCCAGAGCCAGGCTGAACACGCCGCCTTCTTCCTGAAGAGCGTTCTGACGTACATGCTGCCAGCCCAAACCCAATGAAGGGGTCACACTCCAGGATGTCCCCAGACTCCAGCGGCGCGCCGCGGACGCGCTGATCGACCAGGCACGTCCCCGTCCGTCGCCGCGCGCCGCCTCCCCGTCCTGACCAGTCCCCACCCAGCGGCGCGCGTGCTGGCGCAGATGCTGGTAACCCAACGCGCCCTGCACCCGCCAACCCTGTTCGTTCTGCCAAGCCGCCCCGGCGATCAGCGATTCACTGCGCACCGTACTGGACTGTGTTTGCGATTGCGCCGTCAAGGCCTCGGACCAGCGCATCGATTGGCGCCCTAGAGCCGCCCCCAAGGTCCAGCGATTGTCCAGACGGTGGCTGATACCAATTTGCGTGTCATCGGCCTTCAAGCGCCCATCCAACTCCTGGGGACGCCAGCGCGCATCGTGTCGGGACTGCGCGGCCCAGACACGGAAGGACAAGGCATCCATCCCCACCGGCACGGCCAGTTGGTTCATGAACAGCTCGCCATGTGCGCGATACTGGCGCGCCGCCAGTGCCAGTGCATTGGCATAGGTCGCCCCGCTGAGCGAGTACAGGACATCGGCCAGATCCTGGCCGCTACGCGTCATGTGCTGAATGCGCCCGGTGGCTTGACGCGCCTGCTGCACCGACGCCGTGCTCCCTATGTCATCGGACGGCGCACTCAGGCCGGCCACCACGGCGTCAAACGACTGGGCGCTGCGCAGCACGATATCGGCGGCCGGCCCATCCGCGCGCGCCGCCATCAAACCGCTGGCCGGGCGCGCCTGATAATGCAAGTCCACGCCACCAGGTCGGTACAGCACATCCTGACTGAGCAAGACCGATCCCTGATCCTGGATCTGGCTGAATCGACCCTGCACCTGGGCCGCCGTCAATACAGGTATCCATTGTCCCGCCTGACCGACAAAACCTACCCGCTGCCCCGAAAGACGCAAGGTGCCGTCCAGCTCGGCTTTGCCGCGCACGGCCAATACACTGCCCCACTGGGCATCCAGCACGGCTGCGGCACCCTGACTGTAATCACCCTGCACCGTCAGGCCGGCTCCGTGGCTATGCACCGTGCCCTGGTTGATGACCGAACCCGTGCTTCCTTGCCCGCCAAGTATGCCTGCCGGCCCGACCCGGACGGCAGAGCGCAAAGTACCGCTCACCCGCAATTCGCCCTGCTCGATCTGTGTTGCGCCGCTATAACTGTTCCGGCCTGTCAGCTCCAGCGTTCCTGCTCCCTGCTTGATCAACCCACCCGCACCCGAAATGGGATTGCTGAACACGTAGTGACCTGGCGTGACATCGGCACGCATATCGCCAAATGCCAACTGGGCCGGCCCGTTCATCGCCTTGGCTGCATCCAGACGCCCCCAGCCGAACAACTCGTCCACACCCGGCGCGCCAATATCGCTGGCCGTCGTCAACAAGGTCGTGCGCAAATTGTCATTGCTCATCCAGGGATATTTCTGCTTGATGGCCGCCGCCACCGCCGTTACAGCCGGCGCAGCAAACGAGGTTCCGCGATCATTCAGCAAGGCATAGTTTTCCCCTGTCGTAATCGCCACCCGAAAGGCAAACGGCGCAGCCAGGCACCAGGCACTGGCCGCACCACAAGCATTGGCCGAAGCCGGCAAGCTGACGTGACCATCGGCCTGTTCATGCACGCCGGTCACGGCTATCACTCCGCTTTGCAAGGCTGGATCGGCCAGCGGCAGTAAAGACAAGGCTCCAGGCTGGCTCTGGGCGTTATTGCCGACAGCCTGCACAATCAGCATGCCGCCCTGCACCAGATCCTGATAGGTTTTTAAATTGAATGCCTGCCGGCTGCGTACCAGCTCCGGAGTCGGTGCCGCCAAGGGGGCCACATTCCAGCTATTGTTGACGATCTGCACGCCCTGAGCCTGCAGATCGCGCATGGCCAACAAACCGGCCGATACCGACACGCTCTCCAACTGCCCGATCTGACGCGCTTGCAGACTGACGCCAGGCGCATACCCGCTCTGACTGCCGGCAAAACCATTGCCCACAATGACCTGGGCCACGCGCGCGCCGTGCTGGGCAGTATCGGCCTGGGCCGTTGCACCCGCCACCTGGCCCTGGTTATTAAACACCGCATAGCTGTCGATGCGCCCGGACAGCGCAGCATGATCGGGGTTGATCCCCGCATCGACCAAGCCCACTCGCACACCGCTGCCATCGTGGCCCTGACTCCATCCGGACACAAAGCTGCGATTGGCGCCCGCCGATTCGGCAGGGGGCACATCCGGCGCAGGTGGATCGGGGTCGAGCTGTCCCTGAATCCCCTCTCCCTGCCCCCCAGGCGGGCGGACCAATGGCGGCTGCCAAGTATCGTGCGTACCGCTCCCGCCGCCACCACCTCCACCTCCGCAAGCGGTCAGAGTCAGCAGGGCCAGCAAAACGGCCGAACGAAGAGAGGTACCTTTGAAAGACGGCATCACAATGTCCACATGTCAAGAAACGTAAAGGGACTCTAGCCAAGCCTTTCAGGCCATATTCCAACAAACTGAACAAGGAAAAGCGCTCTGTTCCGCGCCCAGCAGGACAAAGTGAGCAACGCCATTCAAACAAACAATAATTTTCTTTTATTTCAATATCTTGCGTTTGATTTGAATTATTGCAGTTTATTGCTTTTATGTGTTTTATGCGTTTTATTTGAAACCATTTACAGAGGCGCGGTTTAGACGCCAAAAAGCAGGCGTGCCGCACCATGCCATAATCCGTCTCTCTTCCTTTTTTGATCACGCCCCATGAACGAGCCCGGCAAGGATCTGCAAGCACTACTCGATACACCCATGCCTTACGGCAAGTACAAAGGCCGCATGCTGGCGGACCTGCCCGGCCACTACCTGAACTGGTTTGCGCGAGAAGGCTTTCCCCCCGGACGACTAGGGCAATTACTGGCCCTGGCTCATGAACTGGACCACAATGGCTTGCGTGAACTGCTTGTGCCGCTGCGCCGCCGCAAAACCGACTTGCTACTATAGAAGGCCTGACACCTACGCCATCCCAAGGAAGCCATGAACCACGACCTGTCCTCTTTCCCCATCACGCGCAAATGGCCTGCGCAGCATCCCGAACGCCTGCAGTTGTACTCTCTGCCCACCCCCAATGGCGTCAAAGTCTCAATCATGCTGGAAGAAGTAGGCTTGCCCTACGAGCCGCATCTGGTCAGCTTCGAGCGCAACGAACAGCTCAGCCCCGAGTTCATTTCGCTCAGCGCCAACAACAAGATTCCCGCGATCCTGGACCCCAACGGCCCCGACGGCCGTCCCCTGGCGCTGTTTGAATCCGGCGCCATCCTGATCTACCTGGCCGAGAAAACCGGCCAGTTGTTGCCCCAGGACCCCGCAGGCCGCTACCAGGCGCTGCAATGGCTGATGTTCCAGATGGGCGGAGCCGGCCCCATGTTCGGCCAATTAGGCTTTTTCCATAAATTTGCCGGTAAAGACTACGAAGACAAACGTCCACGCGACCGTTATGTCGCCGAATCACGCCGCCTGCTGGGCGTCATGGATCGGCATCTGGAAGGCAAAGACTGGATGATGGGGCAGGAATACTCCATTGCCGACATTGCGCTGTTTCCGTGGGTGCGTAACCTGATCGGCTTTTACGATGCCGGCGAACTGGTGCAATTTAAGGACTTCGACAACGTCGCCCGCGTCTTGCAGGCCTTTGTCAATCGTCCCGCTGTGCAGCGCGGCCTGAACATTCCCGCCCGCGATTAATAGCCGCCGCGCTCAAACCGTCAGCGGCAATAGCCCTGCCGGCAGACAGGTCATCACGGCCGCCGGGATGGCCTGTCCGTACAATCGCCCTCTGTTGTGTACAGCGAGAGCGACCTTGTCGCCCGCCCGGCTTGCCGTCGCATTAAAAAACCGTTCTGCCGCTTCAGGCAGACTACAGGCAAATCCACCAGCCCTGACGCGCAAGCCTTCCCGGCCCTGGACTTGGTTCCAGGGCTTTTTTTGGTTCTTCGAGAGATTTCGGGGATTCCTTCGCAATGGGCAGGCCTTTGGGCCAAACGGACAGAAACTCGGGTTCTCGCCAGGTCGGCCACAGCGGGTCGGCTTGGCGGGGTCCTTCGCCCTCTGTGGCCGACCTGGCGAGAACGGCACCGCTGTGCTTGGCCCAAGTGGCAGGACGTCCGTATACGTCGTACACGATATCAGCCATCCGCTTAATGGTCTGTTGGGTATGACTATGTATAGCCGGGGCGATGTCATCGATGTTTTGAGCCGTTCAAGGCGCAGCACGCTCGGACGGGGCGGGTCGGATGGCTTGCCGCAGGCGGGGCACGGGGACGGAGTGCAAGCGTCGTTCTGTTTGACGGCGGCGCTTGTTGCTTGTCCGGTGGACAAGCAACCCGCCGGAGTTAACGACGCGCCCGGCCATGTGGCCCGACCAGGGCACCGGCGCGCAGCGCCGGCAAGCCATCAGCTCCGTCCGAGCGTGCTGCGTCTTGAACGACGTCTTCAAAAAGCCAATTCCTCATCGACTGGAGGAATTGGCGCACGGGATTTTTTGAAGAACCAAACAAAGGTACGTCAAAGAATCCCGTGTGCTTGAGCAACCGCGAACCCGCTAATGCGTGCGCCCCCTGAACAGGAAAAAGCGATCGGCTATTTCCGCAGCACCCGCCCTTAGTTCTGGGGCAAAGGAATGAATTCCTGGTCGTCCTGCGGCGGCAGTGCGATACGGCCATTCTGCCAATCGTCCTTGGCCTGCTCGATCCGTTCCTTGCGCGAGGACACAAAATTCCACCAGATGTGGCGCGGTCCGACTGGTTCGCCACCCAACAGCATCAAGTGACTATCCAGCAACGCCACGATACGCGGCGCATCGCCCCGGGCAAACACCAGCATCTGACCGGCCTCGTAGCGCTGGCCCGCCACCTCCAGCCCGCCGCTACAGATATAGATGGCGCGCTCCTCGTGGCCACCAGGCAGCGGCACGGAATGTCCGGCCTGGGCACGCAGTTCGATGTAAAACAGTGGCGAATCAACATGCACGGGACTGGTCAAGCCCAAGGCCGAACCGGCAATCAGGCGACCTTGCAGACCGGCTTCGTGGATCAAAGGCAGACTTTGGGATGAATAATGCACAAAAGCCGGAGCCTGCTCTTCCTTGTTGTCCGGCAGCGCCACCCAGGCCTGTATGCCGTCCATGCGCCCGCCCTGCTGGCGGATGGGATCAAAGCGCTCCGAATGACTGATGCCCGAACCGGCCGTCATCCAGTTCAGGGCTCCCGGCGTAATATCCTGCTCCACGCCCAGGCTGTCCCTATGGGTGATGCTGCCCTCGAACAAATACGTCACGGTGGAAATGCCGATATGCGGATGCGGACGCACATCGGCATGTCGACCGACAGGACCGGCCAATTCCTGCGGCCCCATGCGGTCAAAGAAAATGAAGGGGCCGACCATGCGGCGCTGGCGAAAAGGGAGCACGCGCCCGACCTCGAAAGCACCGATGCTGTGCTGCCGCTGATTGATGACAAGTTCCACCATACGATGATCTCCTTGTACCTGTCCTGAACCGATCAGGCAGGTTATTTACGATACCGCCAACTGCGGGGTCTGAAAGCGCCGGTTATCCAGCACAGGCAGGATGCGCCGAGCATAAGCCAGCCGCTCCCTATCCAGATCCACCAGCAACAGAGTCGGCGTCTCGGCCGCCTGGGCCACGATCACCCCCAATGGGTCCACAACCAGGCTCTGACCGATATTGCGCTCTCCACATTCGCCCACCGCCACCACATAGGCCGTGTTTTCCAAGGCGCGCGCCGTCGTCAAAACCCGCCAGTGGTGTTCCTTGAGCGGACCTTTCAACCAGGCCGACGGAGCCAGCAGCACCTGTGCACCATCGATGCTCAAACGCCGCGCCAGTTCGGGAAAGCGCAGATCGTAACAGGTCATCAGCCCGACTTTCAGGCCGGCCACCTCGATCAAGGCTGGCACATCCTGGCCAGGCTGCACATAGGTCGACTCTTTGACCGAGAACGCATCGTACAGATGCAGCTTGTGATAGTGCGCTAACACTTGTCCGTCGTGCAGCACAACCAACGTATTCCAAACCTTGCCCGGCCCGGCTGGCGTATGGATGCAAAATACCACCGTCAGGTCGGTATCCCGGGTGGCAGCGCTCAGGCGCGTGACGAAATCGCCATCCAGCGCTTGGGCAGACTTGAGCACCAGCTCCGGATCAGCCACGTTGCGGGCCAGCACGCCTTCGGGCAAAACCAGCAACTGCGCACCGGCGCGCGTGGCCTGCTCGATCAGGCTCAGGCAACAATCCAGGTTTTCCTGCACATCCTTGGAAACGGCCATTTGGCCCAGTGCGACTTTCATGGCATTTCTCCTGTGATCCGACGCCTATGCATTCTAGCGCAGCGACCATTATGACAAGCCCTGCCAGCCCTTGTAGATCAGCCACAATCCGGTCAACAACAGAAAGAACTGCAACAAACCATAAAAAACATCGGTCTGTACCCGGCGTTGCAGATACACCCCCAGATAAACGCCTATCGGCACCCAGGGAGCCAATGCCAGACAAAGCCATAGATTGGCCGGACTGAACTGTCCGAGCCAGTAATACGGCGGCAGTTTCATTAAGTTGATCAACAAGAAAAAAATATTGGTGGTGGCAATATACGTTTCTTTATTCAGGCGCTGCGGCAAAAGATAGATCTGCAAGGGCGGCCCGCCGGCGTGCGAAACAAAACTGGTAAAGCCTGACAAGGTGGACCAGAATCCGCCTTTAAGCCAGTTTTTCGATAGCGCCCGATTGGCTCCTGCTGCGCGACGGCGGATATTCAAACAGGCATAGCCGACAGAAATCACGCCGATCAAAAGCAGAATATGCGCAGACTCAAACACATCGAAGGTCCACCAACCTAATGCCGTGCCAATGACCGCTCCTGGCAGGATGATGCGCAAATTAGACCAGTCCCACTTTCCAAAATACGCCTTCAAGCCAGTAAAGTCAGCCAGACACAGCAAGGGCAGCATAATTGCAGCCGCCTGCATCGGCGGCATGACCAGCAAGAGCAAAGGCAGGCTAAAGCCCCCCAGGCCACCGCCAAATCCGCCTTTGGATATGCCCAGCAACAGCACGGCCGGCACACCGGCCAGATAGAAGAGAGGGTCGGTCAGCATGGCTTTCGCCTTGAAAAAATGCTTGAATCAAATAAACCCGGCCTGCACCAGTATACGCCCGGACCTGATCAAAGCTGCTTTTTAGCTCGATCATCAATTCACTGATAATTGATGATTATAGAAAAAAGAATAAAAAAAACCCCTGATTTCTTTAAGGGAAACCAGGGGAAAGCTACCACAGGAAAATGATTGGACATATACGCATATCCAACATCTGCATTTTATATAAAACAGAAAAAAGTGTCTGCATAAGTTGATTCAATAAAATGATCTAGGCATTGAACAAAAACCGTGGTATTGCCTAGTACAAAACACGCTTAATTGCCAAAAAATATTCATATATGAAAATAAAATCAGATTTAACCTAGGGTTTTCCCTTGAGACAAATGATGCGAGTGCGCGACAATACCGGCTTTTCATCATTCGGCGCGGCCCGGTACGGTCGCCCTTTCTGGCTTGCACCATGCCCCCTTCCAACAACCGCCTACAACGCTCCTCCCGACAGATTCTGCTGGCTCTGCTGGCACTAGGTGTCGGCGGTTTCTCCATCGGCACCGGAGAGTTCGTCATCATGGGGCTGCTGCCCGATGTGGCCCGCGATCTGGACATCGACATTCCGGCTGCCGGACACCTGATCAGCGCCTATGCGCTGGGCGTGGTCATCGGCGCTCCGCTGTTGGCCGTTGCCGGTGCGCGCTGGCCCTGGCGCAGATTGCTGATTGCGCTAATGGGGGCCTATGCCGCCGGCAATCTGCTCACTGTCCTGGTCCCAGGGTACCTGCCCGTGCTGCTGGCCCGTTTTCTGGCCGGTTTTCCGCACGGCACTTACTTTGGCGTGGCCTCGTTGGTGGCTGCCAGCCTGGTGCCCCCACACAAACGGGCCCAGGCCGTCGCCTATGTCATGCTGGGCTTGACCGTCGCCACGCTGGCCGGGGTACCGCTGGCCACCGGCCTGGGTCAATGGCTGGGCTGGCGCGCCGCATTCGTCTTTGTCAGTCTGATCGCCGTGCTGGCTATGGCTCTGGTGCTACGTTTCGTGCCTTTCATGCCTGCCAACACACTGGCCAGCCCCTGGCGAGAGCTAGGGGCGCTGAAACGCAAGCAAGTCTGGCTGACCCTGGGCATAGGAGCCATCGGCTTTGGCGGCATGTTTTCGGTATTCAGCTATGTAAAACCCACCCTGATGGAACTGGCGGGCCTGTCGGCCAGCGCCATCCCCGTCGTCATGGCTTTGTTCGGAGCAGGCATGATCATCGGCAACCTGGTGGGCGCGCGTTACGCCGACCGCTATCTGGACCGCAGCATACGCATGGTGTTGATCTGGGCCGCCGGTGTGCTGCTGCTGTTCATGCTGACCGCGCATAGCCCTGTTCTAGGCCCGCTGAACATCGTATTGATCGGCACATTGGTCGCCTTGGGGCCGGCTTTGCAGATACGCCTGATGGATGTGGCCGGCGACGCCCAGACGCTGGCCGCCGCCTTGAATCATTCGGCCTTCAATCTGGCTAATGCCTTGGGCGCATGGCTGGGCGGCCTGACCGTATCGGCAGGCCTGGGCTGGACCTCGACCGCCTGGGTGGGCGCACTGCTGGCGCTGGGCGGATTAGGCATTCATGCCTGGTCGATGCGCTTGGCCATGACCACGCCACATCAACACTGAAACCGATGCGATCAGACACGGTGTGCTGGCCGCGCGGCCAGCACGCCAGCCCATATCATGCCCAATGTTACCAACAGGCACAGGCCCAAGGCCCATGCCCAATCGCCGAACACATCGTGCAAAGCACCAATCAGCGGCGGCCCGCAGGCAGCCAGCAAATAGCCGACACACTGCGCCATGCCTGACAAAGACGCTGCCTGCTGGGCCGAGGCCGAGCGCAAGCCGATCAAAGACAAAGCAACAATAAATACGCTGCCGCTGCCAAAGCCGAACAACAAGGACCAAAGCAACGACCACGAAGGCAACAGCAACAAGCCCAGCATCGTCAGTGTCTGCAAAGCGGCACCCGCAAACGCCACGGGTCGCTGATCCTGCAGACGGTTGAGCAATGGCAGCAACACCAGACCGGGTACCGCTGAGCACAACTGCATTAAGCCGTGTATCTGACCGGCCTGCTCGGGATCGAAGCCGTAACTGACCAGCATCGCCGGTAACCAGCTGGCAATCATGTAATACACCACCGAGTTCAAGCCCATGTACAAGGTAATGTGCCAGGCAAGAGGCAGCCGCCAAACCGACCCGGACACAGTCGCGGGCTTGGCCGAATCCGGCGGTGTCTGGCGAGAATCCGCCCCCAGCTGAGTCAGCCAGATCAGCACGCTGGCCAGGGCAATCACGCCGATGGCAAGGGATGACCAACGCCAGCTCTGCCCCGCCAGCTCGGCCAAAGGCACGGCAACAGCGGAATTAAGCGCTGCCACCAGCCCCATCACCAGAACATACAAAGAGGTGACAAAGGCGATGCGCTGCGGAAACTGCTGCTTGACCAAGGACGGCAGCAAAACATTGGCAATAGCAATTCCCATCGCCAGCAGCCCCATGCCTAGAAACAGCGCGATAGTGCCGCCCAACACACGCAGCAACACACCGGCCAGAATCAACACCGCCGCCAGAAACAAGGAACGGAACAGGCCCACGGCGCGGGCCAACGCCGCCGACAGCAAAGACACCACGGCAAAAATAAACAAAGGCATGGCCGTCAACAGGCCAGCCGCCGTGGCGTTTAGGGACAGATCCGCCTGAATCAATTCCAACAGCGGGGCGATACCCGTGACAGGCGCACGCAGATTGGCGGCAATCAATAAAACGCCCAGCAGAACCAGCATCGGTCGGGACGGCAGAAAAAAAGCAAGACGGGACATAAAGAGGGGCATGTTTTTCAGGATGCCTACACTCTAGCCGGTTTTTCAGTCGACGTAATCACGATATTATGCCAATTTATATCCGAAAACAGACAGCATGAACTTCGACCCCGACTCCTACGGCTGCCCGGCCTTCAGTATCAAGGTAGATATAGGCGGTTGCCCTGAAGAAGTGCCGCTGCACACGCACCGCAAGGGCCAGCTCATCATGACCCAGCATGGCGCGGTCACCTTTCAGGCCGACGACGGCTACTGGATGGTGCCGCCCGGCTGCGCCGTCTGGGTTCCCGGCGGCATACGGCACTGCAACCATGCCGCCGCCAATGCCTTGATTCATTTTCTGTTCATCGAGCCGGGGGCCGGCGCACTGCCCGATCACTGCTGCACGCTGGAGATCAGCCCCATGCTGCGCGAGATGATCATGCACCTGAGCAGCCTGGAACGGGACTACCCGGCCGACAGTTCCACGCATCGTCTGGTGCAGGTGCTGCTGGATACGCTGGCCGACATGCCCGCCCGACAATTGCACGTGCCACTGCCTGAAGACCCTACCTTGCAACACATCGCCCGCCAGATGCTGGCGGCACCCCACAAGCGCATCAGCATGGCGCAATGGGCCAGCCATGTTGCCATGAGCGAACGCACCCTGGCCCGACATATGCTAAAACACACAGGCATGACCTTCGGGCGCTGGCGTCATCAGCTGATGATGATGCTGGCCCTGCAAAAGCTGACCTCGGGCATGCCGGTCAAAAGCACGGCACAAGAGCTGGGCTACGGATCGACCAGCGCCTTTATTGCTGTATTCAAGTCCATTCTAGGCAGCACACCCAGTCGCTACCTCCACCAGACGCCTGCGCACCTGCACGGCCAACCCTAGAACTTACGCCGCCATGTCCTTCTCGTCGTCTTCCAGTCTTGCTCCCTTGCTCCGCCTGCTGGGCTGGTTCCAGATTTCCCACATGTCTGCCGGACTGATCGCGGTGCTGGTGGGCTACACCAGTTCAGCGGCCATCGTGTTTCAGGCCGCCCAAGCGGCCGGTGCCAGCACGGCTGAGCTGGGTTCCTGGATGTGGGCCCTGGGCATAGGCCTGGGTTGTCTGTCCTGCGGCTTGTCGCTGCGCTACAAAATCCCCATTCTGACCGCCTGGTCAACGCCCGGCGCGGCTTTGCTGGCCACCGGCCTGGCCGGCCTGCCCATGTCGCAGGCCATCGGCATCTTCTTGTTTTCGTCATTGCTGACCACGTTATGCGGCCTGACGGGCAGCTTTCAAAAACTGATGCACTACATGCCGCGCAGCATTGCCGCCGCCATGCTGGGCGGTATTTTGCTGCGCTTTGGCCTGGATCTGTTCGGTGCCATGCAGACCCAATGGCTGATGTGCGTTGCCATGTTCGCGGTATTTCTGCTGGCGCGCCAATGGTTCGCCCGCTACGCGGTACCCTTGGCCCTGTTGTGCGGCATCGGCATTGCCGCCCTGCAAGGCTTGCTCAATGTGCAGGCCCTCAGCTGGACGCCAGCCACGCCTGTATTGACCTGGCCGCAATTTTCCTGGACAGCGCTACTGGGCGTGGGCATTCCTTTTTTCATCGTCACCATGAGCTCACAGAACGTACCCGGCGTGGCGGTGCTGAAAGCACACAACTACGAAGCCCCCAACTCGGTCATCATCAGCTGGACCGGCATCGTCGGACTGATTCTGGGGCCCTTCGGCGGCTATGCCTACAATCTGGCCGCCATCAGCGCCGCCCTGTGCATGACTCCGGAGGCGGACCCGGACCCACGCCAGCGCTACAGAGCCAGCGTCTGGGCAGGACTGTTTTACCTGGCGGCAGGTATTTTTGGCGCTACGGTGGTCAGTCTGTTCGCCGCCTTCCCCACCGAACTGATTGCCGCCATTGCCGGCCTGGCGCTGCTGGGCACCATCGGCAACAGCATACACATGGCCCTGGAATCTCCGGATACGCGCGATGCCGCCTTGGTCACCTTCCTGACCACTGCATCGGGCATGAGCTTGCTGAACATAGGCAGCGCCTTCTGGGGCCTGGTCTTTGGCCTGGCCATCTATCTGATACAAAAGCGCAAAACGTCCTGATCAGACTGCCTGCACACGTATGCCGCGTTCCTGAAAAGCGGCATGCAAGTGGCGGGCAAAGTCAGTTGCGCCAGGCTGATCGCCATGTAGACACAGTGTATCGGCCTGCAAGGCGATCGACTCGCCCGTCAGACACGTCACCCGCCCCTGTTCCACCATCTGCAAGACCTGATCCACGGATTGCTGTATATCGGTAATCATGGCACCGGGCTGCTGGCGCGGCGTCAGACTGCCGTCTGACTGGTAGCTGCGATCCGCAAACACTTCCTGGGCAACCGCCAGGCCCGCCTGCCGGCCGATTTGTGCCTGCACACTGCCCGCCAGGGCATACAAAACCAGGCTGCCATCCACATCGGCCACAGCCTGCGCAATGGCCTGCGCCAACCCTGCATCGCGGGCAGCCATGTTATACAAGGCACCATGCGCCTTGACATGATGCAGCGCAGCGCCTTGCGAGCGCGCCACGGCCGCCAGCGCCCCCACCTGCACCACGACAAGGTCATAGGCTTCCTGGGGACTGATTGCCATGACCCGACGGCCAAACCCCACCAGGTCGGGCAAGCCGGGATGCGCGCCGATACGCACGCCGTGTTCAAGGGCCAGGGCCACGGTGCGCCGCATGGTGGCCGGATCGCCGGCATGAAAACCACAGGCAATATTGACCGACGACACCCAAGGCATCACCTGCTGATCGTGGCCCATCGTCCACGCCCCGAAGCTCTCGCCCATATCGCAGTTTAGATCGATCTGCAGACTCATTTTGATTCTTCTCCTGCGCTGCCGGATAAAGCCGCGCCGCCCAGGCGGGCCGCCGCATCCGCAATGCAACGCCGAAACCACAGCAGCTCGGCCGCATGCTGCGTGCGCGGGTGCCAAAGTTGATAAAAACGCATAGGCGGCAAGTTGACCGGACAGGGCAGTACGGCAATCGGCAGCAAACGCGCATAATACTCCGCAAACTGACGGTTGGTGGTGAACACCATATCGGTGCGACACAGTATTCCAGGCACGATGCCGAAATACGGCACCACCATCTGCACGAGGCGGCTGATGCCCTGCTCGGCCAGACAGCCATCAATAAACCCCTGCTTCTCGGACACATGGACAGACGGTGCCAGATGCGGCATGTCCAGATAATGTTGCAATGACAACCCCCGCTGGGCCAAAGGATGCTGGTGCCCCAGCATACAGACGACCTCATCGTCGAACAAACGCGCCAGATGCAACTTTTCGGGCGGCTCCAGCCAGTTGCCGATGACCACGTCCAGCTCGCCTTCCTCCAGTGCCTGGACATAATCCAGATCGGGGCTGATGGCATGCACTACCAACCGGGCCTGCGGCGCCTGCCGACGCACCCGCTCGGCAATATCGGGAATGAATGAACCGTCCAGATAGTCGGGCGCGCCCAGATTGAACACACGGGTAGACTGCGCCGGATCGTGTGCCTGGGCAAGAGCCGAAATGCGCTCGATGGCCTGCAAGGCTTCAGAGGCGTTGCGCAGCAACTCCTGGCCGCGTTCGGTCGGCACCATGCCCTTTTTGCCGCGCAGCAAAATAGCGTCGCCCGTGATCTCCCTTAACCGTCGCAAGGCATTACTGACGGCCGGCTGGGACATGCCCAGCCGAATGGCGGTCCGCGACACGCTATGTTCTTTAAGCAGCGACTGCAGAACCTTCAATAAATGAATATCCAATTGTTCTCGTAGTTTTGGCATGGCGTAAATCGTGTCCTCCGCCATCATGGCAGTTGCGACGGAGCGAACCAGGGAGAAAAATAGTAAACATCATCCCAGACAAATGTCCGCGCCCAAGACAAGTGCTATCTTGAACAGGTAAAAAAACAGTCGAGCGAGACCATGGAGACAAGACCCATTCGTTTTATTTATCGCGGTCAGGTGCAAGAGGTGACCCAGAGCCCCGCCACGCAAACCGTTCTACAGTATATACGCGAGGATCTGCACTGCACCGGCACCAAAGAAGGCTGCGCCGAAGGCGATTGCGGTGCCTGTACCGTCATGGTGGGCGAACTGGATGGCGACCAACGCCTGCAACTGCGCGCCGTCAATGCCTGCATTCAATTACTGCCCACTTTGGACGGCAAAGTGCTGTACACCGTCGAAGATCTGCGCCAGGCCGACGGCAGCCTGCACCCAGTGCAGCAAGCCATGGTCGACCTGCACGGTGCCCAGTGCGGTTTTTGCACGCCCGGTTTTATCATGTCGCTATGGGGACTTTACCTGTCGCATCCGCAGGATGCGCCGCCCCCGACACGCGCTCAAATCGACGATGTGCTGTCCGGCAATCTGTGCCGCTGCACCGGCTACCGCCCCATTATCGACGCCGCCCAGGCCATGCACCGGTACCCGAGGGCGCACTTTGACCGCGACGCCGTGGAAAAACAACTGCGCGCCATCCAGTCCGGCCCAATGCTGGCCTACCGGCACCAGGACCAGACCTTCCATGCGCCGCGCACACTGGACGAACTGGCGCACCTGCGTGAACAGTTTCCCCAGGCCCGCATCCTGGCCGGCAGCACCGATATCGGCCTGTGGGTGACCAAGCAATTCCGTAATCTGCCGCACCTGATTTATATCGGTCGCGTGGCCGAACTGCGCGAACTGGCCCCCACCGGCCAGGATGATCTGTACATCGGTGCCGGCGTGCTGCTGAACGATGCCTTCGACGCCCTGCTCAACGATCACCCCGAACTGACCGAGCTGCGCCAGCGTTTTGCCTCCTTCCCCATCCGCAATGCCGGAACACTGGGCGGCAACGTGGCCAACGGTTCGCCCATCGGCGACTCCATGCCGGCCTTGATCGCCCTGCGCACCCGCGTCATGCTGCGCAAAGGCGAACGCGTACGCATTCTGCCGCTGGAGGATCTGTATCTGGCCTACCAGAAAACCGCCATGGAGCCGGGCGAGTTCGTACAAGGCCTGCTGGTGCCGCGCAACAAGAGCGGCTGGCAGTTGCGCACCTACAAGCTGTCCAAGCGTTTTGATCAGGACATTTCGGCCGTGTGCGCCGCGTTTGCCATCGAGCTGGATGGCACGCGAGTGCGTCAGGCACGCATCGCGTTCGGCGGCATGGCCGCCACACCCAAGCGGGCGGCCCACGCGGAACTGGCGCTGCACGGCCAGCCCTGGGACGAAAACAGTGTGCAAGCGGCCATGCAAGCCTTGCAACAAGACTACCAGCCACTTAGCGACATGCGCGCCAGCAGCCAGTACCGCAGCCAGACGGCGGCCAATCTGCTGTACCGTTTCTACCTGGAGACGCGCCCGGACACCCCCTTGCGCCCGGACCAGCTAAGCGTCTTTGCCCGCCCACAGGTCCGCCAGGAGGCCCAGCCATGAAAGTCGACGCCAAAGAACTGACCGGCCAGCCTTCGCCCGACCGTGTGGGCGTATCCTTTCTGCACGAATCGGCCGAACTGCATGTGACCGGCACCGCGACCTACACCGACGACATTCCCGAATTGCACGGCACGCTGCACGCCGCGCTGGGCCTGTCCCAGAAAGCCCATGCACGACTGCTGAAGGTAGACCTGGACGCGGTGCGCCGCGCACCGGGCGTCATCGCCGTGCTGACAGCCAACGATATACCGGCCGAAAACAATTGCGGCCCTATCATTCACGATGACCCCATTCTGGCCGATGGCACCGTGTACTACGTGGGTCAGCCTGTTTTCGCCGTGGTCGCCGCCTCGCACGATCTGGCACGTCGCGCCGCCCGCCTGGGCCAGATCGACTACGAAGAACTGCCCGCCATCCTGACACCGCAACAGGCCAAACAGGCACAGGCCGGCGTACTGCCGCCGATGCAATTGACTCAGGGCAATGCCCGGCAAGCCCTGCTATCGGCTCCGCACCGCCTGCAAGGCACCTTCGAGTGCAATGGCCAGGAGCAGTTCTACCTGGAAGGCCAGATATCCTACGCCGTGCCCAAAGAGCATGGCGCGGTGCATGTCTGGTGCTCCACCCAACACCCGTCCGAAATGCAGCAGCTGATTGCCCATGCGCTGGGCGTGGGCGCGCACAAGGTGCTGGTGGAATGTCGGCGCATGGGCGGCGGTTTTGGCGGCAAAGAGTCCCAGTCAGCCCTCTATGCCTGCCTGTCCAGCATCTGCGCGGTACAACTGCAACGCCCCGTCAAGCTGCGCCTGGACCGGGACGATGACTTCATGATTACCGGCAAGCGCCACGGCTTTTACTACGAATACGACATTGGATATGACGATCAGGGCCGACTGCTGGGCGCGCGCCTGGACATGACGGCCAACGCCGGATATTCGGCCGATCTGTCCGGCCCTGTCGCCACCCGCGCCATCTGCCACTTCGACAACGCCTACTACCTGTCCGACGTGCAGATGAGCGCGCTGTGCGGCCGCACCAACACCCAGTCCAACACGGCATTTCGCGGTTTCGGCGGCCCGCAAGGCGCATTGATGATGGAGGTGGCCTTGGATGCCATCGCCCGCCGCCTGGGCAAAGATCCGCTGGATGTGCGCCGCTTGAACTTCTATGGCAAGCACGAGCGCAATGTCACTCCGTACGATCAAGTGGTCCAGGACAATATCATCCACGAGCTGGTCGACGAGCTGGAGGCCAGCAGCGACTACCGCGAACGCCGCCGCCAGATTCGGGCCTTTAATGCCGCCAGCCCCGTGCTCAAAAAAGGACTGGCGCTGACGCCGGTCAAATTCGGCATTTCCTTTAATGTGCCGGCCTTCAATCAGGCAGGGGCGCTGGTGCATGTATACCGCGACGGCACAGTACTGGTGAATCATGGCGGCACCGAGATGGGCCAGGGCCTGAACACCAAAGTGGCCCAGGTCGTGGCGCACGAACTGGGCCTGAATCTGGATCAGGTGCGCGTTACGGCCACCGATACCAGCAAAATCGCCAACACCTCGGCTACTGCCGCCTCCACTGGCACCGATCTGAACGGCAAGGCTGCCCAGGACGCCGCCTCCCAGATCCGCCAGCGCCTGGTGGGCGTGGCCGCCCAGGTATTCCAAGTTGCCGAACACGAGGTGCGCCTGGGCCAGGGACAGGTATATGTGGCCGACCAGACACTGCCCTTTTTTGAGTTGGTCGAACGCGCCTACCAGGCACGCGTGCAGCTATGGTCCGACGGTTTCTACGCCACACCCGGCCTGCACTGGGACTCCAAATCCATGAAAGGCCACCCTTTCTACTATTTTTCGTACGGCGCTGCCGTGGCCGAAGTCATTATCGACACCCTGACAGGCGAATCGCGCCTGTTGCGCGCCGATGTGCTGCACGATGTAGGCCGCTCCATCAACCCGGCTCTGGACATAGGCCAGGTCGAGGGGGCTTTCATCCAGGGTATGGGCTGGCTGACCAGCGAAGAGCTGGTCTGGAATGCCCAAGGCAAACTCAGCACGCATGCGCCGTCCACCTACAAAATTCCAGCTATCAGCGATTGCCCCACGGATTTTCGCGTGCGACTGTTCGACAACCGCAATAGCGTCGATTCCATTCATCGCTCCAAAGCCGTAGGCGAACCGCCGCTGCTGTTGCCCTTCAGCGTCTTTAACGCCATACGCGATGCCATCGCCAGCGTGGCCGACTACCGCCTGGAGCCGCAACTCCATGCCCCCGCCACCCCTGAAGCCATTCTGCGCGCCGTGACCGGGTTGCGCCAGGGACAATGAACAACTGGCCGGGGATTGCGCTGCCCCGCCTGCAAGCCGGCGAGCGGCTGGTGCTGTGTTCGGTCGCCCAGGCGCAAGGCTCGACCCCGCGCGCTACCGGCACCGCCATGCTGTTCAGCTTGACCGGGCAATGGCTGACCATAGGAGGCGGCCATCTGGAATGGGTAGCTGCCGAACAAGCGCGCGCCCTGCTGAAGCAAGACAATGCGCCAGCCTGGTCTCTGGCGCGTCTGCCGCTGGGCCCCAGTCTGGGTCAATGCTGCGGCGGCGCGGTCACGCTGCTGCACGAGGTGCTGGAACCGGCTGATCTGGTCTGGCTGGAACCCCTGAACAAAGCACTGCAAACTGGCCAGGCCGCCAGCCGCCGCTCCCTTTTGCTGCCGGCGGGTGAACGACAGGTGCAGATCCGGTTACACTCCTGTGCTGGCTCACACTTGGAACGCCGCGCGGATCAGACGCAATGGCTGGAGGACTGGCCACCCGCCCCCCTGAACATCTTGCTGTTTGGCGCAGGCCATGTTGGCGAGGCCCTGATCAATGTGCTGGGCACCCTGCCTTGCACAGTGCAATGGATAGACGAACGGGAAGCGGCATTTCCGAATCGCTGGCCCGATAATGTCAGCATCGAGGCCACGGACATTCCCGATGCCCTGATCGAACAAGCCGCGCCCGGCAGCTACTTTCTGGTCATGACTCACAGCCACGCCCTGGATCTGAAGCTGTGCCAGCAAATTCTGCGACGCACCGATACCGCCTACGTCGGCCTGATCGGTTCGCAGACCAAGCGCCGCCAGTTTGAGCGGCGCTTACAACAACGCGGTCTGCCCAGTGCCCGTATTCAAGAGCTGGTTTGCCCGATCGGCGCATCCGGCATTACCGGCAAAGAGCCCGCAATCATCGCCGTCGCCGTGGCCGCCGAACTGCTTGCCCAGGCCTACCGGCTCGGCCAGCTGCGCCGCTGAGCCGCCTGTTTTATTTTAAGGACAACCATGATTTCCCCCGATTCGACCGCCTGCGCCTATCGCGCTCAATTGCTCTATTTTGTGGCCGATCCGGCGACGCTGGAAGACCCGTCCCAGGCGGTGCGCTATCACAGCGACGGCCTGCTGCTGGTCAATGCCCAGGGACGGATCGATGCCTGCGCAGACTACGCCGAATTGGCCGGAAAGCTGCCCGCATCGGTACCTGTGACTCATCTGCCGGGCAAACTGATCATGCCCGGCCTGATCGACACGCACCTGCATTTCCCGCAGACCGACATCATCGCCTCTCCCGCCTCTGGCCTGCTGCCCTGGCTGGAAACCTATACATTCCCAGCCGAAGGCCGATTTGGCGATAGTGACCATGCACGCGAAGTAGCCGGTGTCTTTCTGGACGAGCTGCTGCGCAACGGCACGACCACGGCCTTGGTCTACGGCAGTGTGCACCCCCAGTCTGTTGATGCCTTCTTCCAGGAAAGCCACTCGCGTAATGTGCGCATGATCGCCGGCAAAGTCATGATGGACCGCCACTGCCCGGACTATCTGCAAGACACGGCCGAGTCGGGCGCGCGCGAGTCCGAAGATCTGATCCGGCGCTGGCATGGCAAAGGCCGCCAGCTCTATGCCCTGACTCCGCGCTTTGCACCTACTTCCACACCTGCGCAATTAGCGGCCTGCGGCGAACTGGCACGCGCCTACCCCGATGTTTTCGTGCAGACCCACGTGGCCGAGAACAAAGACGAAATTCAGTGGGTCAGCGAACTGTTTCCCCACAACCGCAGTTACCTGGATGTATACGACAGCGTCGGCCTGCTGCGTCCACGCGCCATCTTTGGACACAGCATCTGGCTGGACGAGACAGACCGGGCACGCATGCGCGACACCGGCAGCGTGGCTGCGCATTGCCCCACCTCCAATCTGTTTCTGGCCAGCGGCCTGTTCGATTTCCAGGCCATGCGACAAAGCGGCGTACACCACACCTTGGCCACCGATGTGGGTGGGGGCACGTCTTTCTCCATGCTGCGCACCATGAACGAAGCCCATAAAGTGGCCCGACTGGGCGGCTGTCACCTGACTGCAACCAGCATGTTCTACCTGGCGACCGAAGGAGCGGCGCGCGCCCTGGACATGCAAGGCCAAATCGGCACGCTGGCCCCCGGCGCAGAGGCCGATTTCATCATCGTTGATCCGGCCGCCACACCACTGATGGCACGCCGCAGCAGCCAGCTAGATTCATTGGAAGAACAGTTGTTTGTCCTGGCCATGCTGGGAGACGACCGCAATATCAGCGCCAGCTACAGTGCCGGGCGCTGTGTGCATCGCCGGGCGGCCTAAGCAGGACTCAGATCCAGCCTGAACACGCAGCCTGTGCCATCCGGACCCGGCTGCACGGTCAGGCTCCAGCCCTGTGCCAGCGCGATCTGGCGGGCCAGGGCCAAGCCTTTGCCGCGCTGTGTCTGCCCGTCGGCATCGTCAGGCAATTGCCGCCCGCAACTAAAGTGGCGCTCGAAAATCAAGACCTGTTCCTCGGGAGCCACACCCGGACCGGTATCGGCCAGCTCCAGCACCGATGTCCCCACCCAATCTGCACGCAACTGACAAGGCGCGGCATGATCGACGGCATTGCGCATCAAAATGCGCAGCAGCATGGACAAGGCATACACATCCAGCGTTCTGACGACATCCGGCGGTACGGCATTGATCCAGGCAAGCTGCTGACTGCGCGGCTCCAGCAAGGATACCGATTGCCAGTTCTGCTCTACCCATTCCCGCAGCAATAACTCCTGCTTAGGCTGCCGCGTGGAATATCCCTGGCTTTCAGCCCGGTCCAGACTGGCGCAGACTTGATCGGCCTGCATCTTCATGCGCTGCAGACGCTGCTGCACAGGTCCTTGCGGCAGCTGCAACTGCAATAACTCGCAATCGCTGCGTATGGCCGCCAGGCCGGTGCGCAACTCATGCCCCAGTCGGGCGGCATACTCGCGTTCGTGAATCAGCAATTCTTCGACCTGTCCCTGCAAGCGACTGAACGCTTGCCTAAGGCGGGCTTCATCGCCCAGGCCGCGCTGGCCACCCTGACTGCTGCCCGCAGGTGCCCAACGCTCCAACTGCGCCGCCAAGGCACGCACAGGTGCCACCGCAACCCGCGCCACCCGATGCGACAAGAAAAACACCAGCACCACTGCCAGCGTTCCCACCAGCCCCAACGCCACGCCAAAGTCGTGGACACGACGTTCATGCACCTGCGCCGGATGCAGCACATACATCCGACCATCGGCCCGGTCCAGTCGAAACACAAACCAATTACCATCCGGACCGGCTTTTGTATGCAGGCCCGGCGTATCCACCTGCGCAAATGCAGGTAAGTCGGTCAAGGGCTGCCCGTTTGCAAACCAGTAACGCTCAAGCTGCATGCCGGCAGTCTGCCCCACGGCAGACTGCTCGGCTTCGGACAGCAATGTGGCATGGACCAGATCGCGCTCCATTTTGGCGAAAGTGACATACGCTACGGCACTCAGAATCACAGCCAATACAGCCGCAATCAAGGTGGCGGCCCAGGATACCCGCAGATTCAGCGCGCTCATGACTCAAGCCCGCCCGGCCCCCGGCACATCCTCGGCTTCCTGTTCCAGGCGCCAGCCCAGCCCGGGAAGTGTTTCGATATTGCCTGCTCCGGCCTCGGCCAGCGCACGGCGCAGCAAATGAATCTGACTGCGCAAGGCCTCGGCAGACGGTGCCCCTTCCGGCCAGAGCGTCTTTTCCAGCGAACGACGGGTAATGATGGCCCCTGGCTCGCGCAGCAAAGCCTCCAGCACCTGACGCGTCTTAAAGCTCAGATGCAAGTTCTGTCCGGCGACACTGACCAGCGCCGTATCCAGGTTGTATTCCAGTTCGCCCCAGCGCAACACTCCATGCAACACTTGCGAAGGCCCACGCCGCAACAAAGCACGCAAACGCGCCTCGACCTCGGCCAGCGCAAACGGTTTGATCAAATAATCGTCGGCCCCCAGATCGAACGCCGTCAGCTTGCTCTCGAGCTGGCTGCGCGCGGTCAGCACCAACACCGGTATGGGCGTGCGGCTGGACTTGCGCAGCGCCTGCAAAACACCGAAACCATCCAGGCCCGGCAGGCCCAGATCCAGAATCATGGCGTCAAAGTCCAGGTCCTGCAATAAGCCCAGAGCCCCATTGCCATCGTAAGCGGCGTCCACCACAAAGCCTTTCAGCTCCAGGTAGGTATACAGGTTCTCGGCAATGGTCGTGTCATTTTCGACTATCAGTACGCGCATGGCTTGATCTATTTTTCGCAAGGGGGGAGTCGGCCCGGCCGGATACGCCGGGCAAGATGGGGTCGCTCTGAAAGGCGCATCGGTCAATGCGCATGGTCCCAGACGACGGCACTGTAACGCCAGGGGCGTAAAATCCGCGTGAATATCGGTTCCGCAAGCCTTGCCCGCGCTATTCCAGCTCCAGATAGAACCGGGTGCCACGCTGCGCCCCCTGCACATCGGATTGCACACGCAAGGTCCAGCCATGATAGAGGCAGATCTGACGCACAATATCCATGCCCAGACCACGTCGGCCGGTCTGCGGCGAAGAGCGAGCTCCTTGATGGAAATGACGCTCGAACAGGCGCTCAAGCCGGTCGGCAGCAATGCCCTGCCCATTATCCTTGAACATCAATGTGGTCGGCGTAGGCGCACTGACGACGACATCGCTGGCCCGGGCATGATCGACCACATTCTGCAATAGATTACGAATCACCACCAACAGGGCCGACGGGTCCAGATTCAAGCGCAGTGATTCGGGCACTTCGTTACGGAAATGCGGCAAAGTCTTGCCCGCGCCTGTCGGCAAGGACCCCCAGGCATCATCCACGTAACGAGACAGACAGCATTCCTGCTTATGAGAGCGCCCTATGGACGCCAGGTTCTGTGCGCTCTGCAAGCCAGCGGCGGCAATGTCGGCCTGCCGTATGATGTTCTCCAGGCGGGAGCGTCCGCCTCCCTGCCCGGTCAGCAGCAACATTTCGGCCTCGCTGCGGATGGCACACAAGGCCGTATTCAGTTCATGGCCCAGATTCAGGGCCATTTCACGCTCTTCGTAAAGCTCTTCCTCCAGGCGGCTCTGCATGACGTTAAACGCCCCCAGCAGACGCCCCATTTCATTATCGTTGGCCACTTGATACTGGTGCTGCTCACCGCTGCGCTGACTCAGCATATGCACCAACCGTATCATAGGCCCCGATGCCAAAGCAGCCAGATGACCGGCCGTCAACCAGACCATCAGCAAACAAAAGGTCATGCAGGCCAGAATCAGCAGGCCGAACTCGGTCTGACGCTGCCGGAAAGACTCGGAGGTCGCCGCCGTAATAATGCGCCCGTCCTCGCGATCTAACACCCGCACACGCCACTGTTCCTGCTGCCAGTTCAACTCGTGGGTTCCCGCGGTCAGCGCGCTAAATTCGGCCGGCACGTCGTTCGCCCCTTGCTCCCCGGTCGCCAAAAACCAGGCGAGATGGCGATGTCGCTGGTCCAATGACAAGGCACCGCTGGCGTCCGGCTTGACCGTCTCCAACTGCTGGACGACTTCGTTCAAGTGCTCGTTAAGGACATTGTCTTTCAGGTAGCCAAAAGCCAGATAGGAGCCTGCCCCCAATACCAAGACCACAAAAGTCAGGGCAAGACTCATGGCCAGTTGAATGCGATACGTCACAGAGCTGGTCGCAATCATGCCCCTGGCTCCCTATGCTCAGAAATGGTTGGCTTCATGTAAAAAGTGCGAAAGGCGGCGACCCGGCCCCGGACAAACCCATCCAGGATCTTTATCGATTCGGGCAGCAGGCAAGCCGTTTGAATGCAAAACCCACGTACCAGCCGTTGAACAATGAGCAAAGCCGACAGAACGACGTATCGCAGACGCCCGCCTACTTCACTCAGCTGAAAACATGTCGAAAAATAGCACAAGGTGCGTGAAATTTTCCAAACGCAAGCGGCCGTCAATAAAAAAACGGGATCGAATCATCAAAAAAATAAACGCTGGCCTGCTCAGCGCTAGAAAACCGGCCCGGCCTGGCCGTTAAGCCAGCGTTCACGCATGTTGAGCCTGCGAAAAAAACCTCTGGATTACTGCGCCTGCAAAAAAAATCTCTGGGCGTGGCGGGGCCAGCACAAAAAAAACAGTTCTACGAGAAACTTCGGGGGTTCCTTCGTAGGAAAACAGCACCGCTGTGCTTGGCCCAAACGGCGGGACATCGGCGTACGCCATGCAAGATTTCAGCCATACGCTCAATGTTCTGTTGGGTATGGCTATGTCATTGGTGTTTTGAACCGTTCAAGGCGCAGCACGCTCGAAAGGGGGGGTCGGATGGCTTGTCGGTGCGCTGTCCGAGCCTGCTGCGCGTTCAATGGCGTCTTCGAAAAGCCAGCATGTCACCGACTGAGTAAATTGGCGCTTGGAACTCTTCAAGAGAACAAAAAGAAACCGGCCACAAGGGCCGGTTTCTTTACATGGCATCAAACAAAGAACTACTGGCTTTCCAGGAAGCTCTTGAGTTTGTCTGCGCGGCTGGGATGGCGCAGCTTGCGCAATGCCTTGGCTTCTATTTGACGAATACGCTCACGGGTAACGTCGAACTGCTTGCCCACTTCTTCCAGGGTCTGGTCAGTGCTCATTTCGATACCGAAACGCATACGCAATACCTTGGCTTCACGCGGAGTCAGAGAATCGAGCACGTCTTTGACCACTTCGCGCATGGAACCGTGCAGGGCAGAATCCGAGGGCGACACCGTGTTGTTGTCCTCGATGAAGTCGCCCAAGTGCGAATCGTCATCGTCGCCGATGGGCGTTTCCATGGAGATGGGCTCTTTGGCGATCTTCAGGATCTTGCGAACCTTGTCCTCGGGCATGTCCATCTTCAAGGCCAGCGTCGCTGGATCGGGCTCGACGCCCGTTTCCTGCAAGATCTGGCGATTGATGCGATTCATCTTGTTGATGGTTTCGATCATGTGCACCGGAATACGAATGGTGCGCGCCTGATCCGCAATGGAACGCGTAATGGCCTGACGAATCCACCAGGTCGCGTAGGTCGAGAACTTGTAACCACGACGGTACTCGAACTTGTCCACGGCTTTCATCAAGCCGATATTGCCTTCCTGGATCAAATCCAGGAATTGCAGGCCACGGTTCGTGTACTTCTTGGCAATGGAGATCACCAGACGCAGGTTGGCCTCGGTCATTTCGCGCTTGGCCTTGCGGGCCTTGGCTTCGCCGGTGGTCATGCGTTTGTTGACTTCTTTCAGATCCTTGAGCGGCAACACGACGCTGGTCTGCAGGTCGATCAGTTTTTGCTGAACTTCCTGGATGGCAGGAATATGACGCTCCAGAATGGACGCATAGGGATGACCGGCAGCAACCTCGTCCACCACCCAATTCAGGTTGGTCTCGTTACCGGGGAAGGCTTTGATGAAATGCGCGCGCGGCATATCGGCGCGTTCCACACAGATATTCAAGATCTCGCGCTCGTGCGCGCGCACCACCGCCACCTGCTCACGCATGGTGTCAGCCAGCTTCTCGACCATCTTGGCCGTAAAGCGGATACCCATGAACTCGTTCAGGATGGTTTCCTGGGCCTGCACATAACCGGCGCTCTTGTAGCCTTCGGTCTCGAAGGACACGCGCATCTTCTCGAACCATTCGCCGATGATGTCAAACTTCTTGAGCGACTTGTTGCGCAGATACTCGATCTGCTTGCTGCTCATGCCGCCTGCCGGGCCTTCGTCCTCGTCCTCGGCCGAGACGCCCGAACCGGCGTATTCTTCGCCCTCGTCGTCCACCAGGCCATCCACGACTTCGTCGATCTGGATCACGCCCTCGCGCACGCGCTGCACATAGGTCAGAATTTCGTTGACCGTGGTCGGGCAGGCGGCAATGGCCATGACCATATGCTTGAGGCCGTCTTCGATACGCTTGGCGATTTCAATTTCGCCCTCGCGGGTCAGCAGTTCGACCGAGCCCATTTCGCGCATATACATGCGCACGGGATCGGTGGTGCGGCCGAAATCCGAATCCACGGTGGTCAGCGCCGCCTCGGCCTCGTCCTCGACGTCGTCGTCGCTGGAGGCCATAGGCGCGTTATCGCTCATGAGCAGGGTATCGGCATCGGGTGCCTGGTCATAGACCGAGATGCCCATGTCGCTGAAAGTGCCTATGATGCCATCGATGGCCTCGACATCCACCAGGTCATCGGGCAGATGGTCGTTGATTTCGCCATAGGTCAGGTAGCCGCGATCCTTGCCCAGCTTGATCAGGGCCTTGAGGCGATTGCGCCGCGCTTCCTGTTCTTCGGGGCTGAGCTGACCACGCACGCCGAATACGTCTTTTTCGACCTTGGCGCGCTTGGCACCACGTTTGGCCACTGGCTTGAGATCGGGAATGACTTCCTCGTCGCCCATGTCCTCGTCGTCCACGAAATCGATGCCGTCGTTATTGGCGTTCTTGGCGGGACGTCCGCGCCGTCCGCCCCCAACGGCCTTGGCCGCCGTCTTTTTGGCGGCGGCTTTCTTGGCAACGGTTTTTTTGGCTGCGGCTTTCTTGGCTGCCTTCCTGGCAGGCGCTGCGCCTGGTTCCCCGTCCTCGAGGAAATCATCGAGGTCTACCGAACTTGAAGCCCCTGATTTTGCCGTTGCGGCCAGGGTTGTCTTGCCAGACCGAGAGACCGTCGTCGAGGTTTTACCAGTCGTTTGAGTCATAATTTCTTCCATAGACGCCAATTACCCCTGTGGTACCAATATGTAGCCACCGAGTCGTACAGGCCAGAACCTGATATGCGCGCGCTGTCATCCGGCCGGCTCTTGGGCGTGCTGCGCCAGCGAACCCGGCGTGATTTAATCCCTGGCTCGACGGCTCAAGGCATGATGTGGTTCGCAACCCGCTACCCGCCGCATTTGCCCGCGTGCCAGAAATACATCTGGCCGGATGCAAACACAACACATAAACCTAATATTTTACTTCACTTGCCGAGTATAAGCAGCATTCAACAAAGCGATGCGGCGTGTCAATTCCTGATAACGCTGACGCTGCTCAGGCTCGCGCAATCCTGTCTCCACCAGCAAGGACTGTTCAGCCTTGATGGCATCGAGTTCAATGCGGCGCAAGGCGTCGCGCCATTCGCCTTGCGGATCAGGCAGCTCGTCCTCGCCCAACAGCTCTGTAGCCAAAGCCTGCAGCACAGGAGCCAGGTCGGAGTCAGCATCAACCGCTTGTTGCAATGCCCCCGCATGTCGGGCCGCGCTGATATTGATCAAGGCAATCAGCTCCTGCACAAGACGCAAATGGGGACTCTGGGCCAGAATTTCAAGTTGCTGGTCGCCCAGGCTAGCCACCAGCGCCGGATGCGCAATTAGCAGGCGTAGCAAACGCTTGGCCATCGGCGTAACGGCCCGGCTGCCCATGACTGGCGGCGGCCCCTGGCGCTGCTTGCCTTTTCCCGTGCGCCATTCCCTTTTTTCCCGCGACGGTGCCGATGGCGGCGCTTGCCAATCCTGCGGCTCCTGCCAGTCATCTACAGGAACGCTGTCGGCAAAGGAACCGTCAAAACCATCGAAGCCATCGAAACCGCCGTCGAACTCAGGCACATCGCCTGCGGTGAGCGGCTCGGACGGCACCGGCGCACGAGGCACCAGACCATCTTGCGCAGGCGGTTTGTCGGCCTGGGGACGACGCGGCGGCTCCACCGTGCTCAGGCGCTGCGCCAGCTCGTCAGGCGTCAACAGCACCATTCGGGCAAATTCGTGCTGAATCTGCACTTTCAAGGTACTGTCCGCCAACTCCGTCAGCATGGGCAAGGCTTCATGCACGCAGGCCGCACGCCCCTCGGCTTCGTCCATGCGATGGCGCGAGGCCAGCTCATCCAGAAGAAAACGCGACAAAGCGTAAGCTTGCTGAGCCTGATCCCTGAAAGCCTGGGCACCGAACTCGCGCACATAGGAATCCGGATCGTGCTTGTCAGGCAAAAACATAAAACGGATGGAGACATCATCGCGCACCAAGGGCAGGCACGTATTGAGCGCCCGCCAGGCCGCCTTGCGGCCGGCCGCATCACCATCAAAGCTGAACACCAGCCTGTCGCTGGCCCGCATCAGCTTGGTAATGTGGTGCTCGGTCGTGGCAGTTCCCAATGTGGCCACGGCGTTATGCAAGCCGTGCTGGGACAATGCCACCACGTCCATATAGCCTTCCACGATCAGGACAAAGCCTTCCTGGCGTATACCCTGCCGCCCCTCCCACAGGCCATA
This sequence comes from Alcaligenes sp. SDU_A2, assembly GCF_038237375.1. Taxonomy (NCBI): domain Bacteria; kingdom Pseudomonadati; phylum Pseudomonadota; class Betaproteobacteria; order Burkholderiales; family Alcaligenaceae; genus Alcaligenes; species Alcaligenes sp. SDU_A2. The sequence goes on along the minus strand of NZ_CP151273.1, from coordinate 1,576,304 downwards.
CAGCTCATGCCCTTTGGAGAACAAGGTGGTTTCCGGCGAATTCAGGTACTTGGGTTCGCCTTTCTCGATCAGGCGACCGCCAAAACCGATGATGTGGCCCTTGGCATTACGGATCGGGAACATGATCCGGGAACGAAAGCGGTCGTAGCGACGGCCGTCTTCGGACTCGATGACCAGGCCGGACTCGACCAGCTGATTATCTTCGTACTGCGTAAATACCGTGGCCAGGCCACGGCGCTCCGCCCCTGTCCACCCCAAGCCGAACCGCGCGGCCGTCTCGCCGTCCAGGCCACGACGCTTCAGATAGTCGATGGCGATAGGCGATTGCTTCAGTTGACGCAGATAATGCGCCTGGGCGGTTTCAAGAATATGGTGTTGACGAGTCAGTTCGTCCTTGCGGCGGGCATCAGCAGCCCTTTGCCGCGGCGAACGCTGCGCTTCGGGTACAGTCATGCCGGCAGACGCAGCCAGACTGCGTACGGCCTCGGGGAACGACGCCCCCGTATGCTCCATCAGGAACGATATGGCTGATCCGTGGGCCCCACACCCAAAGCAATGATAAAACTGCTTGGTAGGGCTGACCGTGAAGGAAGGAGATTTTTCGTTGTGAAAAGGGCATAGGCCAAGCAAGTTGGCCCCGCCTTTGCGCAACTGCACATATCGCCCGACGACATCAACGACATCGACACGGGCGAGCAGTTCCTGAACAAATGATTCAGGAATCAATACAAGCGTGGAGGCAGCTGCTGGCTACGAATGCGTTTGTAGTGACGCTTGACAGCGGCGGCGTGCTTGCGCTTGCGCTCGGCCGTTGGCTTTTCGTAGAACTCGCGCGAACGCAACTCGGTCAACAGACCGGTTTTTTCGATCGTGCGCTTAAAGCGACGCAGTGCAACCTCGAAAGGCTCGTTTTCTTTCAGGCGAACAATAGGCATGTAATCCCTGGCCTTGTAAATTAAAGGGTTAGCGTAACAGACAGCCCAAAATCATAGCACGATTGCCGGCCACGGCCAAGCAAGGCGCAATCTGGGCTGTCCACCGTATGTCTGGATCAAAAAGCTCAAGCCTGCGCAGGACCCTTGCGCATCCAGGCATCAAGCTGATGAGGACGAATGCTATCGTAGTCCTCAAAGGGCTGATGAATCCAGGGGTTTGTCGGCAATTTGGACACGTAGTAGTCCGGCTCCACCTGCGCGTGGCCTTTCCACCACAAAACAGCCGTTTTCAGCTCCGTAATAGCAGGAAACTGAGCACGCAGATGATCGCGCACGCGCATGAAGGTCTTGCCCGTATCAACCATGTCGTCGACCAACAGGACGTTGCCGTCCAGCGTTCCACGCGTAATGGTAATGTACTGGGCAATATCCAGATCGCCCTGCTCCGTGCCGGCCGCTTCGCGGTAGCTGCTGGTGGCCAGAATGCCCAGAGGCACATCGTAAATGCGCGAAATGACATCGCCCACTCGCATTCCACCCCGTGCCAGGCAGACGATTTTCTCGAATTTCCAACCGGACTCGTGAATGCTCAGGGCCAGTCGCTCGATCAGGCGATTGTACTGGTCCCAGGAAACCCACTCATCGGTATCGGTATTTGGGGGCAGACTCATATGTATTCCAGATATAGATGCAATAGCTGCGCATTGAACGCCTGCGGGAGAGTCTGGGCAGGCCGCGCAGCGTCCAGAACGACAAAGCGGCCCAAAGGCCGCTTTGTACGCACCGTACAACGGTGCAAGGCATTATACCGCGAGAATGCGCTTATTTGGTGAACGGATCACGCAGAACAATGGTTTCGTTGCGATCCGGCCCCGTCGAAACCATATCGATAGGCACGTCGCAAATCTCGGCAATGCGTTCCAGATAGCGACGCGCATTGATAGGCAGCTTGTCGTAGTCGGTCACGCCCACGGTGGATTCGGTCCAGCCGGGCATCTCTTCAAGCACAGGCTCGGCTTCGGCCACGGCATGCGCGCCGTAAGGCAGCACGTCCAGGAATTCACCCTTGTAGCGATAGCCCACGCCGATCTTGATCTGTTCCACACCGTCCAGCACATCCAGCTTGGTAATGCACAGACCAGAGATGCCATTGATCATGACCGAACGCTTCATGGCGGCGCCATCGAACCAGCCGCAACGACGAGGGCGGCCGGTGACCGAACCGAATTCCTTGCCGACCGTGGCCAGGCGCATGCCGGTGTCATCCAGCAACTCCGTGGGGAATGGGCCCGAACCCACGCGCGTCGTGTAGGACTTGGCAATACCCAGCACATAGCTCAGCTCCTGCGGCCCCACGCCGGCACCGGCAGAAGCCGCGCCCGACAGGCAATTGCTGCTGGTGACAAAGGGGTACGTGCCGTGATCGATATCCAGCAGCGCGCCCTGCGCCCCTTCAAACAGCAGCTTCTGACCAGCCTTTTTGGCCAGGTACAGATTATTGGACACATCTGCCACCATCGGCGCCAACTGCTCGGCATGTTGCATGGCCAGGTCGCGCACTTGCTGGGCCGATACAGCTTCGGCACCCAGGTACTGGGTCAGTACAAAGTTGTGATAGTCCAGGGCCTCGGCCAGCTTCTCGTCGAAGATGGCGTGGTCGTACAGGTCCTGCACGCGCAGCGCGCGTCGAGCCACCTTGTCTTCGTAAGCCGGCCCGATGCCACGACCTGTCGTGCCGATCTTGCCATCGCCCTTGCGCTTTTCGCGGGCCTGATCCACTGCGATGTGGTAGGGAAGAATCAACGGGCAGGCAGGCGAGATCTGCAGGCGCGAGCGCACATCCAGACCGGCGGCTTCAAGCTCGGCGATTTCGGTCAGCAGCGCTTCGGGAGAAAGCACCACGCCATTGCCGATATAGCAGGTTACATGCGCGTGCATGATGCCCGAGGGGATCAGACGCAGAATGGTCTTTTTGCCATTGATCCACAAAGTATGGCCGGCATTGTGACCGCCCTGGAAACGAACCACGCCATGCGCGGACTCGGCCAGCCAGTCTACGATCTTGCCTTTGCCTTCGTCACCCCACTGGGTGCCGATCACCACAATGTTTTTGCTCATGTCTAGTATCAGAATAAAGGAGGCCGGCACCGTGCCGGACCGAAAACAATCACCTGCGCAGCAAGCCGCCCGGCTTACAGCGCCCTAAGCTGCCACTGACCGTCCAGCGAAACAAGTTCGCGGTCGATCACGAATTCATCCAGACTGAGCTCCTGTCCGGGCAACATCTGGATGACAATTTCGCCGCTCTGGCGCAAACGCTTGAGCGCCTCAATCAGGTCGGGCTGATTACCCCATGGTGCCCGGACTGCGCGCGCGGCCTGAGCCGGCGGCAAGCCGGCGGACAATTTGCGCAAATCCAGACTGAAACCCGTGGCGGGACGCGCCCGCCCATACACGCGGCCTATACCGTCGAAACGGCCGCCGCGCACCAGCGCGTCGTGCCAACCTTCGGCATAGACAGAAAAAACAAGGCCCGAGTGATAGGCATAGCCGCTGCCGATATCGGCCAGATCGACGGTAATTTCGTGGCCGGGCGATGCATCGATCAGCGTGCGCAGGCTGCTCAGCGCCTCGCGCACTTCGGGCGCATCGGGCAACAAGGCTCTGGCCCTGTCCAGCACACTGGCATCGCCGTACAGCGAAGTCAGAGCAAGCAGATAACGCGTGGTTTCAGGCAGACAACCGGAATCGCGTCCCAGCGCATGAATGCCCGACACATCTTTGGCGTTAAGCAGTTCGCACACATCGGCCACGCGGCTCTTTAGCACGGGATCGCGTTCAATCAGAAAACGCCCCAGACCTGGATAATTCAGATCCAGGCGCGGGTGATGCACGCCGGCCTGGGCGACGCTGGCCAGCGCCAACTGAATGATTTCCAAGTCGGACTCCACCCCGGCATGGCCGAAGATCTCGGCACCGATCTGCAGCAATTCGCGGTCGGACAGCAGGCCCGCAGGCCGCGCATGCAGCACCGAACCGCAATAGCACAGACGAGTCACGCCTTCGCGATTAAGCAAGTGGGCATCGATACGCGCCACTTGCGGAGTCATGTCCGCACGCACACCCATAGTGCGACCGGATATCTGATCCACGACTTTGCTGGTGCGCAGATTCAGGTCCGTGCCCGATACGGCCTGCAAGGACTCCAGATATTCCACCAGTGGAGGGGCGACCAGCTCGAACCCATGGGTACGATACAAGTCCAGCAGATGGCGGCGCAACTCTTCGATGCGGCGCGCCTCGGCGGGCAGGATATCGGCCAGGCTCTCTGGCAACAACCAATTGGACATACACGTGCCTCGAACTACTTGATAGACGAAAGTTCCAGCCAAACAAAAAGCGACTTGGGGCTGTAAGCCGCCCAAGTCGCCTGCGAAGTGGTGTTAGTAACTTACACGATAGTATAAACGATCAGGGCCGCCGGGGGAACACCCGGCGGCCCTGATGCCTGCTGACAGTTAGCGGCCGCTTGCCGTTTCAGCCTGTCCGCTTGGATTTCTCCAGTAATTGAAGAATTCCGAATCGGGGCTGATGACCAGCGTATCGCCTTCCTTGCCAAAAGCGCCACGATAGGCTTCCAGGCTGCGGTAGAAACGATAGAACTCCGGATTCTTGCTGTAAGAGTCGGCATAGATCGAGGCTGCCTGACCATCGCCCTGCCCGCGCACGGCTTGGGCCTGCGCATAAGCGTCAGCCAGCAATTCCTGGCGCTGACGATCGGCTTCGGCGCGGATGCGCTCGCTCTCGGCCGCACCGGTTGCACGCAAACGATTCGCTTCTTGCGTACGTTCGGCCTCCATGCGGCGATACACGGATTCGGAAATCTCGGGCGAGAATTCGATGCGGCGCAAACGCACGTCCACGACCTCGACACCCAGCGGACGCGCCCGGGCCTCAACTGCCGTCAGCACTTCGCGCATGATGGCATCGCGCTGCGTGGACACCACTTCCTTGACGGTGCGCACGTTCACGGCCGCGTTCAATGCATCGCGGATCTGAGCCTGCAGACGCTCTACCGCGCCGCGGTCGCTGGAACCGAAGGTGACGTAGAACAGGCGCGGATCGGAAATACGCCATTTGACGTACGAGTCGATCAGCAGGTTTTTCTTTTCGGCCGTCTGGATACGCTCCGGATCTTTGGTTTCGATAGTCTGCAAGCGCTTGTCCAAAAGAACCACGTTCTCGAACGGAGGCGGCAACTTGAAATACAGACCGGGACTGGTAATGGTGCCACGCACCTCGCCCAGGGCAAAGACCAGCGCGGCATCACGCTCGCGCACGACAAACACAGAGGACAGCAGCAGCCCGATGATTACCGCCAGGGCCACCAGAGCAGGAAATAAACGTTGCATCATGCTCTCCTAGCGTGCATATGGGGAATAAGGGCTAACCAACGAGCCCAGCGACGTGTCCATACCGGCCGGATTGGCAACCGCAGGTGCCTTGGCAGGCGCAGCCGGAACCGCGCGCGACGGCGAACCTTGAGCCGCCGCGGCAGCGGCCGGAGTGGACGGCTCCACGCCCGGCAAGCTGCCGGCTTGACGCACGATCTTGTCCAATGGCAGATAGATCATGTTGTTGTCGCTGCGTGTGTCGACCAGCACCTTGCTGGCGTTCTCCAGGATCTGCTGCACGGTGGACAGATACAGACGGTCACGCGTGACGCCGGGGGCTTTCACGTACTCGGCTTCCACGCTGGAGAAACGAGCCGTATCACCCTTGGCGTCGCCCACCACCTTGGCCTTGTAACCCTCGGATTCCTGCAACATGCGGGCCACTTGACCCGCCGCTTCGGGCAACACCTTGTTGGCGTAGGCCTGGCCTTCGTTGATCTGCCGTTCACGGTCCTGACCGGCCTTGACGGCATCGTCGAACGCCGCCTGCACTTGTTCGGGCGGCTGCACGTTCTGGATGGCGACCGTGCTGATCTGTATACCCGTACGGTAGCGGTCCAGAATGGACTGGGCCAATTGCTGCACGTCGGCTGCAATCTGCGTACGGCCGGAGTACAGCACCGTGTCCATCGGCTGCTTGCCGACCACTTCGCGCATAGCCGTCTCGGCGGCTTGGCGTACGGATTCGTCGGGGTCGACGGTATTGAACAGATAGTCCGGCGCGCCAGTAGGCAACAAACGGTATTGCACCACATACTGCATGTCGACGATGTTCTCGTCGGTGGTCAGCATAAGGGACTCGGGGAGCACCTTGTTGCGGGCATTGCCACGATAACCGACCTCGAAGGTGCGCAGCTGCGAAATATTGACGGTCTGGTGATCCTCGATGGGATTGGGCCAGCGCCATTGCAGACCGGGGTTCAAGGTCTTGGTGTATTCGCCAAAACGCGTGACCACCGCCACCTGCCCTTCCTGGACAATGGTAAAGCCGCTGGCCAGCCACAGACCGAACACCACCACGCCGCCCAGCACGAACAGCTTGGGCGAACCTTTGGGCATGGACGGGCCGCCCGCGCCGGGAGGCATGCCGCCACCGGGAGGGGAACGGCGGCCTTTGCGGCCGAACACGGAACCCAGGCGGTTATTGAAATCGCGCCACACCTCGTCAAGGTCAGGCGGGCCATCTTGTTTCTCGGGGCGGCGAGGCGGCTCGGAATCGTTCTTGCCGTTGTCTCGCCCCCAACCGGGATCATTGAGATTGAATATTTTATTGTTCAGACGCATTGTTTTCCGCGAAGTGACCTGATTCGACGATTGCCGTACGCAATCCATCCAATCCGATGCGCTCTAGAGCGCTAACAAAGACTCGGGCAATAGTACCATGTTCATCCCGCTCCACCCGTGGCTCATAGCCGGCCTGATCGATTTTGTTGTAGACCAGGATACGGGGGATGCCATGTGCGCCGATGTCCTCCAAAACCTTGTGGACTTCAGCGATCTGCTCGTCGCGCTGCGGACTGGCCGCATCCACGACATGCAACAGCAGATCGGCATGAATCGTTTCTTCCAGGGTTGCCCGAAAGGCGGCGATCAAGGTGGGCGGAAGTTCGCGAATAAAACCCACCGTATCGGAGATGACCACCTGCCCGGCCCCTTCGATCCAGACGCGACGCGTGGTGGTGTCCAGGGTGGCGAACAGTTGATCGGCCGCGTAAGCCTGGGCACGGGTCAGCGCATTGAACAAGGTCGACTTGCCGGCGTTGGTATAACCCACAAGGGACACCGACAGCGTATCGCCACGCGAACGCGCGCGCCGCTGTGTGCTGCGCTGGCGCTGTACCTTGTCCAGCCGTTCGCGCAAGGTCCGTACCTTGGCACCGATCATGCGCCGGTCCATCTCTAACTGCGATTCGCCCGGGCCACGCATCCCTATGCCCCCGCGCTGACGTTCCAGGTGAGACCACATGCGCGTCAGACGCGAGGACAGATGCTGCAACTGAGCCAGCTCGACCTGCAGCTTGCCTTCGTGACTTTGTGCGCGCAGCGCGAAAATATCCAGAATCAGCGCGACCCTATCGACCACGCGCAGCTCGAACTGGCGTTCCAGGTTGCGCTGCTGGGCGGGACTGAGCGCCCGGTCGAACAGAACAATCTGGGCATCGGCGGCCTTGGCCAAGGCCACGGCCTCTTCCAGCTTTCCAGTGCCGATGAAATAGGCGGGATCGGGTCTGGCGCGGCGCACGATCAACATCTCGACGATCTGGGCACCGGCCCCTTCGGCCAGCATCACGAACTCGTCAGAGTGCGCCTGGAAGTCCAGTTCCCCCATGTCGACACTGATGACAAGAGCTTTCATGGGAGGCTCCAGAAAGAAAGACCCGTCTGCGGATACCGCAAGACGGGTAATTCGAGGCGCGAAGAAGGCAGAATGGAATTACTCAGCCTGATCATCCGCTGCCAAGGTGACAGGACGAGCAGGAACGACAGTGGAGATCGCGTGCTTGTACACCATTTGGGTGACGGTATTGCGAAGCAGCACCACGTACTGGTCGAAGGATTCGATCTGGCCCTGCAGCTTGATGCCATTGACCAGGTAAATCGAAACAGGAATATGCTCCTTGCGCAGCGCATTCAAAAACGGGTCTTGTAGTATTTGCCCTTTGTTGCTCATTGGTGAGGCTCCAGTTATGTTGTTATTCCAGAGTGGAAGCGAATGCTGATACTTTACCGGGTTTTCCCTCAATCCGCATCCGCCAGACTGGACATTTTTGTGTAGCGGGGGACTATTTTACGCCCTGCTCCAGGATTTGACGCAAACTGGCGCAAAGGCGTTCGCACTGCTCGGGCGAACCTACGGTAATACGCAGATATTGCTCGATGCGCGGTTGACGAAAATGCCTGACCAGTATGCCTTGCTCTCGCAATGCTTTCTGTATGCCGGATGCCGGATATGCCGGATGGGTGGCCATCAGGAAATTGGCCTTGGAAGGCAGAACCTGAAACCCCAGTTTCTCCAGATCGGCGCGCAATTGTTCTCGCGCGTCGATCACCGCCTGGCACTGGCGCTTGAAATACTCGGGATCACGCAACGACGCCAAAGCGCCAACCTGAGCCAAGGTGTCCAGAGGGTAGGAGTTGAAACTATCCTTGACCCGTTCCAGGGCTTGGATTATTTCGCGCCCCGCCAAGGCGTAGCCCACGCGCAAGCCGGCCAGGGCGCGCGACTTGGACATGGTCTGGATAACGACCAGGTTGTCGTAGCGCTCCAGCAGACCCACCGCCGACTCCCCGCCGAAGTCCACATAGGCCTCGTCCACAACAACCGTAGTGTCGGGGTTGGCGCTTAATATGGCCTCGATCTGATCCAGGGGCAAAGGAATGCCCGTAGGCGCGTTCGGGTTGGCAAAAATAATGCCGGCCGGCTTGAGTTTGCGTTCACGCAGATAGTCTTGCACGTCCAGCGTGAAGTCCTCGCGCACCGGCACGATATCGGCTGGTGCGCCAAAGTACGAGCAATACGTGGTGTAGAAACTATAGGTAATGTCGGGCAACAGCACCGGGCGCACGCCGCGCAGGAACAAGGCGCTGAACACATGGGCCAGCACTTCGTCCGAGCCATTGCCCAGAAACACATTTTCCGGCTGCACACCATGCGCGTGCGCGACCGCCTCGCGCAGTTCCTGCGCGCTGTAGGAAGGGTAAAGGCGCAGATCGTCCGTCGCCGCTTGGCGGATGGCCTCCAACACATGAGGCGACGGACCGAAAGGATGTTCGTTTGTGTTTAGTTTCAAGAGCTTATCCAGCTTGACCTGCTCTCCCGGCACATATGGCGACAGCTCTGCAACATGGTCGCTCCACAAACGGCTCATCACGCTTCCTTCAGGTAAGGGTTCTTAGAAGATTTGAACTCGATGCGCAACGGCGTGCCTTCCAGCTTGAAAGCTTCGCGGAAACGCGTTTCGAGATAACGACGATACGAATCCGAAATGGCATCCAAGGCATTGCCGTGAATGACCACAATAGGAGGATTCATGCCGCCCTGATGAGCATACCGCATCTTGGGACGGAAAATGCCCTTGCGCGGTGGCTGTTGTTGTTCCACCGCTTCCTGCAAGACCCGCGTCAGCTTGGGAGTAGACAATTTGGAAAATGCAGCGGCGTGAGCGGCATTGACCGACTTCAGCAAAGGATTGATTCCCTGCCCTTTCAAGGCCGACAGCGTGTGCATCTTGGCAAAGTTCAAGAATCGCAATTTGCGATCGAACTCGCGCTTGATCCATTCACGCTGGTATTCGTCCAGGCCGTCCCATTTATTGATGCCGACCACCAGGGCGCGGCCGGTTTCCACCACAAAGCCGGCAATGCTGGCATCCTGGTCGGAAATTTCGGTGTGCGCATCGATCATCAGCAGCACGACGTTGCAGGCCTCGATTGCTTGCAAGGTCTTGATGACCGAGAACTTTTCGACCGCCTCGAACACTTTGCCGCGCTTGCGCAGACCCGCCGTATCGATCAGGGTGTACTGCACGCCGTTACGCTCGAATTCGATCTCGATGGCATCGCGCGTGGTGCCGGGCTGATCGAAGGCAATGACTCGCTCCTCGCCCATCAGCGTATTGATCAGCGTGGATTTGCCCACGTTGGGCCGCCCCACAATCGCCAATTTGATGCGATGCTGGAAATCGTCCTCGTCCTGCTCATCGTCCTCGACGATAGGCGCGGGTACTTTCTCCAGGGCCAGATTGATCAGCTCTTCGACGCCGTCGCCGTGCGATGCGGAAATCAGGTAAGGTTCGCCCAATCCCAGTTCGTGGAATTCGACACCCCCTGCTCCATGCCGCATGCCTTCGGCCTTGTTGACCGCCAGCAACACCTTCTGTCCCAGCTTGCGCAGCAACTGCGCAATTTCCAGATCCAGGGCATTGACGCCTTCGCGGGCATCCACCAGAAAAACAACGACATCCGCCTCGGCGATAGCCTGCTGGGTCTGGCGAGCCATCTCCAACAGCATGCCTGTCTTGGCGACCGGCTCGAAACCGCCCGTATCCACGACGATATACGGACGACTGCCGACGCGCCCTTCGCCATAATGGCGATCGCGGGTCAGGCCAGGGAAGTTTGCCACCAAGGCCGAGCGAGAACGCGTCAGGCGATTGAACAAAGTGGACTTGCCCACATTGGCCCGGCCTACCAGGGCCACGACGGGCTTAAAGGAAACGCTTTTCAATTGATTCCAACCAAAACCAGATTACCGTTGCCCGTCTGGACAAGAACGCCGCGCGCCGTGCCCACCAAAGGAGAGACAATGGCACCGCCGCCGACGCTGACGCGCCCAAGCAATGTACCGTCCACGCGGGAAAGGAAATGAACATAGCCTTCGTGATCGCCCGCGGCCAATGCCTGGGGAACGACGGCCAAGGGTGCCAGACGGCGATTGCGCAGCGCATCCTGCGTCCAGATGGTCTGCCCGTCAGCCAAGGCAAAGGCCTCCAACTTGTCGCGGCTGTCGGCCGCGTAAATCATGTGATTGTCCGAGGCCACGCCGGTGCCGACGGCAAAGCCGCGATCCCAGACCAGACGTCCGCCCTGGGAGACATCAAAGCAAGCGACACGACCTTGATAGGTAGCGCCGCACAACAGCGGGTCCACCACCTGGGGAGCGCCGACCACATCGTTGATGCGCTCCAGGTCGGTCGCACCGCGCGACACCGAAATACTGCCTTCCCACACCACTGCGCCATTGGCCGCGTTGATGGCCATCAGACGTCCATTGGGCATGCCGGCCAACAACAGACCGTCGACAATGCGCATCTGCATGCTGGTCTTGAGCGACAGGGCCGGACCGGGGCGCTGCAGACTCCAGCGGACATCGCCCGTACTGGCGTCGAAAGCCTGCAAGCGATAGTCGCTGGTGCGCACCACCACCACGCCCGCGCCCACAGCTGGCGGCACATTGACAGCGCTGCTGGAGCGGCTGCGCCATAGTTCCTTGCCGGTATCATCAAATGCAATCACATGGCCGTCCAGAGAGGCGACCGCCGTGACCGTACCGTCCGACCCCGCGCCTGCAGTCAACTTAGTGCCTGCGTTGCCTGTCCACATGGTGCGGCCACTGTTCAAATCCAGCTTGGTGACCTGGCCCGAGACCGTTGCCGCATACACATCCGTTCCCAGGACCTGCGGGGCAAAACCCGAATCCGCCCCACTGCCTATGGACGTATTCCACACAATGGAAGCCGAAATGCCGGGCGCATACTCGGTCAAAGGAGCCGGCTCGAAACGCGGATCGGTACTGGAAAACATGGAGCAGCCCGCCACCGCAGCCAGGCTTAGCGACAGGGCGCTCAGGCGCAGAACACGGCCAAGACGGGAAAGGGAAGGCTTGGTGCTGCGAAAAGAGTGGGCAAACATCGATTAGGCTCCTGCCAATGCGTCGAGCTTGATCTGCACGACCTGCGAGATGGGATCATTCTTGAGCAATTCCACGGCCTGGCTCCAGGCCTGGCGCGCCGCATCGTTCTGGCCTTGCGCAGCCAGAATATCGCCCTTGCGGTCGGCAAACAGACCGGCAAAGCTGGCCGGCGGATTATTCAACTGAGCCAGGGCGTCGTCGTATTTTTTCTGTTCCAGCAAGACCCCTGCCAGGCGCAGACGCGCCAGCGGCGTCAAGGCCTTGTCATGGTCGGCCTTGACCAGCCACTCCAGTTGCTCACGCGCGCCGTCCAGATCGCCGCGCTGCTGCAGAGCCTGCGCGGCGACCAATACACCACGCGACGTATAGGCAGACTTGGCGAAGTCGGCGCGCAAGGTGCTGCTGGCAGCCTTGATGCGAGCATCCGATTCTTCGCCGGGCTGAGCGGCGGCACCTTGCAGTGCCTCGAAATACCCCATCGCCTGAGCCGCCTGATGCCCCTGATACCACTGCCAGCCACGCCAGCCGGCGACGGCGGCAACCAACACAAAGGCCGCTACGATGCACAAGGTGCCCCAGCGTTCCCACCATGCCCGCATGGCATCGAGTTTTTCCTGTTCTTCAAGATCGTAGGCCATGCTTAAATCCTTGCTGACAAAACGTTGGCGAGTTCATTGAAACCCACAGACTGCTGCTGCTCGGTGCCCTCTTGGGCCCTCAGCCACTTGACGCTGGCTTGCCCGTTCTGGAGCTCTTCTTCGCCCAAAATGACAGCCACACGGGCACCGCTGGCATCCGCGCGCTTGAACTGCGACTTAAAGCCGGACGAACCGGCATGCACGATCACATCCAGGCCCGCATCACGCAACTGCTCGGCCAGCAAGGCCGCCTTGCGCTGGGCCGCTTCGCCCTGATGCACCATATACACTTGGCATTCGGACGCCTCGAGCGGCTGGGCATCCTGCGAGCACAGGTCCAGCAAACGCTCCATGCCGATAGCAAAGCCCACGGCCGGAGCCGGTTTGCCGCCCATCAGCTCGATCAGCCCATCGTAGCGACCGCCGCCGCAGACGGTTCCTTGGGCACCCAGACGATCCGTGACCCACTCGAACACTGTCAGGTTGTAATAATCCAGGCCGCGCACCAGCCGCGGGTTCAAGGTATAGGCAATGCCCGCATCGTCCAGACGATCACATACGCCCTTAAAGTGGGCGCGGGATTCGTCGCCCAGGAAGTCGAACAGCCGCGGCGCGCCATTGGCCATGTCCTGCATGGCCGGATTCTTGGTGTCCAACACCCGCAGCGGATTGGTGTGCATGCGACGACGGGCCTCTTCGTCCAGCACATCGATGTGCGCTTCCAGGTGCTGGATCAGAGCGGCGCGATGCGCAGCCCGCTCCTGCGCCTGCCCCAAGGAGTTCAGCTCCAGGCGAATATCATTCAAGCCCAGCTTTTTCCACAGACGTGCCAGCATGACGATCAGCTCGGCGTCGATGTCCGGACCTGGCAGGCCCAGCGCCTCGACATCGATCTGGTGGAACTGACGGTAACGGCCACGCTGAGGGCGTTCGTGCCGGAACACGGGTCCGAGCGCATACACGCGATGCGGACGGTCGTAGAGCAGATTATGTTCGATGGCGGCACGCACCATGCCGGCGGTGAACTCGGGCCGCATGGTCAGCTTGTCGCCATTGAGAGAGTCGGTAAAGGAATACATTTCCTTTTCGACGATATCGGTAACCTCGCCAATGCCGCGCGCGAACAATTGCGTATGCTCGAGAACGGGGGTGCGCATATTGCGGTAGCCATAACTGGCCAGCCATTCGCGCACCAGCCCTTCCAGGGCCTCCCATTGGGCGCTTTCGCCCGGCAAAGTGTCTTTCATGCCCGTCAGGGCGCGGAGCTTTTGAAACTGCTGCGTCATAATTCTGGTAGTTTGCCCGCCGTCTGGATGACAGGACTGTTGATCAAGCCGTCGATGCCTTGCCGTAGCGGCGTTCGACGTAATTCTGCACGATGGCCTGGAATTCCTGAGCGATAGTATCACCCTTCAGGGTAACCACACGTTCGCCGTCTACATAGACCGGCGCGGACGGCACTTCGCCCGTACCCGGCAGGCTGATGCCTATGTCGGCATGGCGGCTTTCGCCGGGTCCGTTGACCACACAGCCCATGACAGCGACGTTCATGGTTTCCACGCCCGGATACTGGTCTTTCCAGACCGGCATCTGATCGCGCAGATAACTCTGGATATCGTTGGCCAGTTCCTGGAACACCGTGCTGCTGGTGCGCCCGCAACCGGGACAGGCCACAACCATAGGCGTGAAAGCGCGCAGCCCCATGGTTTGCAGGATTTCCTGGGCGACGATGACTTCGCGAGCCCGATCCCCGCCAGGCTCTGGAGTCAGCGAAATGCGTATGGTATCGCCTATGCCCTGCTGCAACAGCACAGACAGCGCAGCCGTCGAGGCCACAATCCCCTTGCTGCCCATACCTGCCTCGGTCAGGCCCAGATGCAGCGCATAATCGCAACGGGCCGACAGGTCCTGGTAGACAGTAATAAGATCCTGCACATGGCTGACTTTGCAAGACAGCACGATGCGGTTACCGGACAAGCCCAATTCTTCGGCGCGCTGCGCATTACTGATGGCCGATACGACCAGCGCATCGCGCATGACGGCCTGCGCCGTCCAGGGATGGGCGCGGGCATTGTTTTCGTCCATCATGCGCGCCATCAGCTCGTGGTCCAGGCTGCCCCAATTCACGCCGATGCGCACGGGCTTATCGTAGCGGCACGCCACCTCGATCATTTTGGCGAAGTTGTCGTCGCGCCGCTTGCCACCGCCCATATTGCCGGGATTGATGCGGTACTTGGACAGGGCCTGAGCACACTCGGGATAGTCTGCCAGCAGCTTATGGCCGTTGTAATGAAAGTCGCCGACCAGAGGCACATTGACGCCCATGCGATCCAACTGTTCGCGGATGGCCGGCACCTCGCGGGCAGCTTCAGGCGTATTGACGGTGATGCGCACCAACTCGGAGCCGGCACGCGCCAGTTCCTTGACCTGAATGGCAGTGGCAATGGCATCGACCGTATCGGTATTGGTCATCGACTGCACCACCACCGGGGCCGAGCCGCCCAATTGCACCACATGATCCGCCCAGCGCACCTGTACGCCGCGCGTTACCCGTTTAGGCTGGGCACCGACCGGCAAAGGCTGGCAAGACGAAGAGACAAGGGTTTCGTTTGTCATGACTTCAGACCTTTGAGCCAGTCGAACACCAACCAGGAGTCGGGAACCCAGCCCCGATCAATGGCATAAAAACCGGCGACCAGCAAAAACACGACAATAATCAGCAGCCAGCCCCAGGAAAAACCAGAGCGGGATTCGGAATACAAGGACAATTCAGTACCGGCCAGACCGGCACCCGGCGCACTGCGCGGGACGGGCTTGGGAGCGCCTGCATCGCTGACCTGGCTCTCCAGCATGGTCAGCACGGCAGTGCCGTCGGCCTCCAGAAAGCGGGCGTAATTGCGTACCATGCCGCGCAAAGACTGCCCGCCCGGCAACTGGTCCCATTGTTCTGCTTCCAGGGCCTCCAGCTGGCGAACCGAAAATTTCAGACGCCCGGACACATCGGCCAGGGAATATGCCTGGGCCTGGCGCAGTTCGCGCAAGGTCGGGCCCACCCCGGACACCGGGGCAGACTGGCTGGAAGAGGACAGGGTCTCGCTCATGCACGTTCCTGTTTGATTTGAATGACTGCGCGATCCGGCAAGCGCTGCTCGATGCGGGTACGGTCGCGGATATCGCCCGCAAGCTGCCCACAGGCAGCGGCGATATCGTCGCCGCGGGTCTTGCGCACTGTCGTCACGACTCCGCCGTCCATCAACATCTGGGCAAACTGCTTGACCCGAGCATGCGTGGAGCGTTTCAGGCCAGATTGCGGGAAAGGATTGAACGGGATCAGATTGAACTTACAGCGCACCTGGCGGGCAATGTCCAGCAGTTCCCGGGCATGCTGATCGGTGTCGTTGATCCCGTCCAGCATAATGTATTCAAATGTAATGAAGTCGCGCGGCGCACGCTCCAAATAACGGTTACACGCAGCCAGCAATTCGACCAGCGGGTACTTTTTATTGAGCGGGACCAAACGGTCGCGCAGTGCATCGTTGGGCGCGTGCAGCGAGACGGCCAATGCGACCGGGCAATCCTGCGCCAACCTGTCCATCATGGGAACAACCCCGGACGTGGACACGGTAACGCGACGGCGCGACAGCCCGTAGGCGTTGTCATCCAGCATCAGGCGCAAGGCCCCCAGAACCTGATCGTAATTGAGCAGCGGCTCACCCATGCCCATCATGACTACATTGCTGATGACGCGGGACGTTTCGCCGGCGGCCTCGCCAATTCGGGCGGTTTCGGGCGCGTCCATCAAGGCGCGGCGCGCAAACCACAACTGGCCAATGATCTCGGCCGTGGTCAGGTTGCGGTTAAAGCCCTGATAGCCGGTAGAACAAAAAGGACAGGCCACCGTACAGCCGGCCTGACTGGAAATACACAAGGTGCCGCGATCGTCCTCGGGAATAAAGACCGCTTCGACGGCGTTGTCGCTGCCGACATCGAACAGCCACTTGCGTGTGCCGTCGGCAGACAGATGTTCGTGGGACATGCTGGGCGCGCTGACCACGCAATGCGCCGTCAACTGTTCCCGGAACTCGCGCGCCAGGTCTGTCATTTGCCCGAACTCGTCTTGCTGACGCTGGTGTATCCAGCGCTGCAGTTGCCGCGCGCGAAAGGGCTTGCCCCCCCACTGGGCGACAAGATCAACGAGTTGCTCCGGGCCCATGCCCAGAAGATTGATAGGTTCGAGCGATGACATAGAAAAATAATACCCCCACGCTGCGCAGGCTAACGCCCGCTTGCTGTCCGCCACGCGGCTTGCATGCCGCTTGCATGGACCAGACACAGGACAATCCTAATAAGCATCCTGTGTCCGGGTTCACCTCCCTCGCGGGAGAGGCGTTTTACCTTGGAGCGGCGACGTTTAGGCGGCAAAGCCCAACCTGCGCTGCGCGGGTAAACAAATTAACGGCTGTAGACGTTGCACTCGGGGAAGAAGAAAGCGATTTCGACAGCGGCTGTTTCGGGAGCGTCGGAACCGTGCACGGCGTTGGCGTCAATGCTGTCGGCAAAGTCGGCGCGGATGGTGCCGGGTTCTGCTTTCTTGGGATCGGTAGCGCCCATCAGTTCGCGGTTCTTGGCAATGGCACCTTCGCCTTCCAGGACTTGCACGAACACAGGGCCGGAGACCATGAAGTCAACCAGATCCTTGAAGAATGGACGGGCAGCGTGCACAGCGTAGAAACGCTCGGCTTCGCCGCGGGACAGGTGAACCATGCGGCCGGCGACGACCTTCAGGTTGGCGCCTTCGAAGCGGGAGATGATCTGGCCGACTACGTTTTTGGCAACGGCGTCGGGCTTGATGATGGACAGAGTGCGTTCAATAGCCATGTGAAAATCCAAATAAGAACAATATAGTGTAGTCTTTGCTGCGTAAAGCAAAAATGCGCATCCAACGAGCCGTGTTAATTTCCCGAATGAAAACAAACACTTTCGTCGTATTTACGGCAACCCGGCATTTTACCACGCCAAAGACGCACGGCTACATCTTAAAATAGCGCATCTTGAATTCGAATTTTGTCCAGAAACAAGCGGCCGGCGCCGCGCACGTACCGATCACGGTAAGACAGACTGCATCACCATGACCAACTCATCCGCACCGACCTCCGACGAACAGCTATCCAAGAGCTTTGAACCCCAGGAAATCGAATCGCGCTGGTATGCGCGCTGGGAACAAGGCGGCTACTTCCAGGGCGGCCAACACGTCCAGCCACAACCCGGCCACACGGCCGAACCCTTCGCCATCCAGTCGCCGCCGCCCAACGTGACGGGCACGCTGCACATGGGCCACGCGTTTAACCAGACCATCATGGATGGGCTGACGCGCTACCATCGCATGAAGGGCGACGACACCGTCTACATTCCCGGCACCGACCACGCCGGCATCGCCACGCAGATCATCGTCGAACGCCAACTGGATGCGCAGAACATCAGCCGCCACGACCTGGGCCGCGAAAAATTCCTGGAAAAGGTCTGGGAATGGAAAGAGAAGTCCGGCAGCACCATTACGGGGCAATTCCGCCGCCTGGGCGCATCGTGCGACTGGGGCCGCGAGTACTTCACCATGGACGACAATCTGTCGCGTGGCGTGCTGGAAACCTTCGTGCGACTGTACGAACAAGGCCTGATCTACCGCGGCAAACGTCTGGTCAACTGGGACCCTGTGCTGGGCACTGCCGTCTCCGACCTGGAAGTGGTCAGCGAGGAAGAGGACGGCCACATGTGGGAAATCCGCTACCCCCTGACCGAGCCACAAGCTGGATTGACCCATTTGGTCGTCGCAACCACGCGCCCCGAAACCATGCTGGGCGACGTCGCCGTCATGGTACACCCCGAGGACGAGCGCTATGCCGCCTTGATCGGCCAGACCGTCACCCTGCCTCTGGTCGGACGCCAGATTCCCATCATTGCCGATGACTATGTAGACCGCGAATTCGGCACCGGCGTGGTCAAGGTCACGCCCGCCCACGACTTCAACGACTACGCTGTCGGCCAGCGTCATCAGCTGGAGATGATCAGCATCCTGACGCTGGATGCCCATATTGCCGACACTGCTCCTGCCGCTTACCAAGGCCTGGAGCGTTTTGCTGCGCGCAAGCAAATCGTGGCCGACCTGGATGCCCAGGGCCTGCTGCAAGCCGTCAAACCACACAAGCTGATGGTGCCGCGTGGCGATCGCACCAACACCGTGATCGAACCCATGCTAACCGACCAGTGGTTCGTGGCCATGAGCCAGCCCGCTCCGGCCGACTCCCTGCATCCCGGCAAGAGCATTACCCAGGTGGCGCTGGACGTGGTGGCCGATGGTCGCGTGCAGTTCTACCCCGACAACTGGGCCAACACCTACAACCAGTGGCTCAACAACATCCAGGACTGGTGCATTTCCCGCCAACTGTGGTGGGGTCACCAGATTCCCGCCTGGTATGCCGACGATGGCCGCATCTTCGTGGCCCGCAGCGAAGAAGACGCCCTGGCCCAGGCCCGCGCCGCTGGCGTAGACGGCCCACTGCGCCGCGACGAAGACGTGCTGGACACCTGGTTCTCGTCCGCGCTGGTGCCCTTTACCGACCTGGGCTGGCCCGAGCAGACGCCCGACATGGACCGCTACCTGCCCTCCAGCGTGCTGGTCACCGGCTTTGACATCATCTTTTTCTGGGTTGCGCGCATGGTCATGATGAGCATGCACCTGACCGGCCAGGTACCCTTTCGCACCGTCTATGTACACGGCCTGGTGTGCGACATGGAAGGCAAGAAGATGAGCAAGTCCAAGGGCAACACCATCGACCCCGTGGACCTGATCGACGGCATCGCACTGGAGGACTTGCTGCACAAGCGCACCTTCGGCCTGATGAATCCCAAGCAAGCCCAAAGCATTACCAAACGCACCAAGAAGGACTACCCGGACGGCATCCCGGCCTTCGGCACCGACGCCTTGCGCTTCACCATGGCCGCCTATGCCACGCTGGGACGCAACATCAACTTCGACATGAAGCGCTGCGAAGGCTACCGCAATTTCTGCAACAAACTGTGGAATGCCACGCGCTTCGTGCTGATGAACACCGAAGGCCACGACCTGCAACAAGAAGCACCGACCGAGCTTTCCTTCGCGGACCGCTGGATCATCAGCCTGCTGCAACGCCTGGAACAGGATGCCGAGCGCGGCTTTGCCGACTACCGCTTTGACAACGTGGCCAATGCCATCTATCACTTTGTCTGGGACGAGTACTGCGACTGGTACCTGGAACTGGCCAAGACCCAGATCCAGCATGGCACGCCCGCCCAGCAACTGGGTACACGCCGCACCCTGATCCGCGTGCTGGAAGTGGTGCTGCGCCTGGCTCACCCCATCATCCCATTCATCACCGAAGAACTATGGCAGAAGGTATCCGTGGTGGCCGGGAAACGCGCCGAAGACACCGTCACCAGCATATCGGTACAGCCCTACCCCATTGCCAACCCAGCCGCCATCGACGAGCAGGCCGAGACTCTGGTGGCCGAGCTCAAAGCCCAGGTGGATGCCATCCGCGCCCTACGCGGCGAAATGAATATCTCGCCCGCCCAGCGCGTGCCGCTGATCGCCCAAGGCGATGCCGCCACCCTGCATGCCAACAGCCCTTATCTGGCTGCTTTGGGCAAGCTGGACAGCGTGCAGATTGTGGAGCAACTGCCCACTGACGCCGGTGCGCCGGTACAGATTGTCGGTGCCTCGCAACTGATGCTGCATGTGGAAATCGACGTGGATGCCGAGCGGGCCCGCCTCTCCAAGGAAATCGAGCGCCTGCAAGGCGAAATCCGCAAGGCGGAAGGCAAACTAGGCAATGCCAGCTTCGTGGAACGCGCTCCGGCTGCCGTGGTGGAGCAGGAGCGCCAGCGCGTCGCCCAGTTCGGCGAAACACTGGCCAAGGTACAGCAGCAATTCGAACGCCTGAGCTGATCCACACCTCGCCCAACAAAAAGGCCCTGCATGATGCAGGGCCTTTTTTATCGACTCAGATTGAACCGTCCACACAAGGCAGGGTCTGCGCATAAACGGCCCACGATCTTTTTGATGACGCCAGAAAAAGCAGCGCCAGGCCCAATGCGCAAAGGCCCGCCCAGGCAAGCCATCAAGACCCGCCCTGCTCTCCCGGTTCGGCCAAGGCGGCCAGGAAGCGCTCGTCGGCCTTGCTCAACTCGCCGCGTTCGCGCGCCAGAAGAATTAATTCGGGGCGGCGCGTTGCCGTCAGCCGCAGCGATTGTTCGCGCCGCCAGGCCTGAATGCGGCCGTGATGGCCGGACATCAAGACCTCGGGAACCGCTTCCCCGCGGTACACCTCGGGGCGAGTGTAGTGCGGACTGTCCAGCAGACCACTGTTGGCGGCATGAAAAGAGTCCTGACGGGCCGAATCCGCGTCATTCAATACCCCCGGCAACAAACGCACCACACTATCGATGATAGCCAGCGACGCAATCTCGCCGCCGGACAGCACAAAGTCGCCCAGAGACAACTCCTGCGTGACGCGGGCGTCGATAAAACGCTGATCGATGCCTTCGTAGCGGCCGCAGACCAACACCGCGCCCGGCCCCTGGGCCAACTCTTGCGCGACCGCCTGATCAAAGCGCCGCCCGGTGGGGCTGAGCAAAATGACAGCAGGCGCATCGCCGCGATCCGCCAATGCATGGTCCAGCGCATCATTCAAAGGATCGGCCAGCATGACCATGCCCGGGCCGCCGCCGTAGGGGCGGTCGTCCACCGTACGATGCACATCGCTTGTGTAGTCGCGCGGATTCCAGGTGCGCATCTGCCAGATGCCCAGCTTATGCGCACGCCCTGTCACCCCGGCCTCGCTGACCAGGTTGAACATATCCGGAAACAGGGTCAGGGCATCAAAACGCATGGGGACCGGCCAAGAGAAAACACAGTAAGAAAAGTCCCGGCCCTTGCCGGTATGCCATCACGCATGCGCTACGCAATGCGCAACGATGCAGTCAGTCAGGCCGGCCAGTGGCTATGCAATAGGCGTGCCGGCAGATCCACGGTGTGGACAATGGCTTGCACAAAAGGCACCAACTCTTCCAAGGGACGGCCCTTGTCATCGAGCTGCGGCATAAATACGCCCTCTGGATTCCAAAGACCACGATGCACCGCCAAAATGGCATGAGCACCATTATCCAGCACCTCGACCACTTCGCCGATAGGCTGGGGCTGTCCGTCCTGCTCACCCCAAAACTGGCAACCGATTAAATCGACCCAGTAGAACTCGTTGTCGTCCGCCTGCGGAAACTCGGCACGGGAGACCCAGACAGTCTGCCCTTTCATGGCTTGAGCCAGATCTCTGTCGTCCATGCCCTCGAACTGAGCCACAATGGTGGCACCATGTTGACGCGCGGACACGACATTTCGGGATGGTATGGACGCAAAAACGCCCGCCTGGCTTCCAGGACGGGGCGCTTTTATCCACCACGTTTTAGCATTCAGGAGCGCCTTGGTTTGCATAGAGTGCGGTTGGACCTTGACCCAACCACGTACTCCATAGGCGGAAACAATGCGCCCAAGCTCGACCAAGTCGTCAGGAGGCGCTGCGTGTTTCACGAATCAGTACGCTACCGAAAAAGCTGCAACGTCGACTTAGGCTGCCGAGGCGACCTTGGCCGAGTATTCTTTGACCAGGCGAGCCACTGCTGGCGAAACCTGAGCACCGTTGTCGGTGAAGTGCTTAACGCGATCCAATTGCAGACGCAGGTTTTCCTGGCCTTCGCCAGCGACGGGGTTGTAGAAACCCAGACGCTCGATGAAGCGACCATCACGGCGATCACGCGCCTCGGCGGCTACAACGTTGTAAAAAGGACGCTTTTTGGAGCCACCACGGGCCAAGCGAATTACCACCATTGATAATCCCTTTATTGTGTAAGGTAAACGGTAAACAAAAAATTCTAGCACTTTTTCCGGCCGCATGCCAAAACTGGCGCGCCCAAACACCGGCCCAAGTCCTAAAAACGCAACATACAAAGCAGTATTTTAACGCCGCCGGCTCAACGACGGCGCAAAAAGTGCAGAGTTTTTTCGGCTTCAGCCTGCTGGGCCAGCAATTCATTGCCCGTTTGCCGGCTGAAGGCCTGAAAGTCTTGAACAGCGTGCTGATCGGTCGTGATGACCAGCAACACCTGTCCGGATTCTATCTGCGCCAAGGCTTTCTTGGCACGCAAGATGGGCAGCGGACACTTCAGTCCCGAGGCATCGACCTGCAGATCGAAAGAAGGTAAGCCTGCCGAATCGAAATCAGCCATTACGCGCCCAACTGATTCTGCACCCAGGCCTGGACCGAGGCATTGGCAGCCGGCAGAGCCGCCGCATCCGTGCCGCCCCCCATCGCCATATCAGGACGACCACCACCCTTGCCGCCAATCTGAGCAGCCACAAAGCCCACCAGATCGCCCGCCTTGACCTTGCCGGACAAATCGGCGGTCACCCCACCGACCAGGCTGACCTTGCCGTCGGCCACTACGGACAACAGCAATACGGCGGATTTAAACTTGTCTTTCAACTGATCAGCCATGCCGCGCAAGGCCTTAGGATCGACACCGGTTAAGGTGGCGACCAGCAGACGACTGTCCCCGCCCAGTGCCACCGCCTGCGAAACCAGATCCTGTCCCGCCGCAGAGGCCAGTTTGGACTGCAATTGCTCACGCTCACGCTCCAGGTCTTTGATCTGCCCCTGCAGCGCGGCGATCCGCCCTGCCAGCCCTTCAGGCTGAGTGCGCAGACTGGAGGACGCTTCGTTCAGCAAACGCTGCTGCTCTTGGACCCAATGCAGGGAATTGTCGCCTGTGATGGCTTCCACCCGGCGCACACCCGCGGCCACGCCGCTTTCGGAAAGAATCTTGAACAAACCAATATCGCCGGTCCGGGCCACATGTGTGCCGCCGCACAGCTCTCGCGAAAAGCCAATATCCAGAACACGGACTTCGTCGCCGTATTTTTCGCCGAACAAGGCCATTGCGCCGCCGCTGACGGCATCATCAAACGACATCAGGCGGGCCTGCACATCCTGGTTGGCCAGCACCTGGGCGTTGACGATCGCCTCTACCTGGGCGATCTGCCCGGCCGTCATGGCGGCATCGTGGGCAAAGTCAAAACGGGTCTTGTCCGCATCCACCAAGGAGCCACGCTGCTGCACATGGCCGCCCAGCACCTCGCGCAAGGCTTTGTGCATCAAGTGGGTCGCGGAGTGGTTGCGCACAATGCGCGCACGGCGCGCTGTATCAACCTGCGCCTGAAGAACGTCGCCCACCGTCAGGGAGCCACTGGACAACACACCTTGGTGCCCAAACACCTGGCCAGCGATTTTCTGGGTGTCTTGCACATCGAAGATGACGCCTTGCGCCGACAGCACGCCGGCATCGCCCACCTGGCCGCCGGATTCTGCGTAAAACGGCGTAGCGTCGAGCACGACCACGGCCTGCTGCCCCTGGGCGACCGTCTCAACAGACGTACCATCCACATACAGCGCCACTACCGTGCCCTGGCCCACCAGCGTCTCGTAACCATCAAAACGCGTGTCAACGCCCGAATAGCTCAGACCTTCAGCCGCTTTGAACTTGCCGGCCGCCCGCGCCATCTTGCGCTGATTATCCATGGCGGTCTCAAAACCGTCCAAATCCACATCCACCTCGCGTTCACGGCAAATGTCAGCTGTCAGATCGACAGGAAAACCGTAGGTATCGTACAAGGTGAACAGGGTCTGGCCATCCAGCGTACCTTTGGCGGGCAACGCGGACAGCGCGCCTTCCAGGATGCGCATGCCGTTTTCCAGCGTTTCGCTAAAGCGCTCTTCTTCCTGACGCAGTACCTGTTCGATCCGTTCACGCTGGTTCAGCAATTCAGGATAAGCCTGCCCCATCTGTTCGCCCAGATCCTTGACCAGATGGAAGAAAAACAGACCTTTCTGGCCCAGTTTGTGGCCATGACGCAAGGCACGGCGAATAATGCGACGCAACACATAGCCGCGTCCTTCATTGCTGGGAATGACCCCGTCCAGAATCAGGAAACTGCAGGCACGGATATGATCGGCAATAACTTTCAGAGAGTTATTGTCCATATCCTGCGTGCCGGTTTCGCGGGCAGCCGCCTTGATCAAGGCCTGGAACAGGTCGATTTCGTAATTGGAATGCACATGCTGCAACACGGCAGAGATGCGCTCCAGGCCCATGCCGGTATCCACACAGGGTTTAGGCAGCGGCGTCATGCTGCCGTCGGCGGCGCGCTCGAACTGCATGAACACCAGATTCCAGATTTCAATGTAGCGGTCGCCATCCTCTTCGGGAGAGCCTGGAGGGCCACCCCAGACATCAGGGCCGTGGTCGTAAAAGATTTCCGAGCACGGGCCGCAAGGGCCGGTATCGGCCATTTGCCAGAAGTTGTCCGAGTTGTAACGAACGCCGCCTTTATCGCCGATGCGGATAATGCGCTCGTGCGGCACACCCACTTCCTTGGCCCAGATATCGTAGGCTTCGTCGTCTTCCTGATACACAGTGACCCACAATTTTTCGGCGGGCAGCTTATACACCGTGGTCAGCAGCTCCCAGGCGTAGCGAATGGCATCATGTTTGAAATAATCGCCAAAGCTGAAGTTGCCCAGCATCTCGAAAAACGTATGGTGGCGGGCGGTATAGCCCACATTTTCCAGATCGTTGTGCTTGCCCCCGGCGCGCACGCAACGCTGCGAACTGGTCGCGCGATGATAGGGACGGGTTTCTTTGCCGGTGAAAACATCCTTGAACTGCACCATGCCGGCGTTCGTGAACAGCAAGGTGGGGTCGTTACCTGGAACCAGAGGGGCCGAAGGTACGATGTTGTGCCCTTTGGACTCAAAGAACGATAAGAACTTCTGACGGATTTCGGATGTTTTCATTACATGAAACGCGATGAAAAAGTAAAACTTATTATAAGACGATGAGCCCGCAAGCCCCTGCATGCCGTGCGCCAGTCCAACGCCCGAGGACCGGGCACGCACAAAAAACCTGGGCGTGCATATCCATACCCGAGGGCGGCACAAGCGACAAATAGTACTGTTTTCAGCAAACGGAAACAACAATTGCGACCCTAGGGTCGCAATTGCGCACATCGTCGCCCTACAAAAGCGGCCGCTGGCCTTACGGCCCCCACCCGGCAGCAGCCCGGCTGTTACCCGGCTGGCTGATAGGGATGTTGCTGAACCCAATGACGGGCGATGTCGGCCCGGCGGCAAATCCACACTCGCTCGTGCTGCTGGATATGATCGAGAAAACGCTGCAAGGCCTTGAAGCGGCCAGGACGGCCGATCAGGCGACAATGCAAGCCAATGGACAACATTTTGGGGGCCGTCTCGCCTTCTTCGTACAGCACATCAAAGGCGTCCTTCAGATAATTGAAGAAATGCTCTCCGGTGTTAAATCCCTGGGGCGCGGCAAAGCGCATATCGTTCGTATCCAGGGTGTAAGGCACCATCAGCTGGGGCTTGATCGTGCCGTCCTTCAGGGGCACTTCGCTCCAGAACGGCAGGTCGTCGCCGTAATAATCGGAGTCGTACAGAAATCCGCCCTCTTCGGCCACCAGACGCAGCGTATTGGGACTGTCCCGACCCGTATACCAACCTTCGGGATGATGCCCCAGGATTTTGCTCAACACCTGCACGCACTGACGCATGTGCTCGCGCTCAACCTCCTCGGGCACATTCTGGTAATGAATCCAGCGATAGCCGTGGCAGGCAATCTCATGACCCAGGCGCACGAACTCTTTGGCCAGCTCGGGATGGCGCTCCAGCGCCATGCCTACGCCGAAAATCGTCATGGGCAGGCCACGTTTTTCAAATTCATTCAGAATGCGCCAGACCCCGGCGCGCGATCCATATTCATAGATGGACTCCATGGACAGATGACGGTCCGGATACGCCGCCGCGCCGATGATCTCCGACAGAAACTGTTCCGAGCCGGGATCGCCGTGCAAGACGCAATTCTCGCCCCCCTCTTCGTAGTTCAGCACGAACTGGACGGCAATGCGCGCCTGTCCCGGCCAATTGGCGTGAGGCACATGCTTGCCGTAACCGATCAAGTCGCGAGGATAGGACTTCTGTTGTGACATGGGGTCTCCTGTTATCGTTTGACGCTGAAAGCCAGCCAGGGATCGGCCGATGGGCCGCTCTCCGCCTCCTTCATGCGGTGTTCGCAATCGCTTAAATGGTGATGCATGGCCTGGCGCGCACCATCGGCATCGCCCTGGCTCAGGCGATCCAGAATGTCTTTGTGCTCGTGAAAGGAGCAGGCTTTTTCGCCCGGCGTGTCGTGATACGCAATAATCAAGGTAGTGCGGGCACACAAGGTGTGCATCAACTCGCTCAGCTCGTGGTTGCCCGCGCAGCGCGCCAACACCACATGAAAGGCATTGGACAGGCGCAGCCAGCTGATGCGATCGCCCTGCTCGAAAGCCTGCTGTTCGCGGGCCACCATGTCGTAGAGCCCTTTCAATTGCGCGGGCAGATCGGGCAAAGCCAGCAGTTTGCGCAGAATCAGCTCTTCCAGATCGCGCCGCAACTCGAACACGTCCTGTGTTTCCTTGACCGTCGGCTTCCAGACAAAAGCCCCGCGATTGGGCTCGATGACCACAATCTTGTCATGTGCCAGCGCCGACAAGGCCGCACGTACCGTCGCGCGAGAGCAGTCAAAAATAGTACACAGCGTCGCTTCGGTCAGCTTGGCCCCAGGCAACAAACGCCGATCCACCACCGCGTCGAATATCTGACTGTACACACGTCCGGTTTCGCTATCCGCCGGCCCGCCTTCCAGCAGCGACGAGGCGCTGGGTGCCTGCACAGCCGTGGCGTCGTCCTTGTGTCGCTGAATTTGAAGCATAAAAATTCTCGTTATTTATTCTTGACAATTATTCGGTATCCCCACAAAATCGTCAACATAAATTGTCGACAATCTGGATCTCAACCAGAGCGGCAATTTCGGGGCCTTAACCCAGCGCACTGATCCTTGCACCGCTGGCCCCCGGCCGGTTCTCCAAACTGGGCTCGCTGGACTTTTTTGATCACCATAATCCGGAGACATTTATGGGCAAGCTCTCTACCCATGTGCTTGACACGACTCAAGGTCGTCCTGCACAAGGCGTACGCGTCGACCTCTACCGCATTCAGGGCGACCAGCGCACTCTGATCAAGACCACAGCCACCAACAGCGACGGACGCTGCGACGAACCCCTGCTACAGGGTCCGACCATGGCCACCGGCGTGTTTGAACTGGTTTTTCATGCTGGCGATTATTTTGCCGCCAACGGCACCGTCCTACCCGAACCACGTTTTGTCGATCAGGTGGGCATCCGGTTTGGCATCGCCGACGCCGATGCCAACTACCACGTCCCCCTGGTCGTCACCCCTTGGTCATGGTCCACGTACCGCGGCAGTTGATCCTTGTATCTGCACTGCTTTTTTCGATCACATAACGAATAAACAAATCGATACGAGACATATATGCACGCGTACCTACTTGAATACGGCAACTTGCTGCTGCGCTGGCTGCACGTTATTGCGGCCGTAGCCTGGATAGGCGAATCCATTTACTTTGTGATGCTGGACAACGGCCTGAAACCGCCCAAGGGCGAAGAAAGCAAGAAACGGGGCGTTTTCGGCGAAATGTGGGCAGTCCACGGCGGCGGTTTCTACCACAACCAAAAATACCTGACCAATCCGGCCGAACTGCCCGATGACCTGCATTGGTCTTTCTGGAAATCCTATACAACCTGGCTATCCGGTTTTGCCCTGTTTGCCCTGCTGTACCTGACCAAGCCCGAGTTCTATCTGGTCAACCCCAACAGCGCATGGGAATGGGCCGCCCAGATGACAGGCACTCAAGCCAATGTCGTGGCCATTGCCTTTCTGGTGCTGGGATGGGTGGTCTACAACGGGCTGTGCCGCCTTATCAGCCCCAATATGGAGCGCGACGGGCTGCTGAGCGTTGCCGTGGCCATCATGATGGTTGTGGTCGCCTATTTGAGCGCGCACATTTTCTCGGGCCGCGCCGCCTTCTTGCTGACCGGTGCTGTCATGGCCACCAGCATGTCGGCCAACGTATTTTTCTGGATCATTCCGGGCCAGCGCCGCATGGTCAAAGCCCTGAAGGCCGGCCAGACCCCCAACCCGCTGGATGGCAAGCGGGGCAAACAGCGCTCGGTGCACAACACCTACTTTACGCTGCCCGTCCTGCTGCTGATGCTGAGCAACCATTATTCGTTCACGTACAACCACCCCAACGCGTGGATCATCATGGTGCTGTTCATCTTTGCCGGCGCATTAATACGCCAGTACTTCGTGCTGCTGCATGGCGGCACCAATAATCTGGCTTACCCGGTTGCCGGTGCCATCCTGTTGATCATCGTGGGTTGGGTAGCGGCTCCGGTCAGCGTCAAGGCACCCGCCCAGACGGCGGCAACGGACGCGTCGGCTGCCACGGTCAGCCTGGCTCGCATACAAGGGATCATGGATGCCCGCTGTATCCAGTGCCATGCCGCCAAGCCCAGCGCGCAATTTGGCTTCCCGTCGGCACCCGCCGGCATGCTGCTGGACACGACGGAACACACCTTGCTGCATGCAGAGCAGGTCAAGAATGTGGTGGCATCGCACTACATGCCTTTGGGTAATATGACCCAGATGACCGAGCAAGAACGGGCCGACATTGCCGCCTGGAGCGGCAAGGCCGACTAAGTCGGACACGGTGCCGCAGCAGCGGTGCAGCGATCGCAGCCCCCCAAACCCGACATGCAGACATGTCGGGTTTTTTGTGGCTATGGCCACATAGCGGCACGCCAGACACGGTAAATGTCAGCATTGCCCACCCAAAAGCATGCCTGCCAAGACCGCCCTGACATCAGGGGACATAGGGCGTCCCTGGATCGGCCGCAAACTCCGGTACAGAAACAGAAGACGATACGGCGTCTTGTTCTGACCGCCCAGGACGAGATCCTTGTGCATCCTGAACATCAGAGCCAGGCAGTCGAATGGCCCAGGCGCGTCCATGACCAGCCCGGAAAACAAGTTCGGGCCATACCCCCTGAAGCAGTTGAAACTGACCGGAACGGACGGTTAGCAATAGCTGCTCTTGCCCCTGACGACGCCCGAATACAGCTGGGACTTGCTGGCCGGGCGCAAACTGTAGCCAAGTGCGCTTGCCATTATCGAATACCTGCATAGGACCGATACGTGGCTCTCCTGATAATCGCCAGCCAAAGTTGAACACCGAACCAGCGCCCTCGATGGAAGGAGCGTTGCCCGTAGCACTAAAGCAGGCCGACAGGCCCGGCAGCAGCAAACACGCACACACCAGCCGTAACAAAAACACCATGACGCACATCCCCTAAAAAAAACTCCACACCCCATTAGGGGCGTGGAGCTTATCTTGGGCCAGGCCGGCAGAGCGCGCCAGATCGGCTTATACGAATGGATAAATCAGCGTCCTCGCTGAGCCACCAGACGATTTGCCTCGGCGGCGGCAGTGCGCAAGGCCGTCGTTGCTGGCTGCTTGCCGTCCAAAGCGCTTTCCAGGCTCTGGTTGAACACAGCACGAATCTGGCGGTAATTGCGGAAGTTACCTTTGGCCGTGCCCGACGCGCCACTGCCGTAAGCTCCCACCAGATGCTGCCAATCGCCCTTGTCGCTGTAGTAATCGCTGCCGGTTGCGTTAAAGGCTTCACGGCTCAAGGGGAGAAAACCGGTCTGCTGATACCAGCGCGTAGCATTTTCAGGCTGTGCCAACCAGCTGACAAAACGCGCTGTAGCCCGGTTCTGATCGGCGGCATGGCCTTTGGTCGCCCACAGCGCACCGCCGGTCACGAAGGGCTTGCCGGGAGTCTGGGTGACTTCAGGGTAGTACGGCAGGCCGGTCACGGCGAACTTCAGCCCACGGGTGGCGTTGTACTCGCCGATATGGCCGGAGTTGGAAAACATGACAGCGCACTCGCCCTTGGCAAAACGCTGTGGCGACTGCGGCAGCATTTCGGGCTTGACCATCAGTTCGGACTTGACCCAGCTGACCATCATGGACAGATGGCGGATATACATAAGGTCAAAGTCAAACCCTACTTTACCCTTGACCTTGGGGCCGGGTGCCAGGCCGTAGATCTGATTATTGACCGCTGCCAGATTCTCCAGGTTGATGGAAACCGACTGATCGGACGTCAAGGGACAACGGCGCGAGCCATTATTGGCCAATTGCACCAGTTGGCCCTGCAGATCCAGCCAGACCCGACTGGGAGCAGCCGGCTCAAGCTTGGCTTTATTGAACGACTCGGTGTTGTAGTACATGACCGGAATTTCCGCCATGTAAGGAAAGCCTTGCAACTGACCACGACCATTGCGCACAAAGGAATTGGAGGCCAGGAACCAAGACACATTGCTTAGATTTTCTTTGGCCAGCAAGGTATGCATGGGCAGGATGTACGGGCGATCAGCCACTTCGTCCAGGCCGGACATCTCGCCCAACTGCACCAGGTTGGGCAACTGCGCGCCGGAAACAGCACGCATGGCCTGATCCAGGGAAGTGTCGGAATCGTGCGCCTTGACCTCGACCTTGACATCTTTCTGGCTGCGGTTGAAGTCTTTGACCAGTTTTTCAAATTCGGCCTGGTTGTGCGGGTTCAGGGCTGTCCAGACCTGAATATCGACCGCAGCCAAAGCAGCGGAACCATACAAGAGCGCGGCGGAGCCGCCCACTGCCGTCGCCAGTGCCAAGACGCACTGCTTCAGCGTTAATCCGCGTAGATTTTTCATAAACCCTTTAGCGTAAAAAAGGAAATTCGGGTTCGGGCTGACGGCCGCCCAGAAGGTCGGCCAGGGCCCGGCCGGAGCCGACCCCCATTGTCCATCCCAGCGGACCGTGCCCGGTATTCAGATACAGATTAGCTATCCGGGAGCGACCGATCAATGGGACGTTTGAAGGCGTGGCAGGACGCAGTCCCGCCCAGAATTGAACATTATCAAAATCCAGCCCGCTTGGGAACAATTCGGCCACCTGCGCCAGCATGGATGTGCAACGCTTTGTGTTCAAACTGCGGGAATAACCGGAGAGCTCCGCCGTGCCAGCCATGCGCAAGGTATCGCCCAATCGTGAATAGACGATTTTCTTGTCTTTGTCGGTCAGGCTGACAAACGGCACGGCATCGGATCGACGGATGGGAATCGTCACCGAGTAGCCCTTGGCCGGGTAGATAGGGCAGGCAATGCCCAAGGGTTCAAGCAGCTCGGGGCTGAAACTGCCCATGGCAACCACGAACGCATCGGCCTGCACAGTCTCGAAATGGCCGTCAGGCGCAATGATTTCCACGCCGGTCACACGCCCTTGCGCGGTCAACAGACGATTGATCTGGGTGGAATAACGAAACTGCACGCCAGCCCGCTCGGCCATGCCGGCCAGCCCGCAGGCAAACAAATTGACATCACCCGATTCATCGTCCTTGGTGTAATCCCCGCCCACGATCAGATGCCGCGCAGAGGCCAGCGCAGGCTCCACCCGCAGCAGCTCGTCCACACTCATCACGCGCCGATCCACCCCCATGTCCCGCATCAGGTCGGCCATCTGCAAAGACTCATCCAGACTGGCCGCGTCCCGGTAAAACGTAATAATGCCTTTTTCCTGGTGACGGTAATCGAAATCCAGCGACGGGCGCATCTGCTTGAGCGTGCGGCGGCTGTATTCGGCCATGCCCACCAAGGCACGCACGTTGGGGGCCACGCGCGCAGGCAGGCATTCACGCAAAAAAGACAGGCACCAGCGCCACTGCCGGGTATCCAGGCGCGGACGAAACACGAGCGGAGCCTGATCGTCCAGCAACCATTTAAGCAGCTTCAAGGGCGTGTGCGGATTGGCCCAGGGTTCCGCATAGGATACCGATATCTGGCCGCCATTGGCCCGAGAGGTTTCCTGGGCCGGCCCGTTGCGCCTGTCCAGTACCACGACTTCGTGCCCATCTTGGCTCAGCCACCAGGCTGTCGATACCCCGATGATGCCACTGCCCAGTACTGCTACTTTCATGTTTGCTGTCCGTTATTGCATAAGAGGCGACGCGGCTTACTTGACGTCGGCCAAAGAGGTAAAGGCGTCGGCAAAGTAAGCCTCGGGGTCCAGCCCGGCCTGCTCGACAAAATCGCGACGGGCGCTCTCGACCATGGCAGGCGCGCCGCAAGCATAGACTTGCCAGCCCGACAGATCGGGCAAGTCCTGCAGCACGGCCTGATGAACAAAACCAGTGCGCCCCGTCCAGCCGTCCTCGGGCTGGGCATCGGACACCACAGGGATGAAACGCAGATTGGGCATGTCCGCCGCCCACTGCTCGGCCAGTTCCGACTGGTACAAATCGCGCGGACGACGACCTCCCCAGTACAAGGCGATTTCCCGGCGACTGCCGGTCTGGCGCAAGCGCTCGATCAAGGCCTTAATGGGTGCGAAACCTGTGCCGCTGGCCAGAAAAACCATAGGAGCCGTGCTGTCCTCGCGCAAAAAGAAAGACCCCAGCGGAGCTTCCACACGCAGAATTTCGCGCTCTTTCATGGCCGTCGCGCCGGCGCCGAACACGTGGTCGGTGAACACACCACCAGGCATGTGACGGATGTGCAACTCAACCTGATTGTCCTCGCGCGGCGGCGTTGCCATGGAATAACTGCGACGACTGCCGTCCTTCAGGATAAATTCCAAATACTGGCCAGGGTAGTAACGAAATGGCTCGGAGGTCGGCATCTGCAAACGCACGATCATGACATCGTCCCGCACCTTTTCCAGAGCGGCCACGCGCGAAGGCATCTTGCGGATCTGGATATCCGAAGCCATGCGAATCTCGTGCGATTCGATGACCATATCGGAGGCCGGCTTGGCCTGACAGAACAAGGTGAACCCGGCATCCCGGTCTTGCTGGCTGAGCAACTGCTCGGGAGCCCGTCCGGCATCGTAGTCGCCTTCGAGCACTTTGCCGCGACACGAGGAACAGGTGCCATTGCGACAGCTATACGGCAGGACAATACCTGCGTTCAGCGCGCCATCCAGCACAGACTGCCCAGGCTGTACATCGAAACTATGCCCACTGGGCTGTACTGTGATCTTGAAACTCATGTCCAATACTCAAAAAAAGAAGCTAGCCGGATCGTGCCCTAGACAAGGTGGCGATCCGGCACCAAGACTTTACTGCACCTGCGGCCGATGCAAGACCGGGTCGTTCAGCTTGACGCCCAGTTGTTTGCCCTTGCGGGCCCGCTTGCCCAGGTATTCGGCCAACGCATCCAGATCCATCAGCACCGTGGATTCGCGCTTGCGATAAACACCGGATACCGCCAGTCCTTCCTGACCTATGCCTATCCACTGCGCCAGACTGTCGCCCTCGTCCAACCCCATCAGTATGGTGCCACGGCCGCCCTTCTCCAGCACTTTGAGCTCGTTGACGTCCACGACCAGAAAACGGCCCTTGGCACTGAGCAACCCCACGTACTGGTCATCGGCATGCAAGGCCAAGGGCTTGAGCGGCGTCTTGCCTGCCTCGATGCTCAAAAACTGCTTGCCGCCGCGCTGACGGGTATTCATGTCGGCCTGACTGGCAATAAAACCATAGCCGTCGCTGGCCGCCAGCACATAACGCTGTTCGCCAGGCGCAGCCAGCATATGTTCGATCGGTGCGCCAGGGCTGACATCGATCATCGATGTAATGGGCTGACCATCGCCCCGCGCCGACGGCAAGCTGGCGACCGGGACAGTATAGACCCGACCGTCGCGCCCCAGGGCCACCAGATCTGTCGTGCTGCGACACTCCAGCGCATCGTACAAGGCATCGCCGGTCTTGAAGGCAAACTGCGTCGCATCATGGCCATGGCCCTGGCGGCAGCGCAGCCAGCCCTTGCGCGAAATGATGACAGTAACCGGTTCGTCCACCACCTTGTTTTCCAATACGGCGCGCTCGGCCGCTTCAATCAGGGTGCGGCGTTCGTCGCCATAGGTTTTAGCGTCGGATTCGATTTCGCGAATCATCAAGCGCTTGAAGGCCTTGGGGTTGTCCAGCAACTCCTGCAACTCGGCCTGCTCCTTGCGACGCTCGTCCAGCTCCTTTTCGATTTTGAAGCCTTCCAGCCGAGCCAATTGACGCAGGCGCATCTCAAGAATATCGTCGGCCTGACGCTCGCTCAAATCAAAGCGCGCCATCAAGGCCGCACGGGGCTCGTCGGACTCGCGTATGGTCTGAATGACCTCATCCACATTCAGGTACACCATCATGCGCCCTTCCAGCACATGGATACGGTCCGACACTTTATCCAGACGAAAACGCGTGCGCCGCTCCATGGTCTGGCGACGAAATTCCAGCCAATTAACCAGGACCTGACGCAAAGACCGCTGACCGGGCCGGCCATCCACATCGATACAAACCAGATTGATGGAGACGCTGCCTTCGAGGCTGGTTTGCGTCAGCAAGGTGTTGACGAATTCATCGCGGTCGATGGCACGCGATTTAGGCTCGAATACCAAGCGCACGGAGGCCTGTTTGCCGGACTCATCGCGCACGGCATCCAACAGATTGAGCATCAGGGCCTTGGTCTGCTGCTGCTCGGCGGTCAAGGATTTTTTGCCGCTCTTGACCTTGGGATTGGTGCGCTCTTCGATTTCTTCCAGAATCTTCTGGGTCGACGTGCCGGGCGGCAATTCGGTGACCACCAATTGCCACTGGCCGCGCGCCATATCCTCGAACACCCAACGGGCGCGCGCTTTGATGGAGCCGCGGCCTTGCGAGTAGATGGCGGCAATATCCTGCGCCGGCGAGATGATCTGCCCACCGCCGGCAAAGTCCGGCCCTGGCACCATGTCGTACAGCGCCTGATCGTCCAGCTTGGGATCGCGCAGCAACGCCACGCAGGCCTGGGCGATTTCACGCAAATTGTGCGACGGAATCTCGGTGGCCATGCCGACCGCAATCCCCGATGCCCCGTTAAGCAGCATGATGGGCAGGCGCGCCGGCAAGGCCAGAGGTTCTTTCTGGCTGCCGTCGTAGTTTGGCACGAAATCGACCGTGCCTTCATCCAGTTCATCCAGCAACAGGCGCGCGAACGGCGTCAAGCGCGCTTCGGTATAACGCATGGCGGCGGCATTGTCGCCGTCGCGCGAACCGAAGTTGCCCTGTCCATCCACCAAGGGATAACGCAACACGAAATCCTGCGCCATGCGCACCATCGCGTCATAAGCAGCCTGATCGCCATGCGGGTGATACTTACCCAGTACATCGCCCACCACGCGCGCGGACTTGACCGGCTTGGCGGTCGGGCCCAGGCCCATTGCATCCATTGCATACAAAATGCGGCGCTGCACGGGCTTTTGGCCATCGGTCAAATCCGGCAGGGCGCGACCACGCACCACGGACACGGCGTAATCCAGATACGCCTGTTCAGCGTACGCCGCCAGCGTGATGTGATCGTCCGATCCCGCCGGCTCAAAATCCAATTGATTGCTATCCATATCGTACTCTTTGCCCGGACCTAAACATCAACATCGGCAAGATTGCCTTTTTCTTCCAGCCAGGCGCGTCGCTGGGACGCTTCGCCCTTACCCATCAGCATCGTGAACATGGCTTGGGTATCCGACAGCCCATCCTCGCCCCAACTGACTGGCAGCAAACGGCGGGTGTCTGGATTCATGGTGGTGTCCCACAACTGCTCGGCGCTCATTTCGCCCAAGCCTTTAAAGCGGCTGATGCTGAGCGACTCGACCCGGATGGATTCGTTGCGCAGCTTCTCCAGCGTGGCGTCCAGCTCACCTTGATCCAGGCAATAAATCTTGCGGGCGACACGCTTGCCGGCGGCCGGCACGTCCACACGAAACAACGGCGGGCGCGCCACATAGACATGGCCGGCTTCGATCAGTTTGGGGAAATGGCGAAAGAACAGGGTCAACAGCAGTACCTGGATATGTGAGCCGTCTACGTCGGCATCGGACAAAATACAGATACGGCCATAGCGCAGGCCCGACAGATCCGGCGTGCTATCGGCGGCATGCGGGTCCACGCCGATGGCCACGGAAATATCGTGAATTTCCTGATTGGCAAACAGCCGGTCCCTATCCACTTCCCAGGCATTAAGGACTTTGCCCCGCAAAGGCAAGATGGCCTGAAACTCCTTGTCCCGCCCCATCTTGGCCGAACCGCCGGCCGAATCGCCTTCCACCAGAAACAGTTCGGAGCGATCCAGATCGTGGGACTCGCAATCGGTCAGCTTGCCCGGCAACACGGCCACGCCCGAGCTTTTGCGTTTTTCGACTTTCTGGGCTGACCGTGTGCGCGCCTGAGCCTGACGTATGGCCACTTCGGCCAGCTTGCGCCCTTGATCCACATGGGCATGCAGATGCAGCTCCAAGGCGTTGCGCACATAGCCGCCCACCAGGCGCACCGCATCGCGACTGTTCAGCTTTTCCTTGATCTGTCCCTGAAACTGCGGGTCCAGCACCTTGGCCGACAGCACAAAGCTGGCGCGCGCGAACACATCTTCAGGCAACAGCTTGACGCCCTTGGGAATAAGGCTGTGCAATTCGGCAAAACTGCGCACCGCCTGATACAAACCATCACGCAGACCGGCCTCGTGCGTGCCACCCGCGCTGGTGGGAATCAGGTTGACATAGGATTCGCGCACAATGTTGCCGTCCAACGTCCAGGTCACCACCCAATGAGCGCCTTCGCCCGGCGAGAAGTTGTCATCGTCTTTCGGCGCGTATTGCCGCCCCTCGAACAAGGGCACCAGCAATTCAGTATCGCCCAGTTCTTCTTTCAGATAGCCCCGCAGTCCATCCTGATAGCACCACTGCTGGCTTTGACCGGTTTTCCGGTTGACCAACTGCACTGTCACCCCGCCCAACAGCACGGCCTTGCTGCGCAGGATATGAGCCAGTTGAGCCAAGGGAATCTGTGCGGAATCAAAGTACCGGGGGTCGGGCCACAGGCGTACGCGTGTGCCGGACTTGCGCTTGCCAACGCTACCCACCACACGTAATGGCTGTGTGACCTCGCCGCCGGCAAAGACAATCTCGTGCGCCTGGGCATCCCGCCAGACCAACACTTCCAAACGGCTGGACAAGGCATTGGTGACCGACACCCCCACCCCGTGCAAGCCGCCCGAAAAGGCATAGGCTCCGCCATCAGCTTTATCGAACTTGCCGCCAGCATGCAGGCGGGTAAAGACCAGCTCCACCACGGGCGCATGCTCGTCCGGATGCAGACCGACCGGAATACCGCGACCATCATCCTCGACCTCGATACCGCCGTCTTCCAGCACCGTCACCGTCAGGGTGCGGGCAAAACCGGCCAAGGCCTCGTCAGCGGCGTTATCAATGACTTCCTGCAAGATGTGCAGCGGATTATCGGTTCGGGTATACATGCCCGGACGCTGGCGGACCGGTTCCAGCCCTTTGAGCACCCGGATGGAAGATTCGTCGTAACGTGTAGTAGACAACTTGATTCCTGGAAGATCGATCGGAAAAAACGGTATTTTACGGGGGCTTGGGCCAAGGGGGAAACGCTTTGTCGGCCAATGGCCTGCCTGCAAGAGCCTGCAAGCGGCCTGCGGGCAATGTTATCCTGTCAAAAATTGGCAACAGAGCTGTTGCGATTCGCCGTAGAATACATTGTGCTCGGGCCATGCCACACGTATAGTTTTTCTTATCCTTTTCTCTTTTTTTGTATCTTGCCATGAGCGATTCCATCAAACACGTTACGGACGCCTCCTTCGAGAGCGTCGTCCTTCAAGCTGACCTGCCCGTTCTGGTCGATTACTGGGCTGCCTGGTGCGGCCCCTGCAAAATGATCGCCCCGCTGCTGGACGAAGCCGCCGAACTGTACCAAGGCCGTGTTATCATTGCCAAACTCAATGTCGATGAAAATCCCGACACGCCGGCTAAATTCGGCATTCGTGGTATTCCTACGCTCATGCTGTTCAAAGACGGCAAAGTGGCCGAAACCAAAGTCGGGGCTCTTTCCAAGTCGCAACTCAGCGCATTTCTCGACAGCTCCCTGTAATCCTCTGATTAACCGCACGCGGACCCACCGCCGGTCCGCGGTCTGCTGCTGAAAAACCCTTCCCCTCTCATGCACCTCAACGAATTAAAAGCTCTGCACGTCTCGCAGCTGCTAGAAATGGCTGCCACTCTGGAAATCGACAACGCGAACCGCTTGCGCAAGCAAGAGCTCATGTTCGCCATCATGAAAAAGCACGCCAAGAAAGGCGAGCAGATTTTCGGAGATGGGGTGCTGGAAGTGTTGCCGGACGGCTTCGGTTTCCTGCGTTCGCCGGAAACCTCGTATCTGGCCAGCACGGATGACATCTATATTTCCCCCTCGCAGATCCGCCGTTTCAATCTGCACACGGGCGACTCCATCGAAGGCGAAGTGCGCACGCCCAAAGACGGCGAACGCTATTTCGCCCTGGTCAAGGTGGACAAGGTCAATGGCATGCAGCCCGAGGCCATCAAACATCGGATCATGTTTGAGAACCTCACTCCTTTGCATCCGAACCAGCCCATGCGCCTGGAACGCGATATCAAGAGCGAGGAAAATATTACCGGCCGCATCCTGGATATCTTCGCCCCCATTGGCAAAGGCCAGCGCGCCCTGATCGTTGCCAGCCCCAAGTCGGGCAAGACCGTGATGATGCAGCACATGGCCCATGCCATCACGACCAACTACCCCGAGGCCACCATGATCGTCCTGCTGGTGGACGAGCGCCCCGAAGAAGTCACCGAAATGCAGCGCACCGTACGCGGCGAAGTAGTGGCCTCCACCTTCGACGAGCCGGCAACGCGTCACGTCCAGGTGGCCGAGATGGTCATCGAAAA
Source organism: Alcaligenes sp. SDU_A2 (assembly GCF_038237375.1). Lineage (NCBI taxonomy): Bacteria > Pseudomonadati > Pseudomonadota > Betaproteobacteria > Burkholderiales > Alcaligenaceae > Alcaligenes > Alcaligenes sp. SDU_A2. The sequence goes on along the minus strand of NZ_CP151273.1, from coordinate 1,536,970 downwards.
GGCCAAACGCCTGGTCGAACTGAAAAAAGACGTGGTGATTCTGCTGGACTCCATTACCCGTCTGGCCCGGGCCTATAACACCGTCGTGCCGGCCTCGGGCAAAGTGCTGACCGGTGGCGTGGACGCCAACGCCTTGCAGCGTCCCAAACGCTTTTTCGGCGCTGCCCGTAATCTGGAAGAAGGCGGTTCGCTGACCATCATCGGCACAGCCCTGATCGAAACCGGCAGCCGGATGGACGAAGTTATTTACGAAGAATTCAAAGGCACGGGCAACTCGGAAATCCATCTGGAACGCCGCCTGGCCGAAAAACGCATTTACCCTGCCATCAACCTGAACAAATCAGGTACCCGTCGCGAAGAACTGCTGATCAAGCCGGACCTTTTACAAAAAGTCTGGGTGCTACGCAAATTCATCCATGGCATGGATGAAATCGAATCCATGGAATTTATCCTGGACAAAATCCGGGCTACAAAGACCAATTCCGAATTCTTCGACATGATGAAGAAGTAAATAGAACATCCGCAAGCCTCTCTATACGAGAGGCTTGCTTGCGATGGTCGTATGATCTTGGTGTATTCCCGTGCACCGCTTCTTTCAATCTACTGAGTTCTAATTTAATTCTCAGTCTTGCAAACAGAGTTCGCTTGCAATGAAACTTCTCTCATTAGAACAGTTCCTCGCCAAGGTCCAGGCCCGTGACCCGCATCAGCCCGAGTTCATGCAGGCTGTGCGCGAAGTCATGTCCAGTCTGTGGCCCTTCATCGAGCAGAACCCCCAGTACGCCGACCACGGCCTGCTGGAGCGCCTGGTCGAGCCCGAGCGCGCCATTCAATTCCGCATTTCCTGGGTGGACGATCGCGGCCAGGTTCAGGTCAACCGCGGCTTTCGCATTCAGCACAACAATGCCATCGGTCCTTTCAAAGGCGGCATGCGTTTTCACCCCTCGGTCAATCTGTCCATCCTTAAATTCCTGGCTTTCGAGCAGACGTTCAAGAATGCGCTGACCACCTTGCCCATGGGCGGGGGCAAAGGCGGCTCGGATTTCGACCCAAAAGGTAAGTCCGACGGCGAAGTCATGCGTTTTTGCCAGGCCCTGATCACCGAACTGTACCGCCACCTGGGCCCCGACACCGACGTGCCGGCCGGCGACATCGGCGTGGGTGCCCGCGAAGTCGGCTTTATGGCCGGCATGATGAAAAAGCTGTCCAACAGCGCTGCCTGCGTGTTTACCGGCAAAGACCTGACTTTCGGCGGCAGCTTGATCCGCCCCGAGGCCACCGGCTACGGCACCGTGTATTTCGCCGAAGAAATGCTCAAGCGCAAGGGCCAATCCATCGAAGGGCTGACGGTATCGGTTTCCGGCTCAGGCAATGTGGCACAGTACGCCATCGAGAAGTGCATGCACTTAGGTGCCAAAGTGGTGACGGTATCCGACTCACACGGCTGTGTTGTGGATCTGGACGGCTTCACGCCAGAAAAACTGGCTGCCCTGATGCAGGTGAAAAACACCCAGCGCGGCCGCGTCAAAGACTACGCCGACCAGTTGGGCCTGCGCTACGACGAAGGCAAACGCCCTTGGCATGTGCCTGTGGACGTTGCCCTACCCTGCGCCACCCAGAACGAACTGGAGCGCGCCGATGCCGAGCTTCTGATCAAGAACGGCGTGCGCTGCGTAGCCGAAGGCGCCAATATGCCCAGCACCCTGGAAGCAGTCGAGGCGTTTATCCACGCCAAGATCCTGTACGCGCCCGGTAAAGCCAGCAACGCCGGCGGCGTGGCGGTATCCGGCTTGGAAATGAGCCAGAACGCCCAGCGCCTGAACTGGACCCGCGAACAGGTCGACACCAAACTGCACTCCATTATGCGCGACATCCACGAGAATTGCGTGAACTATGGTCAAGAAAGTGATTTCGTCAACTACGTCAATGGCGCCAATATCGCCGGCTTCGTCAAAGTGGCCACCGCGATGCGTCACCAAGGTGTTTATTAAATTCTGCGCCTTGCTCAGTAGTCAAAAGACCGCCCACGAGGCGGTCTTTTTTTGTCCCGCAGGAACACACGAATGAATGCCCAAGGCGCGCCAAGCCCCCATTGCCAATCACAGGCCGGCCAGGTGGGCATAAAGCTCGCAGCCAACAAGACCGTGGCACCGCTTATGCATTATGTTCATACCCACGACCAGCCGATATGACATGCAAGCAAACAGACGAACAATCATTAACTGCCGATGACTGTCGCATCGTTCCCCAGCATAGGCGACAGCCCCACCCAGAAAGCTTCATATCCCTTCCTGGCCGGTTCTAACGCAGCACTTGAAAAATATACCCGTAACGGGCATACTTTAAGGAACAACATGAGCTACATTCTGAAGCGTAGGGACTTTGCGAAATGGCAAGCCAAGGAAAAGCTGCCTGATGCCGCCTTGTGCAAGGCCATCCAGGAAATGGAAAGCGGCCTGATCGACGCAGATTTGGGCGGCTTTCTCTACAAGCAGCGGGTAGCCCGCCCCGGCAGTGGCAAACGTGGTGGCTATCGCACCTTGCTATCGGCCAAGATAGGTAAGCGCCATGTATTTCTGCATGGGTTCCCAAAAAGCGACAAGACAAGCATCACGTTGGCCGAGAAAAAAGCACTGCAATTTGCAGGAAAGGTATTTTTGGAACTGTCCGCACAGGCCTTATCAATTGCTGTGCAAACTGGCGTGTTACTGGAGGTATATTGTGAGCAAAATCATTGAATCGCTGCGCGGCGATATCGCCGCGCTCCATAAAGCGGGAGCGATCAACAAGGTGACCATGCGCGAGTTCGACGCCCTATGCCCGCCGCCGGTGCGGGAGTTCGCTGCGGCGGATATCAAGCACCTGCGCGAAGCCCTAAAGTTCAGCCAGCCTGTATTCGCGCTCCTTCTGCATACATCGGCCTCGACCGTGCGCAAATGGGAGCAAGGCGAGACCCGACCTGCTGGCCCGGCGCTCAAACTGCTCAATATCATCGCCGACAAGGGCCTGCAGGCCATTATCTGATACCGTCTTTACGCCACCCCAACTGACACTTGCGATCTTACCTGCCCGGCAACGGCCATTGGCCCATCTCTCAATATCGGGCTGCGCCGTAATGAAACGGCAGCTGCCACAGCAAGACTCCCGCGCTTTCAACACTAGGCTCAAGCGATGTTAAAGGCATCGCTGTACGTCACCACGCCTTTGGGTATAGGCCCTTCCAGCGCTCGCGCCATGAAGTACTCCGACGGCACGCCGGGTAGCAGCAACCCTGCGTAGGACTGGAAACCAAAGCGCATGTAGTAGGCAGGCTCCCCCAAAACGACACAGCCCGCTCCCCCCAAAGCGCGCAATTCAGACAGCGCATGCTCCATCAGACGTGAACCGATGCCTTGCCCTTGTCGGGATGGCAACACAGAGATCGGTCCCAGGCCATACCAGCCTGGGGCCTTGTGACCATCACTGTCGACGATGGTCACGGGCGACACGGCGACATGCCCCACGATGTGGCCCTGTTCCTCGGCCACAATGGAAAGGGTCAATTCATTGGCTGCGCGCAACGTGCGCACGATCAACTGTTCGTTATGACTGGTGTGCTCGTTGTCGGCAAAGGCGGCTATCGTGACGGCCTCAATGGCGGCAATATCTGCGGCGGTTTCGTGTCGAAGCTGAAGTGTCATGGGCTGCTCCTGCTTTTTCTCTGAAAATACAGAACAGGCGGGGCGTAGCGGCGCAATGCGCCGCTGATTCGGCCATCAGGGCTCAATAAACACCTGCGGTTCGCCCCGACGCCGGGGAACTGGCGGTGCGGTCACTTCTTTAAGTTGGGGATTGTCGATGTCACCGCTAACTGCATAGGTAATCGATAAACTCTTGCTCAGCGGAGCCTGCATCAACCATTGGGTAAGAAAGGCACCAACGCCCACGGCCGGGTTAACAGCAAACATGGTGGCAATGGCTGCACCGCTGACATCCAGGTTCGGGGTAACGACAGCCGTAAGATCCAGTTTTTTCTGCTGAATATCCACCTGTCCTTGTAAACGTATGGTGCCGGCCGGCCCCACAACCTGGTAGTTTTCCAGATCGACCTTGCCGTTGCGCAGGGTCAAGCGGCCTGTCATATCGTCAAAGGGAAACCCTTCCCGGGCTGCGCCGAACAAATCGATATCAAGGCTACTCAGGCGGGCCAAGGACTGTAGGCTCAACAATTCCAGCAGCTTGGCCGACCGCGAATTGACACTTAAAAAGCGGCCCTTAGCCAGGTCCACCGTGACCTGCCCGCTGATCCTGCTCTTGTCCACGCTCCAGGGAAAATCCTGCCAGAACAACGCCCCCTGCACCGTTCCGGCCCCATCGCGCAACACCTCTTTAGGCAGACCGCTATTATCGATGAAACGCCCAAGATCGCTGATATCACTTAACGCCGTCAGTTGAAGGCCGCGCTGCTCTCCGCGCAAAATCCACTTACCCGTGCCGTTGAGTTCCAGGCCGTCGGCCTTCAAGGCCAGGCTATCCAACAGCCACTGCCGCCCGGCGTCCTGGGGGCGACCCCGTGCCTGAAAACGGCCCAGACTGACGCCATACATGCGTAAATCCTGAACCCGCAAAGCCACGGCCGGCAGCTCCAGGTTGTCGTCCACCGTCCGCGTTTCCGGCTCGGCTTGCACCCAATCCGCACTGGTCTTGTCCACATAAAGACGCGCAAAATCGGCCGTCACCAAACCGACATAGCGATTTTGCTGGCGTTGCCCTTGCAATGTGCCATCCACTTGTCGTGCCTGGAGACGCAAGCGCACACGTCCGTCGGCTTGCTGCGTACTGTCCATGTCCAGCTCATCGAGCAGCATGCCGATAAAATACGCTTGCCCGGCCTTCAGACGAACCCTGTCCAATTCGGGAAACAAAGCGCGGGCACGAGGCGCGACCGCGTTGCCTTCCAGGGTGTGCTCAAATTCCAGCAATACCCGTTCCCAAGCATCAATGTCCAGCTTGTCGTATTGCCCATGCACCTGAAGGCCGCGTGTCGGCGTACCCAGCAGGCCGGGTGAACCAACGGTAACACCTTGGAAGTACGGTCCCTTGTCCATTCCTTGTCGACGCAACAGATGGACCAGCAAGGTCTGGCGATCCGCCAGGCTGATTTGCAGCAGATCCGTGCGCGCAGCCTGGTCCGAGCTCCACTGCGCCTTCAGCGTCGCACTCCGGTCTGCCGGTTTGGACAAAGGTTCAGGAAAGTCCAGCGCCAGGCCCTTCAGGTTGGAGTCCAGCGTCATGCCAAACGCCCCTTTAGGACTTAGGGTCAGCAACAAGACATAAGAGGTAGCGCCGCTCAGGCGCTGCGCGCCCTGCAGATCCAGATATTGCTGTATGCCCTGAGCCGTCAGCTCGCCATCGATACGCAAGCCAGGCTTGCCGGACTCGAACACCCCTTTAATACGCGCCGGACCTCCCAGAAACTGGCCTGACAACGATTGCGCGCTGACCCCGTTCTCTGTAAAGAGCAGCTCGCCCTTGAGCGCGGTCAAAGGGGGGGCCTCGGGCATGTACTGAAACAAACCTTGTTCAAGCTGGATACGTCCCTGCACCCGCGTGTTATCAACATCGTTCAATGGCACCTGCAAACTAAGCGGCACACGCCAATTGCCTTGCCCCCGACTGTCAGACAAGGCACCGTCGAGCAATGCATCCAAAGGCGACTGATGTACCAAACCCATATAACTGGCAGCCGGAGCCTGGGTACGGCCATCGACTGTCAGCAACGCATCCTGCTCCATGTCCACTATACGGGCCACGATATCTTCCATGACGATATCGGCCTGATCCGAGATAGGCATGCGGGCTGTGCTCGCATCAACATCCAGATTGTCGTTATGCATGCGTATACTGCCCTGCACCTGCTCCAATCGCGGCCAGGCCGGACGATCGGGCCTAGTAGGCTGGTAATCAATGATGGCATCCTGCAACACACCGCCGATCTCGAACTGACCGTCTTGCGGCGCAAGACCGTACGGAAAGGTATCCAGGCCACCACGAAGCATCAGCGTTCCTTGGCTGACGGTACCTTGCACCAACCCGGCCGCCATCCAATCACGCGCGTCCTGATTGACGATCAAGGGCAGATAGTGAACCAGGGCCGCCAAATTCAAGCGTTCCAGACGCCCACTCCAATCAGCCACGCCTGCCACGAAACGATCGTCCTGTCGCCAGCTCCCGCCCAGCGTCAATGCCATATCCGGGTTTTGCAAAGCAAGGTCCATATCCTCCAGGCTCAGACGCCCCTGGTCGTCGCGCCGCACACGGCCCTGTCCGCTGAACTGTTCCAGTTCCAGCAAACGGGGAAACTCCTGTGGCAGACGCAAGCCAAGCTCTGCCACGCTGACGGACCAGTCCACGGACCCACTGGGTGTGCCCTGGATCAGATGTTGAACATCGGCAAGCGCACCGTTGGCCTGAACATTGGCCTGCCGCACCAGCAGGCGCTGGCCCTGCTCACTTTGCATGCCCAATTCGCGCAAGGACAGGGCGGCCTGAACCCGCTGCGCCTGCGCTGGGTCTGGCTGCTGTGCCGACAGGCGCAGGTCGACCCAGCCACGGTAAACGGCGGACGGCACATCCAGCCAGGCACGCAAGCCTGGCAGATCCACGGCGCGCCCCACGACCGATGCTTCCCAAGGCAAGCTGCGTAGATCCAACTCGGCGGGCAAGCGGCGTTCGCCCTGCACCCTCGCCTGCAGTTGCAGAGATTCGCCCAGGTTGACCGGCAAAGGGGCCGACAAAGCCAGTTCGTGCCAGCCGTCGGCATAACGCATCTGTATCTCGATATCCGGCAGACGCAGCTCGGGCGCGCCGCGCAGCTCATCCTCCCACGTCAGGGATGCACCCTGGATATGAATGCCACGCTGCTGCAATAACCAGCGGGCAGGCCCCTGCCAAGCATCGGGATCGTCGGGCGTAGGATCGTCGTCGGGATGAAAGGATTGCCCCATGATCCAGAAATGGCCCCGGGCATCGCGCCGCACCGGAATATTCAGGCCCTGAACGTCCAATTGCCGCAACTGCAAGGACCCCAGGAACAAGGATTTCCAGCTGACGCTGGCCTCCAGGTGGGGAAGCGCCAACAACGGCGCTTGCCCAGGCTCGGACAGGGACAGGCCAGTAAGCTGCAAGCGTGGATTCCACCCCTGCCACTGCCCCTGAATCTGATCGATGCTAACTTGCAGGCCGGTGCGCGCGCTTAATTGCTCAATTAAATAAGGACGAATCTCGTCCAGATTAGGCACCAGCAGGTAACGAACCCCGACCAGGCCCAGCATCAGCGCGAAATAGAGCAACAGCGCCAGTCGCAGGACCCCTCGTACCACCATGCAGTCAATTCCCGAGTATAGTTAGATTCGGCCTTTTGCCGCTTTGCCAGGTATGGCTTGCGCGCCTGCTCCACTTTTAAAGACTAGTCTCTTATCCGTATGAGCTCATCCATTATATTGAAGCCGGCGATGCAATGGTCCGGCCCCTTGCGTCGAAAAGTAAACGCTCATCCGGAGCTGGAGCACTGGCTGCACGAGCATGCCGGCTCGGCCGTCACACCCGAGCGCATCGAGCAGTGGTATCAAGACTGGCTACCCAAGTGCGCTTCCGACCCGCTGGAACAGGTGCGTCAAGGATTGCGACAATTGCGCGAACGGGTCTTTTTGCTGCTGATGGTGCGCGACATCAACGGCCAGGCCGACCTGGACGAGGTCATGTGCGCCATGTCCTGCCTGGCTGATCTGGCCGTCTCGCAAGCCTACGAGACCGTCGCCACGCAACTGGCGCAGATCCACGGTATCCCCCGCCATCCCGAAACCGGCAAGCCCCAGGAAATGCTGATCCTGGGCATGGGCAAACTGGGCGGGCGCGAACTGAATGTATCCTCGGACATAGACCTGATCATGCTCTATGACGAGGACGGAGAAACCGACGGACGCCGCCCCATCAGCCACCACGAGTTTTACGGCAAGCTGACCCAGCGCATGATGCCGGTGCTCTCGGACACAGACGCCCACGGACTCGTTTTCCGAACCGACCTGCGCCTGCGCCCCGATGGCGATGCCGGCCCCTTGGCCTGGAGCATGCAGGCCTTGGAAAACTATCTGGTCAACCAGGGCCGGGAATGGGAACGCTATGCCTGGATCAAGGCCAGGCCGATTGCAGCCCGTGCTTTTAAGGACAGCGAGAACCATGTCGATGTGCGCCACTTTGAAGCACTGCGCACTCCTTTTGTGTATCGCAAATACTTCGATTTCGACGCCCTGGCCGCGCTGCGCGGCCTGCGCGAACGCATACGTCAGGACTGGAACCGCCGAGTCCTGAACCGCAGCGGCGTGGAAGCCTGGCAGAACATCAAACTGGGCGATGGCGGCATACGCGAGATCGAATTCGTGGTGCAGCTGAACCAATTGATACGCGGTGGACGCCAACCCTCGCTACAGACCCCCAGCCTGCATCTGGCCCTGCAACGGCAATGCGCAGCCGGCCTGCTGGAGCAGGATATGTGCGACCGGCTGCTGACGGCCTATACCTTTTTGCGGCGTATCGAGCACCGCCTGCAATACCGCGAGGACCAGCAGACCCACCTGCTGCCGCAGGACGATGCACAACGCACCGCTCTGGCCGATACCCTGGGGCTGTCCCTGAGGGACTTCGATTCGCAGTTGGCTGCGCATCGCAGCTTTGTATCTCATACATTCCGTAACGCCTTTCGTCTGGCCGGCATGGGAGAGGAGTCCACCCCAGAACCGGCACCCGCACCGCCGCAGCCAGAACTGACACCGAGCGAGGACCAGGAATTGCAAGAGCGCATTGCCCGACGACGCCAGGCCATGCTGGACAGCAACCGGATACGCAGCCTGCCCAACATCAGCCTTGACCGGGTGCAGCGCCTGCTGCCCCTGGCTGAACACTGCGCCCTGCAATCGAACGACCCGGAAAATACCGCAACCCGTCTGTTCAACCTGATTGAACTGATCGCGCAGCGCAGCGCCTACCTGGCTTTGCTGGCCGAGTACCCGGACACACTGGCCCGCGTGGCCCGTATCGTGGCGGCCAGTCCCTGGGCCGCCCAATATCTGGCCCAATATCCCCTGTTGCTGGACAGCCTGATCGAATGGCGCTCCCTGATGGAGATACCTGACTTTGCCACTCTGTCGGCACAAATGCAGCGCGATCTGGATGCCTGCCTGCTGCCCGACGGCAATGCCGATGTCGAACAGCAAATGAACCTGATGCGAGACTGGCAGCACCAGATTACCTTCCAGCTGCTGGCCCAGGATCTGGAAGGCGTTTTGACGGTGGAAGCACTGGCCGACCAGCTCTCTGGCCTGGCCGATATGATGCTGGCCGAAACCGTACGCCGCGCCTGGCCCCTGACCCGCCCCCGCACGCTGACGGCCGCCGACGACGCCCCGCCCCGTTTTGCCGTGATTGCCTACGGTAAGCTGGGCGGCAAAGAAATAGGCTATGCCTCCGACCTGGATCTGGTGTTTCTGTACGATGACCCGGACCAGGACCAGGTAGAACGCTATATAAAACTGGCGCGGCGCATGACCAGTTGGCTCTCGACCATGACCTCCTCGGGCCGCCTGTACGAAATCGATCTGCGCCTGCGCCCGGACGGGGACGCGGGCCTGCTGGCCGTCAGCATTGCGGCGTTTGAACAATACCAGACGCGCAGCGCCTGGTCCTGGGAACATCAAGCCATTACCCGGGCGCGCTTTGTAACCGGCGACCCAGGCATCCAGGCTCGTTTCAACGACATTCGGCGCTCTATCCTGCTCATGGAGCGCGATCCGCAAAAACTACGCGCCGACATCCTGGATATGCGGGACAAGATCAGCGCGGGACACCCCAATCGCAGCGAACTGTTCGATCTGAAACACGACCGCGGTGGCATGGTGGACGTGGAATTTGTCACCCAGTATCTGGTGCTGTGCCACAGCCGCAACCACCCTCAGTTGCTGGAAAATCTGGGCAATATCGCGCTGCTGGGCATTGCCGCCCAGGCCGGCCTGATCTCCTCCACCCAGGCCCAGCAGGTGGCCGATGCGTACCGCAGCCTGCGTCGCCGCCAACATGCCCTGCGCCTGGAAGGGGCCGAAAAGGCCCGCGTGCCACAGACCGAACTGGTAGCCGAACGCCAGGCGGTCATGCGGCTCTGGGATCAGGTGCTGGGGTATTGAAACGCGGGCGCTGCACGAATGTCCCGAAAAACCTAAAATAGAGCCAACGCTATTTGGCGCGCCCATACGTGGGCGCTGATTTCACGGATTCACGATCATGTCCACCCTGGTAGACCGCAAACCCCTGACCCTGCCGCAGGAACGGCAAAAGCTGCTGCTGCATTCCTGTTGCGCTCCCTGCTCGGGCGAGGTCATGGAGGCGCTGCACGCCTCCGGTATCCAATACACGATTTTTTTCTACAACCCCAATATCCATCCCGTACGCGAATACGAGCTGCGCAAACAGGAAAACATACGCTTTGCCGAAAAGCACGGCATCGAATTCATTGATGCTGACTACGATGTAGACAACTGGTTTGAGCGGGTGCGCGGCCTGGAGCACGCCCCTGAACGGGGTGAGCGCTGCACGGTGTGCTTTGACATGCGCTTTGAGCGCACGGCCTTGTATGCCCACGAACACGGCTATGACATCATCTCCAGTGTCCTGGGGATTTCGCGCTGGAAGGACATGAACCAGATCAACGACTGCGGCGAACGCGCCGCCGCCCGTTATCCGGAAATGAAGTACTGGACCTATAACTGGCGCAAAGGCGGTGGTTCGCAACGCATGCTGGAAATCAGCAAGCGCGAAAACTTTTACCAGCAGGAATACTGCGGCTGCGTCTACTCGCTGCGCGATACCAACCGCCACCGCCGCGCCAATGGCCGCGAACGCATCCAGATCGGCGTCAAATTCTACGGCAAGGACGAGCTGGAACTGAGTCCGCCGCCTGCCCCCGTCTCCACGCCCTGACTTGAGTCCCCCCTTGGCGGCGGCGTCAAGGGGGCCAGCCGGGGAACAATCTTAATTGATCCATCTGGCCCCTGAAGCGACAAAAAATGCCAGTCAGCATCTCGCTGACTGGCATTTTTTTTATGGAAAGCAGTCTCTACCGCTAAACACATAGGGCAAGGCATACATCCGCATGCCGCACCGCTCCGGGGGATGCCCCCCGGAAGTGTGCTTACTGTATAGTCCGGTCAAAAACAAACTGGCCCTCTTTCCAATCCACCGGCACCACATCCTTGGGACCGAAGCGCCCTTCCAGGATCAGACGCGCAACCGGATTTTCGATGTGCTGCTGAATGGCCCGCTTTAGCGGCCGCGCACCAAACACCGGATCGAAGCCGGCCTTGGCCAGTTGCTCCAACGCCGCATCACTGACTTCCAGGTGCATATCGCGCTGCGCCAGACGCGCATCCAGACGCTGCAACTGAATCCGGGCAATGGATTCGATATGTTTGGATTCCAGACCGTGGAACACCACCACTTCGTCGATACGGTTCAGGAACTCGGGGCGGAAGTGTTGCTTGACTTCTTCCCAGACCACTTCCTTGACCACATCATATGACTCGCCGGCCAAACGCTGAATGTGCTGCGAGCCCAGGTTGGAGGTCATGATGATGACCGTGTTGCGGAAATCCACCGTCCGCCCCTGACCATCGGTCAGGCGGCCATCGTCCAGCACCTGCAGGAGCACGTTGAAAACGTCCGGATGGGCTTTTTCGACCTCGTCCAGCAAGATGACCGAATACGGCTTGCGGCGTACCGCCTCTGTCAGGTAACCCCCTTCCTCGTAGCCTACATAGCCGGGGGGCGCGCCGATAAGACGGGCCACCGAATGCTTTTCCATGAACTCGCTCATGTCGATGCGAACCATGTGGTCTTCCGAATCGAACAAGAAGTTAGCCAAGGCCTTGGTCAGCTCGGTCTTGCCCACGCCCGTCGGACCCAAGAACAGGAAAGAGCCGTACGGACGCGACGGATCGGACAGACCGGCACGTGAACGGCGGATGGCATCGGAGACCAGTCGCACGGCCTCGTCCTGACCCACCACACGCTTGTGCAGATAGTCTTCCATTTGCAACAGCTTTTCGCGTTCGCCCTGCATCATCTTGGATACAGGAATGCCCGTGGCGCGCGAGACAACCTCGGCAATTTCCTCGGCACCGACCTGCGTGCGCAGCAAACGCGGCTTATCCTGCTCGGCATTGTCCAGCGCCTTCTCGGCGGCCTTCAGGCGCTCTTCCAGTTCGGGCAGCTTGCCGTACTGAAGCTCGGCCAGTTTGTCGAACTGGCCCTTGCGTTGCAGCTCGGCCATTTCGGCACGCACCTGCTCGATCTCTTCCTTGATGACCTGTGAGCCTTGCACAGACGCTTTTTCGGCCTTCCAGACCTCCTCGTAATCGTTGTACTCGCGCTGCAGCTTTTCCATCTCATCGTTGATGGCCTGCAGGCGCCGTTGCGACGCTTCGTCCGTATCCTTGATGACGGCTTCGCGCTCGATCTTGAGCTGAATGATGCGCCGGTCCAACTTGTCCATGACTTCGGGCTTGGAATCGATTTCCATGCGAATACGGGCAGCGGCCTCGTCGATCAGGTCGATGGCCTTATCGGGCAAGAAACGATCGGTAATGTAGCGCTGCGACAGCTCGGCCGCCGCCACAATGGCCGGATCGGTAATGGCCACGCCGTGGTGCAGCTCGTAGCGCTCCTGCAGACCACGCAAAATGGCGATGGTCGATTCCATGTCGGGCTCGTTGACCAACACCTTCTGGAAACGACGCTCCAGAGCGGCATCCTTTTCGATGTACTGGCGGTACTCGTTCAGGGTGGTCGCGCCGATGCAATGCAGTTCGCCGCGCGACAGGGCCGGCTTGAGCATATTGCCCGCATCCATCGCCCCTTCCGCCTTGCCCGCTCCCACCATGGTGTGCAGTTCATCGATAAAAACGATAGTTTTGCCATCGTCCTTGGACAACTCTTTAAGCACCGCCTTCAGGCGTTCTTCAAATTCGCCCCGGTACTTGGCACCGGCCAGCAACGCTGCCAGGTCCAGCACCAACAGGCGCTTGCCTTTCAGGGTTTCGGGCACTTCGTTGTTGACGATGCGCTGAGCCAACCCTTCCACAATCGCGGTCTTGCCCACGCCCGGTTCACCGATCAGCACGGGGTTGTTCTTGGTGCGGCGCTGCAAAATCTGGATCGTGCGGCGGATTTCATCATCCCGTCCGATGACCGGGTCCAGCTTGCCCTGACGGGCACGCTCGGTCAGGTCGGTCGTGTATTTGTCCAGGGCTTCGCGGTTGCTGTCACCCTCTGGGTCGGACACATTGGCACCGCCACGCACCGCATCAATCGCCGCTTCCAGCGCCTTGCGTTGCAAGCCGCTGTCGCGCAATGCGCGGCCGGTCTCGCCCTTGTCGTCGGCCAACGCCAGCAGGAACAATTCGCTGGCAATATAGGTGTCACCCCGGCTGGCGGCTTCTTTTTCGGTACGCGCCAGCGCAGCCTGCAAGGCCGAGCTAAGCTGCTGCTGGCCTTCGGCTCCCTGCACCTTGGGTAGATTGTTGATGAGTCGGGTCAGCTCGGTGTCCAGACGCGCGATGGCAACGCCGGCACGCGCCAGCAAGCTGCCTGTGCCCGAATCCGTATCGGCCAGCAAGGCCACCAGTACATGGGCAGGTTCCAGGTAAGGGTTATCTTCCCGGACAGCCAAGCTTTGGGCATCGGCCAAAGCTTGCTGAAACTTCGTTGTCAGTTTATCGATTCGCATAGCGTATTCACTTATGAATAAATGCGACACCCCACCATCAACAGTTACCGATCACTGCCCCAGCGAGTCTCGCAACAAATAACAGGATGCAATGCAGATAAGGACGAACGCGCGGTATTCAAGTCCCGCCATCGCTTTTATACAACAAGCGAAAATCAGCCGCCTAGCCAGTGCAACAGGCCGGCAGAGCCGCTTCGGCCTTGCCCGCCACGCCCTGACTGGAACATATTCGGGCATTGCCCGGAATAGTCGTCAATAAAAAGCTACAATTAACCTTGATTTGACTCAAGGACTCTGCGTTTCGCTTTCCGTCCCTATTTTTATGCAAAAACGTATCTCAGTTACCTCGGACTCCATACGCTGCTCAAGCTGTATGCTGAATGAGGTGTGCCTGCCTCTAGGCATGCCCAAGCATGAAATGGAAAGGCTCGACGATCTGGTCAAGGAGCGTATTCGCATCCCCAAGGGAGGAGTCTTGTTCCGGCTGGCCGACCCGGTCGAAGGGATATACGGCTTGCGTTCGGGTTCGATCAAAATGCAGCTGGAAGATTCCATCGGCCACATCCAGATCACGGGCTTTTTGCTGCCCGGCGAAATCCTGGGCATGGACAGTCTGGTCGAAAACCGACATGTCTCGCATGCCATCGCCCTGGAAGATAGCGAGGTCTGCGTCATACGCCTGGACGACCTGGATCGTCTATCGGCCCAGTTGCCCATCTTGCAGCAGCAGTTTCGCCGTCTGATGAGCAAAGAGATCAACCGCGCCCACCAGTTGATGCTGACCCTGGCTGGCCTGCGCTCCGAGCAGCGTCTGGCCGCCTTCTTGCTGAACCTGTCCCAACGCCTGTCCTTGCTGGGCTATTCGCCCTACGAATTCATCCTGCGCATGAGCCGCGAAGAAATCGGCAACTTCCTGGGCCTGACCCTGGAAACAGTCAGCCGTCTGTTCTCGCGCTTTGCCCGCGAAGGTCTGCTCAAGATTTCCCAGCGCGAAGTGCATCTGCTGGATCTGCCCGCCTTGCAGAACCTGGCCGGCAGCGAGCTGGACTAAAGCGCCACTTTTCCATGCGCTGTTCACCGGCAAAAAAAAGCACAGGCAAAAACACCTGTGCTTTTTTTCTTGCTGCCCGGTTCGCTTAATCCAGACTGTCGGCCGGTTCCGGCACGTCCGCCTTGCCGCCGGGCGCCATGAACAGGCTAAGTGCGCTAGAACCCGCGGCCGCCAGCCAGAACAAAAAGAAAGACGCCGTGTAGACGGACACGCGATCGGCCTGCAAATGCCCCAGAAAAACGATATCCAAAGGGTCGACCAGCGCAAACACAATGGCACTGACCACGCCCGCCGCCAGAAACGAAGGCCACAATATCCACATCAGAGACCGAATACCCATTCGCACCCCCTTCTTGAAAGGCCACATATTGTCTACCCTATCGCAAACCGGAATTCCGGGCTATCAGTTCTTTTCCTGAACAGGCTCAGGCTTGCTGACCACCAGCCCTTGCTTGACGCCACCGTCGTGGATAGCCTGATCGCCATAGTTCTGAAAAGCCAGAACAATGGTGATAGCACACCCCACAATCGCCAGTGCCGGACCTGCCATCAGCAGCCAAGGCCAGGGTTCACGCCACCACGGTTGACTGTCTGTACTGTTGTCCATGACTTGTTCTCCCTGTTGAATCACTGAGGTATATAAAAACTGCTGCGCTCATTAACATAGGTCTTGCGGCCATTTTCGTGCTCTCCCACCGCTTGGATGGAGATATCGTACAGCCCCGGCTTGGCGCTGTTGATCGGCACCTGCACCACCACCGGCAGCAGCTTATTGGCAGCGGCATCGACATGGATATGATCGCTGCCATTTTCCGTCAAGGTAATGCGCGCGCCTTCCAGGCCGCTGACGGACAATTGCAGTTCCATCGACTCTTCCGACGTGTTGATGACCTGCAAGCGGAATACGTTTTCAATCAGGCCACCCGGCACTTCACGACCCAAGGCCCCACGGTCCCGTATGACATCGACCCGCATGGGCGTGCGCGTGGCCAGCGTGTAGACAAACGCGCCGCAGATCACCGCCAGAATCAGAATATAGGAGATGACACGCGGACGCAGCATGCGCCGTCGTACCTGAGATTGCGTCATGCGGTCCTCGATGGCGCGCTCGGAGGTATAACGGATCAAGCCCTTCTCGTAACCCATCTTGTCCATGACCTGATCACAGACGTCCACACAGGCACCACAGCCTATGCACATGTACTGCAGCCCATCACGAATATCGATGCCCGTCGGACAGACCTGCACGCACAGACTGCAATCGACGCAATCGCCCATGCCGGCCTCTTTGTGGTCTATCTTGCGCGACCGGCCGCCGCGCGTTTCGCCACGCACGAAGTCGTAGGTAACCACAAAGGTATCGCGGTCCACCATGACGCTCTGGAACCGGGCGTAAGGGCACATGTATTTACAGACGGCCTCGCGCATAAAACCTGCATTGCCCCAGGTCGCAAACGCGTAGAACAACAACCAGAACCACTGCCAAGGCCCCAGCGAAAGCGCAATCAGTTCGCCTCCCAGCTCGCGGATGGGCGCGAAATAGCCAATGAATGTGTAGCCGGTCCACAAGGCAATCACCACCCACAGCAGGTGCTTGAGGGCCTTGATGCGCAGTTTTTTCAGGGTCCAGGGTTGTTCATCGAGCCGGATGCGGGCCAGGCGGTCGCCTTCGACCTTGCGCTCGACCCACATAAAAATTTCGGTATAGACGGTCTGGGGACAGGCGTAGCCACAGAACAGTCGCCCCGCCATAGCGGTAAACAGAAAAAGAGAAAAGGCCGAAATCAGCAGCAGAACGGTCAGGTAGATGACGTCCTGCGGCCATAAAATCATGCCGAAGATGTAGAACTTGCGTTCCAGCAGATCGAACAGCACAGCCTGGCGACCGTGCCATTCGATCCAGGGCAGACCATAAAAGATGATCTGCGTAAAATACACCATCCACACACGCCAACGGGCAAAAACGCCGGTCACTGAACGGGGGTAGATTTTCCTGCGTACATCGACCAGGGCCTTCTCGACCTGCGGCGAGGTGCCCCCCGCTCCTTTGCCTTTGCGTGGCGGCTGCCACTTGGGAACGCGCTCCTGCGCATTGTCGGCGCTAGCTTGGGGGGAGTCACTACTCATTGCAGGTCCTGAAGACGTCTGTCGATTTAAAACAACTTAATTGGCTTGGGGTTCCGTATTGGACAAGCCCCAGACCCAGCCGGCCAGCAGACGGATCTGCTCGGGTGTAAGCGTACCTTTCTGGGCAGGCATCTGGTTGGTGCGGCCTTGCAGGACGGTCTGGACGATAGTGGCTTCGGAGCTGCCATACAGCCAGTAATCGTCGGTCAGGTCGGGCGCACCCAACAGCACATTGCCTTTGCCGTCGGCACCGTGGCAGGCAAAGCAGGTGCTGTCATACACACGCTTGCCAGGCACGACGCGCAGCGGATCGGCAGCCAGACCGGACATCGAGCGCACGTACTGGGCCACATCCGACGCTTCTGCGGGCGTCAGCTGCGACTGCGGCGGCATCATGCCGGTACGGCCTTCGGTAATCGTGTGCAGGATCT
Source organism: Alcaligenes sp. SDU_A2 (assembly GCF_038237375.1). Lineage (NCBI taxonomy): Bacteria > Pseudomonadati > Pseudomonadota > Betaproteobacteria > Burkholderiales > Alcaligenaceae > Alcaligenes > Alcaligenes sp. SDU_A2. The sequence goes on along the minus strand of NZ_CP151273.1, from coordinate 1,519,551 downwards.
GTTCTGGCTTGCCGCCCCACAACCAGGCCTTGTTGGCCAGATTGGGAAAACTGGGCGAACCCTGAGCATCCGAGCCGTGGCACTGGGCACAGTTGTTCAGAAACAGGCGCTGACCGATCTCGCGGGCTTCCTGATCGCGGGCGATGTCTTCGATAGGCATTTCGCGATAACGGGCATACACAGGCTCCAGACGAGCATTGATTTCCGCCTGCTGTTCCTTGACCTGCTTACCGGCGGTAAAGCCCAGTTCGCCCTTGTACGTACCCAGACCTGGGTAGAGCACCAGATACCCCAAGGCAAAAATGCACAGGCCGATGTACATGACCGTCCACCAGCGCGGCACGGGATTGTTCAGTTCGGTCAGATCGCCATCCCACACGTGGCCGGTCTCTTCGACCGGGACATTCTTGCCCAGGAAAGAGCGCTGCGTAAACAGCAGCCACAAGCAGAATGCGATACCGCCCAAAGCGATGGCGGAGATCCACAGGCTCCAGCCATTATTGAAAAAATCACTCATTCGAACCCCCAAGGTTTTTGTCGTTGCGTCCCTCGTCGGGCAAAGCGAAAGGCAGGAGCGCAGCTTCCTGATTGGCCTGGCGGCGTCCTCGGGAGAACGCCCACCAGCAAATGCCCAGGAAGGTCGCCATCGCCAGAATCGTAACTACGGCGTTGACCATGGCCATTTAATGAACTCCTTGCTCCACAGCCTTGGCGGCGGCAGCGCGGCTTTGTACGCCCAGACCTTGCAGATACGCCACCACGGCGTCTTCTTCGGTCTTGCCTACAAGCTGCTCGGGAGCCTTGGCAATTTGTTCGTCGGTATAGGGCACGCCCAACTTGCGCAGCACGCGCATGCGATCCTGCACGTTCTCGCCTTCGACAGAGTTATGCTGCAGCCACGGATAGGCGGGCATATTGGACTCCTTGACAAGGGCGCGCGGATTGCGCAAGTGGATGCGATGCCACTCGTCGCTGTAGCGCTGACCAACACGGGCCAGGTCGGGACCGGTACGCTTGGAACCCCACAGGAAGGGGTGGTCGTAGACCGATTCTCCGGCCAGGGAGTATGGGCCGTAACGCTGCACTTCGGACTGAAGCATGCGTACCTGCTGCGAGTGGCAGCCGACGCAGCCTTCGCGGATGTAGATGTCACGTCCGATCAGGTTCAGGGGCTCGTAAGGCACCGTGCCTTCGGTAGGCTGGGTCGTAGAGTGCTGGAAAAACAAAGGAACGATCTGCACCAGGCCGGCAAAAGAGATGACCAGGATGCTGAGGATGATCATCAGCCCGATGTTTTTCTCGATGGTTGCGTGAGAAAAGCGCTTATTGGTTTCGTTAGCCATGATTTACTCCTTAAGCCAGCACGGTGGTTTGCCCCACCAGGGCTGGATCGCGGGCATCGGGGTTCTTGAGAGGCACGACAGGGTTGACGCGCGGCTGGCCCTTGATGGTCAGGAAGGTATTCCAGGCCATGAGCAAGATGCCGGTCACGAACAACAGGCCGCCCAGAGCGCGGATGGCGTAGAAAGGATACGTGGCTTTCACGACTTCAACGAAGCTGTAGGTCAGGGTACCGTCGGCACCGGTGGCGCGCCACATCATGCCCTGCATGACACCGGCAATCCACATGGCGGCGATATACAGCACCACACCCAGCGTAGCCAGCCAGAAATGCAGCTCGATCAGGCGGGGTTTAGCCATTTCGGTGCGGCCGTACAGACGTGGAATCAGGTAGTACAAGGAGCCGAAGGTGATCATGGCGACCCAGCCCAGCGCACCGGAGTGCACGTGACCGATGGTCCAGTCGGTGTAATGCGACAGGGCATTGACCGTACGGATGGCCATCATGGAGCCTTCAAAGGTGGACATGCCGTAAAAGGACATGGCCACAACCATGAACTTCAGGATGGGGTCGGTACGCAGCTTGTGCCAGGCACCGGACATGGTCATGATGCCGTTGATCATGCCGCCCCACGATGGAGCCAGCAGAATCAGCGAGAAAGTCATGCCCAGAGACTGTGTCCAGTCGGGCAGCGAGGTGTACAGCAGATGGTGCGGACCCGCCCACATGTACGTGAACGCCAGCGCCCAGAAGTGGACGATGGACAGACGGTACGAGTAGATGGGACGGTTGGCCTGCTTGGGGATGAAGTAGTACATCATGCCCAGGAAGGAGGTGGTCAGGAAAAAGCCCACTGCGTTGTGGCCATACCACCACTGCACCATTGCGTCCTGAACGCCGGCATACGCCGAGTAGGACTTCATGAAGCTGACCGGCAGCTCCAGGTTGTTGAAGATGTGCAGAACGGCGATCGTCAGGATGTAAGATCCGAAGAACCAGTTAGCCACATAAATGTGGCGCACACGGCGCTTGACGATGGTGCCGAAGAACACGATGGCATACGCGACCCAGACCAGCGTGATCAGGATGTCGATGGGCCATTCCAGTTCGGCGTATTCCTTGCTGCTGGTGTAGCCCATGGGCAAGGTGATGACAGCGGCCACCAGAGCGGCCTGCCAGCCCCAGAAGGTGAAGGCTGCCAGCTTGTCGCTGAACAGACGGGCCTGACAGGTACGCTGCACGACGTAGTACGACGTGGCAAACAAGCCGGTGCCGCCGAAGGCGAAAATCACGGCGTTGGTATGCAGCGGACGCAGACGTCCGTAGCTCAGCCATGGCGTATTAAAGTTAAGTTCTGGCCAGATCAATTGCAAGGCAATGAAAAGGCCCATTGCCATGCCTATGACGCCCCAAAATACGGTCATGATGGTGAATTGTCGCACCACCCCGTAATTGAAGACTTCGGCGTTATTTCCGACCGTATCGGAAGTGCCCATTTTCTTCCCCTAAACAAACATTGTTAATACAAGCGACAACTATCAGCATCATCCTGCAAGTCGAAATACGGCTCCTTGATGTGCATCAAAAAGCCGTGGAAAGTCGCATAAACACGCGCGATCCAGCCCCTTGGACTACCTGTCGCGAACAGCCCTTGAAGCTTAAAAGAATAATTATTGCGTATCCGGCGGCCGCCCCCGGCGCGGCTGGCGGGCGACCGTGGTGTCGTCATCCAGAAGAATGGAATCGGCTGCAGTCTGAGTGTCTTCGAACTGGCCGGCAAAGATCGCCCACCAGAAGGCCACGCCGATCAGGATGACCAGCGCGACGGAAATTGGGATAAGGACCAGTAAAGAGCCGAGCATATCAGGCCTGCCCTGCCGCCGGTCCAGTCCAGCCGGCAGGAGCGCGGCGGACACGGCTGCGATAGATGCGCCAGGAGTTGGCCGCCACCGCCAGCGAAGACACCAACATGCTGACGGCTGCCAGCCAGGGAGCCACGATGCCCACAGCGGCCAGCGGCGTCATGAGCAAATGCCAGGCAATAGAGCCGTACAGGTTCTGGCGGGCAATGCGGCCGGTTTGCTGGGTAAGCTGAACCACTTCAAATTCGCTGGACGCCGGGCGGGCCGACAAGCCGGCATGCGCCGACGCCACTGCCGTAGGCACGGACATGGACATGGCACAGGGGCAGCTCATGACCAGCAGCGAAACCACAACGGGAACCGCATGGGAAGCATCCAGCCAGTACCAGACCAGCCCCACTACGGCCGCCAGCGCCAGCTGAATCGTGACGAACCAGAAGGCCAGGGTATTGGCATGGCCGGTAACCGAACGGCGAAACTGCTCGATAACGTCGTGCGAACCGCCTTGCGCGACGGACTGCCGGGCACACAGTTCCAGATAACGCGCCGTCAGCAAAAAGGCCACGAACATGGTGACCGAGTCGTAATAGACTTCGCCCTGATGCGTCCAGGTACTGACCACGCTGGGCAGAAAAGCGCCAATGATGCCCAGAGCAACGGGCACGTCCATGCCCACGCGCCCCGTAGACAGACTGGCCAGCGCGCCCTTGAGGATGGGCCAGGCACAATACAGCACGACTGGCATGGTCAGGGCCAGGCTGGCCCAGTTCATGAGCACGATGGCTTGCGACAGGGATTCGATATTGTCCGGGGAAGAACTGAACGAGCGCATATAGCCCGGGAAAGCGAACATCATGACCTGCATGGCCGACAGCCAGGCCAGGCCTAGGCGCGCCAAGGTGTGCCGCCTGCGCGAACGCTGTTCGGCGGTCAGGGGCTTGGGCAGGGAAAAGATGGAGTAGGCGGGCATGAAAGGACTATAAACCACTGATATTTCTTTATTGTTGATCTAAATCAATACGACTTTGCTTGCTTCCTATATCGTTGTCCATACGCATCTTGTTCAGGCCGTTATCCCCCCAACACGGCATCAACTGTTCAATGCTTTAGGCTGCCGCTGGCAGCCTCTTTTTTTTGCTTGCCATGATTTTATAGCCGAAGCAGCAGAAAGTCAGCCCACTTAATAAATTAAAGTAATTAATAAACGGGTTCTTATATGTGTCCGCGCTACGCACACAAAAAGGCAGCCCGTCGGCTGGAGCGGTCCGACGGGCTGCCTGCATCGCGGTGGTGCCCAGCACAGGCACCCTCCCCGATTACGCTTCCGAGCCAGCGAACTGCTGTGCCTCGGTAGAACCTGCCAGTGCCGTCGTAGACGACTTGCCAGCTTCAACGGTCTGGGTCACGGCATCGAAATAGCCCGTACCCACTTCACGCTGGTGCTTGACAGCCGTAAAGCCCAGATCAGCGGCGGCAAACTCTTTTTCCTGCAGTTGCACGAAGGCGCTCATCTGCTTGCGAGCATAGCCGTGGGCCAATTCGAACATACCGTAGTTCAATGCATGGAAGCCGGCCAGCGTGATGAACTGGAACTTGTAACCCATGGCACCGAGTTCACGCTGGAACTTGGCGATCGTGGCATCGTCCAGGTTCTTTTTCCAGTTAAAGGACGGCGAGCAGTTGTAGGCCAGCATTTTGCCGGGGAACTGGCGGTGAATGGCTTCCGCGAACTGACGGGCGTATTCCAGATTGGGCGTGGAGGTTTCGCACCAGACCAGGTCTGCATAGGGGGCGTAGGCCAAACCACGGGCAATGGCCTGATCCAAGCCGGCACGCGTGCGGTAAAAACCTTCGACCGTACGCTCTTCCAGAATGAAGGGGCGGTCGTACTCGTCCACGTCGCTGGTGATCAAGTCGGCTGCATCGGCGTCGGTGCGGGCAACCAAAATGGTGGGCACGTCCATGACGTCGGCGGCCAGGCGGGCGGCGACCAGCTTGGAGACGGCTTCGCGTGTGGGCACCAGCACTTTGCCACCAAGGTGACCGCATTTCTTGGCCGAAGCCAATTGATCTTCAAAGTGCACACCGGCGGCACCGGCGGCAATCATGGCTTTCATCAGCTCGAACGCATTGAGCACGCCGCCAAAACCGGCTTCGGCATCGGCCACGATAGGAGCAAAATAATCAATGTAGCTTTCGTCGCCTGGATTGACGCCTTCCATCCACTGGATCTGGTCACAGCGCGCCAAGGAGTTGTTGATGCGACGCACAACGGAGGGCACCGAGTTGACGGGGTACAGGGACTGATCAGGATACATTTCGCCAGCCGAGTTGGCATCGCCCGCCACCTGCCAGCCGGACAGGTAAATCGCCTTCAGGCCGGCTTTGACCTGCTGCATGGCTTGGTTGCCGGTCAAGGCGCCCAGGGCGTTAACGAAGGGCTCCTGGTTGATGGACTGCCAAAGACGCTCTGCACCACGCCGCGCCAGTGTATGTTCTTCGACCAAAGAGCCGCGCAGGCGGATGACTTCTTCCGCGCTGTAGCCGCGTTTGACACCCTGCCAGCGAGGATCTTCGGCCCAGCGCTTTTGCAGATTGCGGATTTCAGCTTCACGAGCATTCATGGTTGACTCCTGTAATTAAGATCAGAGATGACGTTGAACAGATGACTACAGTCTATATAAATGCTGCATTGCAATGATGTTTTATATCTTATACAAGACTAATTATTTTTATCTTTATAATCAACGAATTAATTATTAAATTTCGAGATACGAAACGCCATACCCTTTTGTGAAAAAAAATCCCCTGCGTCGCAGCAGCTATTTTCTGCATACTGGTATGGATGTTTCACCATGTGGGATAATAGATGTCTCGTGTCCCGGCTACAGCCCGTGTGCACTTTATCGACTGGCACTGTTTTGCCTTCTGAATCTATGAAGAATCACTCTCCCCTGAACGACTCCCCTTTGGGCCACGACGTGGTCTACCCCAGCCGCTACGATCCGGGCGTGCTGTTTGGCATCGAACGCTCATTAAACCGGCAAGCCCTGCACGTGCCGGCACAATGGCATGGTGCCGATATCTGGAACGGCTACGAACTATCCTGGCTCAACCCCAAAGGCAAGCCTGTAGTGGCCCTGGCTCGCTTCACGATTCCCTGGAACAGCCCCCGCATCATCGAATCCAAATCCTTCAAGCTCTATCTGAACTCGTTCAACGATGAAATCGTGGAAGACGCCGACACGCTGCGACAGCGCATGGCTCAGGACCTGAGCGCCGTCGCCGGTGCCCCCGTGGAAGTGACTCTGCTGCCGCTGGATGCGCTGCAGGGCCAGCAGATAGGCATACTGGAGGGGGTATGCATTGATCAACTGGATATCGAGATCCGCGACTACACGCCACAGAAGGACATGCTGCGCTGCCTGCCCGATGCTGCCACGGTAAGCGAGACGCTGATGTCCGATTTGCTCAAATCCAATTGTCCGGTGACGGGCCAGCCCGACTGGGGCAGCGTACAAGTGCGCTACACCGGCCCGCAGATCGATCCGGCCTCTTTGCTGCGCTATATCGTCTCGCTACGTCGCCATACGGAGTTTCACGAGCACTGCGTCGAGCGGCTTTACAGCGACATCATGCAAGGCTGCCGTCCAGAGCGCCTGCTGGTGTATGCGCGCTACACGCGTCGCGGCGGCCTGGACATCAACCCCTGGCGCAGCAGTCATCCGGACAGCGTGGACGAACCGCGCCTGGCCCGGCAGTAAAAGCATTCTTTATGCTCTTTCGGGCGCAAGGCTGCGCGCAAAGACAGAGCAAACACGAGCGGAACCTCCAATCCAGGATCAGGCATTGCCCACACACCGGCAGTGCCTGCGCCAGAGCGACGATTTCGTATTTCTAAATAATGCCGTTTAGCGAGGCGCGGCGCGCGTCACCGTCGATGCCACGTAAACAGCCAGCCCTGCTGCCGTCCAGTAGCCGATGGCGGCCCCCCACCAGGGGGCCTGGCTCAAGCCCGCGTCCAGCAGCAAGCCAAACCCGACCGGAGCCAGGGACGAGCCGACATCCATGCCCGAATACACCAATCCGTATACGGCACCAGTAGCCCCTTTGGGCGTGACACGGCGGATCAACATATCGCGCGAGGGCGAAGCAATACCCGAACAGAACCCGGCCGCCCCTACAAAGAACAACGCCGATGCTGGTGCCACCCAGCCAGCCCCCAAGACCAGCAGTAAGGTGCCGGACACGATCAGAGAGACAAACACGATCAATTCGGAACGCGGCGTGCTGGAGGCAATGAATCCCCCGACCAGCATGCCGGTGGCCGAGGCCAGCATATACCCAGACAGGGCCGAACCTGCCACGACCTTGTCGATACCATAGGTGGTGTGCAGCATGGGAATCGTATAGTTCTGCACCACGGCCATTGCCGCCGTGGCAAAGGCGAAGAACAGAAACGCCCCCCACAGCGCAGGGCGTGACAATAAAGTGGACAAGGTGGTCCAGATCGGTTCTTTATGCGGCTGCCGCGCCGCGCGCGCCCCGCGCATCGGCGATGTCCCGGCCAGCGCATGCTGGTTGAACAGCACCAACATCAAGACTGCGCCAATCAGGGCGGCAGCGGCCAGCACGGCTATCCGCCAGCCAAAGTAAATAGTGAGCGTGGTAATGAAAACCGGCGTCAGCGCCCAGCCCAGATTGCCGGTCAGGCCGTGCGTGCTGAAGGCATGGCCCAGACGCGCCGGACTGACGCGATGGTTGATGATGGAGTAGTCCACCGGATGAAAGACCGCATTCCCCACCCCGCCGATCAAGGCGGCAGCCAGCAACATGACATAGCCATTGGCCAAGCCGATCAACAAGGCCGCGCTTACAAAACAGGCCAGGCCCACTTTGAGCACCGGCACCGCTCCGACGCGATCGACCAGAAAACCCGATGAAGCCTGCCCCAGGCAAGAGACCAGATAAAACGCGGTAACCAAGCCGCCCAGTGTCAGAAAGTCGTAGTTGAACTCCTGACTGAGCGAGATATACAAGGTGGGCAGGATCAGCTGAAAAAAATGCGAACTGGCGTGCGCAATACCCACGACGCCGATGACTTGCCAGTCCTGTGAACCAAGTTCTTGCTGCCTATCGAGCGTCGTGGATTGCGTATCAGACATGCCTAGACCTGTTTTTTCTTGATCTCTGGCCAGGCCTTTTGCAAGTAATAGCACATGGACCAGACCGTTAGGACGGCGGCCACGACAATAAGCGCCTGGCCGATGATACGGGTCGGCAAGCCCATGATGGGATGCCAATACAGCAGGCAGGGAATAGCAACCATCTGCGCCGCCGTTTTGAATTTGCCGAGCCGGTGAACAGCCACACTACCACTGGCACCGATCTTGGCCATCCATTCCCGCAATGCAGAAATGGTAATTTCACGCCCGATGATGATCAGGGCAATGAAGGCATCCACCCGATTCAGATCCAGCAGGACCAGCAAGGCTGCCCCGACCATCAGCTTGTCGGCCACCGGGTCCAGAAATGCGCCGAAGGACGATGTCTGGTTCCAGCGCCGTGCCAGCCACCCATCGAACCAGTCGGTCAGCGCCGCCACGATAAAAACCAGAGCCGCCCACAAGTCGCGCGAAGGTTCGGACAGCCAGCTATCGGGCAGGTAATACAGCGCCACGATCAGGGGGATCAGGATGATGCGAAGCCACGTAAGGGCAATGGGCAGATTGAAAGGCATAAAGAGATACCAACCTAAATAGACAAAGGCTTACGCCTATCGTAAAGCATGATAAATGCGCTCGGCCAGCTCGGTCGAAATTCCCTCAACCGAACTGAGCTCGTCAATACCGGCATCGGCCACACCGCTGAAACCGCCAAAACGCGCCAGCAAGCGCTGACGCCGCTTGGCACCAACCCCTTCGATGTCTTCCAGGCGCGACACATTGCGCGTTTTGGCACGCTGGGCACGCATGCCGGTAATGGCAAAACGATGGGCCTCGTCGCGCACCTGCGCCACCAGCATCAGCGCAGCCGACTCCACGCCCAAGGCCACAGCCGGCCTGTCGTCGGCAAAGACCAAGGTTTCCAGGCCCACCTTGCGCTTCTCGCCTTTTGCCACCCCCACCAGCACATGGATATCCAGGCCCAGCTCGACGAAAACCTGCCGGGCAATCTCGACCTGCCCTTTGCCGCCGTCGATCAGCACGATATCGGGTAATTCGGCCAGGCCTTCGGCCACCCGCGCAAAGCGCCGGTTCAGCACCTGTCGCATGGCGGCGTAGTCATCGCCCGGCGTAATGCCGGCAATGTTGTAACGGCGATACAAGGAAGGCTGCATGGCATGCTGCTTGTAGACGACACACGAGGCTTGGGTGGCTTCGCCTGCCGTATGGCTGATGTCAAAGCATTCAATATGCAGGGCATCGAGCTGGGCATCGTCCAGATCCAGCTCCAGGGCCTGCGCCAGCGCCAGGGTACGACCGGCTCGTGCCGTCGATTCGCCCAGTGCGCGGGCCAGGGCCAGTTCGGCATTCTTGCCTGCCTGCTCCAGCCAGGTCTTGCGCATGCCTTGCGGCCGAATCAGCACCCGCGCCTTGACGCCGGTCTGTTCGGCCAACAAGGTCAGCAGATCGGCATCGGGCAAGGCATGCGAACAGACCAGCACGGGCGGCATGCGACGTTCCAGATAATGCTGGGCCACAAAGGCGGCCAACACATCGCCCGGGGTGTCCTCGTTGATATGGGTGGGAAAGAACGCCCTGTCGCCCAGATGACGGCCGCCGCGCACCATCGCCAAGTTGACACAGAACTTACCGCCCGCATTGGCCACGACAATGATGTCCACATCATCGTTGCCTACCTGCTCCATGCTCTGCTGGTGCAGCACGGCGGACAAGGCCTTCATTTGGTCGCGCAAGGCCGCAGCCTGCTCGAAATCCAGGTTTTCGGAAGCCTGCATCATGCGTGCCTGCAGATCATCCAGAATTTCCGACGTATGACCATCCAGAAAGCGAATGGCACGCTGCACGTCCTGCTGATATTGCTCGGGCGGAACCAGATTCACGCACGGCGCGGAACAGCGCCCGATCTGGTGCAGCAGACAGGGGCGCGTACGGTTGGCGTACACGCTGTCTTCACAGGTGCGCAGCCGAAAGACCCGTTGCAGGATCTGTATGGTTTCGCGCACGGCCCAGGAGTTGGGATAGGGACCAAAAAAATGCCCTTTGCCGCTGGTGCTGCCCCGGTAATAAGCGATGCGCGGCGCTTCGTGGGCGCTGATCAACAGATAGGGGTAGGACTTGTCGTCCCGGAACAAGATGTTGTAGCGCGGCCGCAGACGCTTGATCAGGTTGTTTTCCAACAGCAAGGCCTCGGCCTCGCTGCGGGTGACCGTCACTTCGATGCGCGCTACCCGCGCCACCATCAAGGCGATGCGCGGGCTGCTGAGGTTTTTCTGGAAATAAGAACTGACGCGGCGCTTCAGGTCGCGGGCCTTACCCACATACAAGACCTCGCCCTGCGCATCGATATGCCGGTACACACCCGGCAGATTCGGCAGCTCAGACAGAAAGGATTTTAGATTGAAGTCCGCGGGCATATTGATAGTGCTCGTCCGCCTGCAGGGCGTCCCAGTCCAGGGCGGGGGTCGTGGGCATCAGCTTACGGATGCGTTCAATGGATTCGGGTGACGGCGTGAACTCCAGGCGCGCCAGCAGCTCGTCGGCCAGATCGGGACGGTTGCACACCAGCACCATATCGCAACCGGCACCCAATGCCGCCTTGGCGCGGTCCAGAATATCGCCGGCTACCGACGCGCCTTCCATGGTCAGGTCGTCCGAAAACACCACGCCGTCGTAAGCCAGGGCTTTGCGCAGCACGCGTCCAATCCAGTAAGGCGAAAATCCGGCCGGATTGGGGTCCACCTTGGAGTAAATCACGTGCGCCGGCATGACGGACGGCAACTGCAAGGTGCCCAGCCAACCGTAAGGGGCGGCATCTTCGTCCAAAATCTGCTCCAGGGGACGATCGTCCACAGGAATTTCGTGATGCGAATCAGCCTCTACACCACCATGTCCCGGAAAATGCTTGCCGCAAGCCGCCATGCCCGCTTTGTTCAATCCTCGGATCAATCCGGCTGCCAACATGGCCACCGCACGCGGGCTGCGATGAAAGGCCCGGTCACCGATGACTTTGCTGACCCCCCAATCCAAATCCAGGACAGGCGTAAAGCTCATGTCCACGCCGCAGGCGCGCAGTTCGGCCGCCAGCACATAACCGGTATCAGCGGCCACGGCGGCCGCTTTGACGGCATCCCGCGTCCATAGCTGGCCCAACTGGCTCATGGCTGGCAAGGTAGTGAAGCCGTCTTCTCGGAAGCGTTGCACGCGACCGCCTTCGTGATCAACGGCAATCAGCAGCGGCTCGTCGCGCTCGGCATGAATGGCCTGGCACAAGGCCGTCAGTTGAGCGCGACTCTCGAAGTTGCGGCTGAACAGGATAACGCCACCGACCAGCGGATGACGCAGGCGCTGACGTTCTTGCTCGGTCAGGGTAAAGCCCTGTACGTCGACCATGACCGGACCGGGCGGCAATACTGCTTGCGAAGAAGGACTCATGAGGTTTCGGACTCGGATAGAGAAATAGGAGAAGCGGCAGCCATTTTATGCTCCAGCACGACAAAGGCCATAGCCAGATCGGACTCGTCCGTCAGGGAAATATGGGCGGTACCAAAACGCGCGTCGTACCAGCTTTGCAACGATTCCGACAAGCACACGACGGGCTTGCCGCCAGGCGCATTCAAGGTCTGCATGCGCGACCAGGCCATAGGCATGTGCATGCCCAGGCCGATGGCCTTGGAAAAGGCCTCCTTGGCAGCAAACCGGGTGGCCAGATAGCGTATGCCGCGTGCCGGATCGCGTGCTGCCCGGCGCGCATAGACGATGCGCTCCTGTTCGCCCAAGATGCGGGCCACAAAGCGCTCGCCATGCCGGGCCAACGCACGTTCGATCCGCTCGATGCGGATCAAGTCGGTGCCTATGCCGGCAATCGAGCCGGGAACAGAATAAGACATGATCGGGCCGCAATAAAAAACAGAAAGACGGCTTGCGCCGCCTGCCAGCTTGCATGATACCGTGAGACGGGCGAATACAAAAACGGCTCTGCCATGGCAGAGCCGTTTTACATCCGGAGAAAACGCCTAGAAGCTGCGCTTGTCCACGACGCGCTTGGCCTTGCCGGTAACGGTACGCTCAACCGTGCCGGCCGATTGCACTTGCACGCGGGCGCTGACGCCGATGAAAGTCTTGATCGAATGGGTCAAGCGTTTGGCCAACTGATCGCGGGCCGCCTGATCCAGATGATTATGCTCGGCACGCACTTCGGTCAGCACTTCCAGCTCGTCCATATTGCCCTTGCGGCTGAGTACCAACTGATATTGAGCCCCCAGTTCCGGCATTTTCAACACCAGTTCCTCGACCTGCGTGGGGAACAAGTTCACGCCACGTACGATCAGCATATCGTCGCTGCGGCCAGTGATCTTGCCGATGCGGCGCATGCTGCGCGAGGTGGGCGGCAACAGACGCGTCAGGTCGCGGGTGCGATAGCGAATGACAGGCATGGCTTCTTTGCTGAGCGAGGTAAACACCAGTTCGCCGCTTTCGCCGTCGGCCACCGGCTCGCCGGTTTCGGGATTGATGATCTCGGGAAAGAAGTGATCTTCCCACACCACCGGACCGTCCTTGCTTTCCACGCACTCCATAGCCACACCCGGCCCCATCACTTCGGACAGACCGTAAATATCCACCGCGTCGATGCCGGCGCGCTGTTCGATATCCACCCGCATCTGCCCCGTCCAGGGCTCGGCACCGAAGATACCGATGCGCAAAGAGGTATCGCGTGGATCAATACCCTGACGGGTCATCTCTTCCAGAATATTGCAGAAGTAGGACGGCGTGACCATGATCACGTCGGGGCGAAAATCCTGAATCAGCTGAACCTGTTTTTCAGTCTGGCCGCCGGACATAGGAACGACCGTGCATCCCAACCGTTCGGCACCGTAATGCGCGCCCAGGCCGCCCGTGAACAGGCCATAGCCATAGGCCACATGGGCAATATCGCCCGGCCGTGCGCCGGCTGCCCACATGGAGCGGGCAAACAGATCCGCCCAGGTGGAAATATCCTTGGCCGTGTAGCCCACGACGGTAGGCTTGCCTGTGGTGCCGCTGGAGGCATGCACACGCGCCACCTGTTCGCGGGGTACGGCAAACATATTGAAGGGGTAGTTGTCGCGCAGATCCTGCTTGGTCGTGAACGGGAACTTGGACAGATCGGACAACTGCTTGAGATCGTCGGGATGCACGCCGGCCTCGTCGAACTTGCGGCGATAATGCGGCACGTTCTCGTAAGCATGGCGCAGCGTCCATTTCAGGCGTTCGAGCTGCACATTGCGGATTTCGTCAATGCTCGCGTGCTCGATGGCATCGCGGCCGACGTGTTCTTGAATTGCTGTCATGATGTACTCCTGCCCTGCCACTCGTGTGAACTCACAGCCCCCCGGGCTTGCAGGGTATGTCTCGTCAATAAAAATTACTTTTTCTCGATTCCGCCCAGTACCGTGCCGTTCAAGCGGTACGAGCGCCCCCGGAACAAAGCGATACGACGCCCGTTCTGGTTCACCACTTCAATATCGTAAACCCCGGTGCGTCCTGCCAGAGAAGCCTCCACGCCTTGCGCCGTCAACACATCGCCTTCAAAGGCAGGAGCCAAATAATCGATGGTGCAGCCCGAAGCGACCGTAGGCGCATTGCGGGAGTTGCAGGCAAAAGCAAAGGTGCTGTCGGCCAGGGCGAAGATAAACCCGCCGTGACAGGTCTTGTGGCCATTGAGCATGTCGGCGCGCACCGTCATGCTCATGCTGGCCTGCCCGGGCGCAACCTCGCCCAGGCTCATGCCCAGGCCCTGCGAGGCCTGGTCATTGCCGTACATATGGTCGCTGACCTGCTGGGCCAGTTGCTGCGCATCTTCCGCTACAAGGACGTTGTCCATTATTTCCCCTTGAAAACTGGTGCACGCTTGGCCAGGAAAGCATCCACGCCTTCGCGATAATCCTGGCTGGCCCCCAATTCGCGCATCAGATCGCGTTCCAGGTCCAATTGCGCATCCAAGGTGTTGGCATCACTAGCGTAAATGGCCTTCTTGGCGTAAGCCAGCCCCTTGGTCGGTGCCTGTGCGAAATGACCGGCCAGCTCGTTCAGGCGCGTCTCGAAGTCCTCGTCGGCCACGCATTCCCAGATCAGCCCCCACTGTGCAGCCTGCTCAGCCGGCAACTTGTCGCCCAGCAAGGCCAGACCCATTGCCCGAGCCGGCCCGACCAGGCGCGGCAAAAAGAACGTGCCACCCGTATCAGGCAGCAGGCCCAGCCGGCAAAAAGGCTGGATAAAGCTGGCAGAACGGCGGGCAATGACGATGTCTCCGGCCAAGGCCAGGTTGGCACCGGCACCGGCCGCCACCCCATTGACCCCGACCACCACCGGCGCTGCCAAAGCGCGCAGGCGACGCACCAGCGGCGCATAAAACTTCTGGATGGTGGCACCCAGATCCACGGGCGCATCGCCCGCGCTCATCTGGCGCTCGGACAGATCCTGACCGGCGCAAAAGCCACGACCATTGCCGGTCAGCACCAGGACACGCAGATCGGCCTGTTGTTCGACACGGGTCAAGGCGTCGGCCAGCTCGGCATGCATGTCTGCGGTAAAGCTGTTGAGCTTGTCGGGGCGGTTCAGCGTAATACGGGCTACGCCGTCCTGCAGTTCAAACTGGATATTCTGGTAAGTCATCCGGACTTGTTCCTTTCAGAAATGCCAACGGGTCTGGATTACACGGAAACGGTTGGCCACATAGGCCGAATCCGACAAAGAAGCATTCGCGGCTGGGTTGGCACCCGTGCCGTGGAAATCGCTATAGGCCGCCGTCTGATTGATGAACACGGCACCGGTCAGGTTCAGCGACAGGGACACACCGGCACGCTCAGCCATACGCTGAATCGCTGCCGTGACGTTCTGGTCTGTGCTGTAGGCAGACAGGGTCAATGCGCCATGCTCGACAATAGTGCGCCCCGCCAGCTCGATACTGTGCTCGGTGGAATCGGTCTGCACCACAAAAACGATGGGGCCGAACCATTCCTTCTGGATCTCGGCTTGATCCGCACGGGCCTGCAACAGCAAAGGCGTACGTACGCGCGCACCCGGAAACGCAGGATGCTCCAAGGTCTGGCTATCGGCCAAGATAGGCATGCCCAACTGGCGGGCAGCATCGATACGCTGGGCGCAGGCTTCGTTTTGCACCGCCCCGGTAATTTCCACGGCGCGCGCCGGATCGGACACCAGCTTTTGCACAGCCAGTGCCAGACCCTGCGCAACCTCGTCAAAGCTCATGACGCCATCGGCCGTGCGTATGCCTGTGCGCGGCACATAGATATTCTGTGGAGCCGTACACATCTGACCCGAATACAGGGCGAACGAGAACGCCAGATTGCGAGCCACCGCCTTGAAGTCGTCCACCGAGTCGATGATGACCTGGTTGACGCCGGCTTTCTCGGTATAAACCTGTGCCTGACGGGCATTGGCCTCCAGCCAGTTGCCGTTCTGGCTGCTGCCGGTAAAGTCGATCAGTTTGACTGCCGGGTTCAGGGCCAGTTGCTGAGCCGTATCGTCTTGCGGGTCGTGCGCGGCCAGCAGCACCACGTTAGGATTGAAGCCCGCCTCGGCCAGCACCTCACGGGCTACGGCCACGGTAATGGCCAAAGGCAAGATGGCACCTGGGTGCGGCTTGACGATGACGGTATTGCCGGTTGCCAAAGAGGCAAACAGGCCTGGATAACCATTCCAGGTCGGGAAGGTGGAGCAGCCGATGACCAGTCCAATGCCGCGCGGCACGACCTTGAACTGCTTTTTCATCTGGATGGGATCGTGTTTGCCCTGGGGCTTGATCCAGTCGGCCATGCCGGGAATACGGGCCATTTCCTGCCAGGCATAGGCCACTGCTTCCAGCGCGCGGTCCTGGGCGTGCGGACCGCCGGCCTGGAAAGCCATCATGAAACCCTGGCCTGTGGTGTGCTGCACGGCATTGGCCATTTCGAAGCTGCGCTGGTTCAGGCGGTGCAGAATCTCCAGACACACGCCCACCCAGGCCTGCGGCCCGGCATCACGCCAGCTATCAAGCGCCAGTTGCGACTGGGCGATCAACTGATCGACCGCGACTTTGGGGTAACGGATATTCAGTGCAAAACCAAACGGCGACTGTTCGTCGCCGACTTCGCCTTGCGCGCCTTCCAGCGTCAGGGGGAAAGACTTGCCGCGATAGGCCTCAAACGCCTCCTGACCCTGCTGGGCAGCCGTTTCGCCATACACACGTGGACTGGGGTTTTCGGGGTAGGCGCTCCAGAAGGTGCGCTCGTTAATGCTGGCCAGCGCCTGTTCCAGCGTTGCTTGGTGATTCTTGAAAAAATCGGCTGCCATACAAATTGCTCCTGATTCTGAACTGCAGCCGGACCGGCCGGCCGCCGTTGATGATCTGAAAAAGCCGCGCACGCGGCCCCGCCTCAGGTTTCCTGGTCGAAATCAATGACCAGGCGGTCGCTGACCGGGAAGCTCTGGCAGCTCAGCACGAAACCGCGCGCCACCTCGTAATCTTCCAAGGCAAAGTTAGCATCCATGTCCACTTCGCCTTCCACCACTTTACAGCGGCATGTCGAACAGACACCGCCCTTGCACGAGTAGGGCAGCTCCAGCCCCTGTTGCAGGGCCGAATCCAGCACGCTGGCGCTGTTTTTGTCTATGGTCAGGCTGCGCGTCACGCCGTCCTGGATCACCGTCAGTTCGCACTGCTCCTTGCCCGGTGCCTTGCGGGCCTCTTCGCCGGTGCGCAGGGCACGCGGTCCCTTGGGCGCGCCGAACAATTCAAACTTGATCTGGGACTTGTCCAGGCCGTTTTCCTGCAACGCGGCAATGACCTGCTCGCTCATGTCCTGCGGGCCACAGACAAAGGCCACATCGACGCTGGCCGGGTCGAACCACACCTGCATCAACTGACGCACTTTCTCGCCATCCAGGCGACCATTGAACAGGTCTATGTCCTGCGTCTCCCGGCTCATGATATACACGATGGAGAAACGCTCCATATAGGTGTTTTTCAGGTCCTCGATTTCTTCGCGGAACATGATGGCCGAGGACGCCCGGTTGCCGAAAAACAGCGTAAACGTGGAGTCCGGCTCTGTATTGAGCGCCGTCTTGACCAGGGACAGAATGGGGGTGATGCCGCTGCCCACCGCAAACGCAACATAGCGACGCGCCTGAGCGGGATCGAACTCGACCGTAAAATGCCCGTCCGGGGGCATGACGTCCAGCGTAGCGCCTGCTTCCAGGTGGCTGTTGGCCCAGGTCGAAAACGCACCATCATTGACGCGCTTGATGGCCACGCGCAGCAAGCGATCGTGCGGAGCCGCACAGATCGAATACGAACGGCGCAGCTCCTGCCCGTCCAGATGCGTGCGCAAGGTCAGGTACTGACCAGGACGGAAATGGAACACATCCTGCAATTGCTCCGGCACGGTGAATGCCACCACCACCGCATCACGGGTGCTGCGTGAAACCGACGCCACTGGGAGAGAATAAAACTGACTCATAGGACTAATGCGCCTTAAAGTAATCGAAAGGTTCGCCGCAACTGATGCAGCGATACAGCGCCTTGCATGGCGTAGAGCCGAACTGGCTGATGACCCGGGTATGGGTGGAGCCGCATTGCGGACAGGCCACCACCGGAGCTTCGGGCCGGCGCAGCAGGCCCGACACATCCACGGACTGCTGGGCAGGCGGCGAAATGCCGTACCCGCGCAAGGCCTGCTTGCCCTGCTCGCTCATCCAGTCCGTGGTCCAGGCCGGCGATAATTGCGTGTCCACACGCACCTGCTCCAACCCTTGTTCGCGCAAGGCTTCTTCAATTGAGCGGGTGATCTCGTACATGGCCGGGCAACCCGAATACGTGGGCGTGATGGTGACCACACAGGTTCCATCTTCCCAATGCACCTTACGCACAATACCCAGATCCAGCAAAGAAATAACCGGAATCTCGGGATCGGGAATGCAGGCCAGACGCTCCATGACCTGCTCCGTCGTCCAGGCCGTGCTCATGGCGATCACCAGCGGGCGTCGGGGTACATGCGTGGCAGATGCTGCATTTCCGCCAGCAGATAACCCAACGCCTCGGTGTGGCGTCCCTGTGGGCCGCCACGATAGGCTTTATGCTGCGCTTCCTGCTCCGCTGGGCGGCGCAACGTCGCGCGCTCGAACACTTCGCCGACATAATCGAGCCAGGGAGTCCACAGACTGGCCAGCAAAGGCACGGCCTGGCGCTGGGCCAGTGTCTGCGTCACTTCGTCGTCCAGGAACAGTTCGCCCACAAAACGCCAGGCATCGTCCAGCGCTCCCTGCATACGGGCATGGCTTTCAGGCGTGCCATCGCCCAGGCGCACGATCAGGTCACTGGAGCGGCGCACGTGGTACATGACTTCTTTATGTGCCTTTTGGGCGATGGCCCGGATCTGTTCGTCCGACGAATTGACCAGTTCTTCGAGCAAGAAAAAATGCCAGCTGTCGAACAGAAACTGACGCATCAGCGTCTGGCCGTAATGGCCGTTGTCGCGTTCGACCAGCAGGTAGTTGGTGTACTCGTGGGCGTCGCGGTGGTAGGCCAGCCGGTCTTCATCACGGCCCTGCCCTTCTGTTTCGCCCGCCAGCGTCAACCACATGCGGGCCTGGCCCAGCAAATCCAGTGCGGTGTTGGCGCTGGCCAGTTCTTCTTCCAGTGCCGGGCCATGACCGGTCCATTCGCCCAGACGCTGCGACAGCACCAGGGTCGAATCGCCCAGTCTCAGGGCAAAAGAAAACAATGCCTTGTCCATGCCGCCCCCTTACATATTGATGCCGTCGGGCATCGGGAAGAAAGTGGGGTGACGATAAACCTTGCTGTTGGATGGCTCGAACAGCGCGCCTTTATCTTCGGGGCTGGACGCGGCGATATCGGCCGCGCGCACCACCCAGATGCTGACGCCTTCGTTACGACGGGTATAGACGTCGCGGGCATTGTTGATGGCCATTTCCGCATCAGGCGCGTGCAGGCTGCCGACATGCTTGTGGGCCAGACCGTGCTGGCTGCGGATAAAGACTTCCCAAAGGGGCCAATCGTGCTTGCTCATGCTGTATTCCTCGCTGTGCAGCGGCGAGCTGTAACCGCGCGCTGCGTATCGGATCGGGCGGAAAGCCTGATGCTTTCCGCACACATAAATGCTTAGGCGACCTTGCGGGCCAGTGCTTGCTTTTCGGCGTGTGCTTCCAGGGCGTCGCGGAACCAGGCACCGTTTTCGTGAGCCTGGACGCGCGCCTGCAGCCGTTCACGGTTACAGGGGCCGTTACCCTTGATGACAGCCCAGAACTCTTCCCAGTCGATTTCGCCGAAATCGTAGTGACCACGCTCCTCGTTCCAGCGCAGATCGGGGTCGGGAATGGTCAGCCCCAGATACTCGGCCTGCGGCACGGTCTGATCGACCATCTTCTGACGCAGCTCGTCGTTGGAAAACAGCTTGATCTTCCACTGCATGGACTGAGCGCTATTGGTGGAATCGGCATCCGAAGGGCCGAACATCATCAAAGCGGGCCACCACCAGCGGTTGATGGAGTCCTGCACCATCGCTTTCTGCTCGGGCGTGCCATGCAGGCACATCTGCAGCAGCAAATCGTAGCCTTGGCGCTGGTGAAACGATTCTTCCTTGCACACACGCACCATGGCGCGCGCATAAGGACCGTAAGAGCAACGGCACAAGGGAATCTGGTTAATGATGGCCGAGCCGTCGACCAGCCAACCGATCATGCCGATATCGGCCCAGTTCAGGGTCGGGTAGTTGAAGATACTGGAATACTTGGCCTTGCCCGACAGCAGATCGCCCACCATCTGGTCGCGGTCGACGCCCAGCGTCTCGGCCGCGCTGTACAGATACAGACCATGACCGGCTTCGTCCTGGACTTTGGCCATAAGAATGGCTTTGCGCTTGAGCGAAGGCGCACGCGTGATCCAATTGCCTTCTGGCAGCATGCCGACCACTTCGGAGTGGGCGTGCTGGGAGATCTGACGCACCAGCGTCTTGCGATAGGCCTCGGGCATCCAGTCCTTGGCTTCGATGCGTACACCGTCGTCGATGCGCTGTTGGAACTGGCGCTCCTGCTCGGACATATCGTCCATGCCCTTGACCTGCTTGACGCCGGTTTCTACGAGTTGTGCATACATGACAAACCCCTGGTAATAGTGCAGACAGCGCCAAAACACTTAATTTCAGCGCAAACCATATACACTTCATTATTTAATACGAAAAATTTGATGTCAATCAAAAATCCGTATCATATGGGGATGTTCCCAAGGTTTTAAGGGTAAATACCTAGGGGCAAAAAAAGACCCCGAAACGCACTGAATCGTTACGGGGTCGGACTTCATTTCCGGCCGTCGGCACCGGACAAAAAAAACAGCGTGACGTATTAATGGTCTAAGCCTGAATAAAGTGCTCGCGGTAGTGTTTGAGCTCGGCAATGGACTCGTAGATGTCGGCCAGGGCCTCGTGACGACTTTGCTTGACAAAGCTCTTGACCACCTCGGGCTTCCAGCGCAGCGCCAACTCTTTGAGGGTGCTGACATCCAGATTACGATAATGAAAAAAGGCTTCCAGACGCGGCATGTAGCGATACATGAAACGGCGGTCCTGGCTGATGGTATTGCCGCACAGCGGCGACTTGCCGGCCGGCAAATGCTGCTTGAGAAAATCCAGCAAAATGTCCTCGGCCTGTTCCTCGGTCAAGGTGGAGGCCTTCACCTTATCGATCAGGCCACTGCGGCCATGCGTGCCCTTGTTCCAGGCATCCATGCCATCGAGCAGTTGATTGCTCTGATGCACCACCAGTACCGGGCCTTCGGCCACCACGGTCAGATCGGCCTCGGTGACCACCACGGCCACTTCGATGATGCGCTCTTTGTCTGGGTCCAGGCCCGTCATCTCCATATCGAGCCAGACCAGACGCTGTGTTTGAACCGCCATATAATCATTCCTCAAAACGCCTATTTTACATATTGCCTGTGCCCATGCTGACTCTGTTGTTCGTCATCTTCCTGCTTTGCGATGTCTGTCTGCGCTTCTGGCTGGGAGTGCGCCAGATCCGCCACGTCCATCGCCATCACGGCCAGGTGCCGCCCGAGTTCGCCGGACGCATCAGCCTGCACAGCCACCAGCGCGCCGCGCGCTACACCATTGCGCGCACCCGTCTTGGCCTGATCGAGCGTCTGGTCGAAGCCTGTCTGCTGCTGGCGCTGACGCTGCTGGGCGGCCTGCAATGGCTGGATATTGCAATCGCCAGACTCATCGACCACGAGCTGCTGCGCCAGCTTGTCCTGATCGGCACCGTGCTGGCCATCATGGGTGCCGCCGGCCTGCCTTTTGCCTGGTATCGCAAGTTCGTGCTGGAAGCACGCTTTGGCTTTAACCGCATGACCCCGGGCCTGTTTGTTGCCGACACCGTCAAGGCGCTCCTGCTGGTACTACTGCTGGGCACCCCTTTGTGCGCGGCCCTGCTGGGCCTGATGGCCTGGGCCGGCTCTGACTGGCCTTGGTACGGGTGGGGCCTGTGGGTCGCCTTCAACCTGCTGGTGCTGTGGTTGTATCCGCGCGTGATCGCCCCCTTGTTCAACACTTTCAAGCCTCTGGAGGACGCCGAACTGCGCGAGCGCATCGCCGCCTTGGCGCAACGCTGCCAGTTCCAGGCCGACGGCCTGTACGTCATGGATGGATCGCGTCGCTCCGCGCATGGCAACGCCTACTTCACCGGACTGGGCCGCAGCAAGCGCATTGTTTTTTTTGACACCTTGCTCAACAAGCTGCAAGCATCCGAGATAGAAGCCGTGCTGGCCCACGAACTGGGGCATTTCAAGCACCGCCATATCCAGCGCCGCCTGCTGATCAGCCTGCTGTCCTCGTTGGGCTTTTTCCTGCTGGCCGGTTGGGCCTGGTCCAGCATGAACTTCTACACCAGTCTGGGCGTGATTCCCCAACTGGGACGCCCCAACGACGCACTGGCCCTGATCCTGTTTTTTCTGGTTCTGCCCACCTTTACCTTCTGGATGTCTCCCTTGGCCGCTTATGTCTCGCGCCGCGACGAATATCAGGCTGATCGCTTTGCCGCCAGCCACAGCCAGGCAGACGATCTGATCTCGGCCTTGCTCAAGCTGTACAACGACAACGCCGCCACGCTGACTCCCGACCCCATCCACTCTGCTTTCTATGACAGCCACCCCAATGCCATCGACCGCATCCAACACCTGAAAAGCCTGGCATGACACCACACTCCACACTCAGCGGCCTGGTCACGGCCGCGCACGGTCGCCACTACTTCGTCGAACTGCCCGATGGCCGCACAATCAAATGTTTTCCACGCGGCAAAAAAGCCGGCATTGCCGTGGGCGATCAGGTCGATGTGCTCCTGCAGGGCAAAGACGAAGGTGCCATCGAACGCGTGCAGGAGCGACGCAACCTGCTGTACCGCTCGGACGATTTCCGCACCAAGCAATTTGCCGCCAATATCGACCAGTTGCTGATCGTGGTGGCACCAGAGCCTTCGTATTCGGAGGACCTGCTGGGCCGTGCGCTGGTCGCCGCCTGGAGCGCGGATATTGCACCCGTCATTATTCTGAACAAGGCTGACCTGAGCGCATCGCTACAGAAAGCCCGCACCAAGCTGGCCCCCACCGCCGCGCTGGGCGTGCCGATTCTGGAAATGGTGGCCCTGGAGCCCGCCCAGACACGCCAGATCCTGGCTCCCTGGCTGGCTGGCAAGCGCACATTGCTGCTGGGCCAAAGCGGCATGGGCAAGTCCACCCTACTCAATGCCCTGGTGCCCGATGCGCATGCTCTGACACGGGAACACTCCCAAGCCTTGGGAACGGGCCGGCACACCACCACCAGCACACGCCTGTACCATTTGCCCGAGGGTGGCGACCTGATCGACAGTCCCGGTTTTCAGGCGTTTGGCCTATCGCACCTGGAACAGGAAGACATTGCGCATGGCTTCCCGGACTTCCGGCAAGCCATTGAATCGTGTCGCTTCTATAACTGCAGCCACCGCCACGAACCCGGCTGCGGCGTGCTAGCCGGTATTGAGGCTGGCTCCATCCATCCGGACCGCCACGCACTGTACCAGCGTCTGCTGGCCGAGCACGAAAACAAGCCGCGCTACTGAGCGCGGCTCTGACTGCCGACATCCGCTCGGCCCAGGCCGATCCCGCCGGGACCGACGTCATCCCTGCCTGGGCTAGCGCTTCATGTCTCCACCGGCCGACAACTGACTCCAGGCCGCAGACAAATGGTGGTACACGTTGCGCACCAGTACGGCGGTGGCTCCCCAGATGAAGTACGGCCCCCAAGGGATAGAAAAGTACTGGCGCTGGGTGCCATCGGGCAAGGTGGCATGGTGCAACTGATGGCGCTGCGGGTCCAGCAGGACAGCCAAGGGAACTTCAAATACTTCAGCGACTTCGGCCTTGTCGGGCACGACCGTAAACCCCGCCTGCAGTTCGCCTATGATGGGGCGCATGGCAAACTGCGTATTGGTGACAAAGATCGGATGCTGGCCCAGATAGCGCACAAAGCGCGGTTCAATGCCGATTTCTTCCTGCGTTTCCCGCAAGGCCGCCTGAACCGGCCCAAGATCGGATGCTTCGATACGACCGCCGGGAAAGCTGATCTGCCCCGCGTGGTTATGTAGATGCTTGGCACGCCGGGTAAAAATAACGGCCGGGCCGTCCGGGCGTTGTATGACGCCAATGCAGACAGCCGCACGTATATTGACCGATTCGGGTAGAAACTCGGGATAGAACGAGCCACGGAAAACCGGCTCGACCTGCCACTGGACAGGCTGGCTGAACGCGCTACGCATGAAATCGAGCTGCAGCGCCTGCAAAGGCAATCCAGGCAAAGGCTCCATAGCCACCAGAGGCTGGCTGCGAGGATCGAATCCTGGAACGATGACAGGCCTGCGATCAGGCTTGATGATAGAGGTCGGCATCGTGCTCACATAAAAACAAAGGCACCCGCTTGGGTGCCTTTGCATCGCAAATCGCCGGGAATTAATTGCCCGAACGACGAACGAGTTTTTCTTTGATGCGAGCGGCTTTGCCCGAGCGTTCGCGCAGATAGTACAGTTTAGCACGACGCACAGCGCCACGGCGCTTGACTTCGATGCTGGCGATCTGCGGGGAATACAGCTGGAACGTACGCTCGACGGCTTCGCCGGAAGAAATCTTGCGAACGATGAACGAGGAGTTCAGGCCGCGATTACGACGACCGATGACCACGCCTTCGTAGGCCTGGACGCGCTTGCGCGTACCTTCAACCACGTTCACGTTAACGACAACGGTGTCACCAGGACCGAACTCGGGAGGCAGCTTGCCACCGGTCAGGCGCTGGATTTCTTCTTGCTCAAGAATAGCGATCAAATCCACGATTGACTCCAAAATCATCGTATCAGCCGCAACAATCGAAAAAAACAGCGCTGAAAGAGGATGAAAAACAAAGGTTAAGCCAAAAATTCTATCACCAAACCCCTTGGCTCCACAAGCGCCCTGCACCCGTGTCGCCCTAGCACGACAGGCGTTTAACTGCGTTAATATACGGCACAACCGGCGTCGGCACAGAAGCTGCGCCAGTCAGGACAATCCAACAAAGGTTGCTGCGCACGGCGGCCTATATCCAGAAACACAGAGAACACTATGCATGCCGAATATAAAGTTCCAGGTGGAAAGCTGGTCGTCGTGGACCTGAGCGTCGAGGGCGGCCGTATCGAACAAGCCCAGCTAAGCGGCGACTTTTTCCTGGAACCGCCGGAAGCTCTAAGCATGATGAACAAGGCTCTGGCCGGCCTATCCATACACAGCAGCGCCGAAGAAATAGCGGCGCATATCAGCCGCACCCTGCCACAAGATATCGATATGTTCGGCGTGACGCCCCAAGCCATCGGCATTGTGGTGCGGAGGGCCCTGGCATGAACAAATGGAGCCAGTTGTCCTGGGAGCTGATTCATACCGGCCCGCAACCAGCCGCCCTGCATATGGCGCTGGACGATGTCATTACCCAGGAGGTCAGCGACGGCCTGCGCGCGCCCACACTGCGCATCTGGGAATGGCAGGAGGCCGCTGTCGTCATAGGCCGGTTTCAATCGCTGCGCAACGAAATAGACTACGAAGGTGCACACCGGCACGGCATTAAAGTAGTGCGCCGCATCAGCGGCGGCGGTGCCATGTTCATCGAGCCTGGCAACACCATTACCTATTCGTTAAGCATGCCGCTGCCGTTTGTTACCGGCATGACATTTCAGGAATCTTACGAGTTTCTGGACTCCTGGGTCGTAGACGCATTGCGCGGCTTGGGCATAGATGCCTGGTATCAACCCCTGAACGACATTACGAGCGCGGGCGGCAAAATAGGCGGAGCCGCGCAGGCAAGACGAGGCAATGCCGTTCTGCATCATGTGACGATGGCGTACGACATTGATGCAGACAAGATGCTGGATGTGCTGCGCATCGGCAAAGAAAAACTGTCGGACAAAGGCACGACCAGCGCCAAAAAACGCGTCGACCCTTTGCGCAGCCAGACCGGGATGAGCCGCGAAGCCGTGATCGAAGCCATGCTGGCCACCTTTCGCCAACAAGCGCCCCTGAAGCAGGTAGCCTTGAATGAGGCTACGCTGGCACGCGCACAGCAGCTTGCGCAGGATCGATTTCTGACGTCCGAATGGACGAACATCGTCCCGTAAGGCATGCCTAGAACCCGCCCATGCTGCCCAGCCAGAGCAGTCCCGGAATTGTTGCCCCCCACACCGCCACCAGGCATACATCCAGTACTTTGGAGCGCAAAGAAAGTTGAGTCGGAAAAGGGCTGCGCCCTACCTTGCGGACGGCAGTCCGGTGGCGGGCGGGCAAAGCAGCTGGCGAATGACGGTTTGGGCGGGACATAGCAGTCTCCTGATTACTGTTTTCTTATACAGCACTGTACTTAATAACAGCATACCAGGCAAGCGTTTACCACGCCTTGTTGCTTATGCCCCACGAGTACAAAATACGCGCCCGCATCGATATGGCCTGGCGTCCTTGCCTACGCCGGTCCTGGCCCGCAAGCCAGGACAGCTGCCCCGTTTCCCTTTCAGAAACAAAGCTCAGTACCCACACTCCTTGACCAGACACCTGCCCATCGGCCTTGCATGAAAACTGAAAAACAAAAACCCCGCGCCTGTAAAGGTCGCGGGGCTTGGCAATGAACGCAGCGCCGATTTACTTGTTCGGCTGAGGCGTCACACGCAGGTAAGGACGGATTTCGGTGTAACCCTTGGGGAACTTCTGCTTCAGGACCTCGGGGTCTTTCAGGCTAGGAACGATGATGACATCGTCGCCATCCTCCCAGTTCACGGGCGTGGCCACGCTGTGGCTGTCGGTCAATTGCAGCGAATCGATGACGCGCAAAATCTCGTTGAAATTACGGCCTGTGCTGGCAGGGTAGGTAATGACCAGACGCACCTTCTTGGCCGGATCAATGATGAACACCGAACGCACGGTGGCAGTAGTGCTGGCGTTGGGATGGATCATGTCGTACAGATCCGCCACCTTGCGGTCGTCGTCGGCCAGGATGGGGAAGTTGACCGTTGTTTTCTGTGTGTCGTTGATATCGCTGATCCACTGATTGTGGGAATCGACATCGTCCACGGAAACAGCCAACACCTTCACGTTGCGCTTGGCGAACTCGTCGGCCAGCTTGGCGGTGTAGCCCAGCTCGGTGGTGCAGACGGGGGTAAAGTCGGCGGGGTGCGAGAACAGCACGCCCCAGCTATTGCCCAGGAAGTCGTGGAATTTGATGGTGCCAACCGAAGATTTCTGCTCGAAATCAGGGGCGGTATCGCCCAGACGTAATGTTGCCATTGTGTGCTCCCTTGCTGGATAAGCCGGCGTTGGAAAGATCGGCGAATCCGATCAGTAAGATGATGGGATAGATTTTGTCAGCATAAGAGACTCAATTCAAATAGCCATTGCTTATATACATATAGCTATGCTGAACGCAGGCGAGGAACTTGAAAGCTCCCCCGCTGACGCCTGCTTTACAAAAGATCGGCCGACAAATACGGTGCCAGATCCAGCCCGTCCGAGATCGACAAGGCCAGCGCATCGCCGCGCGGCAGAATATGACTGGCGTAGAACACGCTGGTCGCCAGCTTGCGGCGCAAAAACACATCCTGGCTGCCCTGGGACAAGGCGGCCTCGGCCACCAAGGCGGCGCGCGCCATCTGCCAACCAGACAATACATAACCGGCCAACATCAGAAACGGCACACTGCCCAAAAACACGGCCGGCAGGTTCTGCTGGGCATTCATTAAGGTAAAGGTGGCCGCCAGCTCGACATTCTGCATGCCTCCCTCCAGGCGATCGGCAATCAGGTTCAACGCCGTGCCGTGTTCTTCGGACTGGTCGGCGCGTTGGCGCAGACGCGCAATCGTTTCCTCCAACTGCGGCGACAGCGCCTGGATGACCGTGCCGGCATCACGCAGCACCTTCCGGCCGATGAAGTCGTTGGCCTGAATTGCCGTCGTGCCTTCATAGATGGGCAGAATACGTGCGTCACGATAGTGCTGCGCAGCGCCGGTTTCCTCGATAAAGCCCATGCCGCCATGCACCTGCACACCCAGCGACGCCACCTCCACAGACATTTCGGTGCTAAAGCCCTTGACCACTGGCACCAAGAACTCGTACAGGGCCTGGTATCGCTTGCGGCGCGATTCGTCCGTGCCGTGATGGGCCTTGTCGTTGATACCGGCCGCAAAATAGGCTAACGCCCGCGCTCCTTCGGTCAGGGCACGCATCTGCAACAACATGCGCTGCACATCCGGGTGGTGAGCGATGGACACCGGCTGCTTGCCACCGGCAAGCGGGGCGCCCTGAATACGCTCCTGAGCATAGGCCTGGGCCTGCTGCAAAGCACGCTCGGCAACAGCCACGCCCTGCAGACCGACCGCGTAGCGAGCGGCATTCATCATGATGAACATATATTGCAGACCATGATTTTCTTGGCCCACCAGGTAGCCCACCGCGCCCTCGCCTGCCTCGCCCTTGCCCGAGCCGTACAACAGCACCGCCGTCGGGCTGCCGTGTATGCCCAGCTTATGCTCCAGCGAAGCACACCAGACATCGTTGCGTGCGCCCAAAGAGCCATCGTCCTTGACCAGGAACTTGGGCACGATGAACAAGGAAATCCCTTTGACGCCCGCCGGTGCGTCCGGCGTGCGCGCCAGCACCAGATGGATAATATTTTCGGCCAGATCATGCTCGCCGTAAGTAATGAATATTTTCTGCCCGCTCAGCCTGTAGCTGCCGTCCGCCTGGCGCACGGCGCGACTGCTGACCTGTGCCAGATCCGATCCCGCCTGCGGTTCGGTCAGGTTCATGGTGCCGGTCCAGCGGCCTTCTAACAACGCCGGCAGAAAGCGCTTTTTCTGTTCAGGGGTGCCCACTAAAGACAAGGCCTCGATCACGCCATCGGTCAACAAAGGGCACAAGGAAAACGCCAGATTGGCGGCATTGATGTTTTCACCGGCCACCGCACCAATCAGTTTGGGCAAGCCCTGACCACCCAGTTCGGGTTCGTGCTGCAGGCCCTGCCAACCCGCCTTGGAAAACTCCTCGAACGCCTTCTTGAAACCGGGGGCCGTCTTGACCTGACCGTCCTGCCACTGCGCCCCCTGCTCGTCACCGACACGGTTGAGCGGAGCGACTTCCTGTTCGACGAAACGGGCGTTCTCGTCGATGATCGCATCGATCAGCTCGGCCGAAAACTCCTCGAACCCCGGCAAAGCCAGCACACCGGGCAGATCGGCAAGTTCTTGCAGCACAAAGCGGATGTCTTGGGTGGGAACACGATACGTCATGAACACTCCTACACAGAAACGACAAGGCCGCTGCCAATGCTGCGCCCCGCCGGACACGCAATGAAAAATCCCCGTGCGGCACAGGCCGGCTGTCGGAGAAGCTTTTATCTTGACCCCGCCCGGCCAGCAGGCGCATCAAGGGTAAAAAAAAGCCTGCCGGCAACATCGCCGGCAGGCTTGTGGGCTTTTACAGTGCCTTTTCCAATTCTGGCACGGCTTCAAACAAATCCGCCACCAAACCATAATCGGCGACGCCGAAAATAGGCGCTTCCGGGTCTTTGTTGATAGCCACGATCACCTTGGAGTCCTTCATGCCCGCCAGATGCTGGATGGCTCCCGAAATACCGACGGCCACGTACAGTTGCGGTGCCACGATCTTGCCGGTCTGGCCGACCTGCCAATCGTTAGGGGCATAGCCCGCATCCACGGCGGCCCGCGATGCGCCCAGAGCGGCACCCAGCTTGTCGGCCAAGCCATCGAGCATCTTGAAATTCTCGGCGCTGCCCAGGCCACGCCCACCCGATACCACGACAGCGGCACCCGCCAGTTCAGGACGATCACTTTTGGCGACTTCGCGGCTGACAAAAGCCGAACGGCCCGAATCGGCCACGGCGGACAGTTCTTCGATAGCCGCGCCGCCGCCTTGTGCTGGGACAGCATCGAAGGCAGTAGTACGCACAGTAATGACCTTGACCGGGTCGCCCGACTGGACGGTGGCAATCGCATTGCCTGCGTAGATGGGCCGCGTGAAGGTATCGGCCGACTCCACCGACAAAATATCGGACACCTGGGCAACATCCAGCTTGGCGGCCACGCGCGGCGCGACGTTCTTGCCCGACGCCGTAGCGGGGAACAAGATATGACCATACGAGGAGGCCACGGCCAGCACCTGGGCTGCCACGTTTTCGGCCAGCCCATCGGCCAGCGCCGCGCCGTCGGCCAGCAACACCTTGGCGACGCCCTGTACCTGCGCCGCCTGATCGGCCACGGCGCGGGCCTGGTGGCCGGCTACCAGCACATGGACATCGCCACCGATTTTCTGGGCGGCAGCCACGGCATTCAGGGTTGCAGCCTTGAGCTGCTGATTGTCGTGTTCGGCAATGACAAGAATCGACATTTAGATCACCTTCGCTTCATTCTTCAATTTTTCAACCAGCGTCGCCACATCCGGCACGATGATGCCGGCCGAGCGTGCAGGCGGCTCGCTGACCTTCAAGGTCTTGATGCGCGGAGCCACATCCACGCCCAGCTCCTCGGGTGTCAGCGTATCCAGCGTTTTTTTCTTGGCCTTCATGATGTTGGGCAGCGTCACATAACGCGGCTCGTTCAGGCGCAAGTCCGTGGTAATGACGGCAGGCAGCGCAAGCTTGATGGTTTCCAGGCCGCCGTCCACTTCACGCGTGACCGACACGCTGTCCGCGGACAGCTCCACTTTGCTGGCAAACGTCGCTTGCGGCCAGTCCAGCAAGGCGGCCAGCATCTGCCCGGTCTGGTTGGCATCGTCGTCAATGGCCTGCTTGCCCAGAATCACCAAGGAAGGCTGCTCTTTGTCCACGACCGCCTTGAGCAGCTTGGCCACGGCCAGCGGCTGCAGTTCGGCATCGGTCTGCACCAGAGCGGCGCGATCCGCGCCGATGGCCAGTGCCGTACGCAGGGTTTCCTGGCTCTGGGCCACGCCGCAGGACAC
Source organism: Alcaligenes sp. SDU_A2 (assembly GCF_038237375.1). Taxonomy (NCBI): domain Bacteria; kingdom Pseudomonadati; phylum Pseudomonadota; class Betaproteobacteria; order Burkholderiales; family Alcaligenaceae; genus Alcaligenes; species Alcaligenes sp. SDU_A2. The sequence goes on along the minus strand of NZ_CP151273.1, from coordinate 1,488,609 downwards.
AGCCACCACTTCTGTCACGGCTCCGCTTTCCTTCAGGCGCGTCGCCTCTTCGACGGCAATCTCGTCGAACGGATTCATGGACATTTTGACATTGGCGATATCCACCCCGGACTGGTCGGATTTCACGCGCACCTTGACGTTATAGTCAACCACGCGTTTCACGGGTACTAACACCTTCATTTAGTTTTCTCCAATGCTATCTTGAATAGAAATAATGCTTGGTTTTGCGCAGCAGGCCACTGACCGAAAATACGGTTCGCCTAGAGTCCGGCCATAGCCCGGACATGCGCCACCACGCTGCGTCCCAGAGAGGATGCGTCATAACCGCCTTCGAGCATGCTGACCAGACGCTGGCCGGCACTGGGCGCACAGGCTTTGACCACCGCAGTGGTCAGTTCGGCATAATCCGCCTCTACCAGACTGAGCTGTCCCATTTCATCCTCGCGGTGTGCATCAAAGCCTGCCGAAAAAAAGACGATCTCGGGCCGGAAGGCCTTAATTCTGGGCATGCACTGTTGCTTGAACGCCTCCAGAACCTGAGTCGACTTTGCATAGGCTTGAACCGGTATGTTTACCATGTTTTTCGGCACAGGAACCTGATATGAACCAGGAAAAAATGGATGCTGAAAAAAACTGCACATCAGAACCCGTTCGTCGTCGGCAAAAATCTGCTCTGTGCCATTGCCATGATGCACATCAAAATCGACGATCAATACGCGCGACAAGCCATAGCGCTCCATGGCATACGCCGCCGCCACGGCCACATTATTGAAAAAACAAAACCCCATGGCTCGATTGCTTTCGGCATGATGCCCTGGTGGCCGCACCGAGCAAAATGCGCCGGCCGCCCCTTCCTGCATCACACCGTCCACCGCATCCAGGCCCGCACCGGCAGCGGCGTAGGCCGCCTCCAGAGTGTGCGGGTTCATCAAGGTGTCGGCATCAATATTGAAGTAGCCCTGCTTGGGCAACTGCTGCTTGAGCTGCTGCAGATAGGCGGCATCGTGAACACGCAAGATATCCTGATCCGTCGCCAGCCGCGCCTTGCGGCCGAGCAGATAGGATGCCAGTCCGCTGGACAGTAGCTGGTCATTGATGGCATCCAGCCGCTCCGGGCTTTCGGGGTGCCATCGTCCCATCTCATGCAGATGGCATGACGGATGGGTAATATATAGTGTCTCCATGAGGATGGATTATGTTCAGACCCACTCGTATTTTGCAAGCGGCGCTGATTGCGCTGACCACGGCCGGCTGTGCCGCCACCCCATCCAGCGTCGCCCCCACGCCGGCCAAACCCAGCGGCGCTGCGGCCTCCAGCCCTGCCAAGCCTGTTTCCGGCACTGTTGCCATCAAGTCGCTGGACGAACCGCCACCCATTCGCGCCGGCCAGTCAATCGCGGGTCGAACCCAGTTTTTTACAGCCACCGGTCAGCTAAACGCCGATATAGCCGCTTATGCGCGCGATGTATCCACTACCCGCCAAGTACCGTTGGAGCTGGTCACCGACCTGCTGCAGCAAGCTCAGTACAATGCCACCGCCGTTAAGCTGATGCGTCCCACCGGCGGGCGCATCAAGCGCAGCTGGGTCACCTATAGACAGCGTAATGTAGACCCGATCCGCATCCGCCGCGGCATCGCCTTCTGGCAGTCCCACCGCGACGACCTGGATCGCATATCGCAAGCCTACGGCGTGGCTCCTTCGGTCATCGTGGCGATTCTGGGCGTTGAAACGGTATACGGACAGATCATGGGGGACTTCAAGGTGCTGGACGCCTTGTTTTCTCTTGGCTTTGCCTACCCGGACAACAGCCGCCCCGAACGTGGCCAATTATTTCGCGACCAATTAGCGGACCTGATCCAACTGCACCACGAAGGCGAACTGGACGCGCGCATCGTGCAAGGCTCCTTTGCCGGTGCCATGGGCATGCCACAGTTCATGCCTGGCAGTCTGATCCGCTACGCAGTAGACGGCAACGGCGACGGACGCATCGACCTGCGCAACAACCCTGTCGATGCAATGGCGTCCATCGCCAACTTTTTGCGCGCGCACGGCTGGGAGCCGGGTTTGCCCGTCTTTGCTCCCGCCCGACTAAGCACGGCCAGCAAATCCATGGTGGACGGTGGCATCTACCCCAAACGCAACTGGACGGAACTGAGCCAAGCAGGTGCCCGCGCGCACGGACAGACCCGGCACCCCGGCCCGTGGCAACAGTCCTTGCTCGGCGTGGTCAACCTGGTGGACGAGCCACGCAACACCACGGAATACCGCTTGGGCACGCCTAATTTCTTTGCCATTACCCACTACAACCGCAGCTACTTTTACGCCAGTTCAGTGGCTGACCTGGCCTCCGAACTGGCCCAGCAGATGGGTTACGGCGACCCTAATTAATTAAACACGCCGGTAGACAGATACCGGTCGCCACGGTCGCAGACAATAAACACGATCGTGGCGTTCTGGACCCGCTGGGCCACGCGCATAGCGGCTACCAGAGCGCCGCCCGATGATATGCCGGCGCAAATGCCTTCTTCGGCCGCCAGACGCCGGGTCATGTCTTCGGCCTGCTGCTGCTCGATATACTCGAAAGCGTCTACTTTGCTGGGATCGTAAATCTTAGGCAGATATTCGTCCGGCCATTTGCGTATGCCCGGAATCTGCGAACCTTCGGCAGGCTGAGCCCCCACAACAACGATATTGCTGTTCTGGGCACGCAGATAACTGCCCACCCCCATGATAGTGCCGGTGGTTCCCATGGCGCTGACAAAATGGGTAATCTGCCCGTCGGTCTGCTGCCAGATCTCCGGCCCCGTACTGCCCACGTGGGCTGCGGGGTTGTCCTGATTGGCGAACTGATCCAGTACTTTGCCCTTCCCCTGGGCCTGCATTTGCAAAGCCAGGTCACGGGCATATTCCATTCCGCCTTCCTTGGCCGGCGTCAGAATCAGTTGCGCGCCATAGGCCGTCATGGACGCACGGCGCTCGACCGATAGATTGTCGGGCATGATCAGAATCATCTTGTAGCCGCGCACGGCGGCAATCATGGCCAGCGCAATACCGGTATTGCCGCTGGTGGCCTCGATCAGGGTGTCGCCCGGCTGAATGTCGCCGCGCAATTCGGCCTGCTGGATCATGGAGCGGGCGGCGCGGTCCTTGACCGAGCCGGCCGGGTTATTGCCTTCCATTTTGGCCAAGATCACATTGCCGCGAGCCTGACCGAACTGGCCCGGAATGCGTTGCAGCCGCACCAAAGGGGTGTGGCCTACGGTATCTTCGATAGTGGGATAATTTTTCATCAACGGACTCTACCTTGCCTGTCACGCCGAACCTGGCGCAGCACGGTGAACAGCCAACAATGCCGGTCACCGTATTCAAACACAATCTAATAGCTTAAAACGAGACTCGCCTCGGGGCTACGGCTTTTTCCTTATATCCACGCCCGGACGCGGTGCAACAGAGGAAGCGGCGGGCTTTTTGCTTGCGCCTGCGGTCAGGCCGGACTGTTCCATGGTGCCGATTTTTTTGGGGCCTATGCCCTTGACCCGATCGGCCAGGTTCTGCAGGGAATCAAAATCTCCGCCGCGCTGGCGTTCCTCCAGAATCAGTTGCGCGGTACGTGGGCCTATGCCTTTGATCTGCTGCAACTGCTCGGCTGTGGCGGTATTCAGGTCCACAGCCGCGACAAAGCCCGGACAAAAAACCAGCCATAATGCCAACGCGCATTTCTGTGTAGCGGCACGCCACGCAGTCCGAAGCTTGACTACTGGAACCGGCGCACAAGAGGAATTCAGGAAAACGGACATGATAAAGGCTCCATAAAAAGGAGCCTTCATGGTGCTACGCTAAGCCGGCATGCAGGGACCGTCGGCAAGGCTTGATCCATGCGCGCAGTTACGCATGGACAAACTGGCACTAGCGCAACGCGCCCGAAACCAACAGACGGCGCACGTACTCGGCCACGCCGCTTTGCACGTCGTGAAACGGCTTGTCGTACCCGGCAGCCCGCAACTGTGTCAGATCAGCCTGGGTATGGCTTTGATAGCGACCTTTAAGATCATCCGGAAAATCAATGTACTGCAAGCACTGCTGGCTGACCAACGCCTCCAGTGCCAATGGCTCCAAGCCTTCGTGTTCGCGCAAGGTATTGACTACCGTCTGGGCAACATCATTGAACGGCTGCGCTCGGCCGGAACCGCAGTTAAATACGCCCGATCGCGTACCTTGATTCAAAAAATGCAGATTGACGGAAACCACATCGTCGATAAACACAAAATCGCGCTGCTGGCCGCCATCCACGTAGCCATCCCAGCCGCCAAACAGGCGCACATGGCCTTCGCGACGGTACTGAAGCATATTGTGGTAAGCCACCGATGCCATGCGCCCTTTGTGCTGCTCCTGGGGGCCGTACACATTGAAATACCGCAGCCCCACCACCGGGGCGGTCAAGGCAGGCAACTCGCGGCGCAACACCTGATCGAACAGGAACTTGGAATAGCCGTACACATTCAAGGGGGCTTCGTTGGCCAGGTCTTCGGCATAACGCGGCCCGGCACCGTATACGGCCGCCGAGGAAGCATAGAGCAAAGGAATGCGCTTGCGCTGGCAATACTCGAAAATCTCCAGCGTGACGCGATAGTTGTTGTCCATCATGAACTGGCCATTGCGCTCGGTCGTGTCCGAGCAGGCCCCTTGATGCAGGATGGCTTCGATATTGTTGAACTCATCACGCGCCAGGCGCGCGCGAAAGTCGTCCTTATGCATATAGTCTGCAATCTGACCATGCACCAGATTGACGAACTTATCGCCGTCGCTCAGGTCATCGACCACCAGAATGTCCGTCATGCCTTGACGATTGAGCCCCAAAACCAGATTGCTGCCGATAAAGCCGGCACCGCCCGTTACCACTATCATGCCAATTCCTTTGCCGTCACCACGGACGTGCCCAATTTTCCTACGACAATGCCGCCGGCGCGATTGGCCCAGCGCATGGCCTGGAGCCAATCCAGCCCGGCTGCCCGCATCACCGCCAGTGTGGCCAGCACGGTATCCCCGGCACCCGACACATCGAAGACTTCCTGCGCCTGCGCATCCACATGCTCTCTGCCGCTTTCGGTAAACAGCGTCATGCCTTGTTCCGAACGGGTAATCAGCAAGGCCTCCAAATCCAGTTGACGGCGTAGCTGCTGCGCTCGTTCCTGCAGGTCGGACTCGCTAGCCCAGGCCCCCACCGCATCCTGCATTTCGGATCGATTAGGCGTCAGAATAGTCGCGCCATGATAATGCTGATAAGCCTTTCCTTTGGGGTCGACCAGAACCGGAATGCCTTTTTCGCGTGCCAACGCAATCAGTTGCTCCACCTGAGCCAGGGCCCCTTTAGCATAATCCGATAACACCACGATCTGATGCTGGTCCAGCAAATCGCCCATCTGCCGACTTAATTGCTCCAACGCACCTGCACCGGGCCGATGTTCAAAGTCGACCCGCAATAATTGCTGCTGGCGGCCCAACACGCGCAACTTGAGCGACGTAGGCATGCCCGGGTCTTGTATCCAATGGGCCTGCACATGATCGTGCAGAGCCAGTTCACGCACTTTATCACCCGCTTCGTCCACCCCGATGACGCCCAACAGGCTGGCCTGAGCTCCCAGCGCGGCAATATTACGCGCCACGTTAGCGGCACCGCCCAAGCGGTCCTCGGTGCGCCCCATTTTGACGACAGGAACCGGTGCTTCGGGAGAAATGCGATCCACGTCACCGAACCAATAGCGATCCAGCATGACATCGCCCACCACCAGCACCCGGCTGGCCTGTACGGCTTGCGTCGGAAATTCCATTATCGTTGTTCCTCGAGCCGTCGAGGGGCGTAGGTTTCCCAGGAATTGCACCCTGGACATTGCCAGTAGAAATGCCGCGCCTCAAAACCGCAGACATGGCAGGCATAGCGATCCAGGCGCTGGGTATGTTTATGAATCAAGGAGCGTAGCAGGCTAAGATCGGCTCCCGCCACAATATCGGCGGCGGCCGTCAAGCCGGGCTCTTGTTCGTTACGTGCCTGAGTATGCTGGCTTTCGTCCTGCAACTCGACTTCCAGCATTTTATCCAGCCCCAGCAAAGAGGGGTGCGAACGCAACGATTCGCGCGCAAACGCCCACGCGGGCTGATAACCGCGGCGTTCACGCAGCACCCGGAACAGGACATTGAATGTGTCCAGATTGGGATGATGCTTGTAGTGAGCACGCAGCATGGCCACCCCCTCGTCCTCGCGGCCCATCTGTCGATAGCTGCCAAGCAGTTCGGTGGCGTACAACCCCACGTACTCCGGCGCGCTGTCCAGAATCGACACGAGATAGGCCCGCTCCTGCTCGGTCTGGTTCTGCATGCGGGCCACGCGGGCGCGCAAAGCCGCCACGCGGGCCTGGGAGGCCTGCGTCGTCTGCTCCGCGCCCAGCTTGCGAATGGCATTGTCGGCTTCGTCCAACGCCTTAGAAGCCCGCTCGAAATCGGCCTGTTTGCCCTGCAATGCGGCTTCGGCCTGCTCGCACTGATAATGCACCAATTGCGGCACAGGCTCATCGACCAGGGCGCGCAGTCGACGCACCGCCTCGATCGCGCGGGGCCAGTCGTGCTCGGATTCGTAAATGCGAATCAGGGCACGCATGGCGGGGACAGCAAACCGAGTTTCGCGCACCGCCTCGAAAGCGGCTTCGGCCCGGTCCAGCATGCCGGCTTTCAGAAAGTCCTGAGCGATCTGGAACTGGGCATTTTCCCGGTCGCTTTGCGGCAGGTCAGTACGCGACAGCAGGCTCTGATGAACGCGAATGGCGCGCTCCATCTCGCCGCGACGCCGAAACAGACTACCCAGCGCAAAGTGCAGCTCGGTGGTTTCCGGGTCCAGCTTGGCCACTTCCACAAAGGCATCGATTGCGCGATCAGGCTCTTCGTTAAGCAGGAAATTCAGGCCCTTGAAATACGAATCGGGCAGGCTGCGGGTCTCGGACATCATCTGCCGGAAATCCACTCGCGCCGCCACCCAGCCCAAGGCGAAGAGAATGGGTACAAAGACCAGCCACCAGGTTTCAAAATCCACGTGTGATACTCCGGCTGATTACAACGGTGCCAGGGGTGCAACGGTTTCCGGAGCCACGGCCGATGCCGGTGATTGCCCGGACAGCTCCAGGCGCTCTTGCAATCGGTCCATTTCGCGGCGCAGGCGGTTGACTTCCCGGCGGCGTCGCATAACCGCGCCAACCATGATCAACAAGCCCATGACCAGGCCCAGAATGAAGGCTCCCAGCATGACGACGATAAGGGGAACATCCTGAATAATGTGCTCGGCAAAGAAGTTCACTTGTACAGGCTCGGTGTTCTTGAGTGCAAACAACAGCACGACCAGAAAGACGAGCAGACGCAGTACCCAGACTAGATAGCGCATTATTAGGCTCCAACAGTGTTTTTTATATTGACTGATTGTACGTGCAAGCGCCGTTTAGCGCACACGCAAAACAGGCCCTGTAAAGGGCCTGTTTCATCAGCTTGCAAGGGTGTCTTTAGCCGTGACGGACCCGCGCATTCAGCTGCTCGAACGCAGACGACTGATCATCGGTTTCGATCTGTTCCTGCTGGAGAAAAACAGAATCGACGCGTTCGCGCAATTCCTTGCCGGCCTTAAAGTGCGGCACCTGCTTGCCAGGTACCAACACTTTTTCGCCCGACTTGGGATTGCGCCCCACCCGCGGCGAACGGGTAGAGAGCGAAAAGCTGCCAAATCCGCGGATTTCGATCCGTTGACCGCTGGCCAGAGCCTGGGTCATCGAATCGAGTACCGTTTTCACGGCGAAATCCATGTCGCGCAGCGCCAGTTGCGGATAGCGACTGGCCAACAGCGCAATCAGCTCAGACTTGGTCACGCTGATTAACCGTCGTCACGCTGCTGCTGGTCCAGCTTGGCACGCAGCAGAGCACCCAGGTTGGTCGTACCCGACGAAGCGCTGGCTTCGGACAGGCGGGCCATGGACTGAGCAGTCTCGGCAGTATCGCGGGCCTTGATCGACAGCTGGATGGAGCGGGTCTTGCGGTCCACGCTCAGGATCATGGTTTCGATTTCTTCGCCTTCTTTCAGGACGGTGGTAGCGTCTTCAACGCGGCCCGAGGAGATCTCGGAAGCGCGCAGGTAGCCTTCCACATCTAGCGACAGAGTAACAACAGCGCCCTTGGCTTCAACAGCCTTGATCACGCCCTGGACGACAGCGCCCTTGTCGTAGGTGGCCACGAAGTTGTTGAACGGATCGCCTTCCAGCTGCTTGATGCCCAGCGAAATGCGTTCTTTGTCGGTATCGATACCCAGAACCACGGCGTCGACTTCGTCGCCCTTCTTGAAGTTGCGCACGGCTTCTTCACCGGACTCGGACCAGGACAGGTCGGACAGGTGAACCAGGCCGTCGATGCCGCCAGGCAGACCAACGAACACACCAAAGTCGGTGATCGACTTGATGGCGCCGCGAACCTTGTCGCCACGCTTGAAGTTGATGGCGAAATCTTCCCATGGGTTGGCACGGCACTGCTTCATGCCCAGCGAGATGCGGCGACGGTCTTCGTCGATCTCCAGAACCATGACTTCGACTTCTTCGCCCAAGGTCACGACCTTGCGTGGGTCCACGTTCTTGTTGGTCCAGTCCATTTCGGACACGTGCACCAGGCCTTCGATGCCGTCTTCCACTTCAACGAATGCACCGTAGTCGGTCAGGTTGGTAACCTTGCCGAACAGGCGGGTGTTTTGTGGGTAGCGACGTGCCAGACCGATCCATGGATCTTCGCCCAACTGCTTGACGCCCAGGGAGACGCGGCTCTTTTCCTGATCGAACTTGAGAACCTTGGCTTCGATTTCCTGACCCACCTGCAGAACTTCGGATGGGTGGCGGACACGACGCCAGGCCATGTCGGTGATGTGCAACAGACCGTCGATGCCGCCCAGGTCCACAAACGCACCGTAATCGGTGATGTTCTTGACGATGCCCTTGACGATGGCACCTTCGGACAGGGTTTCCAGCAGCTTCTGGCGCTCTTCGCCCATGGAAGCTTCCAGCACAGCGCGGCGCGACAGCACGACGTTATTGCGCTTGCGATCCAGCTTGATGACCTTGAATTCCAGGGTCTTGCCTTCGTACGGCGTAGTGTCTTTGACAGGGCGCAGGTCGACCAGCGAACCGGGCAAGAAGGCGCGAATGCCGTTGGTCATGACGGTCAGACCGCCCTTGACCTTGCCGGTAATGGTGCCGTTGACCAGTTCGCCCGACTCGAGCGCCTGTTCCAGGGACAGCCAGGCCGACAGGCGCTTGGCGCGGTCACGGGACAGGATGGTGTCGCCATAGCCGTTCTCGAAAGCATCGATGGCCACGGACACGAAATCGCCGGCCTGGACTTCCAGTTCGCCCTGGTCGTTCAGGAATTCTTCGAGGGGGATCAGGGCTTCGGACTTCAGACCGGCGTTGACCAGAACGTAGTTGTGGTCGATGCGCAGAACTTCGGCGGAAATGACTTCGCCGCTTTTCAGGTCTTGGTTCTTGATGCTTTCTGCAAACAAGTCGGCAAAGCTTTCGCCGCCGGTTGCAGCTGTTTGAAGGTTAGTGGACATTCAATCAATCCATCAGCCAGAATGGCTGTTAAAAAACACACCAGGCGAACCCGGTGGAGTGAAAAAAACCGCGCAGCGCAGAATTACGCCGTCGGGAACGACACGCCCGACCAAAGGTCAAGCACAATATTGACTGTTTCATCTATGCTTAGCTTGGACGAATCCACAATGTGGGCGTCCTGCGCAGGCACCAGCGGTGCGTGCGTGCGATTCTTGTCACGCGCATCACGCGCGCGAAGATCGGCCAGCAGGCTTGCAAGATTAGCAGAAATCCCCTTTTCGCTCAACTGTTTACAACGCCTTTCCGCACGCACCTGCGCATCGGCCAGCAAAAATATTTTCAAAGGCGCATCGGGAAACACCACTGTCCCCATGTCGCGCCCATCGCCGACCAAGCCGGGGGCGATGCGAAAGTCGCGCTGGCGCTGCAGCAAAGCGGCACGCACGCCGGGCATGGCTGCCACCTGCGAGGCCAGGTTGCCCACCTGCTCCTGGCGGATAGCCTCGCTGACATCCTGTCCCGCCAAAAAAACGGCCGGATGCTGAAAACGGATATCCAAGCCGGCGGCGACGCGCTCCACCTCGGATTCCAGCTCCGTATCCAGACCTTGGCGCAAACAGGCCAGCGCGGTCAGGCGATACAAGGCACCGCTGTCCAGCGTATGCCAACCCAGTCGCTCGGCCACCAGGTGGGCTATCGTGCCCTTGCCTGAAGCGGTAGGGCCGTCTATGGTAATGACGGGTATGGTCTGTGTTGCGCTCATGCCTGCACCAAGTGCTGAAAAACAGAAAAATAATCAGGAAATGTCTTGCTGACGCAGTCCGGGTCCAGGATCGTCACCGGGACGGGCCCAAAACTGGCCAGAGAAAAACACATAGCGATGCGGTGATCGTCGTAGGTATGGATACTGGCCGACCGCCAATTGGCCGCATCGATAGGATGCACTGTCAGCCAATCGGGGCCGGACTCAACCCGGGCACCCAGCTTGGCCAGTTCGGTATGCATGGCGTGGATGCGATCGGTTTCTTTGACGCGCCAGCTGGCGATATTGCGCAAGGTGCATGGCCCGTCGGCAAACATGGCCATGGCGGCCGCCGTCATGGCCGCATCCGGGATGCGATTGAAATCCATGTCAAACGCCCGCAGGCGTTCGCCGCGCGCCACACAAGGACCGCTGACCACAAGTTCCTGCGGATGGCGCTCGATGCGCGCCCCCATAGCCTGGGCCACATCTGCAAACTGAATATCGCCCTGAAGGCTATCGGTGCCCACGCCGCGAATCCGTACCGGCCCGCCGCCCAATGCCCCCAAGGCAATAAAATACGACGCCGACGACGCGTCTCCCTCGACCGGATAGCGTCCGGGACTGATGTACGCGGCTGCCGCCGGCACGGTGAAACTGCTCCAACCGTCGCGCTGCACCGTCACGCCAAAACGCGCCATCATAGCCAGCGTAATGTCGATATACGGCTTGGAGATCAGTTCGCCGTCCACCTGAATGCGCAGATCCTGTCCGGTCTGCGCCGTCAACAAGGGCGCGGCCATCAGCAATGCTGTCAGGAACTGGCTGGACACCGAGCCTTTGACCGACACGCTGCGCCCCCCGCTCTGCGGCGCGGCACCGATCGCCAGCGGCGGATAGCCTTCGTTGCCCAGGTAGCTGACATCAGCCCCCAGACTGCGCAAAGCGTCCACCAGATCGCCAATAGGCCGTTCGTGCATGCGGGCAATACCTGTCAATGTAAATCGCCCACCCATCAAGGCCAGCGCCGCCGTCAAGGAGCGAAAAGCCGTACCGGCATTGCCCAGGAACAAATCGGCATCGCGCAGGGCAAAGGGCGCGCCGCCGTCAATTTCGACCACGCCCTGCCCCAGGTCCTGAAGTTCCACGCCCATCTGGCGCAGAGCAGCCAGCATGACGCGGGTGTCGTCCGAATGCAGCAAGCCTTCCAAGCGGGTCCGTCCCCGCGCCAACGAAGCCAAGAGCAACGCGCGATTGGATATGCTCTTGGAGCCGGGCAGCACCAGCTCGCCCCGGGCCTGCACGACAGGATTCAAGACAATAGAATCAACCTGGCTCATTTCAAACCGCTCCTGCTCGCCCAAAAACGGCGCGCCAAGGCGGCACGCTCCAGAAATTCGTACAAAGCCTGATCATCACCGTCCTCCAAGGCCTGTTCGGCCTGATCCAGCGCCTGCCGCACCTCTTTCAGTTCGGCCAGAACGGCGCTGCGGTTGCTCAGGAAAATATCCCGCCACACCTCCGCCGAACCGGCTGCGATGCGGGTAAAGTCGCGAAAGCCCGTGCCGGCCAGCGCAAAGCGCTGATCTGAATTGGCGCTGGAGGCAACCTGCCACATAAAAACAGAAGACAAAAAGTGAGGGACATGACTGACCGATGCCAACACCTGATCGTGCGTGGGCGGGTCCATCAACATGACGCGTGCGCCGCAACGCTCCCAGACCGCAATCAGGCGCTTGCGCGCCGCCGCCGGATTCTCGTCCAAAGGCGTCAGGATGACATTACGCCCCTCGTACAGATCGGCACGCGCCGCATCCGGCCCCAGCGTCTCGGCACCGGCAATGGGATGCCCAGGCACGAACTGAGCGATGCGCTCGCCCAAGGCCTCGCGGGCCACCTGCACCACATCCACCTTGGTGCTGCCCGCGTCGCTGATCAATGTCTGATCGCGCAAATGCCCACGCATGGCACGCAAGACAGGCCCCATCGCCCCGATGGGGGTAGCCAGCATGATCAGATCCGCCTGCGCGGCCGCCTGCTCCAGCGTGGCAATATCGTCGATCAGGCCCAGCTCCTGGGCGCGACGCAGACTCTTGAGCTGTCGGCCAACACCCAGCACCCGCCCAACGGCACCGGCACGCTTGAGCGCCAGCGCGACCGAACCGCCGATCAGCCCCACTCCTACGACGGCGAGCACTGGAATCAGTGGCTCCGACGTCACTGACCCAGGCAATGCGCTCATGCTCAAGCCTGCAAGATACCGGCCAGAGCCTGCGCAAAGCGCTGGTTCTCTTCCGGCAAACCGATGGTGATACGCAAATGTTCGGGCAAGCCATCGCCTGCCACGGGGCGCACGATGACGCCTTGCTTGAGCAAGGCCAGATTGATCGCCGCCGCATCCCCCACGCGCACCAGAATGAAGTTGCCGTGGCTGGGCACGTAATCCAGACCCAACGATTCAAAACACTGTTCCAGGAACTGTTTGCCGGACTGGTTCAGTTCGTAGCTGCGTTGCAGAAAGTCCTGGTCGGCCAGTGCGGCACGCGCAGCCTCCAGTGCCACGCTATTGACATTGAAAGGCTGACGCACACGGTTCAAGACATCGGTCAGTTCGGCCTGGGCCAACGCGTAACCGATGCGCAGTCCCGCCAGACCATAGGCCTTGGAGAAGGTACGCGTCACAATCAGGTTGGGATAGCGGCGCACCAACTCGGCGCTGTCAAAACGCAGTTCGGGAGCCAGGTATTCGTTGTAGGCCTCGTCCAGCACGACGGTAAGCTGTCGACCGTGACGCTCCCAGACCTGGGCCAGAAAGGCGTCAATCTGCTCGGCAGGCAAAAAGGTACCGGTGGGGTTGTTGGGATTGGCAATGAACAACAGACGCGTGTCAGCGCAAATGGCCGCCAGCATGGCATCCAGGTCGTGACCATAGTCCACGGCCGGCACCATGATATGGCGCGCACCGCGCTCTTGCGTACACAGCTTGTAGACGGTAAAGGCATGCTCGGCATACACGCACGACACACCCGGCCCCAGCAGCACCAGGGAAATCAGCTCCAGCAAATCGTTGGAACCGTTACCCAGCGTAATCCAGTCTGCCGGCACCTGATAACGCCGTGACAAATCCTGCTTCAAGTCAAAACCGTTGGGGTCGGGATAACGCCCCAGCTCCTGCACGGCCCGCGCAACCGCTGCCCGTACCGAGTCGGCCATGCCCAAAGGATTCTCGTTGGAAGCCAGCTTGACGATGCTGCTCTCTTGCAGGCCAAACGTGCGCGCGATTTCGCTGACGGGTTTGCCCGGCTGATAGGGAGCGATGGCCAGAATATGGTCGGCGACGGCCGCCTCCAGTGCTGCGCGTGTGCTTGTCATGGTCAGAAGTCGTTAACGGGGTAAGAACCCAGGATCTTGAAAAAGGCGACCTGCTTCTTGAGCTCGGTCAAGGCAGCCGCCATGGCCGGTTCGTCGCGGTGTCCGATCAGGTCCACGTAAAAGTAATATTCCCACTGACCGGTACGGGCCGGACGGGATTCCAGACGCGTCATGGACACGCCATGCACCGCCAGCGGCGAGAGCATATCGTAGACGGCACCCGCCCGGTTGGGCACGGCCAGGATGATGCTGGTCTTGTCGTTGCCGCTGGGCAGGGCTTCAATATTGCCGATGGCCAGGAAACGGGTGCGATTGTGCGGGTCGTCCTGAATGCCGGATTCGACAACGCCCAGATTCCAGGCCGTAATCGCCGTATTGCCGGCGATGGCCGCCACGGAAGGGTCGGACGCCGCGATACGGGCCGCTTCGGCATTGCTGGAAGCGGCTTCGCGCAACAAATGCGGGAAGTGCTTTTGCAGCCAATTCTGGCACTGCGCCAGGGCCTGCGGATGCGCCATCACGCGGGTGATGCCATCCATGGTCCCGGTCTGAGTCAACAGATTGTGATGAACCCGGATCGAGCGCTCGCCCAGCACGCGCAGCGGCGAATTCAGCAGCAGATCCAACGTGCGGTTGACCGCGCCTTCGGTGGAATTTTCCACCGGCACCATGCCTACATCGGCCTGCCCTACTTCCACGCTGCGAAACACCTCGTCAAAGGAGTCGCACTGCAGTCCATCCAGGGCATGGCCGAAATGTTCGTAGGCGGCCTGCTCGGAAAACGAGCCTTGCGGCCCCAGATAGGCCACGCGCAACACGCTTTCCAAACCACGGCAAGCGGAAATGATCTGCCCCCACACCGCCTCGACAGCAGCCGGCGTAAAAGGGCCGTCATTTTCAGACTGCAAGCGGCGCACGATACGCGCTTCGCGCTCGGGCTTCAGAATGGCCTCGTCAGCATTAAAACCTTGCTTGATCTTGCCGACTTCCAGCGCCGCGCGGGCACGCTCGTTCAGCAGCTCCAGAATCTGGCGATCCAGCTCGTCGATGCGGTTGCGCCAGGGCAGCAGGCGTTCAGATAAGGTATTAGCCATTCCGTTGTTCAAAGTCTTTCATAAAGTCGATCAAGGCCTGCACGCCCTCCAGCGGCATGGCGTTGTAGATGGACGCACGCATGCCACCCACGCTCTTGTGCCCTTTCAGCGAGGTCAGGCCCGCAGCCTGGGCCTGCTCCAGAAACACACTGTTCAAGGACTCGTCGCGCAGCAGGAAGGGCACGTTCATGCGCGAACGGTACGCAGGATGCACCGTGTTGGTGTAAAAATCCGACGAATCCAGATAGCCGTACAAGGCTTCGGACTTGGCCGCATTGCGCGCTTGCATCGCCGCCACGCCGCCCTGGCGCTGCAACCACTTGAACATCAGGCCGGCCATATAAATAGAGTAGGTAGGCGGCGTATTGAACATGGACTGCTGTTTTTCGATATTGGCGTAGTTGAACGCCGACGGGCACAAGTCCATGGCATGACCGAGCAAGTCCTTGCGGATCATCATCAAGGCAATACCGGACATGCCGGCATTTTTCTGTGCCCCTGCGTAGGCTACGGCCACACGCGAGAAATCAATCGGGCAGGACAGGATGTTGGAGGAGACATCCGCAATGACGGGCACATCCAGCTTGGGGATGTCGTTGAACTCGACGCCGCCAATGGTTTCGTTGGTGCAGACGTGCAAGTAAGCCGCATCCGGGCGCACATCCCATTGGGCAGGCTCGGGGAACCAGGTCCAAGGGGCCCATTCTTTGCCCTGATCCTGCCAGGCCTGGCCGCTGCTGCCGGCGACATGGATATCGCCGTAGCGCTGCGCTTCCTCGCAGGACTTGACCGACCAACTGCCCGACAAGACATAGTCGGCCTTGCCGCTGCCGTTACGCTGAATCAGATTCAGGGGGAGCAGGCCATTCTGGCCTTGCGCTCCGCCCTGCACGAACAGAACGGCAAAGTCATCGGGCACGGCCAGCAGCGTGCGCAAATCGGCCTCGGCCTGGTCGCGCACACCCATATAGTCCTTACTGCGATGGCTCATTTCCATGATGGACATGCCGGTGCCGTGCCAATCGGTCATTTCGGCGGCCGCCTGCTCCAACACTTCCAGCGGCAGCATCGACGGGCCTGCCGAAAAATTCCATACACGCATCACACATCTTCCTTGCCGGTTGCGTCCGCTTCGCCGGCGGCGGGCGGACTGTCCTGATTCTGCTCATCAGCGGCCCGCCCTTCGTCGGCCAGGCTGGCTTCGACCTCGTCGTCGGTTTCGACCACGCGATACACGCCGGACAGTTCGCTGCCATCATCCACGCTGATCAAGGTAACGCCTTGCGTGGCGCGACCCATTTCGCGGATTTCGGAAACACGGGTACGCACCAGCACGCCGGCATTGGTGATCAGCATGATCTCGTCGGTTTCGCGCACCAGCACGGCCCCCACGACTTTGCCGTTGCGGGCCGATGTCTGGATGGCGATCATGCCCTTGGTACCGCGACCATGACGTGTGTACTCGCCGATGGGGGTGCGTTTGCCGAAACCGTTCTCGGTTGCGGTCAGCACGGACTGGCTTTCGTCTTCGGCCACCAACAGAGCGATAACGGACTGGCCCTCTTCCAGCGTCATGCCGCGCACGCCACGGGCCGCGCGGCCCATTGGGCGCACATCGCCTTCGTCAAAACGCACGGCTTTTCCGGCATCCGAAAACAGCATGACATCGTGCACGCCATCGGTCAGCTGCGCGCCGATCAGATAGTCGCCTTCATCCAGGCCCACGGCGATGATGCCGGCCTTGCGGGGGTTGGAGAAATCGGACAACGGGGTCTTCTTGACCGTGCCGCGCGACGTGGCCATGAACACGAATTGCTCTTCGCTGAATTCCTTGACGGACAACACGACGTTGATCTTCTCGCCATCTTCCAGGGGGAACATATTGACGATGGGACGGCCGCGCGAATTGCGCGAGCCTTGCGGCACTTCCCACACCTTGAGCCAGTACACCCGGCCACGGTTGGAGAAGCACAGCAGATAATCGTGCGTATTGGCGATAAACAGCTTATCGATCCAGTCGTCCTCTTTCATGGCGGTCGCTTGCTTACCACGGCCGCCACGGCGCTGTGCCCGATATTCAGACAGCGGTTGGCTCTTGATGTAGCCGGTATGCGAGAGCGTCACCACCATGTCCATAGGGGTGATCAGATCTTCTGTATCCAGCTCGGTCGCATTGTGCTCGATCTGCGAACGACGCACATCCTTGCCGGTGGCCGAGAATTCGTCGCGCAACGCGATCAGCTCGTCGCCGATAATGGCCGAAACGCGCCCCGGATTGGACAGAATGTCCAGCAGGTCGGCGATCTTGTCCATGACCTCGCGATATTCCGCCACAATCTTGTCCTGCTCCAGGCCGGTCAGACGCTGCAGACGCATGTTCAGAATTTCCTGCGCCTGGACCTCGCTCAGACGGTACAGACCGTCCGCGCCCATGCCGAACTCCTCGCCCAGCTCGTCGGGGCGATACGCCTGACGGCCGCCCACGATGGCGCTGGTATCGGCGCGTGCCAACATCTCGCGCACCAGGCTGGAATCCCAGGACTTGGCCATCAGCTCCTGGCGGGCGACCGGCGGCGTAGGCGCAGCCTTGATGATCGCGATAAAGTCGTCGATATTGGCCAGGGCCACCGCCAGACCTTCCAGCACATGACCCCGTTCGCGGGCCTTGCGCAACTGAAACACGGTGCGGCGCGTCACCACTTCGCGGCGGTGGCTCAGGAAGTATTCCACCAACTGCTTCAGGTTCAACAGGCGCGGCTGGCCATCGACCAGCGCCACCATGTTCATGCCGAAGGTTTCCTGCAACTGGGTATTCTTGTACAGGTTATTGAGCACCACCTCGGGCACTTCGCCACGCTTGAGTTCGATCACCAGACGCATGCCGTCCTTGTCGGACTCGTCGCGGATATCGGAAATGCCCTCGATGCGCTTTTCGTTGACCAGCTCGGCGATGCGTTCCTGCAACGACTTTTTGTTGACCTGGTAAGGAATGGCATCGACCACGATGGCCTGGCGATTGCCTTTTTCCATGTCCTCGAAATGCGTGCTGGCGCGCATGATGACCCGACCACGCCCGGTACGGTAGCCTTCGCGCACCCCGGACATGCCGTAGATAATGCCGCCGGTAGGAAAGTCCGGCGCAGGCACGTGCTCGATCAGTTCATCGATGGTGCACTCTGGATTGCGCAGGCAATACAGGCAGCCGTTGACCACTTCGGCCAGATTATGCGGCGGTATATTGGTGGCCATGCCCACGGCAATGCCCGAGCTGCCGTTGACCAGCAGGTTAGGCAGGCGCGAGGGCAGCAAGGCCGGCTCTTTTTCGCTGCCGTCGTAGTTGGGCACGAAATCCACCGTTTCCTGGTCGATATCGGCCAACAATTCGTGGGCGATCTTGGCCAGACGGATTTCGGTATAACGCATCGCGGCCGCGTTATCGCCGTCGATGGAGCCGAAGTTCCCTTGCCCGTCCACCAACATATAGCGCATGGAAAAATCCTGCGCCAGACGCACAATGGTGTCGTAAACGGCGGAATCGCCATGCGGGTGGTACTTACCGATGACGTCGCCGACAATACGGGCCGACTTCTTATAGGCACGATTCCAGTCGTTATTGAGTTCGTGCATGGCGAACAAGACACGGCGATGCACAGGCTTCAAACCATCTCGCACGTCGGGAAGAGCACGGCCAACGATCACGCTCATGGCGTAATCGAGGTAGCTGCGGCGCATCTCCTCTTCAAGTGAAACGGGAAGCGTCTCCTTGGCAAAGGAATCCATAGATTAATTCTTTATAGATATGGGTTAAGCAGTAAGCCAGCCGTAAACGGACAAGGACAAAGGGAAATTCTAGCACTTTCGCCTAGAGGGACGCAGCCGGTGCGCAGGGGCAGCCCCAGACTGGCACTCAGTGATGCGCAAAGGACAAAAATCCGGGGCCGACGGCCATCTTGTCGCCCCCTGCCGCCACGCTGCGTCCTGTTGCCTAAAACCAACAATAACAGGAAAGAACGGGGCCAATTCCGTTTATCTGGCCGAATTGCCTGCCGCCGACCTAACGCATGGGACCGAAATGTCATAAGATTCGAGCTAACACGCATGAAACCCAGCGCAATTCTTTGATCCGTTCAGGGCATTGCTATACTGGTTCCGTAAATCGGCGGCAGGGGTTCGCTGCGGTCACTTAACAGCATCAGCTCAACGAGGAGAAATATGAACAAACCCTCCAAAATCGCACTTGTACTCGCCATTGCCGCTGTATCGGCCTCCGGTGCGGTTTCCGCACAGGAATCGGGCGAAGTCAACAACTGGCGCAATCCGTTTGGCGACGTTTGGAAAAACGGCACCAACGAACTGTGCTGGCGTAACAACTTCTGGACCCCAGCAACGGGTATCCCAGGTTGTGACGGTGTGCCCGTTGCCCAGGCCCCCGAAGCTCCTGTCGTTGCTCCTACCGTCACCAAAGTGACCCTGAACGCCGACACGTTCTTCGACTTCGACAAGTCCACCCTGAAGCCAGAAGGCCGTCAGGTTCTGGATCAAGTGGCTGACGCCGCTGGCTCCATCGATCTGGAAACCCTGATCGCTGTTGGTCACACCGACTCCATCGGTGCCGAAGCTTACAACCAGAAGCTGTCCGAGCGTCGTGCCAACACCGTCAAGCAGTACCTGGTCAGCAAGGGCATCCCTGCCGATCGCATCTACGCCGAAGGCAAGGGCGAAAGCCAGCCCGTGGCATCCAACAAGACGCGTGAAGGCCGTGCCCAGAACCGTCGCGTGGAAATCGAAATCGTCGGCAACCGCAAGTAATACCTGCTGCCACGCATTTCTGTAGCTAAGGCTACAATTAAGGCTCCGCTTTTGCGGGGCCTTAATTTTTTGGGTGAACCATGACCGTCTCCACTCCCACTGCCACGACCGCCAACGTCGACCAGGCAGAAATCGACAAGTTCAGCGCACTGGCATCCCGCTGGTGGGACCCTACCAGCGAGTTCAAGCCGCTGCACGCCATCAACCCGCTGCGCCTGGACTGGATTCTTTCGCAGACCGGCCCCCTGCAGGGCAAGCAAGTGCTGGATGTAGGTTGCGGCGGCGGCATCTTGTCCGAAAGCCTGGCACAGGCCGGTGCCCAGGTAACCGGCATAGACCTGGCCGAACGCTCCCTGAAAATAGCGCGGCTGCACAGCCTGGAGTCGGGCGTGCCTGTTCAGTACGAAGCCATCAGCGCCGAAGACATGGCCGACCAGCACCCAGGCCGCTTCGATGTCGTGACCTGCATGGAAATGCTGGAACACGTCCCCGACCCCGGCTCCATCATCCGCGCCTGCTCGCAGCTGGTCAAACCCGGCGGCTGGGTGTTTTTCTCCACCCTGAACCGCAATCCAAAATCGTTCTTGTTCGCCATCGTCGGTGCCGAATATGTGCTGCGCCTGATCCCCAAGGGCACGCATAGCTACGAAGGCTTCATCAAGCCCAGCGAACTGATCCAAACCGCACGCCGCTGCAAGCTGGACGCCCAGGCCCTGAAAGGCCTGGAGTACAACCCCATTACCGATCATTACTTTCTGTCCGGCGACACCTCCGTCAACTACCTGGTGGCCACACGCCGGCAGGACTGACTGCCTTATCCATGAAGAAACTTGTCCTGTTCGATTTCGACGGCACCCTGGCCGATTCCGCCCCTGACCTGGCCGCCGCCGCCAACCGTTTGCGACTGGCCCGTGGCCTGCCTGCCCTACCCTACGACACCCTGCGTCCTTTTGCCTCGCACGGCGCGCGCGGCCTGATCAAGGCGGCCCTGGACATACAGACGGATCACCCCGAGTATGCCCAGCTACGCGCCCATTTCCTGCAGGACTACGAGGCCAACATGACCAGCCTGACCCAACTGTTCGACGGCGTGGCCGACATGCTGAAGCAGCTGGAACAACACCAATACACCTGGGGCATCGTCACCAACAAGCTGGAGTACCTGGCCTTGCCTCTGATCCGCCATCTGGGGCTGGAGCAATCCTGCGCCGTTGCCGTAGGCGGCGACACGACCGGCCACATCAAGCCGCACCCTGCCCCTTTGCTCTACGCAGCCGAAAAAGCCGGTTTTCAGCCACAGCATTGCCTGTATGTAGGTGACGACCAGCGCGACATTCAGGCCGGACAGGCTGCCGGCATGGCCACAATGGTCGCAGCCTACGGCTATTGCGCCCAGGACCCGGCCATTCCCAGTTGGCGGGCCGACCTGATTGCCAACAATGCCGCCGAAGTCTGGGACGGCGTGCAGCGCTGGGCCCAAGGCCAGCACCGGGCACGCGCCAGCCTGCCGGCCTGCTGAGCAGCCGTCAATTAAGGCAGCAGCGCCGACAAGCGTTGCTGTATCCATAAAATGACGGGCGGCAAGGCTTCGCCCTGCCGCCACAACATGCGGACCGCCAACGGCGGCAGCATCAGTTCCTGGCAATGCAGCTGCCTAAGCTTGACACGTAGATGTTCGTATTCCGCGATGTTCAAGGGCAGTATGGCCCAACCCATGCCTTCGGCCACCATGTCCGCAATCACATAGAAACTGTCCGAACGCCAGACGCTGGGACTGAATACGGCCTGATCCGCGCCTTCGATATGCATGACCAACTGGCGATGCGCCACCAGCTCTTTGCGGCTGACCTGCGCCTGACGCGCCAGATCATGTTCCCGGGCCACGCAGATCGCCTGCGGTGCCGTGCCCACGTAGCGCTGCGCAAAATGAACGGGAACAGGCCCACGGTCAAACTGGATCGCAATACGTGAACGCCCCTGCTCCACATAATCCATGACCTCTGTGGCCGTGCCGTTCAATATGGTCAGTTCCAGCGCGGGCCAGCGCTGCGCCAATTCTTTGAACAACAACGCGACCGGCTCATAAGGCAGGGCTTCGTCCATGGCGATTTCCAAGCGTGCCGGCTGCCCCTGGGAAAGCGCCAAAGCGCGGCGCTCCAACACATCAGCCTGCTGCAACAGCGCACGCGCCTCCAGCAACATCACCTGGCCGGCCTCGGTCAGACGCAGCGCCCGCCTGCTGCGATCAAACAAATCCAGATTCAAGTCAGCCTCCAGCAAACTGATCGAGGTGCTCAGAGCCGACTGCACTTTGCCTAGGCTGCGGGCGGCTTGGGTCATGGAGCCGGTTTCGGCTACCACGACAAAATGCCGTATCCGTTCAAGAGTCCAATCCATATATCAAATTTATAGATGCTATTTAACTTTGATCACAATAATTATTGATGGATCATACTAGCTTCACCACTCTTGTGCTTTCCAATGTCTTTCTCTACGACTCCAGGCCAGACTCAATCTCCTCCAAGCGTGCGCAGACGCTGGCTGGTTCTGGCTATCGTTTCGGTCGCGCTGCTGCTTATCGTGATCGACATGACAGTGCTTTATACCGCCCTGCCCCGCCTGACCCACGACCTGCACGCTTCGGCCTCGCAAAAGCTATGGATCATCAACAGCTACGCCCTGGTCGTGTCCGGTTTGCTGCTGGGCATGGGCACGCTGGGTGATCGCCTAGGCCATAAACACCTGTTCCTGTCCGGACTGGCCCTGTTCGGCCTGGCGTCCCTGCTGGCCGCTTACGCCCCCAACCCCACGGCCCTGATCACCGCGCGCGCTCTGCTGGGTGTCGCCGCCGCCATGATGATGCCCGCCACCCTTTCCCTGATCCGCATCACCTTTGCCGACGAACGCGAGCGCGCCGTCGCCATCGGCGTCTGGGCCTCGGTCGCCTCGGGCGGCGCGGCCTTCGGTCCGGTGGTGGGTGGCTTCCTCCTGGAGCACTTCTGGTGGGGGTCCGTGTTTCTGATCAATGTGCCCATCGTCCTGATCGCACTGCCGCTGGGCTGGCTCTTTGTGCCGCGCTCGCAGCCTGATACCTCGCGCCCATGGGACCTGCATGGCTCACTGCTCATCATGGTAGGCCTGGTGGCCGGCACCTTCGCCATCAAAGAACTGGGCAAACACGCGCCCTCCTGGCCACTGACCGGTGCCGCACTGCTGATCAGCACGCTGTTCCTGACCCTGTTTGTACGCCGCCAGAGCCGCAGCGCCTTCCCCTTGCTGGATTTTTCCCTGTTTCGCAATGCCGCTTTCGCCACCTCTGTCATGGCTGCGCTGACCGCCTCGGCCGCCCTGATCGGCATGGAACTGGTCTTTAGCCAACGCTTGCAACTGGTATTGGGATTTTCGCCGCTGCAGGCTGGCATGGCCATCATGCCACTGCCATTGGCGGCCTTTCTGGCCGGGCCGCTGGCCGGCAAGTTACTACCACAGATCGGCAGCGCCCGTCTGCTGTTCGCATCGCTGACGCTAGCCGGACTGGGTATGGGGGCCTATCTACTCTGGCACAATGCGCCCCAGGCCCTGCAAACCCTCAGCCTGGTTCTGCTGGGTCTGGGCATCGGCGCTGCCATGACGGCCGCCTCCAGCACCATCATGCAAAGCGTGCCCGCATCGCGCGCCGGAATGGCCGCATCCATAGAAGAAATGTCGTATGAATTAGGCGGCGCGCTGGGCGTCACCCTGATGGGCAGCTTACTGTCGGCCGTCTACAGCGCCACCTTGATTCTGCCATCGAACAGCAATGTGCCCTCCTCTGTGCGCGACAGTCTGGACGAGGCCTTGATGGCGGCCGAAGGCCTGTCGCGGGAACATGCCGCTCAACTAGGCGAACTGGCCCGCAACGCCTTCGATGGCGGATTTGTGGCGGTGTTGACCGCCTGCACCTCCCTGTTGCTGCTCGCCGCGCTGGCGGTCTGGCGCTGGGGTTTCCAGCGTCAGCCTGTCTGATCAGAATCGCTGCAACAGCGCCAACTTATCACTGCGCCCTGCCCAATAATCGTGATCGGGCAAGGGCGCTTTCTGACGAGTGATTCGCGTCCAGCCCGGTGCCTGGCTAAGCTCCCGATTCAGATCGGCATATACCTGTTGCCCGGGCTTCAAATCCTGTTCGCTGACAATAGCCCCTACCGGGCATTCGGCCACGCAAATAGAACAATCAATGCACTCATCCGGATGGATCACCAAATAATTCGGCCCTTCAAAAAAACAATCCATCGGACAAACCGAGACGCAATCCGTGTACTTACACTGGATGCAGGCATCCGTCACTACATAAGGCATGGCGATACCGCTCTACTCAAAAAAACCACCACTGTACGTCGTGGCGATGACAATTGCCCGTGCCGGACTCAATCAGGCAATTGCCGAGTCCGTATCATGTTGGAAACATCAAACCGTTGGGCTGCGGCATAATCCAGCAGCGCCTGAACACGAGCCTCATCCGCCTGCGGCATACGGCTCAACACCCATAAATAATCGCGATCTGGCGTGCCGACAAGCGCATAGTCGTAATCCCCATCGATGCGCAAGATCCAGTAATCAGCCCAGACCCAAGGCAAACCGGACAGCCACTGAGGAGCGAAGCGTACTTGCAGACGCGCCGGATCATTCGTATCCGGATTCAGCCGCCCCTGCGCCTGGGCCTGTTCGGTTTGCCCCGCCGCATTGCGACAACTGTTGACCACCAGCAAGCCTTGTCCCTGCAACTGATAGCGCGCCTGCACATTATCGACACACTGCTTCTGAAAGCGATTGGGCAAACGGGCCTGCTCGTACCACACGCCCGCGTAACGGGCCAAATCCACATTTTTCTGGGTTCCCAATGGCGGCGCACCCGAAAACTCATTGCTGCAACCAGCCAGCATCAGGACGAAAGTGCTGGCCAGGCCTGCCAGCCAGGGACGGAAAGAATAGGCATGCATGACGACTCCTTGCAGATAAGCACCCATGCGCATGCCACAGCATAGACCGATGCGGTGCTTATGAAAATCCCTATCGCCGAAATGACAAAGAGGCCCGCCGGGCCTCTTTGCACGAAGTGATCCGTCCAGCGATCACGTCCCCAGGAAAGTAAACGGCTTGGCCGGCGTGAACTGATCCAAGGTCTCGCCCGAGAAAACCCGGGTCTGGTTCGGCCCCAGATCCAGCTTGAGCACCTTGCCCGTTTCAGCCGAAAAGTCGATCCGCCTGGTATCCACCCAGAAGGTATTGGGCGTCAGTGCGGACTCGAAGAAATACAGACCGCGCTTGTGGTCAAAGACGGTGCGCCAGCGCGTGGACGAAATATTGGGCTGACCTTCGGTCGTGATGCCGAACGGCACCGAAACATTGCGAATGACGCCAAACGCACTGGCCAGCGCTTCGTTGGCGGGCGCTTTTTGCGGAACCGCATTGATATAAAACGAAGCGCGCGCAAAACGGTCCGAGGCCCGGTTGGTGCCCGGCAACATCACCGTGCCGCCAATCTGCTGCCAATAGGCATTCAGTGCCAGTTGCTGGTCAAATGTAGGGGAATTGGTCATGACCTGGTACTGACGCCCATGGTGAATGACCTGCTTGCCATCGATATATTCAACAATGGCACTGTCCCCCGAGGAGTCAGACATGGACAGGTGCAGCGTCGCCAGACGGCTCTCGCCGGGGACCTGATCGGTCACGACCACAAACGGCTCTTTTTCCAGGGCCGCCACCGCCTCGGCCACCGTGGCGAAGTTATCCAGCACGTACTGGGCCCACAAAGACAGGCTCAAGGTCCGCTCGCCTTTGGCAGGCGTGGGATAGTCCGACTCGACCAACCACAACAAATTGGCGTTCAAGCCCTTTTCGTTAACGCCATCGGTCGTGGAAATGTCGTAGCCAGAAGCAATCAGGCTGCCGTACCGCGATGTCCACTCTATAGAATCCGGACCGGCTTGCCCGGAGCGCTGCGCCCCACGCGGGAAGATCCACAGATTGGTCATGACATCCGTCTTCCAATCCATGGATCGGGTGGTGATGATCTGGCCATCATCGCCCAGATACACCGCCCGGGTGCAGGCCTGCGCCGCTAATGACAGCATCGACAATCCCAGCGTGCACGCCAGCAAGGTCCGACGAATCCGTTGTTGCAGCATAGCTATTTTCTCCGAAAACGAAACACATGGGCCAATCCGGCACGCACGATGACACTTATCCGGGCCAAGGCCTTGAACTCAGCCGCCGGGCCATCATAACCCAGCGCCCGTAGAACCTGCGGCCCTCTTGCGCAGCCTCGGTCTGCCCGTCAGTCGTCCAGCTCGTCGCGCTGCACGACATAAACCAGGACCAGCAAAATCGTAATGAAAAAGCGGAACGCATCGGGCACGCCATTCCAGGTCTTGGACATCCACATGCCGAACCACTCGCCACCCACAGACATAAACGCCACTTGCCAGGTCAAAAAGCCCAGGGTCAGCCCGGCCACAGCCATGCGTTTGGACTTATTGAAATCCAAACCATGCCGATTCTTGAACATGACCCAGGCTCCCGCCAGGCACAAAATAGCGGTCAGACTTTCCAGGGTAATAATGCCGATATAGCCGGCGTGATGAATCCAGGGCGTATCGATAGCACGGTACTTGATGGCGGCATCCGGAAAGATCGTGTCCATCATGAACACATGCTGCACAAAGGCGAAATTGGTGCCGTAATCCGTAATGTTGCCAAACGCCACCAGCAACGAGAAAAAGCCAATGGCGGCCACCATTAAGGTCTTGGACAAGCGAATCATAGAAGTTCCCCTTTTAATACTTGAAGCCTGGATTGTAAGTAAAACCACGCATTCTGCAGAACGATGTCCCCGCCCGTCGCGTCGACTCTTCTTTGACGCAGGCCATGCTACATTGAGCCCTCGCCGGGCTGCCAGCCTGTTTTAATACTGAGCATCTCTGTTTTCAAGATAAATCAAAGCTATGATTTTTTCGCTCTCGACCCCATACCGCACTTGGCTATCGCTTCTAGGCCTGGTGTCGGTGACCAGTCTGGCCCAGGCGCAAGAGACAGACTCCGCCCTGCAAGTGACGCCGTACATCTGGATCAGCGGCCTGAAAGGCGATGTTTCACCATTCCGTCGCAGCCCCACCGTGGGCGTGGAAAAATCCTTCAACGATGTCTGGCGAGATCTGAATGCAGGCGGATTTATCAATGTATGGGCCAGACGCGACCGGTATGTATTTTCGGCGGACCTGCTGTATGTGGACACCACCGAAAGCCGGATCAAAGACGGGTTGCCCCTGCTGGGGGCGCTGGAGGGCAAAGTCGACAATCGCCTGTTCATGGCCTCGGTGCAAGGGGGCTACCGCGTGCTGGAGTCAGAACGCGGCAGCCTGGATATGCTGGCCGGCGTCTCGTTCTGGGATGTTGACACCCAGGCGCACTTGCGCACAGGCCCGGTTTCCGTCACCCACAAAGAAAATTTCAACTGGCTGGACCCCATGATAGGGCTGCGCGCCTTCTGGCGCCTGAACGAACAATTCTCCCTGCAAGCGCAAGGCAGCGTGGGCGGATTCGGCGCAGGCTCCCGACACAGTCATCAGGCCGTATTCACCGTAAACTACGACCTGTCCGAACGCTTCAGCCTGGCCGCAGGCTACAAGGTCTTGGATGTCAATTACCGGCGCTCCGGCCATGTCTTTGACACCCGCATGTCCGGCCCCGTCCTGGGCCTGACCTGGCGC
This sequence comes from Alcaligenes sp. SDU_A2, assembly GCF_038237375.1. Taxonomy (NCBI): domain Bacteria; kingdom Pseudomonadati; phylum Pseudomonadota; class Betaproteobacteria; order Burkholderiales; family Alcaligenaceae; genus Alcaligenes; species Alcaligenes sp. SDU_A2. The sequence continues at coordinate 1,461,214 of NZ_CP151273.1, read as the reverse complement.
TTCTAGCGCCCACACCGGACACACAGATGGTTCCCCCGCCCTGCGCGCTGAACCATCTCGTTACCGCAGGAACAACAAAAAAGAACAGACGCAGCCTTTATACTGCTCCCTCGTCCCGTCCCTGTCTGCGGATACATTCCGGTTATATATTCCTGGATTCGCCTCGTGTTTCAAGCTGTCGCCCTATTGCTGGCCTTGTATGTGACTCTGCGCCTGATACGTCCACTGCCTTTGCGCCCCTGGCTCAAATGGCTGTTGACCCTCCTGGTCTTTGCCACGGCTCTGCACCATCGCATCGTTGCCACCTATTGGGGCACACGCGCATCGCCCGAGATTCCCGGCGAACTGATCATGCTGCTGGGCTGGGGCTTTGGCACTCTTTTGATGGCGGCTTGCCTGTTGCTGATCCTGGATATAGTTGGACTGCTGACCTGGGCCTTGCACCGCCCAAGCGGCCAGAAACTGCTGCGCGCGTCCCGTCCACGGGCCACAATCGGCGTCGCCGTCATGGTCATCGCGGCCCTGGGCGTCTGGCAGGCCGTGCGCGTACCCGGGGTCAAGACCATAGAGATCGCACTGCCCAATCTGCCCGCCGAACTGGACGGATTCAGGATGGCGCAACTGACCGATCTGCACGCCAGCCGCTTGCTGCAACAGGACTGGATGCGCGCCGTTGTGGACAAAACCAATGCGCTGTCGGCCGACCTGATCGTGATTACCGGCGACTTGGTAGACGGCAGCGTTGCTGCACGCCGCAACGATGTTGCCCCACTACAAGATCTGAGCGCCCCGCACGGCGTCTTTGTTGTCGCAGGCAATCACGAGTATTACGCCAACTACGTACAGTGGATGGAGCACTTTGATGCGCTAGGTCTGCGACTGCTGCGCAATGAGCACACCCTCATTACGCGCAACGACGCCGCCTTCGCCCTGGCAGGCATTACCGATGCCACCGCTGTCCAGCACGGACAACCACGCCCGGACACCCGCGCTGCCCTGGCCGGCATTCCCGCTGGCATGCTGACTGTCTTGCTTAGCCACCGCCCCGCCAATGCGCCCTTGAACGCCACCGCCGGTGCCCACCTGCAATTGTCGGGCCACACACATGGCGGCCAAATCCTGGGCATGCACAAAATCGTCGCCCTGGCCAACGGCGGCTATGTCTCCGGCTTGTACGAGGTCGGCGATATGCAGTTGTATGTCAGCAATGGCGCTGGATTATGGCCAGGGTTTCCGCTGCGCGTCGGTCGCCCTTCGGACATCACCCTGATCACCCTGCGCCGCGCCCCCTAGGCGGACACCGGCGAAACACTACGCAACGCGCGGCGACAGATACGCTGCGTAGCCGCGCACTCCGGTGCCTGGGCCTGCCACTGCGCGCACAGTTCACGCACCCACTGCGGCTGATCTTTGGCGGCGTCATTCAACCAGTTCGCCACCGAATCCTGCACATACACGCTTTCGTCGGCACGCAGTGCCGACAGAATCGGCAGCATAAGCTGCGGCTGGCGCTTCAAGACCGCAATGTGCGCGCACCAAACCCCACGCGGGCGCAAAGCCTCGCAAGCAAAGCGGCGCAGATACGCCGACGGTGCCTGCGTCCAGGACGCCAGCAAATCCATTGCCTGTTCCAAGTCCGCCGCCAGATGCGGACGCACCGCCATCCAGGCCCATTCCCGCACCCCGAAGTGCGCATCGTCGGCCAATGGCTCCAGGCGCTTCAAACGCTGGGCCAGACTCAAATCCGGTTGCGCACCCACCATAAAGCACGCCCAGCCGCGCACCGTATCGGAGCCATGCCCCCGGCACCGCTCCCAGGCGTGCTGTTGCTGCGTCTGCCACAGCCAGGCGCCCATTCCCATCATGCGCTTCAATATGCCCAGTTCGCACAAGGCCTGCACCGGTTCCAGCTGAACATCGTCCAGCTCCGGAAACACAGCCCGAACCAATACCCGCTGATCCAGCGCCAAAGACTCGGTCAGCGTCAGACTGGCCGACTCCCCACGCGACAAAGACTGCAACACATCCGGCGGAATATCCGCCGCCCGCGCATAACCTTTACGTTGTCCCTGCGTCATCCCCATCACTCCTTATCGTCTGCCGTCGAACGATCCGCCGCCTTGGCCAGCAAGATCGCCAACTGTTCGCGTTCCGGCCCGGACAAATGCCCGAACACCTGCCCTATCCACTGCGCATGCTCCCCCACCAAGGACAACGCCAAGCGCTTGCCCTTGGCGGTCAAATGCACCGTCAACGCACGCCTGTCCTGCGCATCCGCCCGCCGCAACACCAGCCCCTCGCGCTGCAAACCATCGAGCAAAGTCGTGATCGTCGCCCGCGTCACCCCCGCCCGCTGCGCCAGCACATGCGGAGCCACACCCTGCTGCGCCGCATCCAACAAAAACAACAGCACAAACCGCCCTTCCGTCAGACCATGCGGAGCCAGCCGCGCCGCGCACTCTCTGTCGATACCGCCCGCCAAAGACAACAACTGAAAACACAGCTGCATCCCCAGCACATCCGCCCCACCCCGCCGCCGGGCCTCACCCAGCAAAGCGTGATACTTCGTGTCCAGTTTTTCAGAGGTCATTGCTTGATATCTTATAGTTTGATATCTAATTATATTAATAAGATAGCCAAGTAAACACAATTCTTAAAACTGACAGCACTTCACTCAGTCGCAGTCTGCTTCATCACTTAGCCGTCATCGCCTATCAGGTATATTCACCCTGCGGAAGCTGAAGCAAACATGTATCGACAGCGCCAGATACATCACTTTAAGGCCTGCCTAGCCAACATTCGGCACCATTTTTCGCAATACAGTTCAAACAACACTCGGGTCCACACCATCAACATTCATCCGGCTTGAAAGCACATCAGACAGGGGAAACATTCATGGCACTCAATCTGGGCAAAACAGTTGTTAACTACCTTGCCTCACACCCAGAACAGAAGTTCTCCGCTCGACAAATCGCCGAATGGATTTTTGAGACCTACCCTGCCGAATGCCAAGAAAAACGATCCAATAGCCGGGGCGATTACCTCAATACCGATGCCGACTTGATTCAACAATTGGTTGCGGAAATCAGCTCGCAACGACCTCGCCTGCAAAAACGCAACCCACAACTAAAAACAACCGAAGGGCGGCCACGCAAGTACTACTACTCGGAAAAATCCGACATGGCCGAAGTCGCTGCTGCAGAAGGGGCAGCGATCATCCCGATGACAGAGAATGACGATGCCAGGCTTGGCGAACACGCGCTTTACCCATTACTTTCCATGTATCTGTGGGAGGAGTTTGGGGTTTACTCAAAACGCATCGACGAGAAACGCTCATCAAACAAACGCGGGCCCAACGGTAATCGTTGGCTGTACCCGGACGTGGTCGGCATGGAAGACTTAGGCGCAGAGTGGCACCAAGAAGTACGGGATTGCGTCCATCAATACTCCGACAAACGAACCAAGCTGTGGTCATTCGAGGTCAAGCTGCTGATCAATCGCTCGAACGTGCGCGAGTGTTTTTTCCAAGCCGTATCCAACTCGTCTTGGGCCAACTTCGGCTATCTGGTCGCAGCAGAAATCGAAGGCCAGGATACACTCAAGGAGTTACGGATGCTGTTCGCTGCGCACGGCATTGGCCTGATCAAGCTGGATGCGGACAGTCCGGCAGAAAGCCAAGTCTTGATTCCAGCCCGAGAAAAAGACGCGATCGATTGGGACATGGCGAATCGACTGGCTACCGAAAACAGACACTTTCTGGAATATATAAAGCTGGTCAAACAGTTCTATCAAACCGGAGAGGCCAGACGGGTCGACTGGGATATCCCCGAAACCACAGACTAAGAACACTGACCGACCTATCAACAAGCACGGCTGCCGAACTCCCTTCAGGTTCCCTCTTGCGTTTTACGGTAATCCCCTAATAAATCGGCAACCGCTAAAAACGGGGGGATTATCCATGAATCTTGTTAGAGGTTTCTTGACAGAAACACCACCGATCCAATACGCCCGACCGCCTGCAGCGTATCGCTACGGGTGGGCGGGCGTATATGCCATTTTTAAAGCGCCGCCCATCCAGGCACACACCACAGCAGACCACACAGGCCAGGCAAAAAAATCATGCCTTTAAGCAGCCATCCAAAAATAAATAATAAGGCTGTTTATTATATAGAAGAAAAAATAAAAATATCATTAATAAAAAAATACAAAACATTGATTTAATTAGTGTTTTCAATGGAAATAAATTGTGCACGTTTAAATATAAACAAAAGACTAATCAGAACCAATAACAACAATCATTCAAAATCTTACATTTACAAAAATAATATTCATTACCAATACAAAGCCACAGCACTTATACTCAAAAAGTCGCCCTACTTTCGCGTATAAAAAAATTGGCATTTCTATCGAAAACCATCCCGGCTGTCACATTACGCAACATCGATAGAAAGGTAAAACCCGTGTCTTTCTTTAAAAGCCATCGATCATTTACCCACACAGCCTTTTTTGGCCTCCTGTCGCCGTATCGCATGAATCGGCGTCGTGCCGGCTGCTCCCACAGGACGACACACTGACGGTGCGGGACGCACTTCACTGGTGCGGGACGACACCACGCCCATGGCCCGCATCGAATGCTGAAGTACCACGGAGCCAGCCAATGAATTGCAGAAGAAAATCGGGAGAAGAAACCGCATGGCAGATAACGTAATTGCGCAGGCCAGCGCCTTGACGATGGCGAACCGCCCTGGCCTGTGTCCGGTGCAGATCCCGGCAGACCTGCCGGGCATTGTCATCTTCATTCACGGGGTGAACGATAACGGGGCCAACTATGGCACGGTCGAACAGGGTCTGTGCCAGGGGCTGAACGAGCGCCTGGGGCGTACGGATATGCAGCCAGGCCTATATGGCAAGCGTTATGAACAAGCCAGACAGACCCAGACACAAGGCGATGGTATTCGGGACGACGAGGCCTTAGATGACCCGGACACCTATCTTTATCAGCGCGAGCCAGGGAAAACAGGCCCCAGCGTGGTCTTGCCGTTCTACTGGGGCTTGCGGCCGGATAACCAGGACATTGCTACTTTGGATAATCCCGGGGTCATTACCAGCCGGCACGCCGACGAACATGGCCGGCTGATGACGCGCGGCCAGTATCAGGATGTGCATGGCAATCGCCTGGACGCGAACTTTGCCAAGGGCGGTGGGTTCTTTGCCAATGCCACCAACAACATCCCGCAAATGTATGAACCGGGTTTTTTGCTTGGAGGTATCGAAAAGTTTGCTATGCACAACGCCTTGGGCGGCAAGGCCGTGTATGCCGGCACGGCCCCCGATCGACGCTATTTTGTGCTGGCTGCTACTCGCCTGGCGCATCTGATCAAGACGATTCGCCAGGCCAAGCTGGAACTGCGCTCGGGCCAAAGCCCCCACAACGAAACCATCACCATCATGGGCCACAGCCAGGGCAGCATCATTACCTTGTTGGCCCAGGCTTTGCTCAAGAGTTGGGGCGAGCGCTGCGTCGATTGCATCATCATGGTGGATACGCCCTACAGCCTGCATGCTACGGACGGCGATGGTCATCTGACGGGTCGCAGCAAACTCAAGACATTGGTGCGCATTGTCAATGCGGTTACCGCTAGTCCCCACGATGTGCCCGCCTTGGCCGATCTGATGCTGTCCTCGGGACGGTCCTGCGGGCGCTCCGGGCCGCGCTGGAGTGCGAGTCAGGGCGAACGCCTGGACAAGAGCGGCCAGGAATGGATTACCTTCAAGGAGCGTGACAACCGCGGCAAGGTCTATCTGTACTTTTGCCCCGAGGATACGGTCACCGGCATGAAAAAAATACAGGGCATCGGCACTTTTGGGGTGCCCGACACGGTGCAGAATGAAACGGACGAGCAGTTGGAGGCCATGTCGGTGCTCGAAAAAAGACGATTTTTCCAACGGATGTGGACGCGTTTGCGGCGTTGGGACTGGGATGTCAATGCGGGCCAGGATCATACCGTGCAGGTTGGTCTGACTCCGGGCCGGATTCAGGCACGTAATCGGTATCAACGTCGCACACCCGGCCCTGAAACAGACGGCACGATATGGGGCCCCTTGACTGAAAGTATCAAGGCCGCATATTTGCAGACCTCGTTCGAGCAGAACAGCGAACGCCACATCAATGCCGAGGCCTTGACGCCGCCGCACGAACCCGAGCTGCATGGGGGTGAAGTGGTGCGCGGCGGGCAGCGTCCCGGGCTTGCCGACGTGGCCGGCCAGTTGCGGCTGGACGAGGTAGGTCAGAACGTGGCGCTGGGCAATCAGTATGCCTCGTTTGAGTGGCTGTTCGTTCAGAGAGTCAGTGACTACCCTTGGGATCTGACATCGTACAAAACCGCCTTCAACGAAGGCAAAGCTCGGGACGATCAGGCGCACAACTGGCGTTTTACGCCACGGCCCACCGGCGGCATGATCGAGCGGGAGGAAACGCCTAACGAAGCACGTGTGCGCCTGGCGCAGGACCCGGATGAATTGGAGAGCAATAACTACCATTCCGCCATCTTGCGCAGCCCTGAAAATCACCGCTGGGTCACGGCGATGGATGTGGCCTTGGGGCAGGCGATCACGATGGATGATGCGGGCTGGCGGAGCTTGCTGTATTTAATGGCGGATTGGCGGGTAAAAAACATAAAGGATTTTCGTGAAAATCCATGTTTTAAGCACTTGTCGCCTGACACAAGGGCGTTAATGGAAGCCTGCGTGTTGTATTACCAAAAAGGTATTTTCCCTGCCGAAACCCTTGTGGCCGTTTCGCCACCGCCCTTGGTGGATTACGAACTGACGGCGCATGGTCAAGCCTTGCAAGCGCAAGCAGGCGTTCCTACACAGGGCGGCCAGCCATGAGGCCACGCTTACGGCTGTATGTACTTTTTTTTATCCTGGCGTGTCTGACTTGGGCCACCGGGGTATCGGTATGGACGGAATTATTCAGGCACGAGGAGCTGACGCAGATGGGAGCACAGATACGTAACGGAGCCTTGGTAATAGTGGCCATCGGCCTGCTGGGCTATGGCCTGCACGGTCTTAGTTCATCAAGCCCGTCCGCCCCAACACAGGTCGCCCCATCCGTGCCGACCGAACCCAAAAACTTTAACGGCTCTCCCACCATGTTGGCACGGACCGGTGCCGACTATGTATTGGAAGTGCGTGGGATGGGGGTGGTAACAGGAACGACCACCAATCACGAGACCTGGCGGGATATCGAAGCCAAGGCAGATAACTTCACGACGTATCTATCAGAAAACATTGATGATTATTTCAATGGTGATAGAGGTCGCTCTATCGAACTAGATTTATCGGAGCGTGCGAGCTTTAAAACAGGTGCCAAACACGCCGTCAGTCATTGGCCCGTACCGGTGCTGATCTGGGAGCCTCCCAAGCATTTGGATACGGACCGACCGGCTGTTGGCCTGGCCAGCTTGCGGCAGGGGGCCAGCCTGGGCGTGCATTTGCTGTTGTGGGAAGAGGACGCTAATACCGAAGACGGGGTGCTGATGCTGGAGCGAGTGTTTGCGTTTTTTGATGCGCATCCCGACGTGCCCGAAGCCTTGCTGGTCAGCTTGGACGGCTCTATGACGCGTTCCTTGATGCGTACCCCTGGGCATACGCGTCTGCCGCGCGAGGGTAAAGTTATCCCGCCCATGCCCGACAGCATTGCGACCTTACTGGTAGCGCGCTCGGACCGGGTGGATGCGCGTATCCGACCCTACGCATTCGAGCAGAGCGGACCGGTCAATCGCAACACCACAGATCTGGACATTACGCGCTTATGGAACTTTTTTTGGGAAAACGACAAGGACCTCGGTCCCGGCAGTTTTTATGCATACTCCAAAGCCCAAGCCGCGGCGACAGGTGCCGATATGCCGCAAGCCGCCAGCTTTATGTCCTCCGAATGGTGGCACGGTATTTTGCCCCGCTTGTGGGCGACCCTGAGCAACGACGGACCAGGCGAATTTACGCCCTCGCCCTACATCCCCGTGCGCTGGACCACCTGGCAGGTGCGCCAATTCGACCGGGCACCCTTGCTGGGCTATCTGCATCGACCCGTGACCGTATCCTTGAGTAAAGACGATGGCCAACCGCTGCCTCAGGCGGATCAGGCGGCGGCGATCAAGGCCGGCTGGGAGCAAGCGGTAGCGGCCCTGCCGTCGGAACAGGAGCCGGCGCGGGTGTTCTACGACACCACAGGCGATGCGCGTTCGGTCATTCCCCTGAATCAGGCGCTGGCCCAGATCGGCCCGCAGGCACCGGATCTGAATGACGTAAAAACAGGCTACGACATAGGCCGACGCATCGGCAATACAGGCATCAGTTCCCCCCTGGTGCAGATCGGACTGGGGCTGGTGGCCAGCTACCAGCAAGGCGGAGTCAGCGCGACGGTACACCGTCGCCCGGACGGCACCGCCACCGTCATCATGGTCAGCCCGCCCGAAGACGAAATCAAAGCCGCCTGGGCGGCCCGAACAAACAATAGCAATCCTTTTCGGTAACGAAGACCACACAAGGGAAGCTCTGGGCTCTTCGTCATAGCATGGAAATGCTCTCAAGCCGTGCGTATGGGTTCAAGAACATTGAGAATTCCCGGAGGGCTCTACCCCGATTAAACGGACGCCTCTAAAAGATCGGAAAACTGCTGGTCGATCTTGGCAATTCTGCCCCGTCATCTGGTGCAGTTTGTCAAAGTAAGCCTTGATGTCCGGAAAGCTAAAAAGAGGCACCATGCCCTCATCATTGCCGACTGTAAAGGCATTGCAACCGTAGAGCGTCACATCCCCAAGGTAGGCCCCTCACTCAGGGACAAGTTCTGATTTCGACACCCAAGCACAAGGTTTGATAGCCATGGAGTTCACTGAGACTGAGTGCTGAAATTCGTGGAGCAACATGAGCTCTTTCTAGCAGAAAAGGAAAATCCTTAAAGCCCGTCGGATTACTGAGGCTGAAATACGCCTGCTGATTCCTGCAGCTTTCGCGTCAACTTTCGGTACAGCCTGGCCGGGCGGAAGCCTTCGCTTTGCTTTTGGTCCGTCTCTTCTAAAACTCCCATTTCAAGCATACGGCGATTGAAGCCGCGGGGCTCCAGGCTTCCCCCCAGAACTTGCTCATAGACCGTTCGCAATTGAGTCAGCGAAAACAACTCCGGCATAAGGTACAAGGGGAGTGTGGAGTAGCTGGTTTTAGACTGAACGCGGGAGATGGCCTGCTGAACAATGTAACTGTGGTCAAAGGGCAGAGTCATGCTTTGCACGTCTTCAATGTTTCGCCACTCGAAATGTTCCGAGTTCTCGGGCGCAATGTGAGCCGGAACCAGAGCATAGTAGGCGATAGAGGCGGACCAGCCGCGAGGGTCCCTTGCACTACCAGTGAACGTGCCCAGCTGCTCAAGATAAGGGCTTGCAACCCCAACCTTGTCGCGCAGGACACGAGTTGCTGTTGCCATCGCATCCTCATCTTCCTGAGGGCGAATAAAACCACCGGGCAAGGACCAAGCACCAAAGTAAACTTCGGCGGGATTCTCACGCCTCAAAAGGCCGCAATGTAAGACTCCATCAATGAGCGTGAGAAGGACGACGTCAACCGTCAGAAAAGGTTTTGGGTATTCGAGAGTCATACTAGATATAGCGTATTTGCCTAAAGATGTTTGATTTGACTTTAACAAAAAACAATCAAATAAACCACTTTCCGGGAAAATCGTAATGACTTTCGGCAAATTTGCCGAAAGCTGCTATACTGAAGGCAACTCGCATCAACCAGGAGCTTTCACATGAACATCCATCTTCTCGCTATCGACCCTCAGAATGACTTCTGCGATACCCCTGAGCGCAATCTGCCCCGCGACGTCAATGGTCATGTGATTGCCCGCCCCAGTCTGTCGGTAGCCGGCGCAACTGGCGACCTCTCTCGCCTGGGTTCTTTCATTCAAGAAATGGGTTCTCGCTTGAGCAACCTCACTGTCACTCTGGATTCGCATCCGTTTGTGGCTATCGAGCGCCCGACTTTCTGGAAAAACGCTGAAGACCAGCACAATCTTGTGAGCCCCTTCACTCAAATCAGCCTGGCCGACGTGAAGTCGGGCAAGTATGTGCCGCGCTTCGAAATGGATACCGTACTGATGCAGCTGGAGCGCCTCGAAGCAAAGGGCGAAAAGCTGATGATCTGGCCTGTGCACTGCGTCACCGGCACCTGGGGCCACATGCTCAATGAAAGCGTGGCCTCTGCTGTTCACGGCTGGGAATTCTTGACTGGGCGTCCCGCTCAGATGGTTTCTAAGGGTGCCTGCCCTTGGACCGAGCACTACGGCATTTTTGTGGCGGAAACTCCCCTGCCCGAATGGGACAACACCCAATTCAACTTCACCCTGGCAAACCACATCTCCGCAGCTGACAAGCTGGTCGTGGCGGGCGAAGCGGCAAGTCACTGTGTTCGAGCAAGTGTCATGCAGCTGGTGGAAGCGGCGGATGATGGCCTAATTGATTTTGACCCTGCCAAGGTCGTTTTGCTGACTGATTGCATGAGCCCTGTGGCTGGTTTTGAGCAACAGGTTTCCGATTTCTTCGAATACATGCAGTCTCGCGGCGCAAGCTGCATGGGCTGGGCCGATGCGGTTGAATCTCTGTAATTGAACTGAAAGAACACCATGACTATTCCTTTCGCACCTGTCATCAAGTCCCTGCTGGAAACAGACCTGTACAAGTTTTCGATGCTGCAAGCGATGCTGCACGCTTTTCCTTCGAACACGGCGGAATACCGCTTTGTGTGTCGCAACAAGCCCGTGTTCCCCTTGGCAGCCCTGGCTGATGAATTGAACATGCAGCTGGACTACCTGTGCAACCTGCGCTTCTCGGCAAGCGAGCTGAACTACTTGTCTGGCCGCAGCTACTTTAAGGATGACTTCATCCAGTTCCTGCGCATCTTCCAGCTGAACCGTGACTTCATCAAAGTCTCCCGCAACAGCGACAACCTGGAAATCGTGGCCAAGGGCCCTCAGATTCACGTCATGCTGTTCGAAATCTATGTGCTGGCCATCGTGAATGAGCTGTACTTCCGACGCCTGATGCACAACAAAGACAACTCCACCCTGGTGCTGGAAGAAGGACGAAGACGCCTGCGTGAAAAAGTCAGCTACGTCCGTGAGCAGATGGCTATCCCTTTTGAAGATGTGGGCACCATGCATCCGTTCGAATTCTTTGACTTCGGCCTGCGCCGCCGCTTTACAAGGGATTGGCACGATGAAGTGGTGGGTACGCTGAAAAGCGAGCTGCCCTGCTATTTCCGCGGCACCTCGAACGTGTTCCTGGCCATGAAGTACGACTTGACGCCTATTGGAACAATGGCGCACGAATACCTGCAGACCTTCCAAGCAGTGGGCGGCCAACTGCGTAACTCGCAAAAGGCTGCGCTGGAAACCTGGGTTCAAGAGTACCGCGGCGACCTGGGCACGGCCCTGACTGACGTCATCGGCATGGATGCGTTCCTCAACAATTTCGACCTGTATTTCGCAAAGCTGTTCGACGGCCTGCGTCATGACAGTGGTGACCCTGTGGTTTGGGGTGAAAAGGCTCTGGCGCACTATGCCAAACTGCGTATCGACGCGAACACAAAGCGCTTGACGTTTTCCGACGGCTTGCGCCTGCCCCTGGCGATTACGCTATACCGCCACTTCGGCAATCGAGTCCAGTTGGGCTTCGGCATCGGCACCAATCTGACCAATGATGTGGGCTATACGCCATTGAATATCGTCATGAAGCTGGTGAGCTGCAATGACCAACCTGTGGCTAAGCTTTCAGATTCGCCCGGCAAGACTTTGTGCGAAGATGAAGTTTTTCTGAGCTACCTGCGCAAGGTCTTCAACCACCCTGAAATCAAGGCTTAACATGAGCAAGCTGACGCAACATCAAAACGCCAAGCTGACCTACTTCAAGAAGCTCATCGTGAACGGCCTGCAATACTTTGCGAAAGAAAACGACTTCAAGAAAGTCCTGGTGGGCTGTTCCGGCGGCATCGACAGCGCTCTGACCATCGCCTTGGCGGCGGAAGCCCTGGGGCCTGAAAATGTGACGGCCATCACCATGCCCTCCGAGTTTTCGAGCGACGGCAGCGTTACCGACTCTCAAGCTCTATGCAAGAACCTGGGCGTAGAACTGCTGACTTGCCCTATTCGCTTCTCAGTGGACACGGTTCGAAACGCGATGGGCGACTATCTGCAACAGCCGGTCACCGGTGTGGCGCTGGAAAACTTGCAAGCCCGTATGCGTGGATTGATGTTGATGACGTACTCCAACATGAACGGCCACCTGCTACTGACCACTGGAAATAAGTCCGAGGTCATGGTGGGCTACTGCACCCTGTATGGCGACACGAATGGTGGCTTGAATCTGATTGGCGACCTGTTCAAGACGGATGTGTTCGATATGAGCACTTTGGTCAATGACAAAGCCGGCAAGGAATTGATTCCACAATCCATCATCGACAAGCCGCCGTCGGCTGAGCTGGCCCCAGGCCAGCGCGACGAAGACTCGCTGCCCCCCTACCCCATCCTGGATAGCATCCTGCGAATTGCTCACTGCCAGCGAGACCCTCAGGCTCGTGGAGACCTCAATGCGGCCTCCGCGATTCTGGCCGGCTTGGCCCCTAACGTGCTGAGCAGCTACAAGGAACAAGTTGCGACGCTGGTTCGTCGTAGCGCGTTCAAGCGCCTGCAAATGGCTCCTGCTGTCGCACTACCTTCTCGTGATGCTCAACTATTTACGAAGTAATCTGTATGAAGAAACTTGCTGTTGTTATTGGCCGTTGGCAACTCCCTCACCTGGCGCACCTGGGCCTGATTCAAAAAGCCTTTGAATCGGCGGAATCTGTGCTGGTGGTTATCGGCTCGGCTTTTCGCTCACGTACGCCGAAGAACCCCTTCACTGCAGCAGAACGTGAAGCCATGCTCAAGACCATGCTGACCGATGAGCAACTGGCGCGTGTGAAGTTTCTACCGGTGCGCGACTACGGAAACGACCGTCGTTGGATGAAAGCTATCGAACAAGGTCTGGCAGCGGCCTACCCGGACTTGAATGCGCGCCAAGATGTCGCTCTGGTGGGTCACCACAAAGATAACTCCAGCTACTACCTGGATAAGTTCAGCTGGAAGTTCGTTGAAGCCCCGTCGACCATGGCCGTGGATGCAACCGCTATGCGTGACGTCTTCTTCAGTGGTGGCGACTTCGTGTCGGTACTGGCCCCATTCGTGGCACCTTCCGTCATCAACTACCTGCTGGCCTGGCAGCACCTGCCCGCGTACCTGGAATGCTTGTCCGAACATAACGCCGTGACTGCGTATCGCAAAAAATACACGGCCCCCTGTTACCTAACCGCCGATGCGGTCGTTGAGTCCCAAGGTCACGTTCTACTAATCAAGCGCGGCGGTGTTATCGGCCATGGCCAGTGGGCTCTGCCGGGCGGGTTTGTGGACGCCGGCGAAACCTTCTACAACGCGGCCCTGCGCGAGCTCAGCGAAGAAACATGCTACCGCCCGCTGCGTGACACCATGGATGCGGCCAAGAAAGGCAGCCACGTTTTTGACCATCCAAGTCGCAGCCCACGTGGCCGCCTGGTCACTACGGCATATCACTTCCAACTGGGCGCAAGCAAAATGCCGGAAGTGCGTGGCGCGGATGACGCCAAAGAAGCTCGCTGGTGGCCCATTGACCGCCTGCATGAAATCGAAGACCAGCTCTTTGAAGACCACGCCCTGATTTTGGACCACTTCCTGAAGTTCATTCCTACTGAATCCGCGGCATAAGGTAGAGACAAACAAAAAAGCCAAGGATCGTAAGATCCTTGGCTTTTAAGAAAAACTTGGTGGAGTCGGGGGGAATTGAACCCCCGTCCGCAAGTCGTCCGCAGGCAGTTCTACATGTGTAGTCGATTAATTTTAAGTTTTAACCTTGGACTGTGCCGATCGACAGGCCTTTCCTTGGCGAGCCACTAGGTTTTAGAACCGGCCTACGTGGCCCAGGCCGATTCGATTCTTTGTGAATGTCGCTGCTGTAGGTTGCCCTACCTAACCCAAAGACAAATTAGTGCAGCGGCCCAGCCTTAAGCGGCTAGAGCGAAACGCTCGTCGTTGGCGTTTGTGGTTTTCCAGTGGATTTACGAGCGAACTGGTGCTCGACACGCCCTGCTCTGTTTCATGACCCACGTCGAAGCCATGTCGACCCCAGTGGATAAAGCAGCGTACCATACGCGCCGTTAAATGTACATACTAAAGTGTTAGAATACGTGTTTTTTCCGACCTGGCAGGGCTCGTGTTTGCAGCCCCTACTGTTGCGCCCCGTTCAGGTTTTCTGCCTTACCCCACTTTGTTTGGAGTCGCCTTCTCATGGCTCACACCGCAGCACAAGCCCGGGGCCCATTTGGGTTCATTCTGCACGGCAGCCTGGTCACGCAAATCGTGATTGGTCTGATTGCCGGCATTTTTCTTGGACACTTCGCCCCCGATGCTGCCCAGTCCATTTCCTTGCTGGGACAGCTTTTTGTCTCGGCCCTGAAGTCGGTGGCACCTGTCCTGGTCTTTGTGCTGGTGATGTCCTCCATCGCCAACCAGAAGGTTCAATCCAGCAGCCGCATGGCTCCCATTTTGCTGCTGTATGTGCTGGGCACGTTCCTGGCGGCGCTGATCGCCGTGATCGCCAGCTTTGCTTTTCCGGTCACGCTCAAGCTGGACCTGGCCAATTCCACGCTCAATCCCCCTGGCGATATTGTCGAGGTCTTGCTGGGCTTGCTGGCCAGCATCGTGGTCAACCCTGTACATGCACTGCTCAATGCCAACTATATGGGCATTTTGGCCTGGGCGATTGCCCTGGGCATGGCGCTCAAGCACGGCACGCAAGGCACGCGCGACTTCCTGACCGACATGGCCGGGGCGGTGTCCTCGCTGGTGCGCATTGTGATCCGCTTTGCTCCCCTGGGCATCTTTGGCCTGGTAGCGGTGACCATCGCCGAGTCCGGCTTCGAAGCCCTGCGCCAATACGCCTTGCTGCTTCTGGTGCTGGTGGGCTGCATGCTGCTGGTGGCACTGGTCGTCAACCCGCTGATTGTTTTTTTCAAACTGCGCCGCAATCCCTACCCCCTGGTCTTTACCTGCCTGCGCGAAAGCGGCATCACGGCATTTTTCACCCGCAGTTCAGCCGCCAATATCCCGGTTAATATGGCTTTGTGCGAACGCCTGGGCCTGAACAAGGATACCTATTCGGTGTCTATCCCGCTGGGAGCCACCATCAATATGGCGGGCGCGGCCGTTACCATTACCGTGCTGACGCTGGCGGCCGTGCATACGCTGGACATCACCCCGGATCTGCCGACGGCCCTGCTGCTCAGTCTGGTGGCGACGGTGGCCGCTTGCGGCGCATCCGGGGTGGCCGGCGGCTCGCTGCTGCTGATCCCTCTGGCATGCAGTATGTTCGGTATTTCCAACGATGTCGCCATGCAAGTAGTCGGCGTGGGCTTTGTGATCGGTGTGGTCCAGGATTCCGTGGAAACCGCCCTGAACTCCTCGACCGATGTGCTGTTTACGGCAGCGGCCACGCTAGAGCCCGGCCAGGCATAAGGCAGCACGCCATGGCCTACAGCCAGCCCTGCGGGGCTGGCTTTTTTATTTCATCAGAAATACACCACAGCCTTGCGTATGGATGCAGCCCCGCTCTAAGCTGTACGTGCAATGCAGCGCACCAAGTAGCGACATGCTCCGGTATATAGCTGGCCATCCTGCACATAAAGACGCTGAGCCCGCACCGCTGGACAACAGACTGCCTGATGTACCCGCCGGCTATGCCGCGGCGGCCAGCCCCGTTGCCCCGACACGCCCTGTTAAGGAGACTGCCCATGAAACGCATTTATCTGGCCGGCCCGGATGTTTTTTTTAGCGATGCACAAGAAAGGGCCACCCTGCACAAGCAAATGGTGCGCGAATTCGGATTCGAGCCCCTGCACCCCGTAGACCAGGATGAGAACGATCCGGCATCCATCTATCAGCACAATATCCACCTGCTCAATACAGCCGATGCCGTGCTGGCCAATATCAGTCCTTTTCGGGGCCCGGAAGTAGACACCGGCACGGCGTTTGAAATCGGCTATGCCATTGCACGAGGCCTGCCGGTACTGACCTACCGCCAAAACCCGGATACGGTGCTGGATACCGTGCGCGAACACTACGGCCCTCTCGTTCTGGACTCGGCTAGCCAGGTTTGGCGCGACCGCGACGGCGCGCTGGTCGAAGATTTCGGCTTACCCAGCAATCTGATGGTGGCGATCAGCACTCAATTCGTCCAGGGCTCGCTGGTACACGCCTTGAACGAGCTACGCCGCCACTTTGAGGTACTGGACCCGCGCTAAGGCAGACACTGTCCGCACAGACAAGCGCCGTGCTGCGGCAGTGACTGGCCAGCCTGATTGTGTGTCGAGACGCCGTGCCACGACAGCCTGGCCAAGATCCGCCTACAATGCCGCCACTCTAATAATAAAGATTGTTGAACTATGCCCCACTCCACCGCCCAGTCCTTTATCGAACGCACTCGCGCCATGCTTGGCAAGCTGCCCGCTTCTGAACGCCGCCTGGCCGAATTTGCCCTGGACTTTCCCGGCGACCTGGCTGGGTATACGGCATCGGAGCTGGCCGGCCTGGCGCAGGTCTCCAACGCTACCGTCACGCGCTTTATTCACAGGCTTGGCTACCCCAACTACGAAGCGGCCCGGCGCCAGGTACGATCCGAACAGCAAGCCCAGACTCCACTACGCCAGGATAAGGCCCCGCTGACCAGTACTGGACGCTCTCTGAGCGTCCACTTGCAGCAGTGTCACGACAATCTGGCCGGCACTTATCGGCGCATTCCCGACAGCCTGCTTGACGACATCGCCCAGACCTTATTAGATGCCCGCAAGGTATGGGTACTTGGCTGGCGCAGTGGCTATGCGCTAGCCAGTTATTTCCGCTGGCAGCTTTTACCGCTTAGAGCCGATGTAGACCTGATTCCCGGCCCTGGCGAAACCTGGGATCAGTACCAGGGCAGCATACGCAAGAACGATGCTATCGTCGCCTTCAACCTGGGGCGTCCAGCCGCGGAGACGCTGGAGCAACTCGAACACCTTGCCATGGCCTGCCCCAATCTATTGCAAATCGACGACCAGCCCGCCCCCGAAAAAGAAACCTTCCGCTGGCACTTGCGCTGTGATATCCATTCCCCAGGCGATCTGGACAATCCGATTGCCGTCATGGGGCTGATGCATCTTGTGCTGAGTCTGATCAAGGACAAGACGGCTTCACAAACACACAAAAAGTGAACAGACGCCGGCACGGCGCGGTGCCGCTTAACAATAAGGCCTCCCAGGCATAAAACCTGAGAGGCCTTGTGTCTTGCACACTGCGCGTACCCTGCCGATCAGCAGAGCGCTTCCAGACAGCTTTGCTGTGCAGGCAGCAAACGACGATAGAAGGTTGGCAAGGCAAATAAAGCACCATGCAGCGCAGCGTTATAAAACTGCAGGGACTCTTGCTGATCGGCGCTGAAGCGCTGTTCCAGACGCTGCTGGATATCCTGTGCCGACAGTGCCGTCGGGTCCAATTCGTCGGAAGCGACGACCATGCCCCAGTATGAGCCATAAAGCGGGATATGCAGGCCATAGCCGTGGACCTGCTCAAACACCTGCGCCAACTCTGCACCCAAGGCCTGGACCTGTTGCGCTTCGTGAAACGGCGACCCCAGATGCAATACCAAGGCACCGCCTGGTGCCAACACCCGCTGGCAGGACTGGAAAAAGTCGGTGGTGTACAAAGGACCGGCGGGTGTTTCCGGATCAGTCAGATCCAGGTAGATCAGGTCGAAACGGTCGGCGGTTCGGGCCAGAAAATCAGCACCATCGCCCACGCGGATATCGGCACGCGGATCGTCGAACGCCCCTTTGTGGATAGACTGCAAATGCTCGCGTGCCACCTCGATCACTTCGGCATCCAGATCCACCAAGGTGACATGGTCCACGCAATTGTGCTTGAGCAGCTCTTCGAGCGCGCCGCCGTCACCGCCCCCCACGATCAGCGCGCGGCGTGGCGCAGGGTGCGCCATGGCGGCCGGATGGATCAAGCCTTCGTGGTAGAAGAACTCATCGACCTCGGAGGTCATCAGACAACCATCCAGGCGCAAGGTCGTGCCCAGGCTCTCCGAACTCAACAGTTCCAAGCGCTGAAACGCTGTCTGACGTTCCAGCAGTCGCTCGGTAAAACGAAAACCGTACAAGGCCTGATCGTTCAGGTTTTCGGTGATGAGTTCGCCATTGGTCGCCGGGCCATCGGCATCGCCCCGCCAGATGCGATTGCGCTGCGACTGCCCAGGCTTGAAAACAGCTTCCAGGCCATCGATCAGGCTCTGGGCCTTGCCGGAATTGTCCTGCATGAAATTACATACATAGACATCCAGCGTAACGCCATTTCTTTCCGGCCAGGTATGGATGGCCAGATGTGATTCGGCCAGCAACAGCATGCCGGTAACGCCACCTGGCTGGCCTTCAAATTCGGGAAATGCCTGCCATTCTTCGCCGACAATGGTCAGCCCTGCATCCAGGGTTTGCTGGCGGCAAAAATCGGCCAGCGCATCGGCGTCGGTCAGCAACTGCGAGGGGCAGGCGCATTGGTAAAGATCTGCGGTCAGGTGCAGGCCTTGCATGATTGGGTGCTCCTTGAAAAGGATTCTGCAGCACCCGCAACAGGTAAGCCGCAAAAAAAGCCCGAAGCGGGATAAGACGTAGGCAACACGCCATTCGCTTCAAATATAAACAGGGGATTGTACCTTATATCTTTTTACAATATAAGAAGATACGCAGAATTAAAAGCAAATTAACTGAGATAAGGCGCGGAAGACAGCAAAGCCAATTCCATGACCAGACGCGTGCCATGCCGGGTGTCGGGATGAAAGTAAACCCGACCACCATGATTGGTGATGATGGACTTCAAAATTGCCAATCCCAAACCCGTTCCCTGCACCTGTTGGCCCGGTACGCGAAAAAACTTATCAAACACCCGCCCATGGTAGCCGGGCTCGATACCCGGCCCCTGATCGATCACTTCCACACAGGCCCAACCAGCACTCAGACGCCACAAGCGCAGCACTACCTCGGTGTCCTGCGCCGAATATTTCAAGGCGTTTTCCAAAGCATTGCGTACAGCCACCAACAATTGCATGGCATCCACATTGGCATGCAAGGCCGACGAGGGCAATTCCAAGCGAATGCGATGCCTGGTTTCGTAAAATGCCCGCAAACTCAAACGCAGCAAAGCACGCAAATCCACTTGCCGCCAATCTTGCCGCCAGTCGCCAGCATGCTCGACCCGATTCAGACGCGCCAGACTCTCGAGCAAGGCTGTCATGTCCCGCACCTTCTCGCGCACCTGGGTATAGACCATCGGCTGCCGATCTGGTGCCACCAAGCCCAGCTCCAACAACTCGACATAGCCCGAAACGGCGGCCAATGGCGCGCGCAACTCGTGAGCCGCCAAAGACAGGAACTCGGAGCGCATCCGATCCAACTCGACTTGCAGGGTGACATCACGGACCACCACTAAAGTCGCATCGTCCGGCTCCAAAGCCGCATGCGCCCGCAGTTCCAGAACCCGGGCCGGATGGCTGACCGCCTGCACCTGCATGCAGCGGAATTCCCGCTGAGCACGCCGGATGACCGCATTCAAGCCACGCAACACAGACTCCAGACCAGCACTATCGCCGCCGCTCACCCGCTCCTGGCCCGGCAGCAGCAAGCGGATAAAATCCAGCAAACAATGAGGCCGGGATTTATCGTCCCCACAGTCAAGCAAACGCTGCATGGCCAGATTGATGCCCTCCACCTGAGCTTGGGCATCGAACATGATCACGGCATCGGGCAAAGTCTCGAACATACGCTCAAACACGCGTGAAGCGCGCCGCCCTCGCGCCCGCCCGCTGTCCAGCAAGCGCCGCCCAGTTCCATGCTGACGTCTCCAGTCCCACCGCAACAATACCGCCGACAGCAGCAACAAAACGCCTACCGCCCCCCAGCGTTTCCAACATACCAATGCCCACGGATGCAAAGTTCCGCTTTCGGTGACCAACAGCAACGGCCAAGGCTCCATGCGGGCAACGCTCAACACATGCCGCTTGTTCTCGGTAAAATACGTAAACGCATTTGCCGTGCCGCCTTGCGCAGCCAAACGTCGCATCGCTCGTTGCACATCCTGCTCTTGCCACCGTGGCGGCATGCTGGGATACGCCCCCAGAACCCAGTAACTATTAGCGTCCATCAGAAGCAACAACCAGGGTTCATCCCCCACGACCAGACGCACCATCTGGTGAAAATAAGCCAGATTGATGCGATACTTGACCATACCCGCTTGCGTCAGCTCACCAGGGGGGCTTTTACTGATCAAGGTTAGCGATGATTCGGGCGCTGCTACATAACGCGCATGGTTCGCCCCTTTCAGATCAGCCGGTGGCAGTTTCACATTGATCTGACCGGCTGACATAAGCAATTGTTTATTCTGATCATAAATGGCGATCCCGGAAATAAGGCTGGACAATTTTGCTTCTTCCAGAACGGAGTCAAGCCAGCTATGATCATGACCTCGGATGCTGGCTTGCCTGACCAGCCGCCAGACCAGGCGATCCGCTTCAGCCAGTATCTGCTTCGTGTGCATGGCCAGGGTTTCGGACACGGCTTGTTGGGAACGTACGCCCGCCGTCTGCTCCAGCCCCTCATCCCATGCGACCCAGGACAGCAGTACCGCCCAGCTTAAAACAAGGGCAACAATGACTCTCCAACGGTCTTGCAACTTCTTGAGCTTTGCCGCAACGGCGTACGAAAACTTGAAACTTCGGGTTCTAGGAAACATGCTTATATGGCTTTCCGACCGCCCAGCACACTGAATCGACCGTTTATCGTTACCATCATTGTCAATAAAGCAGCAAATGATACCGTCTACAAACTATGCGACCGTATGCAAACAGAAGCGCGGTACGGCATGACTCATCCGTCTCTTGCGACTCCCTCTCTCTCGACGCCATGAGCACTGCTTTCTACTCCACTCGGCAAGCCGCTGATTTACTAGGCGTTTCAGTGCGTACCGTGCAATTATGGGTAGAAGCAGGTACCCTGAAAGCGTGGAAAACACAGGGCGGTCACCGCCGCATAGACCATCAGTCCGTGCAGGCAATGTTGCAACAACGCCAAAAAAACATTGCCGCGCCCCCTGACCTGTCCTCACCGTCCCGCCCCCAGACTGAAGAGCCCAACCTGCGTGTGCTGGTGGTCGAAGACGACAAGGATCTGTTGGCGATTTACCGCCTGGCCATGGAAAATCTGCCTTTTCCCATTGACCTGCGTTGCGAACAAGATGGTCTCAAGGGGCTCATCACAGCCGGTCATTTTCATCCTGATGTTTTGCTTGTTGATCTGAACCTGCCCGAACTGGACGGTTTTGCCATGCTCAAGGCGCTGGCCAACTCTCCGGCAACCGAACACACCCGTATTTACGTCATCTCGGCACTGAGCGCCGCCGACATTCATTCGCGCGGCGGCCTGCCGCCCAGCGCCACTGCGCTTGCCAAGCCCATCCCCATCGCGCTTTTGCTGCAACTGCTCAGCGAAGCCTTTCAGGCCCATTACCTGACCACCTGACCTCCTTTTTGACGCGCCCGTCCTCCGTACATTACGGGGCGCGTTTTTGCGTTTTTTGCGTGTTTTATTATCATTTTTTTAATTTTTAACACAAAAATAAATCAAAGTGATACCATCTGCACAAAAATTGCAACATTACTGATCGCTACTGGCGGCTCGCTGATCCGTGCAATACAGGGGGAAAGAAGGTCATGCGCAAAAATCTGCCTGTTACCGATACAGAAACCAACTTATTGGATGATCAATACCTGATTTCCAAAACAGACCTGAAAGGCCGGATCGTATATGCAAATCCGGCCTTTATCGAAGTCAGTGGTTTCAGTCGGGAAGAATTGATGGGACAGGCTCACAATATCGTGCGCCATCCCGATATGCCCCCGGAGGTATTCGCCGATCTCTGGCACACTTTGCAGCATGGTCGTTCCTGGACAGGCATGGTCAAGAACCGCCGCAAAGATGGCGGTTTCTATTGGGTTTTGGCCAATGCCAGCCCCATTCTGGAAAACGGCGAACTGACCGGTTTTG
Organism: Alcaligenes sp. SDU_A2; assembly: GCF_038237375.1. Lineage (NCBI taxonomy): Bacteria > Pseudomonadati > Pseudomonadota > Betaproteobacteria > Burkholderiales > Alcaligenaceae > Alcaligenes > Alcaligenes sp. SDU_A2. The sequence goes on along the minus strand of NZ_CP151273.1, from coordinate 1,438,966 downwards.
CCTCGGTCCGGGTACGCGCCGAGCCAATGCAGATCCAAGAAGCGGAGCAGTTTTACCAGGAACTGCGCCAGGGACGCGCACGGACACGGCGCATCTGCGAAGGTCGGATCGTGGCCCGCGGCTGGCGACGTCCCTGGGCCGCCATCCACACATTGGTTGGCCCTAGTCTGCTGGCGGCCTTTCTGCGCAAAGGCCTGCTGAACATCGGCGTTACCGCTCTGTTGGCAGCCCTGATTCTGAACATGAAACTATCCACGCAGGACACCACGACCCTGATCGCAGCCCTGAGCACGGGTGCCGGACTGATGCTGATCTATCAAGCCGTGCTGATGCGCCGCGTCCTGGGCTCGTTGCGTATCGCCACCCACATTGCCCAGCAAATATCCGCCGGTAACCTGACTGTGGACACGCGCACGGCAGCTGTGCAGAAACTGGAAAAATTGGGACTGAGCCTGGACCTGATGCGCAAAAGCTTGATGAGTATCAGCACGGATGTGCACCGCAGCACCCACGACAGTCAGGCCGTCGCAATGGAACTGTCCGAAAGCAGCGCCTTGCTGGAGACGCGCACCCACGAACAAGCCGCGTCTATGCAAGAAACCACGGCCAGCATGAACTCATTTAGCCAAACCGTACTGCAGACTGCCCAAAATGCCCGGACCAGCCATGAGCTGTCTACGCGCAGCGCTGAAATCGCCGCACGCGGCAATCAGGCGGTCCAGCAGGTCACCGCCTCCATGCAACGGATTCTGGATAGCTCCCGCGATATCGGCAATATTGTCTCCATGATTGACAGTATTGCCTTCCAGACCAATATTTTGTCCATCAATGCATCCATCGAATCAGCCCGGGCCGGCGAGGCTGGCAAAGGCTTTGCCGTGGTTGCGTCGGCCGTACGCTCGTTGGCCCAGCAGGCGGCGGCCGCCGCAGACAACATCAAGCAATTGATTCAGGACACCACGGCCCTGAGCGCCCAAGGTGCTGCGCACGCCGAGCACGCCGGTCAGACCATGAACGACATTCTGCAATCAGTTTCGGAAGTATCGGGATTGATGGGCGAAATTTCCGCCGCCACCACCGAGCAAAGCACCGGCTTGAGTCAACTGACCCAAGCCCTGGGCCAGGTAGACCAGATCACCACCCGCAATGCTGCCCTGGTGCATGATCTTGGCGCGACAACGCGACGCCTGAACGAAAACGGAAATCGTCTGCAAGAGGCCATCAGTGTGCTCAATCACGACAGCGATGCGCATCAGGACACAAGGCCGCTACGCCCCACTCCCCCGGCCGTTGAGGCCCAGCCGCGCGCTGCGCTACCAGGCCCCTTGCGCCTGAACACTTACAAGCCCAGACTCTGAGCGCTGCCCGTCAAGGCCAACACGCCCAGTACCGCAAAAATACAGGCCGCCACGCGATGGACCAACTGGGTGGGCAAACGGCGGGCGATACGCTCACCGAATAACACGGCAGGCACATTGGCCAGCATCATACCCAGGGTGGTGCCCACCACCACCCACCAAAAGTCGTGGTATTTGGCGGCCAGCGCCACGGTGGCAATCTGCGTTTTGTCGCCCATTTCGGCCAGAAAAAACGTAACCAGCGTCGTGCCAAACACGCCAAAGCGGGTGCGGGCGGCTTGCGCATCATCGATTTTATCGGGGATCAGAATCCAGATCGCCATGGCCAGAAACGACAGTCCCAACACCCAACGCAAGACGTCTGGATCGAGCAGGGCAGGCACCCAGGCCCCCACCGCCCCGGCCAGGCCGTGGTTGAACAGGGTTGCAATAAGGATGGCGAGAATGATGGGCCAGGGACGCTTGTAGCGCGCGGCCAGAATAAGGGCCAATAATTGGGTTTTGTCACCGATTTCGGCCAGAGCGACCACACCGGTAGAAACAAAAAGGGCTTCCATAACAACTCCTGGCCGGTCAACAGACAAATGACCACAAGCCTCCCCGGCCAAACGCGAAGGCTTATGATCAAAGGTCTTGCCAGGCGATTGCTGCCAGCGCCATGGTCGGTGTATGACCAAGTGTGTTGACGCTGTCCTCCGGAGCCGGAGCGGCTACTCCCCAATGACTAGGCGCATGCTAGCCCAGATTGCCCAAGCTGTCGAGCCTTCAACGCCGCGCGCCGCACAAAGACGATACACTTGCGCTTTTCGTCATTCCCCGTTCAAGTCATGCGCGCACGCCCCCCTGCCCTTGCTACACGTCGCAACCTGAGCAGCCAATTGGCGCTGTATCTTGTGTTCATCGCGCTGTTGTGGACCACTCTGACCGCCATCAGCCACAAGGCCCCCGATCTGGACGGTATGGAGGAGTTGGTCTGGGCGGCCAGCTTTGAATTGGGCTATCTGAAACACCCGCCTTTCCCCTCCTGGATCATGGCGATCCTGACCAGCCTGGTCGGTCGCCCTATCTGGCTGACTTTTGCCGCCGGCATGTTCTCTTCGGTACTGGGGCTGTGGTTCATCTGGAAACTGGCCTGCGAGTTCCTGAGCCAGCGGCGCGCCTTCATGGTGGTACTGATCAGCTCGGTCAGCATTTACTTCTCCTTGCGCGGCACCATCTTCAACCACAACACGGCGCAGCTCTGGTCCGTCACCGCCTCGATCTGGCTGTTTTACCGGGCCACCCGTGGCGGACGGCTATCGAGCTGGCTCTGGCTGGGTGCCGTCGCCGCCTTGTCCACCATGACCAAATACAGCGCGCTGATCCTGTTCGCCGCATTTTTCCTGTATCTGCTGCGCAGCGCTGCCTTCACCCGCAAACAGACCTGGCAAGGACTGGGATTGGCCTTGCTGGCCTATCTGCTCGTGCTGTCCCCGCATCTGTACTGGCTGATAGCCAATGACTTTGCGCCATTCCGTTATATGGACGGTTCGCTGGAAACCCATACCCGTTGGGAGGCCTACAAAGAACTGCTGAAGTTTACGCTGGATCAACTGGCACGCCTGAGTCCCATGATCGTAGCGCTGATCGCACTGCACATCTGGAACCGGCGCAGCAGCCATCGCGTCAACTATGACCCGGGCGCAGATGTACGTCAGGCTCGCCGCTACGCCAACGCCATCAGCCCCCAAGACAAACAGTTTCTGCTCTGGGTCGGGCTGACGCCGTTCATCAGCACCGTACTGATCTCGGCCGTGCTGGGCACACGACTGGTCGCCTCCTGGGCCACGACATTCTTTGTTCTGTATGGTTTTTACGCGCTCTGGATCATGTATGGACGCGAACGGATTCAATTGCGCCGCCTGGCCGTCATCGTGATTGTGCTGCACATTCTGATGGCAGGCGGCTACGCCTTGGCACGCGGCCCGCTGGCCTGGCACGCCGGCCGCGATTCACGCGCCACTTTTCCGGGACCGGAAATCTCCGCTCAGATGCAGCAAGTCTGGGATGAACACATGCCGGGGATTCCTTTGCGCGTCATAGTCTCGGACACCTGGCTGGGGGGCAATATCGCCGTCCATGCCGGCCCGCAGGTCCAGGTGTACATCGATGCCGACCCGGCCGCATCGCCCTGGCTGAATCTGCCCAAAGACCTGGATTGCGGTGCCTTGATTGTGTATAGCCTGCAGACACGCGGCGCACCCCAGCCGGCCCTGGCCGCGCTGTACGAACAAGCCCCCATCAAGGGCTTGCGCGCCCAGCGCTGGTCCTCCGAGCGCAGCCCCATGATAGATCTGCACTGGGCCATTCTGCCGGCTCGTCCCTCTTGCGCACCCGATCAGGCCCGCTAAGAAAGGTCAAATACGCGGATGATGGACAGGCAATTGCTCGGCCAGAAAGTCCAGGAACCGCCGCACTGCCGGGGCCATGCCCCGGCGGGAAGCAAAGACCGCATGAATAATGCCGGGCAAAGGTGCCCACTGCGGTAAGACACGAACCAGGCGACCCGACTGCAAAGAGTCACAACACATATAGTCGGGCAGGATACCAACCCCCACGCCCAACTCGACCCCTTGCTGCAAGGTCAGCAAGTCCGTGGCCACGTAGCGGGGTCGATGGGTTACATTGACCGATGCGCCGCCAGGGCCATGCAACTGCCATTCGGCCTGCCCCTGCCGGGCCGACATGCCCACGGTAGGCAGCCGGGCCAGATCGCCCGGCCCGCGCACCGGCTCGAACCGGGCCAGCAAGGCGGGATCGGCAACCAGAATGGAACTGCTCTCGCCCAGGCGCTTGACGATATAGCTGGCGCTGTCGCTCAGCGTGCTGCGCACACGCAAGGCCACATCCACGCCATCGACAACAGGATCGACGACGCGGTTGCTGACCTCCACCTCCAGATCGACCTGTGGATAGCGCAGCAAATACTGGGCAAACACCTGATGCAGCACCGTCTGGGCCAGAGTGACCGGGCAACTGACCCTGAGCAAGCCGCGCGGCTCTTGCTGGACCTGCGCCACCGCAGCATGTGCTGCCTCGGCCTCGTCCCGCATGGCCTGACAATGACGCAAAAAAACCTCGCCGGCCGGCGTCAGCGACAGACTGCGCGTTGTGCGCTGCAACAGGCGCACACCCAATTCGGTCTCCAGCCTGTTGATCCGCCGCGACAAACGGGAAGGCGGCATACCCAAATGCCGCGCCGCCGCGCTAAATCCTCCTCGCTGCACCACTTCGGTGAACAGCACCATATCATTCAAGTCGTGCATTTCTAGCGCTTCCGCCGCATTACCTACAAAAGTGGAACAATCTTTCTCAAAATCACCGGCTTATCGCCGACGATGAGTTCAAACATAATACCAAGCATCCCGTGAACTTCTTGGACTCTCACCATCATGAAATTGCTGCACATCGACTCCAGCATTACCGGCGCGGCATCGGCTTCGCGCATGCTGACACAATACGTGGTCGAACAGATACGCCGCCAGAACGACAAGGTGCAACTGGAATACCTGGATCTGGCCGACAATCCCCCACCCTACTTCTCGGCCGACTCGATGGGATTGCGCCTGGGTCTGGACGATGCCAGCCTGAACGAGCGCCAACGAGCCGAAAATCGGATATCGGAACAACTGGTCAGCCAGTTCCTGGAAGCGGACACGCTGGTGATCGGCGCGCCCTTCTATAACTTTACGATTCCCAGCCAGCTCAAGTCGTGGCTGGACCGCATTGCCCAGGCTGGACGCACATTCCGCTATACCGCCAATGGCCCCGAAGGATTGGCCGGCGACAAAACGGTATATATTGTCGTCAGCCGTGGCGGTGTTTACTCGAACTCGGAACAAGGCCAGGCCCTGGAACACCAAGAAAGCTACCTGCGCGTCATGTTCGGTTTCATGGGTGTCACCAATCTGCACTTTATCTATGCCGAAGGCATGGCCAAGGCTCCCGAACAGCGCGCCGCCATTCTGGACAATGCCAAGGCCAGCGTCAGCAACCTGCTGGAACAAGCCCCGGCCTAACGCCCGCGCCGTCCTGCAAAAAAAATCGCCAGCTCCTGCAAGCTGGCGATTTTTTTAAGCAACACAGTGCGCTCCAGCTGAGTTTTTACTGATCCGTATCCAGCCAATGCCCCAGACGCAGACGCTTGGTATTCAGATAGTTCTTGTTATAGGGATTGCCTTCGATCTGGTGCGCCACTCGCTCGACCACATCAATGCCTATATCCTGCAAGGTCTTGACCTTGCGGGGGTTATTGGTCATGAGCCGAATCTGGCGTATGCCTACGTGATCAAGCATGCTCTTGCAGATATCGTAACGCCGCATATCGGCCGGAAAGCCCAACCGCTCGTTCGCCTCGACAGTGTCGGCCCCCTGGTCCTGCAATTGATAGGCCCGGATCTTGTTGACCAGGCCAATGCCGCGTCCTTCCTGACGCAGATACATCAGGGCACCCCGGCCCTGCTTGGCAATACGTTCCAGAGCCAACTGCAATTGCGGCCCGCAATCGCAACGCAGGCTGAACAAGGCATCGCCCGTCAGACATTCGGAATGCACCCGCGCCAGCACAGGCTCGCCGCCCGCCACATTGCCCAACGTCAGGAGCACATGCTCTTTCTGCGTGTCGCGTTCGACAAAAACATGAATTTTGAAGACAGCCCACGGTGTAGGCAACTGGCTGGCACTGACAAAATCGAGTTGCGCAGCGGCTGGGCCGACGTGGCCCTGACCCTCGGCCTGAAGAGGCAGAGAGGAATCCGGCGTGGATTGCATAATAAGTCTCGGTTGCTACAAAAAAATGCGGCTAGGCCCAGAACCGGGCCAATCCGGTAATCATAGCGCAAAACCGCCAGCTTCTTCTAAGTGCGCCCGGCCCCACATCCCTTAAATAAAGGCACGGCAGGCTTTATAGACATACGGAAAATAAACGACGGCAATGGTGTGATTCCGCGGCATCCAATTCAGCATCAAGCCCGCTTTCTTTGGCAGTCCTGACAATTTACATAAAATGTCATAGAATTTACAAACAGAGGAAATTCTGCGCGGTCCCTACGCAGCACAGTCCTGAACCATTCCAGACTCGACTCGCCATGCGTCTTTCCACAGCTCATTTCTATCGGCACCTATGCGGGCTGGTACTTCTAGCCCTCTCTTTGTCAGCCGGTGCCACTGCACCGCTGGCTTGGCCGCAGCCGCCTTCCCAACTTAGCCTGGATACGCCGTATGGTGTATTACAAGTCAGCCAGAGCGAGTACGTCTACGAAGCTCAACTGCTGCTGGGCTCGGAAGTCATCCGCCCACAGATCAAGGGCATGATCAACATTCCGTACGCTTTCAAGCAACAAAAAGGCCAGACCGCCTTGATTTCGGTCGATACCGGGCTGGGCAGCTGCCCCATCCGCTACCACTGGATCACGGTGGCCTCCGGTGGATATACGCTGACGCCGGCCTTTGGCTCATGCAGCGCTCAGATACGCGTACGCCATCAGGGGCAGACCCTGATCATGGAAACACCCAGCCGGGACGACCCTGCCCATATCGACGAATATCGCTACGACGGGCGCAAGGTGAGCTTGCGCAAACGCAAGCAACTGATGCGCTAGCCCGGAACTTCGGCACAGCGGGGATCTCCAACAGGACATTGCTTATAATCAATCGTCCTGTTTCACCCCGGATATCACTATGACTACTACACCATCCCCCCATCGCCTGCGGGTATGGGATTTACCCACACGTCTTTTCCACTGGCTATTGGTTTTAAGTATCGTGGCCTGCTTTGTCACCATTAAAGTAGGCGGACTATGGATGGATTGGCATGTGCGCTTTGGCCTGCTGGCCCTTGGGCTACTGGCCTTTCGTCTGGTCTGGGGATTGATCGGCGGCCATTATTCTCGCTTTGTGCATTTTCTGCCCCATCCTGCACGCAGCCTGCGCTATCTACGCGACAAACCAGCCATCTACCCAGGCCACAACCCCATCGGGGCATGGTCGGTCTGGGCCATGCTTCTGGTTCTTGGCTTTCAGGCGGTTTCCGGGCTGTTTGCCAACGACGATATTTTCACAACCGGCCCCTTGGCTTACTTGAGCAGCGACTGGTCCAAAACCCTGACCGGCCTGCACAAAGCCAACGAAGCAATCATATTGGCCTTGATTGCGCTGCACATCCTGGCCATCATCCTGTATCGCGTTCGTGGTGGCCAAAAATTAACCAGTGTCATGATCAGCGGAGACGCCCGGATACCTGCCGACACCCACTTGCCGGCCAGTACCGATACCTGGAAAACACGACTGATCGCTCTTGTGCTGGCTGCGCTAATAGGCTGGGCCGTCTACGCGCTGACCGGACTGGCACCTGCCGGCGGCATGGACGACTTCATGTAAGACAAACTTATCCCCAGAAACTGTGCACAAACCTGGGGATAACGCGGGGATTGTTTGGCCTGAGCCGCATCCCTGCTGACTGTCTTTTAAAGTGGGCGGTGACTGTCCGCCCTAGGCCGGATGGCCTAGAGCCATCCGGATACAATTACCGGCGACCTTAGCGGCGACGCCAATACCCCCACAAGACCAGCACCAATCCGATCAGAGCGGCCGCCAGACCCGCCCAGCCAAAAATAGTCAGGCCCAGCCACGACGGCCCGCGCGTGAGCAACCCGGGCCCCAGCACCAGTACAAATGCCGCGGTAACGATTGCTATCGCCAGACGCAGCGCCGCCTTTTCCAACGCACTGCCCAGACGGGAAAGTCCCTGCACTTCGATGCGGGCCTGCACTTTTCCTTGCCGTATCCGGTGCATCAACAAGCGCAGCAGTTGCGGGGCTTCCATCGCCAACTGACGCGATTCCAACAAACTACGTTGCAAATCGTCGTACAAGCGACGGGGGGAATAATGCCGGCGCATCATGGCGGCAATCATGGGCTGAGCCACGGCAATCACGTCAAACTGGGGGTCAAGGCGCTTGAGCACGCCATCGGCGGTAATGAAGGCCTTAAACAGCAAGGCCAGATCAGGCGGCAACATCAATTTGTTTTCGCGCGCCAGAGCCATGAAGTCCATCAGCGCAGCCGAAATAGACAGCAAGCCCCGACTTTGGCGGGCCACGTAGCGCTGCGCGCTTTCTTCCAGCCTGGCCCAATCGAAATCGTCTGCCCCAGACCAATCCAGCAAGGTAGTGGCCACGCCGTCTGCCTGCCCATCCACAATGGCGCGCAACAAGATCAATAACTGCTGCCTGCGGCGCTCTGTCAGGTGGCCGACCAGCCCAAAATCGATGAACGCGACACGATTGCCGGGCAAAGCCATGATATTGCCGGGATGAGGGTCGGCATGAAAAACACCGTCCTCCAGCACCATATGCAAAAAGGCGATGGCTCCACGCCGGGCCAAGAGACGGCGATCTGCTTCTATGGCCTGCAAGGCGGCCCCATTCAGGGGCGAGACTCCTTGCACATAGTCCTGCACCATGACGGTAGGGCTGGTCCACTCGTCGTGTACGCGCGGCACCAGCACATAATCGAGCTGCGCCAGATTATCCCGCACCGTCCGGCCATTGGCCGCCTCACGAGTAAAGTCCAGCTCGTCGGCAATCGCCAACGCCAATGCCCGCACAATATCGTGCGGGCGGTATTCGGGCAGCAGCCCTTGCTGCTGAATCAAGCGCGCAATCTGCCCTAGCAGGCGCAGATCGGCCTGAATCAAAGGTTCCAACCCCGGACGCTGGACCTTGACGACCACGGGTGTGCCATCATGCAAGCGTGCGCGGTATACCTGCGCCATCGACGCGGCCGCCAGCACATCGCTGTCAAACCAGGCGAAAGCCTGCTCCAGGCTCTGTCCCAGCGCCTGCTCCAGTTCAGTTTTTATGATTGCCCAAGGTACAGGAGCGGCCTGCCCCTGCAGCTTTTCCAACTCCTGGGTCCATTCCACCGACAGCAGATCATTGCGGGTCGCCAGAATCTGCCCCAGTTTCACAAACGTTGGCCCCAACTCTTCCAGAGCACGGCGCAGACGCACTGGCGCAGTCGCATCGCGCACATCAACCTGGGCCGAGCTTTGCGTGCCGGGCCAGAGCTGCTCCAGCCCCAGGCGCGCCATCACATCCTGTATGCCATAGCGCGCCACCACTGCGCCTATGGCACGAACCCGCGCATGATCGCGCAGGGCCAACAAGGTTCCAGCCAGCATCGGGCACCTCCCGCCACACTCGATACCAACAGCATACACCGGCCCACTTATCCACAATTGCAGTGGGCAAGAATGGGGAAAGCCCTTGGACAAAGAACATTTCCCTTTTTATGTCAGTGACTTATTCTTCAAGAACAGTTAACGCACACCGTCTTGCGCCAGCGCTGGCTCCAATTCAGGGTACATTGACGCTTTTTCGGAAACAAGGAGAACACCATGCGCCTGGATCGATCCCGTTCCAGCCGGAACGTCGAAGACCGCCGCGCAGCCGGCCCCCGGGGCGGACGCGGCAAGATCGGGCTGGGCGCTATTGTTCTGGCGCTCGTGGCCATGTATTTCGGCCTGGACCCGACTATGGTGCTAAATCTTGCCCAAGGCCCCGTTACGCAGCCGCCTGCCCAATCGGTCCCCGCCAACGACGCCCAGGGACAATACATCGCCAAGGTCCTGGGCGAAACCGAAGATGTCTGGCGCGCCATTTTTCAGCAGCAAACCACCGGCCAGTACCGGGACCCAGTTCTGGTGCTGTATCGCGGTGCCACGCCCACCGCCTGCGGGACCGGTCAATCGGCCATGGGACCGTTCTACTGCCCCGGCGACGAAAAGCTATATATAGACCTGGGATTTTTTGATGAAATGGAGCGCAGCATGGGAGTCAAAGGAGACTTTGCGCCCGCCTATGTCATTGCGCACGAAGTGGGGCATCATGTGCAGAACCAGCTCGGTGCCATGCGCACCCTGGAGCAAGCGCGCCGCAGCGGCTCGCAAAGCCGCGCTAATCAGGCCTCGGTACGGCTGGAGCTGCAAGCCGACTGTTATGCAGGCGTTTGGGCCCATCACGCCGATGCACAGCGTCAGATCCTGGAACCCGGCGACATACAGGAGGCCCTGGCCGCTGCTCAGGCCGTGGGTGACGATACCCTGCAAAAACAGGCCCAAGGCTATGTCGTGCCCGACTCCTTTACCCACGGCAGCGCCAAGCAGCGCATGGCCTGGTTCCAGCAAGGCTACCGCAGCGGCCAGCTGCAACGCTGCGACACCTTCAATCAAGCCGACCCGAGTTAGCGTCTATTTGAAACAATATGTAAACTGATATTGTGCATTGCGGATTCAGGCTTATAATTCTTTTCTTCGCAGGAAACACGGGTCGTTAGCTCAGTTGGTAGAGCACTGGACTCTTAATCCATTGGTCGACAGTTCGAGTCTGTCACGACCCACCAAGCTTTCTGCGGCTTACCGGAAATATTCTTGTAAGCGTTTGCTCCGCAAACACATAAATCAGCCCGCCATTGTGCGGGCTTTTTTATTTTCCTGCACGAATGGCCCCTTATTTGTTGCAAAGTTAAGACTAATTAAAAAAAAATGACATCTGGCGCTCACTTGTTGCGCCGCAGCATATATTATTTTTCCATAGTCTTTGTTCCTGCGGTAGTGAGATCCGCGGAAACAGGTGCCACAGAGCGCCACCGCTGCCCTCACTGCCCACCGACTAGGCAAGATCGGGGTCACGTGCCAAGCTAGCTTACTCGCCTTGCCGGAATTGTGTTGCTCTTCAACCTACAACACAGGTCCGCTTGCCTTCACCTTGCGCCCACGCTGCTGCCTTGCGGCCGAGCAGCCGGGGATCAACTCAAGCCGAAACCGCCGACGGCGCGCCCGGCTTCAAGCCCACCACCGGAACCACAAGTTCCGGCTGGCATCTCTCCACCCGTCCCATCCTGAACGGTACTCCTGTTTTCCCCTGCATGGCTGGCCGACCTGCGTTTACCTCAGGAACACCTATGAAACTCATTACAGCCATCGTCAAGCCGTTCAAGGTCGACGAAATCCGCGAAGCGCTCTCCGAGCTTGGCATTCAAGGGATGACACTGACCGAAGTCAAAGGCTTTGGCCGGCAAAAAGGCCATACCGAACTGTACCGGGGGGCCGAATATGCCGTGGACTTTCTGCCCAAGATCCGTATCGAACTCGCCGTCCCCGACGCCCTGCTCGATAGCGTACTGGAAGCCATCCAGAACAGCGCCCGTACCGGACGCATCGGTGACGGCAAGATCTTCGTTCAGGCCCTGGATCATGTGGTCCGCATCCGCACCGGCGAGTGCGATGAAAACGCCCTTTAAGCTCGGGAGACATCGTCATGAACAACGCTGACCTATCGTGGATGCTGGTTTCCACCCTGCTGGTGCTGATGATGGCCGCACCAGGCTTAGCCCTGTTTTACTCTGGAATGGTGCGTCGCAAAAATGCCCTGTCCATGCTCTCGCAGACACTGCTGGTGTTTTCGTTGGGCGTGGTGCTGTGGTTCATCTACGGGTATTCGCTGGCCTTTACTTCCGGCAACGCCTTTATCGGCGGTTTGGACAAGCTCTTTCTGAATGGCCTTTTTACCCCAGGCGATCAGAAGTTCACCCTGTCCGGTTCCCTGCCCGAACTGCTGTTTGCCGCCTTCCAGGCCACCTTTGCCGGTCTGACGTGCGCACTGGTTGTCGGCAGCCTGGCTGAACGCGCCCGGCTATCCTCCATTCTGGTATTTACGCTGATCTGGTTCACCCTGGCTTATCTGCCGATCTGCCACATGGTCTGGTTCGCCGACCCTGAACATGGTGGCCTGCTGAATGAGCGCGGCGCACTGGACTTTGCCGGGGGCACCGTGGTGCATATCAACGCCGGCATGGCCGGACTGGTGGGTGCCTGGCTGATCGGCCCGCGTCTGAACTATCGCCGCGAAGCCATGCCTCCGCACAATCTGCCCCTGACCTTCATCGGCGCCGCTTTGCTGTGGGTGGGTTGGTTCGGCTTTAATGCAGGCTCGGCCCTGTCAGCCAACGCAAATGCCGCCCTGGCTTTCTTCAATACCATGCTGGCGGCTGCCATCGGCGTGCTTGCCTGGACCATTGGCGAATGGCTGACCAAAGGACATCCGTCTTTGCTGGGAGCCTGCTCAGGTGCAATTGCCGGCCTGGTCGGCATCACCCCTGCCGCCGGCTTTGTGGCACCTTCCGGAGCATTGGCCATTGGTCTGATCACCTCGCTGGCCTGCCTGTGGGGCGTCAATGGCCTGAAACGCCTGCTGCGCGCCGATGATACGCTGGATGTATTCGGCATTCATGGCCTGGGCGGCATTGTCGGAGCTTTGCTGACCGGTCTGTTCAATGCGCCCTCCTGGGGTGGCCCCGGCACCGCCGCTGGCCATAGTGTCTGGATGCAGTTATGGATTCAGCTGGAAGGCGTATTGCTGACCCTGGTCTGGTCGGGCGTGGCCGCACTGATTGCGTTCAAACTGGCGCAGTGGATCTGCGGTGGTCTGCGTGTCAGCCCCGAGCACGAGCGCGAAGGCCTGGATATCCGTACCCACGGCGAATCCGGCTACCAGAACTGAGACCCATCATGATGCGGAATCGACGCTACCCAAAGGGGCTGCCCTGCCCCTCTTCACGGTTACGGCACAGACGCAAAAAAGCCCTCTTTCGAGGGCTTTTTTTGAGCTGCGCCGATTAATTATCTTTGCGGTAGGCGTCGTGACAGATCTTGCAGGACTTGCCCACATTACCAAAAGCGACGCGGAAGGCATCAAAGTCGCCCGAGTCAGCAGCTGTCTTGAGCTTGCCCATTGCGGCAAGGAAATCGTCTTCGGCCTGCTTGAAACCCTTGGCATCGCTCCAGGCTTCTGCTTTGGTATCGCCACCTTCGGTACCGGGTGCGAAGCCGGCCCAAGGCAAGGTAGCCAACACGGACAACACTTCAACGTTCTTGGCAATCGCAGCCGCATCAAAGGGCGCTTCCTTCTTGGCCACAGGCGCCATGCGACCGAAATGCGAACCGATCAGGGCCATGCCGGCCTGACGGTATTTGATAGCCTGTTCGGGCTTGGCAAACTGCGCCGTGGCCGGAGTGGCAATGGCAGCACATACCGCAGCAGCGGCAGCCAGGAATGCGAATTTCTTCATACTAACTCCTGTAAATAAAACGTAAAGCGCCCCGGGGGGCATGAAGCGCATAGCGGACCGTTTGGCGTGCCGCTTTCCCACGGCACGCATGACACGGTTCTTAAATAGCCTTGGCCAACTCGACCGCCACACCCAGATAGCTGCGCGGGGTCAGATTGAGCAGATAATTCTTGGCATCGGCCGGCAAATCCAGGCCGCCGATAAATTCGCGCAGTGCGCTTTCGGTAATACCTTTGCCGCGTGTCAGGGCCTTGAGCTGCTCGTAGGGCTGTGGCAAGCCATAACGGCGCATGACCGTTTGCACCGGCTCGGCCAGAATTTCCCAGCAGGCATCGATGTCGGCGTCGACAGCCGCCGCGTTCAGCTCCAGCTTGCCCAGACCACGCAGGCAGGCGTCATAGGCCACCACGCTATAACCCAACGCCACGCCCAGGTTGCGCAACACGGTCGAGTCGGTCAGGTCGCGCTGCCAGCGGGACACGGGCAGTTTTTCGGACAGGTGGCGCAGCACGGCATTGGCCAGACCCAGATTGCCCTCGGAGTTCTCGAAGTCGATCGGGTTGACCTTGTGCGGCATGGTGGACGAACCGATCTCGCCTTCTTTGAGGCGCTGCTTAAAGTACCCCAAGGCGATATAGCCCCAGACGTCGCGGTTGAAATCGAGCAAAATGGTGTTGGCGCGGCCAATGGCATCGAACAGCGCCGCCATCCAGTCATGCGGCTCGATCTGAATGGTGTAGACGTTCTGCGTCAAACCCAAACCGGACAGCACCTGCTTGCTGAAAGCCGGCCAGTCGATGTCGGGATACGCCGAAAAATGGGCATTGTAATTACCGGTCGCGCCATTGAGCTTGGCCAGGGGCTGCACAGCGGCAATGGCGGCAATGGCGTTCTGCAGGCGGGCGGCGACGTTGGCAAATTCCTTGCCCATGGTACTGGGGCTGGCTGGTTGGCCGTGCGTGCGCGAGAGCAATGGCTGGGCTGCGTGCTGACGAGCCTGCTCCTTGATGGCATCACACACCGCCTGCAACTGCGGCAAGATGACCTGTTCGCGGGCACGGGTCAGCATCAAGGCATGCGATGTATTGTTGATGTCCTCGGATGTACACGCAAAGTGGATGAATTCGGCCGCCTGGGCCAGTTCGGCATTACCCGACACTTTTTCCTTGAGCCAATACTCCACCGCCTTAACATCGTGGTTGGTGGTGCGCTCGATGGCCTTGATACGGGCCGCGTCGTCTTCGGAGAAACTCTCTACCAGACTTTTGAGCGCCTGGCGCGCCTGAGACGAAAACGCGGGCAGCTCCGGCAGACCGGCATCGGACAGACCGATCAACCAGGCCACTTCGACCTCCACGCGGTGCCACATGAAAGCAGCTTCGGACAACAGTCCCCGCAGGGTGCCCGTACGGCTGCCATAACGCCCGTCCAGGGGGGACAGGGCATTGAGAGTGCTCAAAGTATCGGCTATTTGCATCGTTCTACAGGAAAAAGAGGGGAGAAAATTCAGCCAGCATTCTAACATTGCCCGCCCACCCCCGCGCGCCCCAGCGCAAGAGCGCCCCGACAGGCCCGTCTACGTCCAGATGTTTGACGAATAAACCACAGTTTGAATCCAATGCGCCGACAAGACCTTTTAGGCCAGGCGAGCGGGTCGTTCCTACAGGTGTTCCTGCTATACTTTTTTAGCCTGTAACTTTTGATAGCTTCCTATGAAACTCCTTGCTTCCCTCACCAGCCCTTACGCGCGCAAAGTCCGCGTCGTCATGGCGGAAAAAAAGCTCGACTACGAGCTGATTCTGGAAGATGTGTGGGCTGACGACAGCGATATCATGAAGTACAACCCGCTGGGCAAGATTCCCTGCCTGATCATGGATGACCAGGGCAGCCTGTTCGACTCGCGCGTTATTGTCGAATACCTGGATACCTTGTCGCCCGTCGGTCGTCTCATCCCCCAGGCCGGGCGCGATCGCGCTGCGGTCAAATGCTGGGAAGCCATTGCAGACGGCGTGCTCGATGCCGCCGTTGCCATCGTGATCGAAGAAAACCGCCGCCCCCAGGAACTGCGCCATCAGCCCTGGATCGACCGCCAACACGGCAAGATCGCCGCCGCGTTGCAGTCCATGAACAGCAGCCTGGGCGAACAAGCCTTCTGCATGGGCACGACCTTCAGCCTGGCCGATATCGCCGTCGGCTGTGCCCTAGGCTATCTGGACCTGCGTTTTCCCACTATGGCTTGGCGCACGCAGTACGGCAATCTGCAACGCCTGGACGAGAAACTGCAGACGCGGCCTTCGTTCGCCAGCACCCTCCCTGCTCTTTGACCGCACTCTCCGGCAAGACAGGGCCCATTCGATTGAATGGGCTTTTTTGTATCCGGAGCCCTACCGCACACCGTCTAGCCAGTAGACAGCAGGCCCTGAACGCCACCAGTTGGCGCATCCGGTCAGCAAGGGGCGTCAGGCGTGGAAAATAGCCTGCACAATCATATAAACGGCCAACGTACTGAGCATGGCCGCAAAGATGCGTTTAAGCGTGACCTGAGAAATCCGATGCGCCAGACTGGCCCCGACCGGTGCCGTCAATACGCTCATGGCCGAGACAATCAACAAGGCAGGCCAGTAGATATAACCCAGCATGCCGGGCTGTCCCCCATTGACCGCCTGTCCAGACCAGATATAGCCCACGCTATTGGCCAAGGCAATAAAGAAACCCAGCGCCGCCGATGTGGCTACTGCCTGGCGTACCGGGACATTGCCGCGCAGCATAAACGGCACCGACAAAAAGGCACCACCCGCGCCCAGCAGGCCAGACACAAAACCGATCAGCACGCCCATGCCGGCAATAACAGGCCGGCCCGGCATGGCCCGCCCCTGCGGCACCGGCGTATTGCGCCCCATCTTATAGGCCGAATACAGCACAAACGTCGCAAACACCAAGGCCAGCAAGGTGCCGTCGATGACCGCAAACACAGCGCCACCGGACAGGATTCCGCCTACGATCAGCCCCGGCGTCATGGCGCGCACCACATCCCAGCGTATGGCACCGCGCTTGTGATGCGCGCGCACGCTGGACAAAGACGTAAACAGAATAGTGGCCATTGCCGTGGCGATGGACGCATGCACGGCCAGTTCCTGCGACACGCCAAAGCGCGGCAGCAAAAAGGTCAGGAAAGGCACAAGAATCATGCCCCCGCCTATCCCCAGCAAACCGGCCGCCACACCTACGCCGGCCCCCAGGGCCAGCAAACTAGCGACAAGAACAGGGTCCATGAGTATCTCTATTGAATAATGCCGCCGCCCAGGCAGACATCGCCGTCATACAGCACGGCAGATTGTCCGGGGGTAACGGCCCACTGGGCCTGATCAAAAGCCAGAGTAAAACGGCTGCCGGCGGCATCGGTCAGACGACAGGACGCGTCCGACTGGCGGTAACGCGTCTTGGCTCCCAGTACCTCCTGCGCGGGCGGATGACCGGCAACCCAACTGGCATCGTCCGCGCGCAGCTCGGACTGCAATAACCAAGGGTGATCGTGCCCCTGAACCACATACAGGGTATTGGTCTGAAGGTCTTTACGGGCTGCGTACCAGGCATCGGCCGTGCCGTCCTCGCGCTGCTTGCCCTTGACCCCGCCTATGCCCAGGCCCTTGCGCTGCCCATAGGTGTAGAACGACAAGCCCACATGCTGGCCGACGACCACGCCTTCGGGCGTCTTGATAGGGCCGGGCTGGGTGGGCAGATAACGATTCAGGAAGTCGCGGAACGGACGCTCGCCGATAAAGCAGATGCCGGTGGAATCTTTCTTGGCCGCGTTAGGCAGTTGCAGTTCCTGTGCAATGCGGCGCACATCCTGCTTGTTGATTTCGCCCAGCGGAAACAAGGTGCGCGAAAGCTGCGCCTGATTCAGGCGATGCAAGAAGTAACTCTGATCTTTGGACGCGTCCAGCCCCTTGAGCAACTGGTACTGGGTACGACCGCCCACCGACACGCCGCGCACGCGGGCATAGTGGCCGGTCGCAATCCAGTCCGCCCCCAACGTCATGGCGTGATCCAGAAAAGCCTTGAATTTGATTTCGGCATTGCACAGCACATCGGGATTGGGCGTGCGGCCGGCTGAGTATTCGCGCAGAAACTCGGCAAAGACCCGGTCCTTGTATTCGGCGGCAAAATTGACGGCTTCGATGTCCACGCCCACCACATCGGCCACGCTGGCGGCATCCAGCCAGTCCTGGCGCGAGGAACAGTATTCGGAATCGTCGTCATCTTCCCAGTTCTTCATGAACAGGCCCACGACCTCGTAGCCCTGCTGCTTGAGCAGCCAAGCCGAAACAGAGGAATCGACGCCGCCGGACATGCCGATCACGACGCGACCTTTTTTTCTGGATGTAGTCATTGCTGTGGTGGTGATGCACGCCGCAACGGGCGCGCTGTATGGCAAAAGGCTCGCCAGGGCGAACCACAAAAAGAATATTGTACGCCTGCCCAGGACTCCTCCAGGGCAAAGCCCTGGAGGGGGACCGGCGAATGCGTTGCATGCCCCGCCCCGTGGGGCTTGGCCAGCAGCCGGGACGGTGTTCCCACCCCTGGCCGGCCACCTAGGCGCGGGGTGGAATCATCTTGCCCGGATTCAGGATGTTGTGGGGGTCCAGCGCCTGTTTGATGCTGCTCATGATGTCCAGACTGTCCTGACCGTGTTCGGCCAGCATGAACTCCATTTTGTGCAGACCGACGCCGTGCTCGCCGGTGCAGGTGCCCTGCATCTGGATGGCGCGTTGCACCAGACGGCGATTCAGGCGCTCGGACTCTTGCCATTGCTCCTGATCGTCTGGGTCCAGCAACATCAGAACGTGAAAGTTGCCATCGCCCACATGCCCGACAATGGTGTAAGGGAAAGAAGCCTGATCCATATCGGCTGCCGTCTGCTCGACACAATCGGCCAGAGCGGAAATAGGCACGCAGACATCGGTCGTGCTGGCACGACAGCCGGGGCGCAGTTGCAGGCCGGCAAAATACGCATTATGGCGCGCCGTCCACAAGCGCGAACGGTCCTCGGGCTTGTCGGCCCATTCAAAATCCATGCCGCCGTTATCGCGAGCAATTTCCTGTACGATCTGGGCCTGCTCCTGCACGCCGGTTGGGCTGCCGTGGAACTCAAACAAGAGCAACGGCGACTCTTTAAGCGTGAGCTTGCTGTAGGCATTGGTAGCGCGCACTGCCCCCGTATCCATAAATTCGACTCGGGCGATCGCAATGCCCATCTGGATGACTTCGATGACGCTTTGCACGGCCGAACGCAGATCGGGGAAGTTGCAGATGGCTGCAGAAATCGCCTCCGGTTGCGGGTACAGGCGCACCGTGACTTCGGTAATAATGCCCAAGGTGCCTTCGCTACCGATGAACAGGCGCGTCAGATCGTAACCCGCCGAGGATTTCTTGGCGCGATTGGCCGTCTCGATGACACGGCCGTCGGCCGTCACCACCTTCATGGTCAGCACGTTCTCGCGCATGGTGCCGTAGCGCACGGCATTGGTGCCCGAAGCCCGCGTCGCCGCCATGCCGCCCAGACTGGCGTCGGCACCCGGATCAATCGGGAAAAACAGACCGGTATCGCGCAATTGCTCGTTCAGGGTCAAGCGGGTAACACCCGCCTGTACCGTGGCCGTAAAGTCTTCCGGATTGATCGCCACGATCTGGTCCATGCCGGACAGATCCAGACTGACCCCGCCCTGGACGGCCAGCAGATGCCCTTCCAGCGAAGAACCCACGCCATACGGAATCAGCGGTACATGGTGCTCGTGGCACAGACGCGCCACCCAGGCCACTTCCTCGGTGCTGCGGGCAAAGACCACGGCATCGGGCAACATAGGAGGGAACGGGGATTCGTCCCTTCCGTGGTGCTCGCGCACGGCGTGCGCGAGCGAACAGCGGTCCGTGAACCGGGACTGCAAAGCCTGCAGAAAAACGTCCGGCAGAGGACGCCGAACGGCGTCGGCGTGACCAGGAGCATTCATGATGATTCCTAATAACGTGCAAAACGCTATTATGAGTGGCTCAACGCTGCCTCTTCAAGCTTGACGCGTGCCTGACGGCGATCCCGCACCGCCTGGGCCAATTGATCCAGCACGTTGACGGTATCTTCCCAGCCTATGCAACCGTCGGTAATGCTCTGACCATAGGTAAGAGCGCAGCCATTGACCATGTCCTGACGACCGCCCACCAGATGGCTTTCGATCATGACGCCGAAAATACGCGCATCGCCCTTGGCAATCTGACCAGCCACATCGGCCAACACCTCGGGCTGGCGGCGGTAGTCTTTGCTGCTGTTGGCGTGGCTGGCGTCGATCATGACACGCGGCGTCATGCCGGCCTTGATCATAGCCTGGCTGGTTGCCTCGACGTGCTCGGCATCGTAATTGGGAGCTTTGCCGCCGCGCAGGATCACGTGGCAATCGTTATTGCCCACGGTGGACACAATGGCCGAATGGCCACCCTTGGTGACGGACAAGAAATGATGCGGCTGGGACGCGGCCTTGATGGCATCCAGGGCGATACGGATATTGCCGTCCGTGCCGTTTTTGAAACCCACCGGGCAGGACAGGCCGGACGACAGTTCGCGATGCACCTGGCTTTCGGTGGTGCGCGCGCCGATGGCTCCCCAGGACACCAGATCGGCAATGTACTGGGGGGTAATCATGTCCAGAAATTCGCAGCCGGCGGGCAGATCCAGCTGGTTGACGGCCAGCAGCAGTTCGCGCGCCGTACGCAGCCCCTGGTTGATGTTGAAACTGCCGTCCAGATGCGGATCGTTGATCAGCCCTTTCCAACCCACGGTGGTACGGGGTTTTTCAAAGTACACGCGCATCACGATTTCCAGCTCGGGGGCCAGGCGTTTGCGCTGCACGGTCAGACGACGCGCATAGTCCAGAGCCGCTTCGGTATCGTGGATGGAACATGGACCGACGATGACAACCAGACGATCGTCCTGTTCGTGCAGGACATTGTGAATACTGCGGCGGGCATCATGGACCGTGGCCGATACTTCGGATGTGCAGGGGAACTCGCGCATCACATGCGCAGGCGGGGAAAGTTCCTTGATTTCACGAATCCGTAAATCATCAGTATTGTGCGACACGACGTTACTCCAGTAGGTTTGCCAGGGCCGGGGGGGAAGGCGAAAAAAAAGCCGCCCGGACGATGCTGGCGGCTTTTTTCAGGATTTTGGGCTTACTTCTGTTTGGTGCAACCCGTCCTTTCCTCCACCAGCGGCATCGGAAAAGCGTAAAAATAAAAGTAAACGAATGGGGTTGCGTGTTTCATAGGAAAAATCCTAACACAGTTTCTGCGTCTTCGCCAAGGATTACAGCAAGAACCCGTTAAAAATACGGCTACTTACAAAATATCCATACCAAAACCACCCTAAAAACAAGCATGCAACGAAATAAATATTTCGTTATTTAATTTCAGAAGGCCCT
This sequence comes from Alcaligenes sp. SDU_A2, assembly GCF_038237375.1. Classification (NCBI taxonomy): domain Bacteria; kingdom Pseudomonadati; phylum Pseudomonadota; class Betaproteobacteria; order Burkholderiales; family Alcaligenaceae; genus Alcaligenes; species Alcaligenes sp. SDU_A2. The sequence goes on along the minus strand of NZ_CP151273.1, from coordinate 1,417,968 downwards.
TTTGTTTCGCATTTTCAAGCGAATCACGAAAAAGTCCATCGCCTTGATCCGATAGCGTTGTTTTTAGCGCCATTGCCTTGCTCATGGCGCATGGCGCAACGGTTGGCCGGCACGGAAAACCACCTTGCACCGGCCCGCCGCTATCGATCAGCAGCAGCCAATACGCCCGCGTCCACCATAACGGGCTTGTTGACGCTCGCGAAAGAACGCGGAATAGTCCATTGGCGTCTGATCGGGATGATTACGGCGCATATGCTCCAGATAGGTTTCGTAATCCGGTACCCCCACCATCAGACGCAAGGTAGTGGCCAGATAGCGGCCGGTATCACGCCCTGCCTGGGAGCCACGCGCCATAGCGGCGCTGAACATTCCTTTCATATCAGGCTCCTGCCGCTGCCTGGTGGGGCAAAGGCTCGTAAGGGGTTTCTGCCGTGTGCGGCGCATGGGCGCGGCGGGCGCGCAAAACGCAACGTATGCCAAAGAACACCATGCTCAGTACCACGCAAATGAACAGTCCGCACAACGTGGCGTTGACGTAATCGTTGAAAATGACCTGCTGCATCTGATCCAGCGACTTGGCCGGAGCCAGGACAGTCTGCTCGGCCAGCCCCTGCTGGTAGCGCCGCGCGTGCGCCAGAAAGCCGATTTTTGGATCAGGGTGGAACATTTTCTGCAGGCCCGCCGTCAGGGTGCAGATCAGCAGCCAGAGCATGGGCAAGACCGTGACCCAGGCATAACGATCTTTTTTCATCTTAAAGAGCACTACCGTGCCAAGCACCAGGGCAACCGCTGCCAGCATCTGGTTGGCAATGCCGAACAAGGGCCACAGAGTGTTAATGCCGCCCAACGGATCGACCACGCCCTGATAGAGGAAGTATCCCCACGCAGCCACACATAGCGAGGTCGCGATCAGGTTTGCAATCAGGGACTCGGTGCGCCGCAGGCTGGGAACAAAGGTACCCATCAAGTCCTGCAGCATGAAGCGTCCGGCACGCGTGCCGGCATCCACGGCGGTCAGAATAAACAAGGCCTCGAACAAAATGGCAAAGTGGTACCAGAATGCCATCATGCCAGGGCCGCCGACCACGCTGTGCAGAATGTACGCCATCCCCACCGCCAGTGTCGGCGCGCCGCCAGCGCGCGAAATAATGCTGCTCTCGCCCACGTCGCTGGCCATCTGGGTCAAGTCGGCCGGCGTCACCATGAAACCCCAACTGGAGACGACCTGAGCGACCTGCTCGGGCGTGGTGCCTATGATGGCCGCCGGACTGTTCATGGCGTAATAAATACCCGGCTCGATGACGCACGCCGCCACCAAGGCCATGATGGCCACAAAGGACTCCATCAGCATGCCGCCGTACCCGATGTAGCGGGCCTGGGTTTCGTTCTCGATCATCTTGGGCGTGGTGCCCGAGGAGATCAGCGCATGAAAGCCCGACACGGCACCGCACGCAATGGTAATGAACAAGAAGGGGAACAGACTGCCCGACCAAACCGGGCCGGTGCCATCGATAAACTGCGTGGTCGAAGGCATTTTCATCTGCGGCGCAACGATAACGATGCCAATCGCCAGACCCACAATGGTGCCCACTTTCAGAAAAGTGGACAGATAGTCGCGCGGTGCCAGTAGCAGCCATACCGGCAGGACGGCGGCAATAAAGCCGTAAATAATCAGCGCCCAGGTCAGTTCTTCGCCATTGAGCGTAAAGAATGGCCCCCATGTGGGATGGGCCGCCACATCCTGGCCAAACACAATCGCCGCCAGCAGGCAGACCAGGCCGATAACCGACACTTCGCCAATACGTCCTGGCCGGATATAGCGCAGATACACACCCATGAAGATGGCCAGCGGAATGGTGGCCACGACGGTAAAGGTGCCCCAGGGCGAGTTGATCAGGGCCTTGACCACAATCAGTGCCAGCACCGCCAGAATGATGACCATGATCATAAAGGCACCAAACAGCGCAATGACGCCGGGCACGGTACCCAACTCGGCCTTGATCAGATCACCCAATGAACGGCCATCGCGGCGCGAGGAAATAAACAAAACCGTGAAGTCCTGGACAGCTCCGGCAAACACCACGCCGGCCAAAATCCAGAGCATGCCGGGCAAATAGCCCATCTGCGCCGCCAGCACTGGGCCGACCAGCGGTCCGGCCCCCGCAATCGCGGCAAAGTGATGCCCGAAAAGGACATGCTTGTTGGTCGGCACATAATCCAGACCATCGTTATGACGCCAAGCTGGTGTCAGACGGCTTGCATCCAGCTCAAACACCTTGCGCGCAATGAAACGGCTGTAGTAGCGATACGCAATCAGGTAAACGCATACCGCCGCCACCACAATCCACAGGGCATTGATGGTTTCCCCCCTGTGCAAAGCCACTGTCCCCAGCGCAAATGCGCCCAGCAACGCCACCAGCACCCAGATCAGGTGCCGTTGGACAAAACCCCCCTCTTCTCTGCTCATAGAGCCTCCACGATTTAGCCTTAGTCGAGCTGCCACCTGCTTTGCCCCGCGCCCGGATGGATGGGCCTGGAGCGACATGCCGAACCGAGCCCGCGCCCGCAGCTTTATAGGTTCGCGTCTCGTGGCCGACGCCGCCCTGTTGAGGCGAGGTCCGACCTATATCGGCATGTTGCACGCGGCGCGCCGATACGCGCCACGAAAAAGGTGCCGCCGCCCCATGGACGAGGCTGCGTACTGCAATGATCTGGATGCCTGCAGAGCCAGGACGTTCTGTCCAAGACGGTCCCCGCGCTCTGCCGCAGAGCATAGCAAAAAAGCAGCTCAATAAATGCGCAAGCCTCTGGTTAATAAGCAGAAATTATGATGATTGATGTTTTCTACCTAGGTTACCTAACTAATAGTTTCTATTAAATTGATTTGAGTTGAAATGTTTTTATGAAGTATGATTTCTCAGCAAATCTTTTGTAATGCAAATCATTTTTTAAAAAATGATTTGCACCAGAAAAGGAAATACGCATGAAAACAAAACTCCACACACTTTCTGCCCTGGCCGGAACCCTGGCCGGCTGCCTGGGCATCATGGCCGGAGCGCACGCAGTAACGCTGGCCGAGGTTCAAAAACGCGGCACGATCCGTATCGCCCTGGCCAACGAAATTCCCTACGGCTACATGGACATGTCAGGCCAGGCCAAAGGGGCCGGTCCTGAAGTAGCCCAAGCCATCATGCAGCGTCTGGGCATTGAAAATATCACCTGGGAAACCGCTAATTTCGGCTCATTGATTCCCGGCTTGCAAGCCAAGCGATTTGACATGGTTGCCGCCGAGATGGCCATCCTGCCCCAGCGCTGCCGGCAAGTCCTGTTTTCCGAGCCCAATAGTTCTTACGGCGAAGGGCTGCTGGTCGCCAAAGGCAATCCGAAGAACATTCATTCCTACGAAGACTTTGCCAAGACCGATCACACCATTGCCATCATGGCCGGTGCCGATCAGTTAGAAATGATGCAGGCGCTGGGCGTGCCCGATCAGCGCATGGTCACTATTTCCAACAATGCCGACGCCATCTCCACCGTCGCCACCGGCCGGGCAGACGCCTACGCCGCCACCGGCCTGACGGTCAACGACCTGGCCGCCAAAAGCGCTGGCAAAACCGAACTGGCCGCGCCGTTCAACGACCCTGTCGTCAATGGCAGCCCCGTGCGCAGTTGGGGCGGTTTTGCCTTTGCCTCGGACTCGCAGGACCTGCGCGATGCGGTCAATAAAGAACTGGCTCAATTCAAAAAGACCGAGCAATGGAAGGCGATCCTGGCCAACTACGGATTTACCGAAGAAGACCTGACGCATTCCTTCGAGAAAAACACGGCGCAGCTGTGCAAGGGCTAAGCCCGGCCGAGCCGGCGTCGCAGTCCGGCTGCGACGCCTTGGCGCACTTTCCATCCAGGCGGGCTACGCGCCCCCCGCCTTTATTCGGAACCCTCTATGGATTGGCTTAGCTATAGCGCCCCCCTGCTGGAGGGGGCCTGGGTCACGGCCGAGCTGACGCTGTACTCGACCATGCTGGGCGGGCTGCTGTCTTTTGCTCTGGGCATCGGCAAACTGTCGCGCAATCTGGGCGTGCGCACGCTGTCTGTGACCATTATTGAAGTTTTTCGTGGCACCTCCTTGCTGGTGCAATTGTTCTGGCTGTATTTTGCCTTGCCCATTCTGGGGCAAGCCATAGGCCTGGACTTGCGCCTGCCGCCCGTGGTGGCCGGCACCTTGGCCCTGAGCCTGAATATCGGCGCCTATGGAGCCGAAGTAGTGCGTGGCGCGCTGCAAGCCGTACCTCCTGCTCAGTTGGAAGCGGCTAAAGCCCTTGATTTCACAGAACGCCAGACACTCTGGCGCATCAGCCTGCCCCAAGCCATACCAGAAATGATGCCCAGTTTCGGCAATCTGGCGGTGCAGAACCTGAAAGACACCGCCCTGGTGTCGCTGATCAGTCTGGGCGACCTGGCCTTCCGGGCCGAGCAGATCCGTAACTTCACCCAGGACAGCACCACCATCTACACCTTGCTGCTGCTGATGTACTTTGGCATGGCACTGGTACTGACCGCTCTGATGAAACTGATCGAGCGCGCCACCGGCCGGTGGCGCGCCACAAGGAGCTAACCATGCTGTTTGGCATTGAATGGGACACAAGCAGTAATTGGGCCTTTGCCGTCTCTATCCTGCCCATTTTGCTCAAGGGGCTGTGGGTCACGATCCAGGCCACCGTTCTGGGTTTTCTGGTGGCCGCTGTCCTGGGCCTGATTCTGGCTGGCCTGAAAAGCGTACGACTGCGCCTGATTTCCTGGCCCGCGTATGTCCTGACAGAGTTTCTGCGCGACACACCGCTGCTGGTGCAATTGTTTTTCCTGTACTACGTGCTGCCCGACTACGGTATTGTGCTGCCGGCCTTTCTGACCGGCGCGCTGGCCTTGGGCGTGCAGTACAGCGCCTATTTGTCCGAGGTCTACCGAGCCGGTCTGGAATCGGTCACCCACGGCCAGACCGAGGCCGCCCGGTCGCTGGATTTGTCGCCGCTACGCACGTTCGGCGTCATCGTCCTGCCGCAGGCCATTCCACGCATCATCCCTGCCATGGGCAACTACCTGGTCTCCATCATGAAGGATGTACCGGTCCTGTCGGTGGTCTCCGTGCTGGAAATGCTGAATGTGGCAAAAATCATCGGCGATCGCACGTTCAACTACATCATCCCCCTGTCCATGGTGGGCGGCCTGTATCTGGTCATGACGCTGCTGGCTTCGGCCGGCGTGCGCGCCCTGGACACCCGCCTGCCCAAACAAGGAATTCCGCTACGATGACCACGCAAAACGACGCCCCCATCATCCAATTCGAGCAGGTCACCAAAAAATTCGGTGACCTGACGGTGCTGGACGCACTCGACTTTCAAGTACAACGCGGCGAAAAAGTCAGCATCATCGGCCCGTCCGGTTCTGGCAAATCCACAGTGCTGCGCATCTTGATGACATTGGAAAATATCGATGCAGGCATGATTACGGTGGCTGGCAAGCCGCTCTGGCACGAACAAGCCAGCGACGGCCAACTGGTGACCGCTGGAGAAAAACACCTGCGCCAGATGCGCAAGGAAATGGGCATGGTGTTTCAGCAGTTCAATCTGTTCCCGCATATGTCCGTCATGCGCAATGTGACAGAAGCCCCGGAACACGTATTGGGCCTGTCCCGGCAAGAGGCGCGCGAACGCGCCGAGCAGTACCTGGAACTGGTCGGGCTGATCGATCAGGCCGATAAGTTTCCCAGCCAGCTCTCGGGCGGCCAACAGCAGCGCGTCGGCATCGCCCGCGCCCTGGCCATGCGCCCCAACATCATGCTGTTCGACGAGCCGACCTCGGCACTGGACCCCGAACTGGTGGGCGAAGTGCTGGGCGTCATCCAGAAGCTGGTCCAGGAACACGATCTGACCATTTTGCTGGTGACGCACGAAATGCAGTTTGCCAAAGAAATCTCCGATCGCGTGTGCTTTTTCGATAAGGGCGTCATCGTCGAATCGGCCCCGCCCGAGCAATTGTTCAGCCACCCGCAACACGCCCGCACCCAGGAGTTTCTGAGCAACTTCATCAACCCGTCCTAAGCGCCAGCCGCGCCCATCAATCGCGTGCTTCCCCTACTATCTCAAGCCTGCCCGCAACGCAGTAAACAACTCTTCTCAACGGTGTCAGGCACAAAAAACCCCTTGAGGACAACGTCCCAAGGGGTTTAATCCAATCTGCTTCAGCAAACGGCTAGTTCGACGGATCAAGCAAACGGCCTTCTAAGGGCTTGAGCATAGCAAAGCGACCACGCGTCGCGACGTGCTCGGGCCGTGGCTGCAGGCCGTATTTCGGGTCCTGCACGCTATTTTCCATGCTGTTGTACACGGTAAAGACATTGGCGCGCGGCCAGGGCGAAATATTGCTGGCCGAACCGTGCATGGTATTGCAGTCAAAAAAGATGACTGAACCCGCCTTGGCGGTAATGGCTTCGATACCGCCCTTATCGACCAATAAACGCAAACTGATCGGATCGGGCACGCCATATTCCTGTTTGCGCAAGGACTCCTTGTAATGCCCATCGGGGGTGATGCCTTCGCAGGACACAAACTGGCGATGCGAGCCGGGAACCAACATCAACGGGCCGTTGCAGACGTTGTTATCGGTCAGCAACACGGAACAACTTAGCGCGCGCATCTGCGGCATGCCATCTTCGACATGCCAGGTCTCGAAGTCCGAATGCCAGTAAAACTCCTTGCCTGTAAAGCCAGGCTTCAGATTGGCACGCGACTGATGTACGTAAACGTCCGAGCCCAGAATCTGACGCGCCACATCCAGCACGCGCGGATCGCGTACCAGACGGGCAATCAAAGGACTTAAATCGTGCACCCGGAAAATAGAACGTACGGCCTGGCTGCCTTTTTCGACGACAGCCTCTTCGCGCTTCAGAATGGCCGGATCGGTGCTCATACCCTGCACGTCGGCCAACAGGCTGCGCACCTCCTGCGCGGAAAACACATCCGGCAAGAGCAAAAAACCATTGTCTTCGTATTCCCGCAACTGAGCGGCCGACAAGGGCCGGCTCCCGACCGGCGTGTCATACACCACCGGCTCCTGACGGGCCACAATCGCCGCTCCCCGCTCGGTACGCGAGGCGTACCGGTCTGTCATCATTACAGTCATGATGGCCTCCTTCCTGATTCAATCCGCATCCGCGACCAAAGGATATACACCTTTGGCGTCATGAACTTCCTGCCCGGTCAGGGGCGGGTTAAAGACGCAGATCACGCGCAGCGGCTTTTCTCCGCCACGCAACCAATGTTCATCGTGCTGATCCAGCGCATAAACAACGCCTGGACCCAGCGCATACTTTTTGCCGTCGGCAATCGTTTCAATTTCGCCGTCACCCTCCACGCACCAGACCGCTTCCAGATGGTTCTGATAATGGATATGTGTTTCGGTGCCCGGGAAAATAACGGTTTCGTGGAACGAAAATCCCATGCCGTCCTTTTTCAGCAGCACGCGACGGCTGACCCAATTCTCGGTGCGAACCTCGTCGCTTGTTCCAATGACGTCTTGTACATTCTTGACCAGCATCAGCGTGCTCCTCCCAGTTTCAATACCCGTGCTTTAGTGGTGCGCTGCGACAGACACTGCGCCACGCTGCGTTCGATGATGTTCAAGCCCTGCGCCAACTGCTCGCTATCTATCGTCAGGGCCGGCAGCAGCTTGAGCACTTCGTCGTGCGCGCCCGAGGTTTCGATCACCAATCCTTGCTCGAAGGCCTGGGCGGCAATCCGATTGGCCAGCCCTTCGCCCGGCACGGTCACCAACCCCTGGATCAGACCGCGTCCCCGCACGCTCAGGCCGGCATCGGGATAGCTATGCACCAGGTTCTCCAGCCAGTCGCGCACCTGGCGCTCTTTGGCCTGGACTTGCTGCTCGAAGGCATCGTCCGCCCAGTACGTTTCCAAAGCCTGCGCGGCCGTGACAAAGGCCAGATTGTTGCCCCGGAACGTACCGTTATGCGCACCAGGCTTCCAGATATCCAGCTCGGGGCGCAGCAGCACCAGTGACATGGGTAGACCAAAGCCTGACAGCGATTTAGACAGCGTGATGATGTCGGGGCTGATGCCGGCTTGCTCGAAGCTGAAAAAGCGGCCTGTGCGTCCGCAGCCGACCTGAATGTCGTCCACGATCAGCAACATGTCGTGCTCGCGGCACAGCCGTTGCAGTTCGCGCAACCAGCGCTGGGTGGCCACATTGACCCCGCCTTCGCCCTGCACCGTTTCCACGATGACAGCGGCAGGATGATCCAGCCCGCTGCTGGGATCTTCCAGCAGGCGCTCGAAATACGCCATGGTGTTGACATCCGGTCCCAGATAGCCGTCATAGGGCATAAAGGTCGTATTTCCCAGCGCAACACCGGCGGCACCACGGAACTTGGCATTGGCTGTCGCCGCCAGCGACCCCATGCTGACACCATGAAACCCGTGCGTGAAAGAAACGATGTTCTGACGTCCTTTGATCTGCCGCGCCAGTTTCAGCGCCGCTTCGACGGCATTGGTGCCGGTCGGGCCGGTAAATTGGAGCCGGTAATTCCAGCCGCGCGGCTTGAGCAACACCCTGTCCACGGACTCCAGAAAATACTTCTTGGCGCTGGTGGCCATATCCAGTCCGTGAACCACGCCATCGGTGTGCAGGTACTCGATCAGTTTGTCTTTCAGGTGGGGATTATTGTGGCCGTAGTTCAAGGTTCCCGCGCCACTGAAAAAATCGATGTACTGCCTGCCGCTTTCATCTTCCAGCACTGAACCGCGTGCCTTATTAAAGACCACTGGGAAGGACCGGACGTAGCCTCTGACTTCGGACTCCATCCGGTCGAAAATTTTCAAGTCAGTCATGTTTCCTCTCCTGGTTGTTGGACGCCCCTCCTCAAGCCGCCCGCATGCGCAGGGCCAGCATTGAACGTCCTGTTGCGTAGGGATCTCCTCAGGCTGCGCCCAAGGGACCGATTCGTAACAGAGGTTCGGCGTCGTGGGCCTGCCGGCCAAACAACGTCGATTGAAAAAATTCCTGCTCCTGCAAGGGCGCTTGCCAGCGCCGGGCCATTGCGTTGAACAGACCGCGCGAAGCCAGATTGTCCGGGCTAACCGTGGTTTCCAGAAAACGCAGCGCGCAGCCGTCCAGACGCTGCTTCAGGTGCTCCAGCATGGTCTGTCCCAGCCGCTGCCCCCTGGCGCGCTGATGCACGGCCACTTGCCAGACAAACAGCACTTCGGGCTGATCCGGCAAAAAATAGGCGGAAATAAAGCCGTCCACATGGCCAGCGCGTTCGGCAAGCACACAGGTATGACGGAAGTGCTGGCAAAGCAGCAGGTAGACGTAGACAGAATTGAGATCCAGAGGCGGGCACTCTGCGATCAACTGATGGATGGCGGCGGCATCTTGTGTCTGGGGAGCCCGCAGTACCAGATCCTGGCTTGTTGCGGGCCCCACCGGGGCCGCTGTGGATGTGGGGGATAGGTCGGTATATAGAGTCAAACCACAAGCCCGGATTCAGGGGGCACGTCTCCCTCCGGGACCTCCAGTATCGGCGATACGGCATCGCCGGCCTCCGTGGGCGATTCCGGATCTGAGTCTATCAAACGGACGATGCGCTCCAGCGACAGCGTCATGGTGGCCTGCTCCAGCTCGGGCAGCTCTTTCAAGGCATCGGCCAGTTTCTTTTGCAGAGGCGAGGGCGTGTCACGCGCCAGTTCCACACCTTCGGGGGTTGCGCTGACGAACACGATGCGGCGGTCTTCCCGCCCCCGTTCGCGCAGCACCAGTTTCTTGTCTTCCAGACGGTCCAAAATACCCACCACCGTACTGGGGCTGACATGCATTTCGCGACTGATAGCCGTGGCGGTAAGCGGCCCTTTTTCAATGATTGTGCGCAAGCAGATCAGTTGGGGGGCCGTGATGTTGCTATAGGCGGATAGTTGCCGAGAATGCAGGGCAATCGAGCGGGTAATACGACGCAAAGCCCGCAGGATGCGCAGATCGTATTGTTGGTCAGTAGTCATTTAATTAGCCAAGCAAAATAGTTCAGCACAATTCATTCGCACTGAAATAATATGATTAGTAAAGATGTAAGTCAAACAGGTTTGGGCGATAGGATACACCTTGAAACACACGCACGCGTGTAGTGGCCGGGCGCACCTGCGGGCATCCGATAAGGCAAAAAAAACCTGCCCGCAGGCAGATTTCAGACTGCTGACAAACTCCGCTGCTGCACCCATGTCTGTTTGCTCAGCCCAAACACATGTTCGGACCGTCGGGCGAACACATCCCTATGTCGCGTTCGGTCGTTGAGCGAAGCAGAAACGACATCGAAGAAGGTGAGTCCGGCGGCCCTGAGTCGGCGGGCTGGGGCCTTCGCCCGCGCTGCGCGCCGGTTCCCTTGCCGGCTGGCCGGGACAGGCACCCCGTTAACTCGCCGCATGGTTCGTGCCGAACCATAAGCGCGCGTCTCAAACAGAACGGGGCTTGCCCCCTGTCCCGGCCAGCCGTCGGCGGCGAATGCCCTGACTCGCCCGCCGACTCAGGGCCACCGAACTCACCCTGGCAACGTGATGGTTTCAGGCCCAAGGCCCATCGACCAACCCTACCAGGCGGGAGCTCTCTCGGTCGCCCCTAGTCTTGCTATCCGTGAATCTCCCATAGACCAAGGGTTGAAATCTATGCCATCAGGGCTTCGAGCCGCTCAAGGCGCACGCTGAACGGGGCAGGCGGGTCAGATGGCTCGCCGCAGGCGGGGCGCGAGGACGGGAGGCACGTGTCGTGCTGTTTGACGGCGGCGCTTGTTGCTTGTCCGGCGGACAAGCGACCCGCCGGAGTTCACGACGCGCCCGGCCCCGCGAACCGACCAGGGCACCGGCGCGCAGCGCCGGCAAGCCGTCAGCCTGCCCCGTTCAGCGTGCGCCTTGAGCGGCGTCTATAGAAAACCGGTTCGGCAATGAACATCGGCAGCCGAACGGAATGCAAAAAAAAGCCAGCCCACATTCAAGGGCTGGCAAGAGGATTTTACGCAAAGGGTTATCAGCAGTCTTGAACCTGCCCGCAGGCAGGTTTAAGCAACATGGCTGATCGCCCGACTAGGCTGTGCCGCCCACCGTCAGGTTCTCCATGCGCACGGTGGGAATACCCACGCCCACCGGCACGCTCTGGCCTTCTTTGCCGCAGGTACCCACGCCCGGATCGAGCTGCATATCGTTGCCTATCATGGTGACCTGATTCATGGCGTCCGGACCGTTACCGATCAGGGTGGCCCCTTTGACCGGGTACATCAGCTTGCCGTTTTCTATGACCCAGGCCTCGGAAGCAGAGAAAACAAACTTGCCGCTGGTGATATCCACCTGGCCACCGCCGAAATCGACGGCATACAAACCTTTTTTAACCGAAGCGATGATTTCTTGCGGGTCCTGATCGCCGCCCAGCATAAAGGTGTTGGTCATGCGCGGCATGGGCAAGCTGGCATAGGATTCACGCCGGCCATTGCCGGTCACGGCGGTATTCATAAGACGGGCATTGTGCGTGTCTTGCAGATAGCCTTTCAAAATACCGTCCTCGATCAAGACAGTGCGCTGGGTTTGGTTGCCTTCGTCGTCGATATTGAGCGAGCCGCGTCGGTTAGCCAGGGTACCGTCATCAATCACGGTGACGCCCTTGGAGGCCACGCGCTCGCCAATGCGGCCCGAAAACACACTGCTGCCGCGCCGGTTGAAATCGCCCTCCAGGCCATGGCCTACCGCTTCGTGCAACATGACGCCGGGCCAGCCCGGCCCAAGCACGACGGTCATCTGGCCTGCCGGAGCCGGCTGCGCCTGCAGATTGGTTCTGGCCGAACGCACGGCTTTGTCCACGTAGGTCCGCAGTAGATCGTCCGAGAAATACGCCAGATCCACACGGCCGCCGCCCGATGCCGAACCGCGTTCGCGGCGACCATTTTCCTCGACGATGACGGACAGCGACAAATGCACCAAAGGGCGCACATCGGCAGCCAGACGACCATCGCTACCGGCCACCAACACCACATCGTATTCGGCTCCCAGACTGGCCATGACCTGCACCACCCGTGGGTCGGCCGCGCGCGCCAATGCATCCAGACGCCCCAGCAACGCCACCTTGTCCGGAGCGGACAGACTGCTGATGGGATCGATACCCGTATACAAAGCAGGCCGGGCCGATTTGGCCGGAACCAGCACGCCGCCTGCACCGTTGCCGCCCTGGCGGGCAATGGAGCGCACGACGCGGGCCGAGGACAGCAACGCATCCTGGCTAATAGAGTCTGAATAGGCAAAAGCGGTTTTTTCGCCGCTGAGCGCACGCACGCCCACGCCTTGCTCAATCGAAAAACTGCCGCTTTTGACAATGCCCTCGTCCAGGCTCCAGCCTTCGCTGCGCGTGTACTGAAAGTACAGGTCGGCATAATCCGCCTGATGGGTCAGTATTTCGCCCAGCGCGCCGGACAAATGGGACTCGTTCAGTCCCCAAGGCTCCAGAAGCAGGCCACGGGCGCAGGCCAACGCATCGATGGCGGGATCAACAAGCTTCATTCTTTTATTCCTACTAACAAATCGATTGCGGCGCTACTGCGCCAGGGGGCAATCATTTTTTATCGCGATGCCGCACCTTGCCAGAGCGGCCGGGGCGCGCGAAAAGAATCCATCACAGCATTAAAACAGAATGCGCTGCGGCGCGCGATGGCCTGGTGTGTTTCACCCACGCGCAACGTCCGCTCCCCCATCATGACATGACATAGCTGTGCGCTTAGTCGCGACATTCCGTGAATATAGATGCAAATTATTTCGTGCAAATGCATTAAAAATCCATATAGCCATACCATTTCCATATAAACCTATTCGAAAATATGATAACCCCCCATCAGAATAATTAATCACTACTGGTGATTCAATTATCAAGCTGACAAATCGATTACAGAATTCAAGGGTGACATCGAATTAAAATTTAATTTTTTTCATTCGGCTCTTATATTTTTCAAAAATTCAAAGTAAACTGTTTTCGCATGATAAACACGCGCTCGCGCAGGCAGCGTTTATCTGATAATTACAATCACTAAACAGGAATCCAACATGTCCGTCGAAACATACAGCTCTGCCAAGCAGAAGATAGAAAAAGAGATTCTGCGGTTGCAAAAGCAGATGAAATCCCTAAAGGTCAAGCAGCGCCGTCCTATCATCGCTTCCATCGTGAAGTCCATGCAGGACAACGAAATCACGCTTGAAGAAGTAGCCGAAGCTCTGGAAAAAACCTCTGCGCGCGGTTCTTCCGCCGGCTCTGCCGAACCCAAAGCCAGCCTGCCTCCAAAGTATCGCCATCCCGCGACACAAGACACCTGGACAGGACGTGGCCGCCCTCCGCGCTGGATCATCGACGCCGAAGCGCAAGGCCAAAGCCGCGAAGACTTCCTGATCAAGTAAGTCTTGCAGGTGCCAGCAAAAAGGGACAGCATGCATATGCTGTCCCTTTCTCGTTTATTCAATACATTTACAGAATAGTTCAGGTCCGATCCATCAAGGTTTAGGCAAGGAATACTCAATATCGATCACTTGGCCATTATTGCCAGGAAAATGATCAAATATGGCCTGGGACAAATAAGGCATCTGCACCGCCAGATTGTCCGACTGACTATAACTGACTGCCGTAGCGCGATAGACCTCGGCCTGCTGCTTGCGTTTATCTTTAATTACCACGCTCAGATAATTTCGATAGATCGTGACCGGCACATTAACAACCGGCGGGGAATAAAAGAAACCACCCGCTAAGCCGTCATTGGGCGCGTAGTAACCGCGCCCCATGCCCCAACCCATGGGGCCATAGAAACTGTCCGCATATTGGGGCACCCAGGTCTGCTCCTGCGGATTGCCGTAATCGATTTCCACCACAAAACGCGCCGCAGCGCCATCTTTAGCCTCGACCAGACCGGTCACACCAATCGCGGCGCGCACCGAATCGGCAAAAGACTGATATTCCAGATTACTGCTCTGGGCCGGACTGGATGCTAAATGGTAGGTTTCCCCCTGTGTCTGATCCGGCCATTGTTGGTAACGAGTCAGTTTCGCCGACCAGCTGGGCGCTGCGCATCCCGTCGCCAACATCACCAGACTCAAGGCCGCCAAACGAGCCGTACGCACAGAAAATATTGCTGAAAAAATAGTCATGGCATTCGCCCTTGAAAAATATCCTGTTCCTGCCGCCCTGCATTGCCCATACCGACATAAAGCGCAGCGCATCTATTTAGTGTACCGCTGCCCCGGCCTGCCGCCCCGCCCGTCAAACAACATTACAATAGGCACATCTATTTCTTTGATTGTCGGACTCCATGCGCACAGATACCCAAGCCACGATCTCTCGCCAGGATTACCAGCCTTACCCGTACCGGATTGATCACGTACGACTGGAATTTGACCTGGCAGCCGAACAGACGCATGTGCGTCTGCAGTTTCGCGCCAGCAGCCTGAACGGCGAGGCGGCCGCGCTGGTACTGGATGGCGAGGACATCGAACTGATCGAAGTCTGCCTGGACGGCCAGGCACTGTCCCCCCAGGACTATCAGTTGACCGCCCAGGGCCTGACCCTGCACCCGCAGCGTGCGCAGGTCGAGGTCAGCCTGCTTAGCCGTTGCCGCCCACTGGACAATACCTCCCTGATGGGGCTGTACGTCTCGGGCCAGCATCTGTTTACGCAATGCGAAGCCCAGGGCTTTCGGCGCATCACCTTTTTCCCCGACCGCCCGGATGTCATGGCGCGCTACGAAGTCGTGCTGCGGGCCGATCCGACCGCCTACCCCACTTTGCTGTCCAACGGCAATCTGCTAAGTAGCGAAACCTTGCCGGACGGCCGCCAGCAGGCCATCTGGCAAGACCCATTCCCCAAGCCCTCGTATCTGTTTGCCCTGGTGGCCGGCCAATTCGATCTGCGCGAACGCGAAATCACCAAGGCCGACGGCCGTCCTGCCCTGCTGCAGGTCTATTGCGACCGTGGCGATGGCGATAAAACCGAATGGGCCATGCAATGCCTGGAGAACTCTGTGCGTTGGGACGAGCAACGCTTCGGACTGGCGCTGGATCTGGACCGCTTCATGATTGTCGCGGCGCGCGACTTCAATATGGGGGCCATGGAAAACAAAGGGCTGAATATTTTCAATTCCGCCTATGTGCTGGCCGATGCGCAAAGTACCACCGATGCTTCGTTCCGCGCCGTGGAAGCGGTGATCGGCCACGAATACTTTCATAACTGGACCGGCAACCGAGTCACCTGCCGCGACTGGTTCCAGTTATCCCTGAAAGAGGGGCTGACGGTCTTTCGCGACCAGGAGTTCTCCGGCGACATGCTGGCCCAAGGGCTGGACGGTGCTCAAGCCGCCAGCGCGCGGGCCGTCAAACGCATCGACGATGTCAGCGTGCTGCGGGCCGCTCAATTTCCCGAAGATGCCGGCCCGATGGCCCACCCCATTCGCCCCGAGAGCTATCAGGAAATCAGCAACTTCTATACGGCCACCATTTACGAAAAAGGGGCCGAAGTCATACGCATGCAGCACACTTTACTGGGCGAAGAAGGCTTTCAGGCCGGCATGCGTGAATATTTCCGCCGTCACGATGGCCAGGCCGTCACCTGCGACGATTTCGTGGACGCCATGGACAGCGTCTATCGCGTTCGCCACCCGGGCCGCGACCTGAGCCAATTCCGCCGCTGGTACGAACAGGCAGGCACGCCACGCGTGCATGTCCATCTCCAGCACGACCCTGACGCCCAGACCTGCACGCTTACGCTGACGCAAAGCAATCCGCCTGCCGGCATCGAATCCAAATCCGTCGCCAAGCCGCCTTTGCATATCCCTTTTGCCCTGGGCATGCTGGATCAAGAAGGCCGCCCCCTGACGCTACACCTGGACGGAAACAGCGCCGACACCCTGGTGCTGGACTTCACCCAGCAAGAACAGAGCTGGACCTTTGCACATATACCCCAGCCGCCTGTGCTGTCTTTACTGCGCAATTTCTCCGCTCCGGTGCGCGTGGAATACTATCGCCCAGACGCCGAACTGGCGCTGCTGGCCGGCCACGACCCCGACCCCTTTGCCCGCTGGGAAGCCGCCCAGTTGCTGGCCACCCGACTGATTCTGGCGCGTGCAGCCGGACGCACGCCGTCGCCCAGCCAGACGGCAACCCTGGTACAGACCTGGCGTGCGCTGCTGCAAGACCCGGCCCTGAGTCCGGCCTACAAAGCCCGCATCCTGGCTCTGCCCAGCGAACGCGAGCTGCTGGAGCAAACCCAGCCCATGACGCCGCGCGCCATTGTGCAGGTTCGCCGTCAATTGCAACGGGAACTGGGGCTGGCCCTGACTCCTTATTGGCAAGAGCTGTACCAGTTCCTGAGCCTGGAACACCCTGACTACAGCCCGGACGCCCTGCAGGCCGGCACACGTTCGCTGCGCAATCTGGCGCTGGCCTACCTGATGGCCGCAGGCGTCAGCGCAGGCGCTCAACTGGCCCGTAACCAATATGACAAAGCCAGCAATATGACCGACCGCATGGGCGCGCTCAGCCAACTGGTCAACTACGGTTCGGAACAGGACAGGCTGGACGGACTGGAGGATTTTTTCCAGCGCTGGCAACACAATCCGCTGGTGCTGGATCGCTGGTTTACCCTGCAGGCGACCGCGCCCGGCACAGCGGTGGACCAAGTCCGCGCCCTGATGCTGCATCCGGCTTTCTCGCTGCGCAATCCCAACCGCGCCCGCTCGTTGATCTTTCAGTTCTGCATCAATAATCTACACGGCGTGCACTGCCCCGAAGGCTACGAGTTCTGGGCCGAACAGGTTATTGCGCTGGACAAGCTCAATCCCGAAATATCTGCCCGCTTGGCCCGTGTCTTCGATAACTGGGCCCGTTTCGAGCCGGCCGCGCGCGCGGGCCTGAAACAGGCGCTCGAACGCATTCAGGCCGAACCCGGCCTGTCGGGCAATGTGGCCGAAATCGTACACAAGGCACTTACTCTTTGATTACCCGGAGTCTCTCTTGAAGAAAAACCTCACTCAGTATCTGGTCGAGCAGCAACGCCAAAAGCAGACCGTCACCGCCGATGTCCGCCTTTTGCTGGAAACCGTGGCACGCGCCTGCAAGGCCATCGGTCATGCCGTCAGCAAAGGTGCCCTGGGCGGCGTCCTGGGCAGTCTTGGTACCGAAAACGTGCAAGGCGAAGTACAAAAGAAACTGGACGTGCTGTCCAACGAAATCCTGCTGGAAGCCAACGAATGGGGCGGTAATCTGGCGGCCATGGCTTCCGAAGAAATGGACACCCTGCACCGGATTCCCGACTATTACCCCAAAGGCGAGAACCTGCTTTTGTTCGATCCCCTGGACGGTTCGTCCAATATCGATGTGAATGTCTCGATCGGCACGATTTTTTCGGTGCTGAGCGTACCTGAAGAAGCGCGCAGCCGCCTGATCCAGGAACAAGATTTCCTGCAACCGGGCGTGCGCCAAGTCGCCGCAGGCTATGCCATTTACGGCCCCCAGACCATGCTGGTGCTGTCCGTGGGCGACGGCGTGGCCGCCTTTACGCTGGACAAGGAAATGGGGTCCTGGGTGCTGACCACCGAGCGCGTCACCATTCCCGAAGACACCGCCGAATTCGCCATCAATATGTCCAACATGCGCCACTGGGAAGCTCCGGTCAAGCGCTACATCGACGACTGCCTGGCCGGCGCACAAGGCCCGCTGGGCAAAAACTACAATATGCGCTGGATCGCTTCGATGGTGGCGGATGTACACCGCATCCTGACCCGCGGCGGCGTGTTCATGTACCCGCGCGATGCACGTGAATCGGGCCGCAAGGGCAAGCTGCGCCTGATGTACGAAGCCAACCCCATGAGCTTTCTGGTCGAGCAGGCCGGCGGCCTGTCCATAGACGGCAGCCAGCGCATCCTGGACGTGCAGCCGACCGAACTGCACCAGCGCATCGGTGTCATCCTGGGTTCGCGCAACGAAGTCGAACGCATCCGCCAGTATCACGAACAAGGCTAATGCAGACTCAGTAAAAGAGTCGTTCTTGGGCGCAATGCCAGTCAGTCAGGCACTGACTGGCATTTTTTTTGCTTCTTCGAGAAATTGAGAGGATTCCTGTGTATTGGGCGGGCCGTTTGGGTCAAGCAGACCGGTGCTGTTCTTGCCAGGCCGGCCACAGCGGGCCGGTGGGCGAGTCAGGGCCTTCGCCGCAGGCGGGATGCCAGGGCGGGAGACAAGGGGCGTGCTGTTCGAGCAGGACGCTTGTGATTCGTCCGGTGGACGAATCACCCTGCGAGTTCACGCCCCGCCCGCCCCAGTATCCTGACCAGGGAACCCGCGCGCAGCGCGGGCGAAGGACCCAGCCAAGCCGGCCCGCTGTGGCCGGCCTGGCGAGAACCCAGGTTTCTTTCTGCTTAGCCCAAACAGCGCGATATCCTCGTACACTGCCCAACGTATCAGTCCAGCGTCAGCACCGTAGAGCCTATGGTGCGACGGGCAGCCAGGGCTTCGTGCGCCTGTCCCACCTGTTCCAAGGGGAAGCGCTGGCCGATCAGCACCTTGATCTTGCCCTGCACGACCATGCCGAACAATTCGTCGGCGGCCTCTTGCATCGCCTGCTGCGTAGGCACATAAGCACCCAGAACAGGCCGCGTCACGTACAAAGACCCCTTGGCCGCCAAGGTGCCCAGATTAACTCCGGTAACCGGCCCCGACGCATTGCCGAAACTGACCAGCAAGCCGCGCGGCTGCAGGCAATCCAGGGAACGCTCCCAGGTGTCCTTACCCACACCGTCGTACACTACCGGCACTTTCTGGCCGCCGGTCAGTTCCAGCACGCGCTGCACCACGTCTTCACGGGAATAATCGATCACTTCCCACGCGCCGTGCTCTTTGGCCAGGGCCGCCTTTTCGGGACTGGACGCCGTGCCGATCAGCTTCACGCCCAGGGCCCGCGCCCATTGGCAGGCGTACAAGCCCACGCCACCAGCCGCCGCATGGAACAAGATCGTCTGGCCCTCGTGTACGCGGTAGGTCTGGCGCAGCAAATACCAGCAGGTCAAGCCCTTGAGCATCAGGGCTGCCGCCTGCTCGAAAGACACGGCATCGGGAATGCGCACCACCCGGTCCGCAGGCACATTGCGGGCCTGCGCATACGCGCCCAGCGGGCTTTGCCCATACGCCACTCGGTCGCCCACCTTCAGGTGCGTGACCGCGGCCCCGACCGCCTCTACCACGCCGGCCGCCTCGAACCCCAAACCGTGCGGCAAGGGGGCGCTGTAAAGACCATTACGGTAGTAAATATCGATAAAATTCAGACCCACGGCCTTTTGCCGAATGGTGACCTCATTTTCCTGAGGTGCCGGCAAGTCCACCATTGCCCACTGCAATACTTCCGGTCCGCCGTTGTGCTCTATGCGTATCGCCTTGACCTTCTGACTCACGGTTTTACTCCTTCGATGACGGCTGCGCGCGACAAGTTCGTTAGAATGGCGCAGTGCGTACATGCCATAGCGCCGCATCCGCGTTTCGCCTAGCGCCGCTCCTGGCCAAAAACACCAGAATAGCCTACTTTGATTCTCTTTTTGTCGGACTGTCCCCCATGACCCAGCAGCGCGCCCTGGTTTCCATTCACCTGGCAGCCCTTCTTTTCGGATTGACCGGCATCTTCGGCGAACTGATACAGGCCGGAGCCATGTTGATCACGGCCGGGCGGGCCAGCTTCGCCGTGCTGGCCTTGTTCATCAGCGTGCGCTCCCAAGGTCGACGCCTGCGCCAGGGCATGGGCCGACGCGACTACGGCACACTGCTGGCGGCGGCGGTCATGCTGTCCATACACTGGGCGACCTTCTTTGTGGCGGTAAAAGTGGGCGGCGTGGCCATTGCCACCCTGGGCTTTGCCAGCTTCCCCGCCTTCATTACCCTGTGCGAATGGGGGGTGCTGCGCGAACGCGTCACGGCCAGGGAATGGATCATTCTGGCACTGGTCACCTTCGGACTGCTCCTGGTCACCCCGTCTTTTGACTTCCAAGATCAGTCCACGATAGGTCTGGCCTGGGCGGTGGCATCGGGCTTTACCTTCGCCATGTTCACCATCATCAACCGGCGCGCCGCCAAGCATCTGCCCGCCCAGCAAGTAGCGTGGTGGGAAAACCTGTTCGTAGCCCTGATGTGCTGGCCTTTTGCCCTGCCCTTTCTGGGTCAGCCCGCGCTGCTGGACTGGTTCTGGATTGCGCTGCTGGGCGTCTTTTGCACAGCCTTGTCGCATTACCTGCTGGTATCGGCACTGACCGTGCTGAACGCGCGCAGCGCCGGCATCGTGATCGCGCTGGAACCCGTGTACGCCATTGTCTTTGCCGCCGTGCTGTTCGCACAGTACCCCAGCACACGCGCCTTGATCGGCGGTGCCATCATGATCGGAGCCATTACCTGGGCGGGGCTGCGCCCGCCCAAGCAAAGCACTTGATCAAGCCATAGCCTGCAGGGCTTGGGCCACTGCCTGACCGACCTGGCTGGTGCTGGCCTGACCGCCCAGGTCCGGCGTACGCGGCCCTTGCGACAAAACCTGCTCGATGGCCTGCACGACCTCAGCCGCCGCCTGGGGATAGCCTAAAAAGTCCAGCATCAAGGCACCGCTCCAGATCTGCCCGACCGGATTGGCAATCCCCTTGCCGTAAATATCCGGAGCCGAGCCGTGCACAGGTTCAAACAAAGATGGAAAGCGCCGCTCCGGATTCAGATTGGCCGAGGGAGCAATACCGATGGTGCCAGTGCATGCCGGGCCCAGATCCGACAAAATATCGCCAAACAAGTTAGAAGCCACGACCACATCGAACCAGTCCGGGTGCTGCACAAAGTGCGCGCACAAGATATCGATGTGATATTTGTCCCATTTAACGTCCGGGTACTGCGTGCCCATTTCAGCCAGACGCGCATTCCACCAAGGCATAGATATGGAAATGCCGTTGGACTTGGTGGCGCTGGTGACATGCTTGCCGCGCTTGCGGGCCAGCTCGAAGGCAAACTTCAGCACTCGGTCCGTGCCTGTGCGGGTAAAGACGCTTTCCTGAATGACGACCTCGCGCTCTGTACCCTCGAACAGAATGCCGCCGCTATTGGAATACTCGCCTTCGGTATTTTCGCGCACGATAAAAAAATCGATATCGCCCGGTTCGCGGCCCGCCAGTGGAGAGCGCACGCCCGGCATCAAGCGCACCGGCCGCAGATTAATGTACTGATCGAACTCGCGACGGAACTTGAACAAGGACTCCCACAGCGACACATGATCGGGCACCAGGTCCGGCCAGCCCATCGCACCGAAGTAAATGGCCTCCACATCCGATAATTGTGCTTTCCAATCCTGGGGCATCATGCGACCGTGTTGCTGATAATAGTCGGAACTCCAATCCAGCTGCTTCCAATCAAAGCGGATACCGTGGCGACGCGCGGCCACCTCCATGACCCGCAAGCCTTCCGGCATGACTTCCTTGCCTATCCCGTCCCCGGCAATCACGGCAATGCGATGTACTGCGCTCATTCCATCTCCTTGTGGTTTTTCAATGTCGTTATCGTAAAAAAAGCGCCGGCATCACAGCCGGCGCCGGACAGACAAAAAATAGCGTTCAATATCCCAGGCGGACATCGACCCGCCCTTCGGCCGGCTGGCCCTGATGCAGCAAGGCGATGCGCGAACCGATCTGCTCCAAGGCCTGCTCGCGCAGCGTAATGCCGGATATGTGCGGGGTGACCATGACGCCGGGATGGCCCCAGTAGGGATGATCGGCCGGCAAAGGCTCCTGCGTGAACACGTCCAGCAACGCTCCGGACAACTGGCCGCTGTCCAGGGCATCGAGCACATCTTGATCGACAATATGGGCACCGCGCGCCAGATTGATCAGATAGGCTCCCGGCTGCAAGCGGGACAAGGTATCTTCGTTGATCAGCCCGCGGGTCTGCGCCGTCAAGGGCAAGGCATTGACCAGAATGCGGCTAGCGGCCAGACAGTCATGCAGACCGGCCTGGCCGGCATAGGTGGGAAAATCAGCTTGGTGCAAGGTACGCGACCAGCCATGCACCGGATAACCCAGGCTGGCAATGACATCCGCCACCTTACGACCGATCACACCCAGACCCAGCACGGCCACCGGCCATTGTTTGCGATCGACAGGACGATGCGCCTTCCAGCGTCCCTCCCGCGCCTGCTCTTCGTAGGGGCGAAAACGGCCCGTGGCCTGCAGCACGCCATACAAAGCGTACTCGGCCATCTGCTCGGCCATGCCCGCGTCCTCGAGCCGGTACAAAGGCATATCCGATGGAATCGACGCCGCCATCGCATCCACGCCGGCACCCAGATTGAACACGGCTCGCACAGAGGGCTCCTGGCTGAACAGCAGCGGATCGGGTTGCCAGACCACGGCATACTGCGCGCCCGTTGCGGCTTGCCCAGGCTGAAACAGGTCCACGCGCCAATCGGGATAGGCATCACGGAAGTGCTGTGCCCAGCGCTGTGTTTCGGATTCGCGCGGCGTGGCCACGATCAGGTGGGGCTGTCCATTCAACATCAACGCTTGCCTCCCAGCAAAGAACCCAGCACGCCACGCAGCAGTTTCGTGGCCGCGCGCTTGGCCTCGGTCTTGACCATGCTTTGCACCAAGCCATCTTTTTTGCCTCCGCGCGGGCCGGTGGAACCAAAAAGAAAATCGTTCACAGCTCCCATCAAGCCGTCATCCGAGGCGGCAGGCGCGGCACCCGCGCCATTACCGCCGCCCGGCGCAGCAGCCGCCGGCGCGCTGTTCACCCGCTTGGCCAGCACTTCGTAGGCCGATTCACGATCCACGCCCTGGTCGTACTTCAGCCCCAACAAGGAAGCCTGGCGCACGGCCTGACGCTCGGCATCCGTGGCCGGACCGATGCGGCTGCCGGGTGCCACCAGCCACGCACGCTCGGTCGGGCTGGGACGCCCTTTGTCATCCAGCATGGACACCAGGGCTTCGCCCACCCCCAGTTCGGTGATGGCCGCCTCGATATCCAAGCCCGGATTGGGGCGCATCGTCTGGGCCGCCGTGCGCACGGCTTTCTGATCGCGCGGGGTAAAGGCACGCAAAGCGTGCTGCACGCGGTTGCCCAACTGACCCAGCACGGTGTCGGGGATATCCAGAGGGTTCTGGGTAACGAAATAAATTCCTACGCCCTTGGAGCGGATCAGGCGCACCACTTGTTCGACTTTCTCCAGCAAGGCCTTGGGCGCGCCCGTGAACAGTAGATGGGCTTCGTCAAAAAAGAACACCAGGCGCGGCTTGTCCAGGTCGCCCACTTCGGGCAAACGCTCGTACAGATCGGCCAGCATCCACAATAAAAACACGGCGTACAAACGCGGCGATTGCATCAACTTGTCGGCCGCCAGCACATTGATCATGCCCCGCCCCGATGCGTCGGTGCGTATCCAGTCCATGACATCCAAGGCCGGCTCGCCAAAGAAACGGTCCGCCCCTTCGGTTTCCAGGCGCAGCAAGGCGCGCTGGATGGCCCCCACACTGGCAGCCGACACATTGCCATATTGCGCGCGCAGTTCTGTGGCGCGATCGGCCACGTTCTGCAACATCGCGCGCAGATCCTTCAGGTCCAGCACCAGTTGGCCTTCGTCGTCCGCGACCCGAAACACAATATTCAGTATGCCTTCCTGGGTATCGTTCAACTCCAGCATGCGGCCCAGCAGCAAGGGGCCCATGTCCGAAACCGTGGCACGTACCGGATGTCCCTGTTGGCCGAAAATATCCCAGAAAGCCACCGGATTGCCGCCCCAGAGCGGTTCGGGCAAATGCAGTTTCTGCAAACGCTCCTGCAGTTTGGGATTAGGCTGGGCGGCCTGGGAAACACCGCTCAGGTCGCCCTTGGCATCGGCCATGAAAACCGGCGTGCCTTGGCGCGAGAAAGCTTCGGCCAGCACCTGCAGGGTGACGGTTTTGCCCGTCCCTGTGGCACCCGTGATACAGCCGTGGCGGTTAGCCAGGGCGGGCAGCAGATACACAGGCGTGTCGCCGTGCTGGGCAAGCAAAATGGGATCGGCCATGATCGTTTGTTACCTTCCGGATAGAATGCCAAATGGCTAAATTCTAGCGACTTTCGCCGGGGCTCGGGCCTTCGGTCCCAGTCGGGTTAAAATAACTTCACTTTTCTTGAATGTAGACTACTGAATTGGTAATACCTTATGGCCGGACATAGTAAATGGGCAAATATCCAGCACCGCAAAGGACGGCAGGACGCCAAGCGCGGCAAGCTCTGGACCAAGATCATTCGTGAAATCACCGTGGCCGCGCGTGCCGGCGGTGCCGATCCCGATGCCAACCCACGCCTGCGCATGGCCTGGGACAAGGCGACGGCCGCGAACATGCCCAAAGACAACATCATGCGCGCGATCCAGCGTGGATCGGGCGGCGCAGACGATGCCAACTATGAAGAAATCCGCTATGAAGGCTACGGCATCAACGGTGCCGCCGTCATTGTGGACTGCATGACCGATAACCGTCAGCGTACAGTCTCGGACGTACGCCATGCCTTCACCAAGAACGGCGGCAACCTGGGCCTGGACGGCTCGGTGGTGTTCCAGTTCCGCCATTGCGGCCAGTTCCTGTTCGCGCCAGGCACCTCCGAGGACACCGTCATGGAGATCGCCCTGGAAGCCGGTGCCGACGATGTGCTGACCGACGACGAAGGCCTGATCGAAGTGCTGTGCCCGCCCTCGGACTATCCCGCCGTCAAGGCCGCCTTCGAAGCCGCCGCGCTGGCACCTGAAGTCGAAGGCATCGTCATGAAAGCCCTGAACGAAACCGAGCTGTCCGGCGACGATGCAGCCAAGATGCAAAAACTGCTGGATGCGCTGGAAGGCCTGGACGATGTCCAGGAGGTCTACACCACCGCCGTCATGGACGAAGCCTGACCCTATTGATTTCCAAAAACTCTTCTTTGCGGGCCCAGCCCGAATTCATCACTATGAAGCTACTTGTTGTCGGCAACGGCGGCCGTGAACACGCCTTGGCCTGGCGCCTGGCCCAGTCCCCCCGCGTGCAGTTGGTATACGTCGCCCCGGGCAATGGCGGCACGGCGCGCGCCGAACGCATCAAGAATCTGGACATCACCGATATCCAGGAACTGATCGCCTTCGTGCAGCAGGAAAAAATCGCCTTTACAGTCGTGGGCCCGGAAGCGCCCCTGGCCGCCGGCATCGTGGATGCCTTTCGTGCCGCCGGTCTGAAGATATTCGGCCCCACCCAGGCAGCCGCCCAACTGGAAAGCTCCAAGGATTACGCCAAGGCCTTCATGGTCCGCCACAAAATCCCCACGGCGGCCTACCAGACCTTTACCGATCCGGATGCCGCCAAGGACTACATACGCCAGCAAGGCGCGCCCATCGTGGTCAAGGCCGACGGTCTGGCAGCCGGCAAGGGCGTGATCGTAGCCACCACGCTGGAAGAAGCGCTTGATGCCATCGACAGCATTCTGGGGGACGGGCGCTTCGGCGCGGCCGGCGCGCGCGTGGTCGTGGAAGAATGCCTGACCGGCGAGGAAGCCAGCTTCATCGTCATGTGCGACGGCAAGAACGTGCTGCCCATGGCCACCAGCCAGGATCACAAGCGCCTGAAAGATGGCGACCAGGGCCCCAACACTGGCGGCATGGGGGCTTATTCACCCGCGCCTATCGTCAGCCCCACGCTGCACAACCGCATCATGCGCGAAGTCATCCTGCCGACCATGCAAGGCATGGCCAAAGAAGGGTTGCCCTACAGCGGTTTCCTGTATGCAGGCGTCATGATAGGCGAAGGACCGGACGCCACCCGCCCCATCAAGGTGTTGGAATACAACTGCCGCATGGGCGACCCGGAAACCCAGCCCATCATGATGCGCATCAAAAGCGACCTGACCGAAACATTCGAGCTGGCCCTGGCCGGTAAACTGGACGAGGCCACCATTGATTGGGACCGGCGCACCGCCATCGGCGTGGTGCTGGCGGCAGCCCACTATCCCGACACGCCGCGCACAGGCGATCCCATCGTCCAGTTCGCGCCGGATACCGACACCTGCGTCACCTTCCACGCCGGCACGCGCCTGGACGGCGACACTATCGTCACCACGGGCGGACGGGTGCTGTGCGTCACCGCATTGGCCGATTCGATCCGCCGCGCCCAAGAAGCGGCCTACCAGGCCATTTCCCAAACGCACTTCGATGGCAAGCAGTTCCGCACCGACATCGGTTGGCGCGCCCTGCCCGCCGGCGAATCCTGATACTTGCAGCAAGGTCTTTCCATGTCTTTACCCGTTGATTCCGTCCAGGCCTACTTTCGTCAGCTACAAAACCACATCGTGGACACGCTGCAAGAGCTGGACGGCTCGCGTTTCGAGGCAGACCAGTGGCAGCGCCAGGAAGGCGGCGGCGGTTTGTCGCGCTTTCTGGAAAACGGCCCCGTGTTCGAGCGCGCGGCCGTGCTGTTCAGCCACGTCAAAGGCCATACCCTGCCCCCATCGGCCAGCGCCCACCGCCCCGAGCTGGCAGGCCGGCCCTGGGAGGCCATGGGCGTGTCGCTGGTCATCCACCCTCGCAACCCCTTCGTGCCGACCACGCACATGAACGTGCGCATGTTCGTCGCGCAAGCACAAGAGCATGGTCAGAAAGACGTGTTCTGGTTCGGTGGCGGCCTGGATCTGACCCCCTACTATCTGGTCGAGGACGACGCACGGCATTTCCACCAGGTCTGCCACGATGCCCTGGCCCCGCACGGCTCGGACTACTATCCGCGCTACAAGCGCTGGTGCGACGAATACTTCTACCTGAAGCATCGTAACGAGACACGCGGCATCGGCGGCATCTTCTTTGACGACCTGAACGAACCGGGCTTCGAGGCCAGCTTTGCCCTGACACGCTCGGTAGGCGACTGCTTCACGCAGGCCTACGCACCCATCGTCCGGGCGCGCATGGACCGGCCCTACACCGAGGCGCAACGACAATTCCAGGCCATCCGACGTGGCCGCTATGTAGAGTTCAATCTGGTATTTGACCGCGGCACCCTGTTCGGCCTGCAATCGGGCGGGCGCACCGAATCCATCTTGCTGTCCATGCCGCCCCAGGCCCAGTGGCGCTACAACTGGTCGCCCGAACCCCATACGCCGGAAGCCGCTTTGGCGCAGTACCTGGTTCCCCGCGAATGGATCTAGCCCGTATCGGGCTGCTGGGCGGCAGCTTTGACCCTATACATAAAGCGCATCTGGAACTGGCGCTGGCGGCACGCGAACAATTACAGTTGGACGAAGTCCAGTTGATCCCGGCCGCTCAGCCCTGGCAACGGCCCGCCCTGGGTGCCAGCGCCCAGGACAGGCTGGCCATGACATCCCTGGCCGTGCGCCCCTATCCGGCGCTCAGCGTCAATCCGGAAGAAATACGCCGCGGCGGGCCGACCTACACCATCGAAACCCTGCGCGCCCTACCCGCAGGTGCCCGCTATTACTGGATACTGGGCAGCGACCAGTTGCTCAACTTCTGCAGCTGGCATTGCTGGCAGGATATTGTCGCGCAGGTAGAACTGGCCGTCGCCCAACGCCCCGGCGCGCAATTGCAAACCCCCGAGCCGCTGGCCGCTCTGCTCAAGCAGCACGGTCGCGACCTGCACCTGATCAATTTTCCTCCCCAGGATATTTCCGCCACGGATATACGCGAACGTGTGCAGCGTGGCGACAACATCGATGGCCTGCTTCCCCCTCAGGTAGCCGACTACATCCGCAAAAACAGACTCTATCTTTCCCACTGACAGGCCTGCCCTGTATAGTTCTTTTTATGAATATAGAAAAACTCCAACGCATCGTCATCGATGCCCTCGAAGACGTCAAGGCGCAAGACATCAAAGTCTTCAGCACGACCCACATGACCGGTCTGTTCGACCGCGTGGTCATTGCCAGCGGCACATCCAACCGCCAGACCCGCGCACTGGCCAACAGCGTCATCGACAAGGCCCGAGAGCACAAAGTGCCCATCCTGGCCCACGAAGGCGACGATACGGGCGAATGGGTCCTGATCGATCTGGGCGATATCGTCGTGCATTGCATGCAGCCGACCATCCGTCAGTATTACAACCTGGAAGAGCTCTGGGGCGAACGTCCCGTAGACGTCGATCTGCTGCCGCAATCGCGTCAAATCCCGCAGCCGGGTTTTTACGCCAGCGCCGACGACGACGAGCAATAAGCTCTTTTCCGCCCCAGCCGGCGGCGTCCGGGCCGCCCTTTAAAGGCGGCCTTTTTTGTTTTTACGAACGCTTTCATGAAACTGATTGTCATCGCCGTTGGTCAGCGCATGCCCGACTGGGTCGAGCAGGGCTGGCAGGAATACGCGCGCCGCATGCCGGCCGACTGCGCCCTGGAACTGCGCGAAATCAAGGCCGAGCCGCGCAGCGGCGGCAAAACCGCCGCTCAGATGATGCAGGCCGAAGCCAAGCGCATCGAAGCCGCCATCCCGGCGCAGGCTCTGCGCATTGCCCTGGACGAGCGCGGCAAAGATCTGACCACCGTCAAGCTGGCCCAGGAACTTGAGCGCTGGCGCGGCCAAGGATGCGATATCGCCATTCTGGTGGGTGGCCCGGACGGTCTGGATGCAGCCCTGAAGCAAAGCTGTCACAGCATGCTGCGCCTGTCCTCCCTGACTCTGCCCCACCCTTTAGTGCGCATCCTGCTGGCCGAGCAGTTGTACCGTGCCTGGTCGGTCATGACCGGCCATCCTTATCACCGCGCCTGAACAGCGCCTCCCCCCACTTGCGCATCATGCAATTTCTGCCCATCTACCTCGCTTCCGCCAGTCCACGCCGCCACGATATTCTGAACAGCATGGGCGTACCCCACGACATCTTGGATGTGCCCAGTCCACCCGGCGAGGACGAGCCGCGCCTGGCCGACGAACGTGTTCTGGATTACGTGCGCCGCACGGCACGCGACAAATTGCTGCGTGCCCTGGAGTGGCGCGCCGCGCACGCGGATCTGGACCCGCAGCGTGCCATCCTGGCAGCCGACACCACCGTCTGCCTGGGCGAAGACATTTTCGGCAAACCCGCTGATCAGGACGATGCCCGCCGCATTTTGCGCGCCCTCTCAGGCAAAACGCACCGGGTCATGACCGCGCTCAGTCTGGGTGCCCATGGTAACGAATACGAAAGCATCAGCATCAGCGAAGTCAGCTTCAAAACATTGAGCGAACGCGAGATTGACAGCTACTGCGCCAGCGGCGAGCCGATGGGCAAGGCCGGCGCTTACGGAATTCAAGGCCTGGGAGGTTTGTTCGTGCGCCATATTAGCGGCAGCTACACTGGCATCATGGGCCTGCCGGTCCACGAAACCTACCATCTGCTTCAATTGGCGGACCTGGTGAATGTCACTGCCTGACCCGTAACAGATTCATCCGGGAACTCCAGGCAACAAACATAGTCCCACTTCTTTATGTAATTTTATTATTTATATATTTTCATTAGATATATAAAGACTATGTTGATCCGTTTTTCAGGTATTCCCATGACCATGCCTTCTTCGTTTCTGTTTCGCGCAACACTGGCCGGCCTGCTGTGCTCCAGCGCGCTTGCCCAGGCCGCCGATCTGCCCCCCGCCTTGCAATCCTTGCAAGAACAAGGCTTGTCCATCGTCGGGCAGTTCGACGCCCCCGGCGGCCTGAAAGCCTGGGGAGCCTACAATGGCAACCACCCTCTGGCCATCTATGCGCTGCCCGACGGCCAGCATATGTTGGTCGGTACCCTGATCGACGCCAAAGGCGAAGAAGTCCGCCCTGCCGGCCTGGACACCTTGGTACAACCTGCCATTGCCAAGGACATGCTGGATAAACTGGAAAAATCACGCTGGATTGCCGACGGCAAGGATGATGCCCCTCGGGTCGTGTATATATTCACCGATCCCAATTGCCCCTATTGCATGCAGCTCTGGCAAATGGCCCGTCCCTGGGTGGATGCAGGCAAGGTGCAACTGCGTCATATCCCCGTGGGTATTCTGACCCCGACTAGCGGCCCCAAATCGGCCGCCATCCTGGCCGCCCAGGACCCTACGGCGGCATTGCACGACCACTCGGTGGCCATGCTTAAAGACCGTAGCGGCGGCATCAAAGGTCTGTCTGCGATTCCGCCGGACATCGACGCCCAACTGACAGCCAACGAAGATCTGATGGTCGGCTGGGACTTGCGCGCCACGCCGGCTCTGGTCTGGCAAGACGAACAAGGCCGCATCCAGATGCAGACCGGCGCTTCTCCCGACGTCGCCCAACGCGCCTTCGGGCCGCGCTAACCTTTTCTATGGAGCCCAGCCATGACGGCCCAGGTCCTGCTTCACGCCCCTACGCCCGATGCCTTGCAACGCGCGCGCAGCAACGCCCGCAATCTGCTCAGCGATATGCCTGATGCTCAAGTGCGCATCATCGCCAACGCGCAGGCCGTCGCGGCCTGCCTGAACGACCAGGCTCACGACAGCGACGCCTACACCTATCTGTGTCCCAATACGCTGCGCAATCAAGGCCTCCAGGCCCCAGCCCGCCTGCACGTCCTGGACCAAGGCGCAGTCACCACACTGGTGCTCTTGCAGCAGGCGGGATGGCTCTACATACGCGCCTGATAGACATGTAGGTTGCAAACAACATACCGTACCGTTCGGTCATTATTTGTTTCTTGGACCGGCAAACCTTGTTAGGATAAGCACGCCCGCTACCCATGCGGGCGTATTTTTTCTGTTTTACAAGGATCGTCCCATGCATGTCCGCTCTCTTGCACGCCCCTGTCTGCTGATCACTCTGCTTGCTGCAGGAACAGGTCAGGCTATCGCCCAGCAAACCACGGTCGGGGCAGGCCTGGGCTTTATGCCCAAGTACGAAGGTGCGGACAGCTACGGCGCACGCCCTTACCCATTTCTATCACATCGCAACGGTCATTTTTTTATTGCGCCCAAAGCGGGCCAGCCCGCCCTGGGTCTGCAAATGAACCTGAGCGAAAACTGGACGATCGGCACGTATGCCTCGCTATCGCGCTCGCGCAAAGCGGATGATGCCGACCGTCTGCATGGCACCGACGATATCGACCGTCACGGCAACGTGGGGGTGTTCACCGCCTTGCAGTTGGGCCGCGCACACCTGGAGGCCGGTTATTACCAAGCTCTTAAAAACGGCTATGGCGGCAATGCCGTGCTCGATCTGAGCTACCGGGTCTGGAACAATCAGCGCAGCAGCGTGTCCCTGGGCGGTGAGTTCAAATGGTCCAATGACAAAGCCATGCGCACTTATTTTGGCGTGCGCCCCCACGAAGCGGCCGCCAGCAACGGTCAATTGCGCGCCTACCGGCCCGATGCCGGTTTTCGTTCTTATTCGCTGTACGGGCAATTCACCCACAAACTGGGCGACAGTTGGTCTTTGCAAGGCGTGCTGGGCGTCACTACCCTGGGTCGGGAGGCTAAAGACAGCCC
Source organism: Alcaligenes sp. SDU_A2 (assembly GCF_038237375.1). Classification (NCBI taxonomy): domain Bacteria; kingdom Pseudomonadati; phylum Pseudomonadota; class Betaproteobacteria; order Burkholderiales; family Alcaligenaceae; genus Alcaligenes; species Alcaligenes sp. SDU_A2. The sequence goes on along the minus strand of NZ_CP151273.1, from coordinate 1,386,421 downwards.
ACTGGTCGAGAAAGACAGCAGCGTGTTCGGCGGCGTAGGGCTAGGCTACAGCTTTTAGTACCCGAATTATGGTCGGCCGGCCCGCTTGACGCTCAAGCCCCGTTGTTCCAGGCGGGCCTGCACCAGATCGCGGTGCTCCCCCTGGATCTCCAAGACGCCGTCCTTCCATGTGCCGCCGGCCCCGCAGGCGTTTTTCAGCTCCTTGAGCAAGGCCTTCAGGCTCGATTCGTCCATGATCAGGCCCTGCACCACCGTCACGCCCTTGCCCTTGCGCCCTTTGGTCTCCAGCATCAGGCGCACCGGCCCCTGCGCTTGCGACAACTGCGCCAATTTGCGTTGTTGCTCGCAGACGCACCGGGGCTGAGACTGACCGCAGTCCGGGCACATCCGGCCCTGCTCGGTGCTGTACACCAGCCTGGACAACTGATCCGACAAACTCGCCATGCTTTCCTACCTTAGCTAAAAAACCCGCAAAACAGACGCTGGTGACACGAACGGCACCGCCAGCACATCATAAAAAGGTTCTTCAAAGAATTTCGGGACCCTGTTTACCCAGTCGATGACGCACTGGCTTTTTGAAGATGCCATTCAAGGCGCAAAACACCGACGGCATAGCCCCGGCTATAGCCATATCCAACAAGACATTCAGCGTATGGCTGCTATCTTGTAGGGCGTACGCAAACGTCCCGCCGTTTGGGCCAAGCACAGCGGTGCCGTTCTCGTCAGGCCGGCCATAGCAGGCCGGCGGGCGAGTCAGGGCCTTCGCCGCAGGCGGGATACTGGGGCGGGAGGCAAGGGGCGTGCTGTTCGAGCAGGACGCTCGTGATTCGTCCAGTGGACGAATCACCCTGCGAGTTCACGCCCCGCCCGCTCCAGTATCCTGACCAGGGAACCCGCGCTCAGCGCGGGCGAAGGACCCAGCCAAGCCAGCCTGCTATGGCCGGCCTGGCGAGAATCCGTGGTTCTCTCTGCTTGGCCCAAAGGGCCTGCCCAATACAAAGGAATCCCCGAAATTTCTCGAAGAACATAAAAAAAGCCCACCTATGATAAGTGGGCTTTTTCGGCAAGGCCAGAGCGAATTACATCATGCTCATCAACACCAGACCCATCAGATCTTTGGTGGTGAAACGCTGACCATTGATATCAAACACCTGATCGGCACCCAGGTATTTAATTTCGGTGGACACCGTCTTTTCGTCCTGCTTGAGCAGCTTGGATTCAACATAAGGCTGAACGGCCGCTTCCAGCATCATGTCCAGCATGGCGGCAGCGCCTTCCTGGGGAGCCGTGCCCTCAGCCTTGTCCAACTGGGCAGCCACATCACGCAGCATGGGCTTGGACACCGACAGCGTCAGTTGAGCCGAAGGAATCGCCTGCAGCCACATTTCCGGATTTTGCTGCAATTCTGCAGCGCTGGCCGTCGGTTTTTGCAAGTTCACGTTCAGTGTGGCCTTGGTCTCGCCCTGAGCGTTGTACCAACGCAGCGGATCAATACCCAGAACCGGCTTGTGCTCCAGTGCCACCAAGACCTGATCGAGCAATTGCTGCGTCAGTTGAGGATCGTCGTTATCCACCTTCTCTTCAAAGGCCGGGTCCGACACCAGCGTGCTGAGCGCCGAGAGCGCAGGCACGTACAGGCTGTTCAGATTCATGACCAGTTCGGCCGAACCCAGGTTCAGCTTGTTCTCGAACATCATGTCGGCGAACACATAGCGCACTTTGGTGTCGTTCAGGGACGCCTTGGAAACGCTATCGGTATCGGCCACGATCTGCTTGAAGCTAAAGCCTTCGCTCTCGGGCGTCTGGAACTGAACATTGTCCACGCTCAGCTTGGATGTCTGCGTGCCATCGACATTGATATCGCCGATCTGCTTGAAATCGAGCACAAAATTGGCAGCCTGCAGCTTCAGGGGGTCTTCGCCAATATCATCGACCAACAAGCTGGGGAAGTTACCCGACACCAGAATATCGTCGCTCTTGCCGCCTGCCTTGGCGCGCAGTTGACCGCCGCTGAATTCCACTTTGACGGTATCGCCTTGGTTCTTGATGGCTTCAAAGTGCGTGGTGGAATCCACGGCACCGTCAAAACCCACCAAGGTATCGGCCCACAGCGGGGTCTTGTCGCCGGTCAGCTTGAACCAGCCTTCGGTATCTTTGGTCTTGACCAGGGTGCTGTGCGACATGGCGGCAACCGGTGCAAAACTGCCCTGCTGCAATGCAGCCAGGGGCAACGGACCGTGGCTGATCTTGTCATCGAAGGTCAGTTCCAGTGGCTTTTCCTGGTCTTGTTGGCCGGCAATGCTGATGACATAACGGGCGTCGGACGAAAATGCGCCGCGCTTGTATTCCACCACGGCCATCGTGACCTTGCCGTCGATGCCGGACTGCTTGAGCTTTTCGGCCGCCACCGTATTGAACTCGGCGACTTTTTCGCGCACCAGCTCTTCGGTCTTCTGGCCCATATACCAGGTCGACCCACCGTAGACGGCGGCCAATGCTACGACCAGAGCGACAACCCCTGTACTTTTCTTCATTTACTTCCCTTTTTGTCAAACCAGAAAACCTGGATTTTCAGATTGCCGTCATGATACCGAAACTAAGTTTAAGCACCGTGGTTTATTTATTGAAATTGTAACCGAGCACTTTTACGATTTCCGCCACGTCCCGAGCGCCAATTCCCAGCCTGTGTCCCGCCCGATATGTCTGCTGCGCGGCATGTGCGACGGGCATCGTCGTGTAACTGCTGCGCGCCAGGTCCGCAACGGTGTCCAGATCCTTCAACATGGTGTCAATAGTGGCTTTTACCTGTTCCGTGCCTTGTGTCATGCGCGGCACAAATAGTTGCAACAGTACCGAATCCGCCCAGCCCCCTCCCAAGGCCTGACTGAGCAAAGCGGCATCCACATCATTGTCCCGGGCCAGGCTTAACGCTTCGGCAATGGCCGTCAAGGTCGTCGCCACAATGGTCTGATTGCATAATTTTGTTACTTGTCCGGCTCCGACCGGCCCCATCAACGTAACCCGCTGTGAATAGACCGACAAGACAGGACGCACCTGCTCCAATGCCTGCGCACAGCCGCCGACCATAATGGCCAAGGTCCCCTGTTCTGCACCGCCTACACCGCCGGACACCGGCGCATCCAGCCACTGCGCACCACAATGCTCCTGCAAGGAAGCGGCCATCTCGCGCGTGGCCCGCGGCGCAATCGAAGAATGATCCACCACGATGCGCAGCGTGCCCCGAGCCTGAGCCAATCCCTGTTCGCCCAAGACCACATCGTGTACCGCCTGGGCATCGAACACACACAGCATCACGATTTCGCACTCGCCGGCCATTGCCGCTGGGCTATCGCACCACAGTGCGCCTGCTTGCACCAACTCCCGGGCCTTATCGGCAGACCGATTCCAGACCCGCACCTGATGCCCGGCCTGCAACAATCGGCGCACCATAGGCTGACCCATCAATCCCAAGCCACAAAAACCTATTTTCATTGTTTTCGCCTCCTGCCTATCTGTTATTTCCCCGAACATGAAAAACCCGCCATGCGGGCGGGCTGTGAAGGGCCGGGAACCTTCTGTATCGCATTAACGCCATCTAGGCGGCATCAATCTGGCGCTCGGGTGCCGCTTCCTGAAAAGCCGACAATTCCAAGCACTTTTCCTCGATCGCCAGCAAGGTAGGATAAGGTGCCAGATCGCACTCAAGACGACGCGCATTGAACAATTGCGGAATCAGGCAAGCCTCGGCCATGCCGGGCTGGTCGCCGAAAATAAAATGGCGACCATCGCGATGCCGCTGCACCAGCGCCTCCAGACCGTGGAAACCGGCTGCCACCCAATGCCGATACCAGGCATCGCGTTCCGGGTCCGGCACGTGCAATTCGTGCTTCAGATATTGCAAAACCCGCAAATTATTCAGCGGATGAATATCGCAGGCCACCGCCAGCGCCATCGATCTGGCCCAGGCACGCTGCACTGGATCGGCGGGCAGCAAAGGGGCCTGCGGATAGCGCTCTTCCAGGTATTCCAGAATCGCCAGGGACTGTGTGATGGTCTGGCCCTGATCGACCAATGTCGGCACCAGTTCGGCCGGGTTCAATTGCGCATACCCCGGCTGATGCTGTTGCCCGCCGTCCTGCAGCAGATGCACCGGCTCGATATGATAGGCCAGCCCTTTCAGGTTCAGGCCTATGCGCACCCGGTAAGCCGCCGAGCTGCGAAAGTAGCTATAAAGAATCATGCTGTCTCCTGTCCTGCGCTCCAGATGGCACCGGTTTTATTTATTCAGCTTCTCGATTTTGCGCGACAGTTCACGGGGCAAGGGGAAAGCAATCGTTTCTTCCACCCCGTCCAGGGCACGCACCCGCCCCACGCCCAATTCACGCAATCGCTCGATTACCTGATTGACCAACACTTCCGGGGCCGATGCGCCGGCAGTCACGCCGACGCGCTTTTTGCCCACCAGCCAGGCCGGATCGATCATTTCGGGTTTGTCCAGCAAATAGGCCTCGGCCCCCTTGCGCTCAGCCACTTCACGCAAACGGTTCGAATTGGAACTGTTGGTGCTGCCAACCACCAACACCAGATCGCACTGGGGAGCCATGATCTTGACTGCATCCTGCCGGTTCTGCGTGGCATAGCAGATATCGCTTTTCTTGGGCTCGACAATATTGGGATAACGCGCCCGCAAGGCATCGGCCACCACCATCGCATCGTCCACCGACAAGGTCGTCTGGGTGACGAAAGCCAGCTTGTCGGGATCGGCCACCTGCAGCCGCGCCACATCCTCGGGCGTCTCGACCAGGTACATGCCGCCGTCGGCCTGGCCCAGCGTGCCCTCGACCTCGGGATGGCCCACATGCCCGATCATGATGATCTCACGGCCTTCGGCACGCATGCGCGAGACTTCAATGTGTACTTTGGTCACCAGCGGGCAGGTCGCGTCAAACACCTTCAGGCCGCGCGCCTGCGCATCGTCGCGCACCTGGCGCGAAACACCATGCGCCGAGAAAATGACGATGGCCCCGGCAGGAGCCTCGTCCAGTTCCTTGATGAAAATCGCCCCTTTGTTGCGCAGGTCGTCCACCACATAGCGGTTATGAACGATTTCATGACGCACATAAATTGGCGCGCCATGCAGTTCCAGAGCGCGCTCAACAATATCGATGGCGCGATCCACCCCGGCACAGAAACCCCGGGGCTGGGCCAGGACGACTTCGGCGTCCTGGCTGGCAGTCAATTGGCTCATCACAAAATCCCAAGAATATGAGCATCCAGGCGCAGCGCAACGCCGGCCAGCGGATGGTTAAAGTCGAACAAGGCGGTCTGTTCGTCGATTTCCTTAAGCACGCCCGAATAGCGGCTGCCATCGGGCGCGGCAAATTCAACCATATCGCCCGGCTCGAACTGCACACCTTCGGCCGCGTGCGTCGCCAGCATGCTGCGCGTGACACGCTGCAACAGATCCGGATTACGCTCGCCATAGGCATCGTTGGCGGGAATATCGATTTGAAAGCGCTCGCCTTCGCGCCGCTCCAGCAGACGCGCCTCCATGCCCGGTGCCCATTGCCCATTGCCCATCTGCAAGGTGGCGGGCCGGCCGGTATAGGTATCGGCAAACACAGAACCGGCCGCCGGGCCGCTGGCCAGCTCGATACGGTAATGCAGCGTCAGGTAGGAATCCGGACGGACAATTGCAGCCTCGGAACTAGCAGTGTTACTCACGTTCGATCACCATGGAGAATCATTCAATTACCGCATTTTAGCGTTTCTTATGGCCATACCCACATTACGCCGACAAGGGCCGCGCGAGCGCATGCTGACACACGGCCCAGCCTGCCTGACCACACCGGAACTGTTGGGCATCGTATTGCGCACCGGCACGCGCGGACGCAATGCCGTACAGCTCGGACAGGCATTACTGGAGCATTTTAACGGACTCAAGGGATTATTATCGGCCGAGGCCAACGCATTGCGCCAGTTCGGCGGCATAGGCCCGGCCAAATGCGCCGAACTGCTGGTCATCCGCGAACTGCAGCGCCGCTGCGCGCTGGAAACCCTGGCCGGCCTGCCATTGCTCGACCAGGCCGACAAAGTACGCGACTACTGTCTCTCGCATCTTGGGCACCTGCCGGTCGAGCACTGCCTGGCCTTATTTCTGGACAATCAATTACGCCTGATCTGCGCCGAAGAAATCAGCCGTGGCACGCTCAATCAGGCATCGGTCTACCCACGCGAAATCGTACGCGCTGCATTACGCCACCACAGCGCAGCCATCATTCTGGCGCACAACCACCCATCCGGAGCCGCCCACCCCAGCGGAGCCGACATCCGCCTGACGCGGCATATCCGTCAGGCCCTGGCCCTGATCGATGTCCGCCTGCTGGACCATATCATCGTCACTCCCACCCAGGCCGTCTCTATGGCTGAACGGGGCGATCTGTAAACGAATTGCTTTAGCTCTAAGATAAATCATCTACACTGCAGTCATTACCGTCCGAACTCTGATTTCGCCATGCGCACTATCTGGGATATTTCTCCGCCGGTCAGCCGACACTCGCCCGTCTTTCCGGGCGACACGCCCTATCGCCAAAGCTGGCGCTGGACGCTGACGGACGCCTGCCCCGTCAATGTTTCCGAAATCACGCTCTCGCCACACGTCGGTGCCCACGCCGACGCGCCCCTGCACTACGATCCACAAGGACGCGCAGCCGGCACCATGGCCCTGGAACCCTTTATCGGGCCTTGCCGGGTCATTCATGTCCGCCATGGCGGACCGCTTATCGAACCGGCGGACCTGCTTGAACACCTGGACGGCTGCCCACCCCGTGTCCTGGTCAGCACCACGGCCCGGGCACCGCAACACGCCTGGACAGACGTATTTACTGCCTACGCGCCGGCCAGCCTGCAATTGCTGGCCGAACGCGGCGTGCAACTGGTGGGCATAGACACCCCCAGCGTAGACCCGGCCACCAGCAAATCCCTGGACAGCCACCAGATTCTGCGCCGCCACGATATGCGTGTGCTGGAGAACCTGGTGCTGGACCACATCGCCCCCGGCGACTACGAACTGATCGCCCTGCCCCTGGCCCTGGTCGAGGCGGACGCCAGCCCGGTACGCGCCATACTCCGATCCCTAGCCTGAACCCAGCCGACATCATGACCCATACCGAATACACGCCCGGCAAGGGCGAACGCATCGTCACCGAAGAACACGCCCAACTCGATTTTTCCCGCGACATGAGCTATGGCGACTACCTGTCGCTGGATCAATTGCTCAATGCGCAGCACCCGCTCTCGCCCGAACACAACGAACTGCTGTTCATCATCCAACACCAGACCAGCGAACTATGGATGAAGCTGTTGCTGCACGAGCTGCGCGCCGCCATCGCCAATCTGCGTCAGGACAAGCTGCAGGAAACCCAAAAAATGCTGGCCCGGGTCAGCAAGATCATGGCCGCACTGGTCAATGCCTGGGACGTGCTCAGCACCATGACGCCCCCCGAATACTCCGCCCTGCGCCCCTACCTGGGGCAGTCCAGCGGCTTTCAAAGCTTCCAGTATCGGGAAATCGAATTTTCTCTGGGCAACAAAAACGCCGCCATGCTCAAGCCGCACCAGCACAGCCCGGAGCGACTGGCCGGCGTCACCCAGGCGTATGAATCGCCCTCGCTATACGACGAAGCCCTGCACTGTCTGCACCGGCATGGCGTGTCCGTACCGCTCAGCTACCTAGAACGCGACTGGCGCCAGCCCTACGAAGCCAACCCGCAGATCGAGCAAGCCTGGCTGCAGGTCTACCGCAATGCCCCCCAATACTGGGAGTTGTACGAGCTGGCCGAAAAACTGACGGACCTGGAAGACGCCTTCCGGCTCTGGCGCTTTCGCCATGTCACCACGGTTGAGCGCATCATCGGCTTTAAGCGCGGCACCGGCGGCACCTCGGGCGTGTCTTACTTGCGCAAAATGCTCGATACCGTACTGTTTCCCGAGCTCTGGAGCCTGCGCACCAATCTATAAATACGTCCCTGTTGCGCTATTGCACCGGCACAGCCCTGATTTTCTTTGAAAAGCCCCGGTGCAGTGTTAGAATTTCAGGCTTTACCGGATACGTGGCAAAAGCCCTGTGGGTTTTTTGGTGCCGAACGGCAATAAACAGCAGATAGCGCCAAGCACGCGGCAACAGGCAACGGCTTGTTTTCAGCAGGCGTCATCTGCCCAAGTTTGCCCAGTGCCTGCTGGCGGTCCTTATTTGTCAAAACAGGAATCATCATGAAAGAAGGCATTCACCCAGAATACCGCGACGTGGTGTTTCTGGACCTGCAAACGGGCAACTCCTTTATTACCCGTTCCACCGTCCAGACGCGCGAAACCACCGAAAAAGACGGCAAGACCTACCCGCTGTTCAAGTGTGACGTGACGTCCGAGTCGCACCCCTTCTACACGGGCGCTCAGACCCGCATCGTGGAAACCGGCCGCGTCGAGAAGTTCCGCGCCCGCTTCGCCCGCACTGCCGGTACCGTCAAAAAAGGCGAATAAGCCCTCTTTTGCAGTACTCGCTTTCAGAGCAAGAAAAGGCAGCCTCGGCTGCCTTTTTTTATCCGGGCTTTTCACGGCCACTGCACCGTCCTTTGATTTAACATAGGGCGAATCCACCGACTGCTTCATCTCGTACGTGTCCACCAGCCTCATACCCTCCTCCACGCCTGCCCGGCTGACTGCCACTGCGGCTGTCAAACTGCCCCGATTGGTTCTGATCGTCGTGGGCACGATCTATATTCTTGCCGGCCTGTTTTTCCGCGATCCCTGGAAAACAGACGATGTCATCGGCCTGGCCACCATGATGACCGCCTTGGGCGACCCCAGCGGGCAGGCCCTGCTGTTGCCACAGGTCGGTAACCTGGCGCACGCGCAAGACGGCCCGCTGGCAACCTGGCTGGGGGTACTGTGCATTACCCTGTTCGCCCCCTTGCTCAAGCTGTTCACCTCCGAGCTGAACGCCACGATCGCCGCATCCAGGCTGCCCAATCTGCTATGGTTCGGCATGCTGGCCGGTTCGGTCTGGCAATGCGCCTATCTGCTGGCCCGGCGTCCCGAAGCGCAACCGCTGCGCCTGCCCTTTGGCGGCGAACCCTCGCCCGCCGACTATGGCCGCATGATTGCCGACGCCACGCTGCTGCTGACCGTGGCCACCGTGGGCATCATCTGGCGCATGCACGAAACTTCTGAAGTGCCGGCCATCATCGCCTTGCAGGCGCTGGCACTCTACAGTCTGGTGCGCATGTTCGAGCGCCCCGCTTCCGGCGCTGTGTTGCTTGGGCTGTCGCTGGGAGCCTGCTTTCTGGCACGCGGCTGGCTGGGCGCGTTGCCGATCATGGTAGCGACTACATTATGCTTTCTGCCGCGTGGCCCGCTGCGTTCGCACATTCAGTGGCTGGCCCTTAGCATTGCCCTGACCACCGCCATCATCATGGCCTGGTGGATACCAGCCAAGCGAGTCAGCGTCTATTGGACCGAACAATGGAGCCTATGGCACCAGGCCGCCTGGGGCTGGAGCGGCCTGGCCGAACAGCTCAATACCCTGCGTGATCTGACCTGGTTCTTGTGGCCCATCTGGCCGCTGGCAGTGCTGGCCTTGTGGCAATGGCGGCATTGGCTGCGTGCGCCGCACATTTATGTGCCGGCCATCAGCCTCGTCATCCCCGCAATCAGCCTGCTGCTGGTACGCGATGCCTTCGAGCCCGAATTCGCCCTGCTGGTCGTGCCCTGCGCCATACTGGCCGCCTTTTCGCTGCCCACGCTGCGCCGCGGCGTAGTCAACACGCTGGACTGGTTTGCCATCATGTGCTTTTCCCTGACGGCCGCCACCGTCTGGCTGGGTTGGATCGCCCAGCAAACCGGCTGGCCCAGCAAGATCGCCGGCAGCATCGCCCGGCAAACTCAAGGCTACGACACATTTGTATCCTGGCCGGTCCTGCTCCTGGCTGTGGTCGGCACACTGGCCTGGATCGCTCTGGTACGCTGGCGCCTGTCCGTCCACCCCCAGGGTCTGCTACGCGGCACCGTTCTGTCGGCCGGCGGTCTGATCACCACCTGGCTGCTGCTGGTCACCCTCTGGATGCCCTCGCTGGACTACATACGCAGTTACCGCGATGTCTCCGGCGAACTGGCGGCTGCCTTGCAGGAATACCGCCGCCCCGGCGAATGCCTGCGCTCCTGGGGCGTCGGTTCAGGGCAACGCGCCTCTTTCCTGGTGTTCAACGACATCAACATCAATTTCGACAACCGTTGCCCTCTGGTGCTCGAACAATTCTCGCTGCGCGATCTGCGCGACGGCAATGCGCCGCTGCCGGCCAACGCCCAGCAGCTCTGGCAAGGCAAGCGCGGCGCGGAACGACACGAGGCATTCCGTCTGCTGCGCATCCAGAACCCCTGATCGCTCACCATGCGTGCCCTGTTCCACCATAACTGGAAAAGCCAGGCCGGCCTGATTCTGCGTCAGGCCTGGCCGGTGCTGGTCGGTTCCTGGGCGGGCATTATGTTCGGGGTGCTGGACACCGTCATGGTAGGCCACAGCAGCGCCATCGACCTGCAGGCCATGGGCTTGGGCGTGTCCATTTATCTTTCCGTGTTCATCGGTTTGATGGGGGTCATCCACGCCCTGATTCCCATTACCGCCCAAAGTTACGGAGCCCGCAAATTTGCCGAGGTAGGTCGATGGTGGGGTCAGGGAGTATGGCTGGCGCTGCTGCTGACCCTGATCGGCACAGCCGCCTTAGCCGTCCCCGATCTGTGGCTGCGCTGGTCAGGCAAACTGGACCCACAGGTACACGAACGCGTCACCCTGTACTTGCGCAGCCTGATTCTGGCCCTGCCCGCCGCACTGATATTTCGTACGATCTACTGTCTGGGCACAGCCGTCTCCCGCCCCAAGATGGTCATGATGATCAATCTGCTCAGCGTGCTCTTCAAAGCCCTGTTCAACTGGCTGTTCATTTTCGGCAAAGCCGGCTTGCCGGCGATGGGTGCCGTCGGCTCGGGGCTGGCCTCCGCCCTGGTTTCCTGGCTGATGCTGCTGGCCGGCCTGTGGGTGCTGCGCGCCGACCCCTGCTTTCGTCCTTTCCGGCTACGCCTGGGGCTACCCGACTGGCGCTCCCAAAAAGAACTGCTGCGTCTGGGACTGCCCATGGGCGGCTCTTACCTAATCGAAATCTGCGCCTTCAGCTTCATGGCCCTGCTGGTCGCTCGCGAAGGGGTTTTTGTCTCGGGCGCACATCAAATCATGGCCAATCTAGCCGCCGTGTGCTTCATGGTGCCGATGGCCGTCGGCGTGGCGTCGGCCTCGGTCAGCGCGCAGGCCATCGGTGCCGGCCAGTTCCACCGCGCCCGCCACATCGGCATGCTGGGTCTGGCACTGGTACTGGCCGGTGTCTTTATCATCACCAGCCTGCTGGTGGTACTGCGGCCCACGCTGGCACATGCCTACACCGACGATCCCCAGGTCGCCCTGCTGGCCTTGCTTTTGCTGCAACTGCTGCCCTACTTTCACTTCTGCGACGCCTTCCAGTGCGTCATCTCCTACCTGCTGCGCGCCTATAAAGTCGCCTTTGTACCCATGCTGCTGCAATTTTTAGCCCTAAGCGTGCTGGGCCTGGGCGGCGGCTGGTGGCTGGGCTTCGGCCCGGCAGCCGGCTCACTGGACGGTGTCATCCAATGGCTGGCACCCGGTGCCCCCACCGGAGCCGCCAGCCTGTGGCTCATGGCCAGCCTGGGACTGGGCGCATCGGCACTGCTGCTTGTGCTGTGGTATGCGCGCATCCTGCGCTTGTACAGTCCCGCTCGGCGGACACCAGCCTGATGCCCGCATGGCAAAGTCCTGCCCGACCACGACATGACGTGCCAAAAAGTTCTTTGCAGATTCCCGCGATAGACTTGACGTCGGACAGAAGGAATACAACTGAGGCCGCCGTTCGCTGGTGTGCGGATTTCGTTCGGGCTGACGGCTTGCCGGTGCTGCGCACCGGTTCCCTGGTCGCAGGAGCGATACGGGCGCGCCGTTAACTCGCCCGGTTGTTCGCCCCCCAGGCGAACAACACGCGTCGGGCTCGAACAAAACGGCGCTTGCCTCCCGTATCGCTCCTGCACCTGCGGCAAGCCCTCTGACCCGCCCGCACGAAATCCGCACACCAGCGAACGGCTCAGTACGTTTCTCTGTTGGAATGATCCCATCAACCATCAGAATGAAGCATGGGCGGAGCAGCTCTTATTCAAGCCTACCGATGCGTCGTCTAGCTGGTGCAAGCCGTTCAAGTCTAGGGCTGGGGCGAGGGGGCGGATCAGACGGCTTGCCGCCGGCAAGTACGCGGGCCGGGAGGCAAGCGGCCTGCTGTTCGACTGGGGCGCTTGTGTCTCGTCCAGTGGACGAGACACCCCAGGAGTTCAGGCTGCGCCCGGCCTGTGTGCTTGACAAGGGTACCGGTGCGCAGCACCGGCAAGCCGTCAGCCCAGGCGGCTCAGCCCTAGATTTGAACGGCGGTTTCTAGCGTTCGTACTCTGCTCATTAATGAGCAGCTGTTTCCCAAAATAGACACAAAAAAGGGAGTGAATCCCCCCCCTTTTTTTAGTCACTGCCATCCCAGCATTACGCCGCGTTCGCCCCACCTGACGAAGCCGGTGCCACGGTGGGCTCCGCTTCCTGAGGCACTGACGCATCTGGCGCATCTGGCGCATCTGGCGCAGCCACATTATCGATCAGCGGCGTCACCAAATCCACGACCTTGCTGCGCGACAGCAAGCCCAGGAACTCGTCATTCTCGCCTGTCACCGCCATCGGTTCGTTGCTGCGCAGCATATGTCCAAGCACTTCATCCAGGCCGGTTCTGGCCGGGACCGAAGCCATTTCATCCACATACCCGGAGACATCCCGTGCGCCGCTGCGCACCGCCTCCTCGGCTCGCGTACGCGTCAGCACGCCTGCCAGGCGCTTGCCATCCAAAACGGGCGCATAGCGCACACCACGTTCGCTCATGCGCTCCAATGCCTGGGCCGCGCGGGTGCGCATAGTCAGCGTCAGGGTTTTGCTGGATTCGCGCACCGCATGCGTGGCATTCAACACCTTGCCACGATTGACGTCCTGCAAAAATGCCTGAACATAATCGGTAGCAGGCGACAACAAAATATCCTCGGGGGAACCCTCCTGGACCAGCTCCCCATCCTTGAGGATGGCAATCCGGTTACCCAGGCGCAAGGCCTCGTCCAGATCATGCGTAATAAACACAATGGTCTTGTTCAGGCGCGCCTGCAACTCCAGCAATTGGTCTTGCATCTCGCGCCGTATCAAAGGGTCCAGAGCCGAAAAAGCCTCGTCCATCAACAAAATATCGGCGTCGGTCGCCAGCGCACGGGCCAGACCTACGCGCTGCTGCATGCCGCCCGACAACTGGTGGGGATACTGCTTCTCGAACCCCTGCAGACCCACCTGCTCCAGCCAATACAAGGCTTTCTCTTCGCGCTGGGCGCGCGCCACCCTTTGCACCTGCAGGCCATATGCGGCGTTATCCAACACCGTGCGGTGCGGAAACAGGCCGAAACGCTGAAAAACCATGCTGATCTTCTGTTGGCGAAACTGCGCCAACGCCCGCGCATCCAGACTCATCACATCCACATCGTCCACCAGGATCTGGCCGGCCGTGGGCTCAATCAGACGGTTGAAATGACGGATCAAAGTGGACTTGCCCGATCCCGACAAACCCATGATGACATAAATGCTGCCATGCTCGATGGACAGGCTGATATCGCGCAAGCCCAGGGTATGACCGCTTTCCGCCAGCAACTCGTCCTTGCGCACGCCCTGCCGGGCACGTTCCAGCCAACGCTGGGGATGAGGACCAAAAATCTTGTAAATATTGCGTACCTCGATCTTGCTCATGCCGCCTCCCGAGTCTGAAATCGACGTCCGAATTCCTGAGTAATGCGATCAAACAAGATCGCCAGCAGCACAATCCCCAATCCAGCCATCAGGCCGCGCCCCACCTGCAAGCGGTTGATGCCTTGCAGTACCTCGTAACCTAAGCCGCGCACACCGATCATGGACGCGATCACCACCATAGCCAGGGCCATCATGGTCGTCTGGTTGATGCCCGCCATAATATTGGGCATGGCCAGCGGCAATTGCACGCCGCGCAATTGCTGCCAGCGACTGGAACCGAACGAACGCGATGCCTCCAGCACTTCGCTGTCCACCAGTCGTATGCCCAGATCCGTCAGGCGTATCACCGGCGCAATTGCGTAGATAACAGTCGCAATCAGGGCGGCGATCTTGCCCAGATTGAACAACATCACCACCGGGATCAAATACACAAAACTGGGCATGGTCTGCATCACATCCAGCACCGGCAGCATAATGCGCCTCAGCCAGTTGAAGCTGGCCATCAGCAAGCCCAGCGGAATGCCGATCAACACCGACAAAAATACCGCTACGATCATCAGCGCCAGCGTCTGCATGGCCGCATCCCACAGACCGATCAAACCGATGGCAAACAACATCAAGGCCATCGCCGCGGCAAAGACAACACGCCGGCTGGCCAGCCAGGCCAGGCCGAACACAACCAGTACCACGGCCCACCACGGGCTGCTGCGCAGCACGGACTCCATGAAAATCAGCATGTCCAGCAAAGGCTGCGTCATGGCGCGCAGCACACTGGAATAATTGGCGACCAGATCACCCACGAACTGGTCGATGGGTTGGCGCAAGGCGCGCGGATCAATCAGATCAGGAAACATAAAAAACACTCCGTAGAACTCGTAGGAACAAGCGGGGCAGGCCCGCCGTCAGCACCACTGCTGGCCAGAGGCCGCAGCGGCCGCGCCGTGAACGGATACGGCAAGAACGCCCGGGGACCGCAATCCACCGGGCGCGATACGACTGATGTCCAGACTAGACGGCGTATCGGAGAAACGAGCGCTACAGAGCGGTTTTTACGCGTTCGGCCACCTCGGCAGGCACCCATTGGGTCCACACATCGGCGTGCTCCTTCAGGAACCACTGCGCGACATCCTCGGGTTCGCCTTCGGTTTTTTCCATATGCGCCATGGTCTGATTCATCAGCTCCAGCGGCACACTGACCTTGGACAGAAAAGCGGTCAATTGCGGAGCCTTTTCCGAAAACTCGGTATTGACGGCGGTAAAGACCGGATTGTCAGGATAAGCACTTGGCTGTGGGTCGGCGCAATTCGGATCGGTCAGGCAAGCGTGTTTGGTCTTGTCGTAGTCGGGCAGCTCCAGCTTGACCAGATCCATAGAACCGACCAGCGGCGTGGGGTACCAGTAGTAGAAAACTATGTTTTCCTTACGCTGATAGGCCGAGGTCAAGGCCGCCTTTTGCGTGGCCCCCGTGCCTGGCGAGAACAGCGTAAAGGTATCGCCCAATTTCAAGGCATTGAACAGATTGCCGCTGACCACCTCGCACCCCCAGCCGGCCGGGCAGCCATAGAAACGCCCCTTGCCGGGCTCTTCCGGGTCCTTGAACTCGTCTTTGAAGCGAGGCAAGTCCTGCGCCGATTTCAGCTCGGGCAAACGCTCGGCGGTATAGCGTGGGATAAACCAGCCCTCCCCTCCCATGTAGACATCACCCACCCGCTTGACGCGCCCGCTGGCCTGCGCCTTCTGCCACGGTTCGGCAACGCTGTTGAGCCAGATTTCGCTGTTCACATCCAGATCGCCACGTTCCAGTGCGGCCAAGGCCGGCAGCGTCTCGACCGAAACCACATCTGTCTTGCAGCCAAAACCTTTATCAGTAATGAAGCGCTCGACTTCAGTCAAAACCAGATTGGATTCCCAGTTCATGCCGCCGAAACGCACGCTGCGGTCCAGCTCGCAGGCCGCCGCGCCCGCCGCCTGGGCCAGACCCGATACAGCCGACAAGCCCAGCACGACACTGGCCAGAAGAGAACGTCGGAAAAGAGTGGATCGGTGCGAGCACGACTGCGCACCGGCGCGAGGGAAGTATGAAGACATGATGCTCCTCCTTTGAGTTACTGTGGACGCGTCCTGCATGATCAGTCGGCGCCAAGGCTAAAGGGGTGTGCGGAAGACGATGGGTTATCGCCAATACATACCTGCGTAGCGAGTGCAAAGCACTCGTGGAACCACCAACGGCGGCCAGAGGGGACACATCGTGTCCGTCATGCTGACCGCCGCCATTCCCAGCCGATAAAAAACCGGGCGGTGGCGGGGTGACACCGTGCGAACACGGTGAATGCTGCGGTGACACTCCGGCAGGAAGCCGGTCTCACCAAGTTGATGCATCAAAAGACGCAGGCCATTCTACGAGCGTTTGCGATCAAAAACAATTTTTTACTGATTTTTATTCAAGCAAAAAGCAAATATGTCAATTGCAAAAACACAACAAAAGCCTTTGCTCATGCGGTTTAGAACTAATCCAACGCTTTATTTTGTAATAATTTGCATCAAAGCTGATTGACAGGATAAATCGGGCAGAACAACAGGGCATTGCCCCGCCCGACTTCACTCAAGCCCGGTACATATAATCCCGCCGCCACGGATAAGCCAGATCGGCAGGATAATCGAGCTCGTCAGCGCGCCCACCCCCTTGCGGGTGCGCCAACACCTGGTGCAAAGCGATCCAGCCGTGCTCAAAGCCCATGGCGCAACCAGCCAGATACACCCGGTACGCACGCAAGGACTTCTGACCCTGCTCGCTCGCCAAAGCGGCACCCGCCTGATCCAATTGCTTTTCAAGGGCATCGCTCCAGGCCCACAACGTCCTGGCGTAATGCGGGCGCAGGTTCTCCACATCCAGCCCTTCCAGCCCGCCTTCGGCCAGATGACGCATCACATGACTGATATGCGTCAGTTCACCGCCGGGAAAGATGTACTTTTCGATGAAGTCGCCCATGCCCGCGCCCAACTGGCTGTTATCCACCCCACCGGCTGTAATGCCATGGTTCAGAATCAGCCCGCCCGGCTTGACCAGACGCCGCAGCTTGTCGAAATACGCGCTAAGCTGCGCCCGGCCTACATGCTCGAACATGCCCACCGACGCCAGCTTGTCATACGGCCTGATTTCATCCAGTTCCCGGTAGTCCAACAACATCATGCGCGCCCGCCCTGCCAAACCCTTCTTCTCGATCAGGCCACTGACATAAGCATGTTGATTACGGGACAAGGTAATGCCGGTGACATCCGCGCCGTACTGCTCGGCTGCCCACAACAGCAACCCGCCCCAGCCGGCCCCTACGTCCAGAAAGCGTTCGCCAGGCTGCAGGCGCAACTTACGGCAAATATGGTCCAGCTTGGCTTCCTGGGCCTGAGCCAAGGCCATGCCCGGCTCACGATAATACGCGCAAGAATAGACCCGCCTCGGGTCCAGCCACAACGCATAAAAATCATCGGACAAATCATAATGAAACTGGATCTGCCTGGCGTCGCGTTCCAGGGAATGACGCCAGACGGACGTCAGGCGCTTGATGATGGCAGTCAGCCATCCGGCCTGCGCAGCATCCACAGGCGAGCCCGGTAAGATCTCGGCGGCCAATCGCATCAGGTCGCGCATGGAGCCCTCGAAATCCATGCGCCCTTCCACATAGGCCTCGCCCAACTGCCCGGACTGCCCCGCAACCAACTGCGCCAGAGTGATATTGTCCTTGATGATCAAATGCATCTGGGCATTGGCCGGCCCCACTTGCCCGCCTCCTGGCAAGGTCAATCTGACCGGTGTGCTCAACTGCGCCAGCTTGGCCTCTACTGCTGATGAAATAGAACTCAACTCCGCCTCCCTGTATGTAGAACAAACAAAGATGGCGACGCCCCTGTACCTGGGCGCATCGCCCGTAAGCCGCCGGCACGCCCAACAGGAACGCGACCGGCATGGGTGGTGCATCCACAGAGGTCATTTTATTAGTTCAAACCTAAAACAACAGTCTATGGAGCGCCCTTACTGCGTGCTAAACTCGACTCTCTCGCCGTGCAAACAATTTATCACCGAAAACGGCGCACAGGGGCCAAGACCCGGCCAGACGGCCGGATCAGGCCCGCCACAACAAGAAGCCGGATGACACGCAACACCACTTTCTCCTTCCCGCGCTGGCTGATCCTGCTGGGTCTGCTCACCGCTCTTGGCCCGCTGGCCATCGACATGTATCTGCCCGCCTTCCCGGCAATCGCTCAGGGACTGGTCACCTCGCCCGCGATGGTCGAGCGCACGCTGGCCGGCTACCTGCTGGGCGTAGGACTGGCGCAACTGTTCTATGGCCCCATGGCCGACCGATTCGGGCGCAAGCCACCCTTGCTGTTGGGCCTGGCCATTTTTATAGTGGCCTCGCTGTTCTGCGCCCAGGCCGACAACATCCAGGATCTGACCTTGTGGCGCATCGTGCAGGCCTTCGGCGGCGCAGCCGGCATGGCCATTCCTCGCGCCGTCATCCGTGACCGCTTCGAGACGCGCGAAGCTGCCAAAGCCCTGTCGCTGCTTATACTGATCATGGGTGTCATGCCCATTCTGGCCCCCCTGATAGGCGGGCAGATTCTGCTGTTCAGCGACTGGCGCGGCATTTTCTACTTCATGGCCGGCTCTGGTGTACTGCTGGGCTTGTTTACCATCTTCACCATGCGCGAATCCCTGTCGGCCGATCGCGTCGTGCCGCTGCATCCAGGCATTATTGCGCGCAACTATGCCGGCCTGCTGCGTCATCGGGAGTTCATGTTCTATTCGCTGGCAGGAGGCCTGAGCTCGGCCGGCATGTTCGCCTATATCTCGGGTTCGCCCCGAGTATTCATCGAACTGTTTCATGTCGAGCCCCGTCATTTCGGCTTTTACTTCGGAGCCAATGCCGCCGCGCTGATCCTGTTTTCACAGATCGGGGCGCGCCTGCTGAACACATACAGCCCCGGCACGTTGCTGCGCACCGCGCAAAATCTGCAAGCGCTGATTACCGTCTCCGGTGCCGCCCTGGCTGCCTTCGACCTGATGTCCTTACCCATGCTCATGGCCATACTGATCGGTTTCATGGCCTGTCAGGGCTTGGTCAATCCGAACTCGGCCGCCTTGGCGCTATCGCAACAAGGACAGCGCCTTGGAACGGCTTCGGCCCTGATGGGTGCCATGCAAATGCTGTGCGGTTCATTGGCCGGACTGGCAGTCAGCGCCTGGGCACAGGTCAGCGCTCTGCCGCTGACCTCCGTACTGGCTGCCTGTGCGGTTTTATCGTGGCTGTTTGGCCGCAACGCCCGCGCAAATACGCGGTAATACTTGATCTAACCGATTTTTCCATATTAGAATAACCCTCTTTACGCCCCATGTCGGGGTTAACACGATCCTAACTTTACAATCGCCCACAGCTTTTTTCTTGAGCGGAGGCTGATTTAGTTCTCAAGGGGTATGACCATGGCACGCGTATGCCAAGTGACCGGAAAAGGCCCAATGTCGGGCAACAATGTTTCGCACGCCAACAATAAGACCAAGCGTCGCTTCCTGCCAAACCTGCAGTCCCGCCGCTTCTGGGTCGAGAGCGAAAACCGCTGGGTGCGCCTGCGCGTATCCGCTAACGCCATCCGCACCATCGACAAGAACGGCATCGACTCCGTTCTGGCCGAAATGCGCTCCCGCGGCGAAAACGTCTAAGCCGCGCTTCACCAACATCTCACCAGGAGCTCAACATGGCTAAAGGTATACGCGAGAAAATCAAACTCGAATCGTCCGCAGGCACCGGTCACTTCTACACCACCACCAAAAACAAGCGCAACACGCCTGAAAAAATGGTCATCAAGAAGTTCGATCCCGTTGCCCGCAAGCACGTCGAATACAAAGAAACCAAGCTGCGTTAAGCAGCCCGCCTGTCAAGACAGGCCTGGTTTCAGTCAAAAAACCCTGCCAGGCAGGGTTTTTTTTCGCCCTCGTCCGCCACATCCGTCCATGCCCCGCCCGGCAAGCATGCATCTGGCTCAGAATGTCTAGCCTTGCCTGCTGTCCCGTCCGGGTCATATTGATGTTTGCCCCGTATAATGGCGGATACTCCATTCATCTTGTCTAAACGGTATTGCCACTCATGCAGGAACGCTATAACCCCCGCGAGGTTGAACAACTCGCGCAGCAGAACTGGTCCGATCGCGACGCCTATCGCGCCATCGAAAACGCCACCACGCCCGACGGCACGCTCAAGCCCAAGTTCTACGCATGCTCCATGCTGCCCTATCCCAGCGGCAAGCTGCACATGGGGCACGTGCGCAACTACACCATCAACGACATGATGGCGCGCCAGCTGCGCATGCGCGGGTTCAATGTCCTGATGCCCATGGGCTGGGATGCCTTTGGCATGCCCGCCGAAAATGCGGCCATCAAGTCCCAGGTTCCGCCCGCCAAGTGGACCTACGACAACATCGCCTACATGAAAAAACAGATGCAGGCGATGGGTCTGGCAATCGACTGGTCGCGCGAAATGTGCGCCTGCGACCCCGACTACTATAAATGGAACCAGTGGCTGTTCCTGAAGATGCTGGAAAAAGGCATTGCCTACCGCAAGACCCAGACCGTCAACTGGGACCCGGTAGACCAGACTGTGCTGGCCAACGAGCAGGTTATCGAAGGCCGTGGCTGGCGCTCCGGCGCGCTGGTCGAAAAGCGCGAAATCCCCGGTTATTACCTGCGCATCACCGACTACGCCGAAGAACTGCTGGAAACCGTTAAAACCGGTTTGCCCGGCTGGCCCGAACGTGTCCGCCTGATGCAGGAAAACTGGATCGGCAAAAGCCAGGGCGTGCGTTTTGCCTTCCCCCACGATATCCGGGACGAGCAAGGCCAACTGATCCAGGACGGTCGCCTTTACGTGTTCACCACCCGCGTGGACACCATCATGGGCGTCACATTCTGCGCCGTGGCTCCCGAACACCCACTGGCCACCCTGGCTGCCCGCAACAATCCCAAGCTGGCTGCGTTTATCGAAGAATGCAAAAAAGGCGGCACCACGGAAGCCGACATGGCTACCCGCGAAAAAGAAGGCGTGCCTGCCGGCCTGACCGTCAAACACCCGCTGACCGGCGCAGACGTTCCTGTCTGGGTCGGCAACTACGTCCTGATGAGCTACGGCGATGGTGCCGTCATGGGTGTGCCAGCCCACGACGAGCGCGACTTCGCCTTTGCCCTTAAATACCAGTTGCCGATCAATCAGGTCATCGGCGTGGAAGGCAAAAACTACGACGCCACCCAGTGGCAAGACTGGTACGGCGACAAACAGCAAGGCCAAACCATCAACTCCGGCAAGTACGACGGCCTGGCCCACGTGGCGGCTGTGGATGCGATCGCCGCCGACCTTAACGCCCTTGAACTGGGCGAAAAGCAGACCACCTTCCGTCTGCGCGATTGGGGCATTTCCCGCCAACGCTACTGGGGTACCCCCATCCCCATCATCCACTGCGACGATTGCGGCCCGGTTCCCGTCCCCGAAAAAGACCTGCCCGTTGTCCTGCCCGAAGAGCTGATTCCCGATGGCAGCGGCAACCCGCTGAACAAGCACGATGCCTTCCTGAAATGCACCTGCCCTTCCTGCGGCAAACCGGCTCGTCGCGAAACCGACACCATGGACACCTTTGTGGATTCGTCCTGGTACTTCCTGCGCTACACCACGCCGGATCTGAACACGGCCATGACCGATCCTCGCACCGATTACTGGATGCCCATGGATCAGTACATTGGCGGTATCGAACACGCCGTGCTGCACCTGCTGTATGCCCGCTTCTGGACCAAAGTCATGCGCGACATGGGTCTGGTCAAGATCGACGAGCCCTTTACCCGCCTGCT
This sequence comes from Alcaligenes sp. SDU_A2, assembly GCF_038237375.1. NCBI lineage: Bacteria > Pseudomonadati > Pseudomonadota > Betaproteobacteria > Burkholderiales > Alcaligenaceae > Alcaligenes > Alcaligenes sp. SDU_A2. The sequence continues at coordinate 1,364,609 of NZ_CP151273.1, read as the reverse complement.
GTGTCAGGGCATGGTGCTCAACCATAGCTATACCCGCCGCACGCCTCAGGGCGGCATCGAATACTTCTGGCCTGAAACCGTCGAAAACATCTACGACGAAAAAGGAGCCATTGTCGGTGCACGCCTGAAAAGCGATGGCCAGCCCGTGCAATACAACGGCATCGGCACCATGTCCAAGTCCAAGAACAACGGCGTGGACCCGCAATCACTGATCGACACCCTGGGCGCAGATACGGCCCGCCTGTTCATCATGTTCGCCAGTCCACCGGAACAAACACTGGAATGGTCCGACTCCGGAGTGGATGGTGCCAACCGCTTCCTGCGCCGCTTATGGTCGTTCTGCCATAACCACGCCGATGCCCTGCGCGCCGGCAGCGCCCAGCCCACCGACTGGAGCGATCTGGATGCCGCGTCCAAACGTGCCCGCCTGGAAATCCACGCATTGCTCAAGCAGGCCAACTACGACTACGAACGCATCCAGTACAACACAGTTGTATCGGCCTGCATGAAAATGCTCAACACCCTGGAGCAGACCCAGTGGGCAGACACGCCGGCGGCCCAACGCGCCCTGGCCGAAACCACGTCCATTTTGCTGCGGGTCCTGTATCCTGTGGTCCCGCACATCACCTGGCAATTGTGGCGTGAACTGGGCTGGGCGGATGTGCTGGGCGACTTGCTGGACGCCCAATGGCCTGCCGTCGACGAGCAAGCCCTGATCGCCGACGAAATCGAACTGATGCTGCAAGTGAACGGCAAGCTGCGCGGCTCGGTCGTGGTCCCGCACGGTTCGGACAAGGCCGCCATCGAACAGGCTGCGGCCGGACACGAAGCCGTCACCAAGTATCTGGAAGGCCGCCCCGCCAAGCGCATCATCGTCGTACCTGGCAAACTCGTGAACGTCGTAGGATAAACCCATGCATACTGCCCGCCTCCTCCTGCCTGCCCACCTGTCCGCGTTCCATCCACGGCACTGGAGGCTGGCGGGCGCACTTATCCTGCTCGGCCTGTTCCTGACGGCTTGCGGTTTTCATCTCAAAGGGGTGGCACCGCTGCCATTCAATACGGTCTACACCAACATCTCCGACAACACGGCTTTCGGCGCCAATCTGCGCCGCAACCTGATGGCCAGCTCGCCCAATACTCGCTTTGTCACCCGCCAACAGGATGCCGAAGCCGTGCTGCTGGAACTGAGCAACACCCGTAGCCAGCGAGAAATCTCCATCAACGCCAAAGGCCAGGTGGAAGAATACGAGCTGCAGCTTAACTTCGTCTTTCAACTGAACGATGCCAAGGGGCACGTCATTCTGCCCCCCACCACACTCAGCGCCATCCGAGAAGTCCCTTACGATGCCGAAGCCGTACAGGCCAAAGACAGCGAAATCACCATGATCTTCCGAGACATGGAACAGTCGCTCATCAACCGCATCGTACGTCGCCTCAGTTCGCCCGACGTAGAAAGCGCATTCCGCTACGCTGCCAGCCAGCCCGATCTGCCGCCGCTCGAAGAAAGCGAACTCCTGCCCTCTTCCGAATCCAGACTCTGATCATGGGCCGTAAAGCCGATCACGACACCTTGTTGCGGGAGCTGGGAACGCCGTCTGCGGCCTTCCAGCCCCTATACGTGCTGTGCGGCGACGAACCTCTGTTGCAGGTGGAAGCCGCCGACGCCGTGCGCACCCGTGCGCGCCAAGACGGTTTTACCGAGCGCAGCAGCTTTACCTTCGATGCCCGCGCCGACTGGTCGCCGCTGTTTGCCGCCGCCCAGAACATATCGTTGTTCGGCGACCGCAAACTGGTGGACCTCAGCATCCCCAGCGGCAAGCCCGGCAAACCCGGTGCCGATGCCTTGCAACGCCTATGCCAACTGATTGCCAGCGGCCAGATGGACGGCACGGCCATTCTGATCCAGTTGCCACGCCTGGATAAAGCCACGCGCAATGCCAAATGGTGCCAGGCCCTGGAACAGGCTGCCTGCTGGGTGGATATTCAAGCAGTGGGCCGGGCAGCTTTGCCCGGCTGGATTGCCCAGCGGCTGCGACGCCAGGAACAAAGCCTGGAGCGCGACAGCCTGGAATGGATGGCCGACAAGGTCGAAGGCAATCTCCTGGCCGCTTTTCAGGAAATCCAGAAGCTGGCCCTGATCTACCCCCCCGGCGCACTCAGCCAACAGGAACTGGAAAACGCGGTCCTGAACGTGGCGCGCTACAGCGTGTTCGATCTGCGCGATGCCATGCTGTCCGGCCAAAGCCAACGTGCCTTGACCATATTGGACGGGCTGCAGGCCGAAGGCGAAGCGCTGCCCCTGGTGCTCTGGGCGGTCGGCGACGAAGTGCGTACACTGGCACGGCTGGCCCGGGCTCGTCAGCAAGGCCAGGACATTGCCATGCTGTTTCGCCAGAATCGCATCTTCGGCCCACGCGAAAAACTGGTCCGCCAGACCCTGGACCGTATTCCGGACAATGCCTGGCCGGCAGCCGTGCTGCATGCCCACGACATAGACCGGCTGATCAAGGGTCTGCGCCCGGCTGGCCGGCAAAACGACCCCTGGGAAGAAATGCGCCGCCTGACCCTGCGTATCGCCGTTGCGACACGCGCGGCTCGCGCATAAGCTTCACTAGACCCCGAATCCTTTAATTGTTGCGATAATGCTCTCTTGAACCGGAGAGTCCACGGCTATGAACGACATCACCCTATCCAGCGCCACTCAGCAAACCAGCGACTTGCCCTCTTTAATGCGCGACCTGGGCGCACGCGCCCAAGCGGCGGCGCGCCGTATGCGTGCTGCCAGCGGCAAAGCCAAGGCCGACGCCTTGCGCTACATGGCCGATGCCCTGATTGAACAGAAAGTGCAATTACAGGCAGCCAACGAGCTGGATCTGCAAGCTGCGCGCGAACGTCAGATCGCTCCCGCCATGATCGAACGCCTGGCCCTGTCCGACAAGGCCCTGAACATCATGACTACCGGACTGCGTCAGATTGCCGACATGGACGATCCAGTCGGCGAGCTCAGCGCCTCGCGCACCCGCCCCAACGGCATGCGCGTGGCCCAAATGCGCGTGCCGCTGGGCGTCATCGGCATCATCTACGAATCACGTCCCAACGTCACCATCGATGCCGCGGCCCTGTGCCTGAAATCAGGCAATGCCACCATCCTGCGCGGTGGCAGCGAAGCATTTCACTCCAACCAGGCGCTGGCACGCATCATTGCCGAAAGCCTGGAGCGCGCCGGCCTGCCCAAAGATGCCGTACAAGTCGTGCCCACGACGGATCGCGACGCCGTCGGCCTGCTGGTCACCATGACCGATTTTGTGGATGTCATCGTCCCGCGCGGCGGCAAAAGCCTGATCCAGCGCCTTAGCGCCGAAGCCACCGTGCCCCTGATCAAACATCTGGACGGCAACTGCCACGTCTATGTCGATGAATTCGCCGACCTGGAAAAGGCCGCCCGCATCGTATTTAATGCCAAGACTTACCGCTACGGCATTTGCGGCACCATGGAAACCTTGCTGGTGCATCGCAATATTGCGCCTGCCTTCCTGCCTGGAGCCGCCCGCCAACTACAAGAAAAAGGCGTGGAACTGCGCGGCTGCGAACAGACTCGCGCCTTGGTCGCCGATGTGCTCCCCGCCACCGAGTCCGATTGGGAAACCGAATTCGCCGCGCCCATTCTGGCTGTGCGCATTGTAGACTCGATCGATCAGGCCATGGACCACATCGCCCAATACAGCTCCGAGCATACCGAAGCCATCATTACAGAAAACCTGAGCCTGGCCGAACGCTTTCAGCGCGAAGTCGACTCCAGCTCGGTCATGGTCAATCTGCCCACCTGTTTTGCCGATGGTTTCGAGTATGGCCTGGGTGCCGAAATCGGCATTTCTACCAATCGCCTGCATGCCCGCGGCCCAGTCGGCCTGGAAGGGCTCACGACCTATAAATGGGTTCTGCACGGCAACGGCCAAATGCGCGGATAAATCATGCTCTGGCTCAAAGCATTTCACATTCTGGTTGTCACCTCCTGGTTTGCAGGGCTGTTCTACCTGCCTCGCATCTACGTCAATCTGGCACAGGACCACGACACCGCAACCCGCGATACGCTGCTGGGCATGGCCCGGCGGCTCTATCGCTTCATGGCACCCCTGGCCATCCTGACGCTGCTCACAGGCCTGGGGCTGTTTCTGTACTACGGCATAGGCAAAGGACAAGGCTGGATGCATGCCAAGCTGGCTTTAGTCCTGTCGCTGTTTGCTTTCCATGGTGTGTGTGGCCGCTTCCTGCGGCAGTTTCAGCAAGGCGTCAACACGCGCTCACACATCTTCTTCCGCTGGTTCAATGAATTTCCGGTCATCGTTCTGCTGCTGGTCCTCATCCTGGTGGTTGTAAAACCCTTTTAATGCACTCTTCATGTCAGACCAACCCGAACGCAAGACACTTAGCCTGACCCCAGGCACCAAAAAGAAAACCAGCAAGGAACCGCGCGTGCGCTCCGGTTCGCGTGCCCGCGCCGTCAGCCAGCAAGAACGTCAGCCCGGCGCGCCCAAGCGAGAGGCCCGCCCCTACGCCGGCGAGAAGCGCGAGTTCTCCGGCGAACGCCGTGAACGACCTGCCTTCAATCGCGACCAGGATCGCCGACCACACTCGGGCGAGAAGCGCGAGTTCTCCGGCGAACGCCGCGAACGACCTGCTTTCAACCGCGACCAGGATCGCCGCCCCCACTCGGGCGAGAAGCGCGAATTCTCCGGCGAACGCCGCGAACGACCTGCCTTCAACCGCGACCAGGAACGACGCCCCTACTCCGGCGAGAAGCGCGAGTTCTCCGGCGAACGCCGTGAACGTCCCGCCTTCAACCGCGACCAGGAACGACGCCCCTACTCCGGCGAGAAGCGCGAGTTCTCCGGCGAACGCCGCGAACGACCTGCTTTCAACCGCGACCAGGATCGCCGCCCCCACTCGGGCGAGAAGCGCGAATTCTCCGGCGAACGCCGCGAACGACCTGCCTTCAACCGCGACCAGGAACGACGCCCCTACTCCGGCGAGAAGCGCGAGTTCTCTGGCGAACGCCGCGAACGACCTGCCTTCAACCGTGACCAGGATCGCCGACCGCACTCGGGCGAGAAGCGCGAGTTCTCCGGCGAACGCCGTGAACGACCTGCCTTCAACCGCGACCAGGAACGACGCCCCTACTCCGGCGAGAAGCGCGAGTTCTCCGGCGAACGCCGCGAACGACCTGCCTTCAACCGCGACCAGGATCGCCGACCGCACTCGGGCGAAAAGCGCGAATTCTCCGGCGAACGCCGCGAACGTCCCGCCTTCAACCGCGACCAGGATCGCCGACCACACTCGGGCGAAAAGCGCGAACCAGCTAAGCGCAGCAGCAGCTTGTTCAGCCCCGCTCAAAACGGCGATGCGTTTCCCAGCTACGACTCACCCATTAAAAAGGTAGACAGCCCGCAGGCACCTCGCCCTGGCCAACGCCTACAAAATCCGGACATCGAACAGAACGAACGCGTCCAGATCAAGGCCAGCCAGTCCGAGCAGTACCGTCTGTTCGCCCCCTGCCCGCAGGGTTTGGAAGAAGCGTTGCTGCACGAACTGCAGGCCCTGGGTTACGAGCACGTGCAAGCTGGCCGTGCCGGTTGCCACTTCGTGGCCGACTGGATCGGTGTCATGCGCGCCAATCTGTCCTCCCGCCTGGCTACCCGCATTCTGCTGGAATTGTCCCACGCTCCGGTCAGCACCGAGGACGACATCCTGGCTCTGGCCCGGGTCACGCCCTGGGAGCGGTGGTTCGGCCCCGAACAGACCTTGCGCGTAGATACGTCTGCCGTGCGCAGCCCCATGCAGAGTCTGCAATATTGCAATCTGCGCGCCAAAGACGGCATCTGCGACCGGCTACGAGAACTGGAAGGCGCACGTCCTTCCATCGACACCGTGCGGCCCGATGCCCGCGTACATCTGTTCCTGGACGAAACCACAGCAACCTTCTACCTGGACACCAGCGGCGAATCGCTGTTCAAACGCGGTTGGCGCCACGACAAGGGCGATGCCCCACTGCGCGAGAATCTGGCCGCTGGCCTGCTAGCGCTGTCCGGCTGGGACCCCACCAAGCCCTTGCTCGACCCCTTCTGCGGTAGCGGCACGATTCTGATCGAAGCAGCTTGGATGGCGCTGGGAGCCCCTCCCGGCATCTGGCGGCCCTTCAACTTCGAGCGCCTGCGCTGCCACGATTTCCGTCTATGGCGCGACATCAAGGACGAAGCCCGTTCACGCATCGCGCCCAGCCTGGACACCCCGTTGATAGGGTACGACCTGAACCCGGCCGTTCTAGAAGCGGCACGCTCCAACCTGGATCGCTCCCATCTGACTCGGGACACAATCCGCTTCGAGCAAGGCAATGCCCTGAACATACGGCCTTCTACCGAGCCGGGCTGGATCGTCACCAACCCGCCTTACGGCGAACGCCTGGACCATCAAAATGATGACTTCTGGCGTGATTGGGCCACCAATCTGAAACAGAACTTCGCCGGTTGGAGTGTCAATATGATCAGCAGCGATCTGGAACTGCCACGCCACATGCGCCTGAAACCCAAACGTCGCTACCCGCTGTTCAATGGCTCGCTGGACTGCCGCCTGTTCTGCTTTGACATGGTGGAATCCAGCTACCGCCAGGACGAGGACGCGACGCAAACCGGACCGCAGTCGTAATCGCGCGACATCCGCCACGGCCCTCGGGCCAGCCAATTGCTAAAGGTCGGGGTTAATCCTAAAATAAGGGTTAACCCTTACCATTCATTGGACGGCACTATGAACTACCGCAACGACTTGCATCTGACCGATGCGATCGAACGCCAGCTCCTTACCCAGGCGCTGTACGAGCAGGATCGCCTCCGCCCTTTTGCGGCGCTTAAAAAACTCTTCTTACGTCTGCTGGGTCAAGGACGCCGCATCAACGCCTGATCCATCTCTGGCCTGCCGGTACCACCGGCGCGATCAAGCCACCGTTTCCGGTGGCTTTTTTATTATCCGCTCACCGTCAGCCCTCCCTCCCGAGCGTATCGACGCAAGAGCCAGATATACGCGATAATGCAGTCTTGTATGCCACCGTTTGCACCATGACCTCATCTCTTTCCACGCCCGGCCGTTGGCGGCGCTTCGCCTGCATGATGTACGAATCCGTCCTGCTGTTCGGCGTCATCTTCACGGCCAGCTACCTGTTCGATACCCTCACTCAAAGCCGCAGTGGACTGGATCTGCGTTACGGCCGGCAACTGGTGCTGTTTTTGGCGCTCGGGGTGTACTTCATCCTCAGTTGGCGTCGCCTGGGCCAGACTTTGCCCATGAAAACCTGGAACATCCGTCTGGTCGACATCTACGGTCGTATTCCCGCCTTGCACATGCTCGTGCTGCGTTATATGCTGATCTGGCCCTTGCCCTTGCTAGGTGCCCTACTGATCAAGCAGCTCTCCACCTACACCGGCTACGCGTCCACGGATCTGCTCATCGTGTTCACGCCATTTCTGAATTTCATCTGGACCTGGTTCGATACGGACCAGCAATTTCTGCACGATCGCCTGTCCAAGACGCGCCTGATCGACGCCCGCCCGGCCCGCCGTGCAACGCCTGCCGCCTGATACCGGCGGCGTGCAGATTATTCTTATTTAGTAGCGCCACAAAGTCATGACCGACATTCTCAAAAAATACCTGTTTGCCGACCAGAGCACTCGCGCTCAAGTTGTTCACCTGGAACAAGCCTGGCAGACCGGTCTGGAACACCAGCACTATCCGGACTGCATCCGCAACCTGCTGGGTGAACTGGTCGCGGCCTCCGTGCTGCTGGCCGGCAACCTGAAATTCGACGGCTCCCTGATTCTGCAGATCCAGGGCGACGGTCCCATTGCCCTGCTGGTTGTGGAATGCACCTCGGAGATGGAAATACGCGCAACCGTTTCCCTGCGCGAAAACCAACCCATTCCGCATAGTGGCACCTTGCAAAGCCTGTTGAACACACAAGGTGAAGGCCGTTTCACCGTCGTGCTGGCACCACGTCAGAGCAGCGCCGACTTTCGCCCTTATCAAGGCGTCGTGCCCCTGGAGGGCGATACCGTCGCCGAGGTTCTGCAGACCTATATGCACGGCTCCGAACAGTTGGACACCCGCCTTTGGCTGGCAGCCGACGGCCAACACTGTGCCGGTCTGCTTTTACAGCGCCTGCCTTCACAAGGCGGGCAAAGCATCGTCGAAAGCCTGGAAACCTGGGAACGCGCTCTGGCCCTGGGAGCCACCGTCCAAGCGCAAGAGCTGCTGCAAGTGGACTGCGACACCCTGATCCACCGCCTGTTCTGGGAAGAAGATCTGTTGGCATTCGACCCGCAAACCGTACGCTGGCATTGCCCCTGTTCCCGACAGCGGGTCAGCAATATGCTGCGCATGCTGGGCCGGGAAGAAGTCGAGCAATTGCTGCGCGAACGCAGCTCTATCCATGTTTCCTGCAACTTCTGCGGTAAACCCTACGAGTTTGACCCCATCGACTGCGCGTCCCTGTTCGTGGACAACGGCGACAGCCAGCCCGGCGACACTACTCTGCACTAAGCAACACAGACGCTACGGACTTGTACGCAAGTACAAGTCCGTCTGCCTACACGCCGAGGCTTACGGCATCATGACCACATCATGCCTGCTCTCGCCTTCCCCTTTTCACGCCAGACCGGTCTGGCTGCTGCCCAAGCGATTGTTGCTTTAGCCGCCCTTATTTCTCTGACACTGCTGGCGCTGGACACACTGAGCCTGTATTCCCTGCGCGTACGCCTGCATCACGCCCTATTGCAAACGGCACGTCAGGCCAGCACCCATCACGCCAACCCCGAGCAAATCGCCGCCACCTTCACTCAAGGCTTGCACCGCGCCCGGGCATCCCGCCGGAACAGCTGGCAAATCCGCATTCTGTCACCCTCGGCCAGTGCTTTCGCACAGCACGGTCGCCCTTCCAATCGCCACGCACTGCGTCCCACCATCCGCCAAGCCTGGCAAGCCCAACAACATGCTTTGCGCCCAGATGCTCAGCCCTCCATCTTTCAGGCCAATACCCTGCATCTGCAACTCCATTATCACTACCAGCCGGCTCCCTGGTCCGCGCTGCGCGCCCTGTCCGCTCTGACGGCATGGCTGGGTTACGCAAACCGCTCACTTCTGATACGCGTCGATATCCAGCATCCCATGCAGTCGGACCCGGTTCGATGGGCAGACCTTCCCAATGGCCGTGTCGTCTACGGTCCAGCATAGACACCCGGCCCGAGCCATCGCCCCCCAAGCCCTTGCCTGATACCCGCAGCTAAGCACGGCACGGATTCAAAGCACGCCACCATGCCTGCCAAAAACCGGCAAAAAAGAAAATATAAGCAGATACAGCCGCTGATGCAGCCAGGAGTCAGGGCCGCAAGCCCTGGTTGACGGTGCCGCCAGGAGGAATAATCTGAACGAAGATTTCGCCTTCCCGCATCATGCCGAACTCGCTGCGGGCGCGCTCTTCCACGGCATGTGTGCCGGAACGCAGATCCTGAACCTCGGCCAGCAAAGCGTTGTTGCGGGCGGTCAGGGCTTCGTTGGTTTCTTTTTGTGCCGCCAGATTGGTTTCCATCTGCCGAACGTCCAGCCAGCCGCCTTTGCCCCACCACAATGCATAGTGGGTCACCAGTATCAGACAGAACAACAACAGAGCGAGAAGACGCATGGCAGCGGATGGGCCGGGTCTTGCGACCCGGCCTGCTAAACAAAGTTAGCGCAGATTATAGAACGCGTCGCGACCTGGGAAGGATGCCACTTCAGCCAGCTCTTCTTCGATGCGCAAAAGCTGGTTGTACTTGGACATACGATCGGAACGCGACAGCGAACCAGTCTTGATCTGCATGGCATTGGTCGCCACGGCGATATCGGCAATGGTCGAATCTTCGGTTTCGCCCGAGCGGTGCGAAATAACGGCAGTGTAGCCGGCACGCTTGGCCATTTCGATGGCCGCGAAGGTTTCGGTCAGGGTACCGATCTGGTTGATCTTGATCAGGATCGAGTTGGCAATACCCAGGTCGATGCCCTTTTTCAGGATCTTGGTATTGGTGACGAACAGGTCGTCGCCCACCAGCTGAATCTTATCACCCAGTTGCTGGCTCAAGATGCGCCAACCGTCCCAGTCGTCCTCGGCCATGCCGTCTTCGATAGAGATGATGGGGTACTTGTCGCACCAGTTGGCCAGCAGATTGGCAAAATCCTGGGAGCTCAAAGACACGCCACCTTCGCCAGCCAGGTGGTACTTGCCGTCGCGGTAGAACTCGGACGCAGCACAATCCAGCGCCAGAGCGATCTGCGAACCGGCTTCGTAGCCTGCATTTTCGATGGCGCGCAAAATCAGCTCGATGGCCGCTTCATGATTGGCCACGTTAGGCGCAAAACCGCCTTCGTCACCGACAGCCGTGGACATGCCCTGGCCATGAATCAAGGACTTCAGGGAATGGAATACTTCGGCTCCCATGCGCAGCGATTCGCGAAAGCTCTTGGCTCCCACGGGCATAATCATGAACTCCTGCAAATCCAGGGTGTTGTTGGCATGCGCACCGCCGTTGATGACGTTCATCATGGGTACAGGCATGGCCATCGCGCCGCTGCCGCCGAAATAGCGGTACAGCGACAGACCCGAATCATCGGCGGCGGCACGGGCCACAGCCATGCTGGCGGCCAGCAGCGCATTGGCACCCAGGCGGCCTTTGTCTTCGGTGCCGTCCAGCTCGATCAGGGTACGGTCGATGAACGTTTGCTCCTGAGCATCCAAGCCCATCAAGGCCTCGGAAATCTCTGTGTTTACGTTCTCAACAGCGCGCAGCACGCCTTTGCCCAGGTAACGGCTCTTGTCGCCATCACGCAGCTCCAAGGCTTCACGCGCGCCGGTGGATGCACCGGAGGGAACGGCCGCACGACCCATGGCGCCCGACTCGAGCAACACGTCACACTCAACAGTCGGATTACCGCGGGAATCCAGAATCTCGCGTCCGATAATATCTACGATTGCACTCATGATTTTGACAGTCCTGCCTGAAGTAGCATTAAGCTAGATAAGTTAAACAATCCTGTAGCCTGGCCTGCAGCCCAGGACGGGCCCAGCAGGCAAACCGAAGGCACTGCCTGCATAAGCGGCCAAGCATTCGCCGTCTTACGCCCACACTCCGGACAAAGCCATCCAGGCCATCTTTCAATGAACTAGGATTGTACCTGCCCATGACACAGCCGTGCCATGTCTGTCCCCAAAAGCCGCCAAAAAAGCCTGGCGTCCGGCCAGGCCGGAACGGGACCTGGACACATGCATTATCACAAGAAACCCCGAGACTGCGCCTTGCATCAGTAAATACCAAAAGTACCGATACGTCTCAGGATGGATCTGTTGGCACCGAACGCGACAAAGAACGCTCCCAGGTGGTGAGCAAAGCAATGAGCTGCTCCAGATCCTGATCGGAAAAATCCTGCAACATCGTCTGGACCAGATGATGGCGGCGCGGCAAGGTCTGCTCGACCAGTTCGCGACCTGCCTGGCTCAAACGGACATTGGTCAGGCGATTATCCTGTTCGTCGGTAAAGCGCTCGATCAGCCCATTGGATTCAATGCCTTTGAGCTGACGGGTAACCGCCGCGGGATCGACTCGTAGATGGCGCACCAACTGCTTCTGAGAAACACAGCCTTCCTGGTACAAATAAATCAGCACGCGCCAACGCGGCATGGGCATGCCCAGTTGTTGATCGAAAGCCGCCATCAGGCTGCGATAGGTGCGGCCCAGTTGCTGTACGGCCTGCAGTTGAGGAAATTCTGTCATTGCGAAGACTCCGCCATCCTGCCAAAACGGATCGGCGGCACTTTTCTAACCCAATAAAAACACCAGACGATCAGCACCAAGGTGATCGCCATTCCTATATTGACCGCATGGGTCAGCGAATCTCGGGCCACACCCAGCCACATCTGACCGGATTGCCCTTGCTGGCCGGCCAACTCCAGAAACTGGGCCTGCTGTGCGGCGCTCATGAGCAGTTGCGGATCTTCCAGCGTGTTGCCCAGGTCGGCCGGTAATTGCTCCAGCCGGGCACGTATCCCCTCACCGTACTGGTACGTGACCAGAGTTCCCACAACTGCCGTACCCAACATACCACCCACCATGCGCATGGACTGTAGCATGGCCGTGGCAATACCCAACATGGAACGGGCGACGATTTCCTGAGAAAACACGGTTAAATTGGGCATGACAAAACCAATGCCTGTGCCGCCGGCCATCGCATACACCACAAACAGCCAGTGCGAAACGGTCTTGTCCATAAAGACCATGCCCGTGCAGGCAAGGGCCAACAGGACCAGCCCCAGATACAGCATGATGTTGGGACGCGCCAAACGAGTGACCACACGACCATTAATAATGCTGCCCACGGTAATGAATACGACCAGCGGCGTAATCAACAGGCCGGCCGTCTGAGGGCGCAGCCCCAGACCGCCCTGCAAAAGCAAGGGGCCATAGAACAGCAGGGAAAACAAAATGAAGCCCAGCCCCGCCGACATGAGCAACAGCGCCAATTGAGCAGGATTGGCAAACAAGGCCGGCGGCAGCAAAGGCTCGGCCGCCCGTTGCTCCCAGTGTGCCAAGGCCACAAAGGCCGCCAGGCTGACTACCCCGAGCAACACCATGAATGTGCTGGCTCCATACTGCGGCAGCAGCTCGACCAGCAACTGCACACAGCCCAAGCCCAGCATCAGCAAAAGCGCGCCCTGCCAATCCAGCCGCACGCTGTCCTGTCTGAAATGCCGGATCAAAGGCAGGTAGCGGTAAACAAAATACAGACTGAGCAAACCGATGGGCAAATTGACATAAAAGACCGAACGCCAGCCATATTGCTCAGTCAGCAAACCGCCCAGAAACGGCCCTATGCCGTTGGCGATGCCAAAAGCCGTGCTCATCATGACCTGCCAGCGTAAACGCACCCGGGGATCGGGAAAAAGATCGGGAATACACGCAAAGGCCGTGCCGACCAGCATCCCGCCCGCCACGCCTTGCAAGGCACGCGCCAACACCAGTTGCATCATGCTCTGAGCCATACCGCACAAGACAGAGGCCACCGTAAACAGAATGATGGACACCACGACAAAGCGCCGGCGCCCATAGAAATCGCCCAGCCGGCCAAAAATAGGCACGGTAATGACAGATGTCAGCAAATAAGACGTTGCAACCCAGGCATACAGCTCAAACCCATTGAGCTCGGCCACGATATTAGGCATGGCCGTGCCCACCACGGTCTGGTCTATGGCAACCAGCATGACCACAAAGCACAGTCCCATCATGGCCAAGATGGATTGCGTAACAGATAACATGCGTCCCTGGGCCAACTGGGACGGATCGGGAATGCTTGCCATATTTAATTGACCACACAATGATTGCCTTATCAATAATTCTACGGAATTGCCAAAAACCTGACAAGGCCAATGCCATTTTTCAGCCCTTCCTGTTGCACAGCCGACAATACAGGTAAAAGTCACCAGGCAACTCGCCTCTCTATCCTGAAACAGGAAATCAGAACAATGAACATCATGATTATCGGAGCCAGCAGCGGATTGGGCCGCGCCTTCATGGACGGGCTGGGCGATACGGGCGACCAATTGTTCGGCGTCGCACGCCGCGTACCGGATGCCTCGACAAACAGCCCACTTTCCTCTGCCCCGAAGCAACACTGGATCGCCGCCGACCTGGCCCAGCCGCAAGCCGCCGCACAGATTGCCGCGTCCAGCCCCGACGTGCTGGACGTACTGATCTACAACCTGGGGATTTGGGAGGACACGGCCTTCAGCGACGACTACGATTTCCTGGCCCAGTCGGACCTGGCGCTGAAACACCTAGTGGACGTCAATCTGACCGGGGCGCTGCTGGTCTTGCGGCATCTGCTGCCCCATTTGTTGCGCAGCACGCAAGCACGGGTTATTTTGACGGGCTCGACCAGCGGGCTACGCCAAAGTGGCCGCCCGGAAGTGGCATTCGGGGCCACCAAGTTCGCTCTGAACGGCTTGGCCGACGCCCTGCGCGAAGGGTATCGCGATCAGAATCTGGCGGTCACCTGCCTGCAACTGGGCTATCTGAATACGACGGACACGCTGCAAGTGCCTCTGGCGCAAGCCATCGCGCGTGACGACGGCCAGACGATCCCCGTCCATGACGTGGTCGCTCTGGTACGCAGTTTGCTAAGTTTGTCCAGCGCCAGTTTTGTACGCGAATTGACACTGCCGGCGATCAAAGACACGCGTTTTTGAATGCAGGCGTGCCGACTCCGGGTATGCGCACCCATAACAGAAAACAAAAACCCCAAGCGATGCGGCTTGGGGTTTAGCGGCAAAACCAGAAACGCGCGGCACGCTCCAGATCGCCCCAGACACCTAAGCGGTGTCTGTTCTGCGAAATTAAAGCCCTTCCACCACGTACATGGTCATGTTGGCGGCACCATCGCGGGCCTGACGGGCACGGCGGTATTCCTGCGACTCATAAAAAGCCTGCGCCTGCTCCAGCGTGTCGAACTCCATCACAACCGTGCGCAAGGGCGCATCGCCTTCAAGGGCCAGGGTTTTGCCGCCGCGCACACGCACCTTGACGTTGTGCGTCTGCATGGCGATGCTGGAAAACTCCTGGTATTGCTTGTACTGATCGGGATTGGTTACTTCGACATTGGCAATCAAAAATGCGGACATGCTGTCTCCAAAAACAACTTAATAGCCGTGCTGCAGGGCACCGCTGCTTTTCACAATAGAGTCGATCTGCTGTAAGGTCCGGAGCAGATCGGCCATCTGCGCCATAGGCACCGCATTGGGGCCGTCTGACAAGGCTTTGGCCGGGTCGGGATGGGTTTCCATGAAAACGCCTGCCACGCCAGCCGCTACCGCAGCCCGAGCCAACACAGGCACGAACTCGCGCTGCCCGCCCGAAGACGTGCCCTGGCCACCGGGCAACTGCACCGAATGAGTGGCGTCAAACACCACCGGACAGTCTGTTTCGCGCATGATGGCCAGCGAACGCATATCCGAGACCAGATTGTTATAGCCGAACGACGCCCCACGCTCGCACACCATAATGGTGGAACCATCACCGCCGGCATCCAACGCCGCTTCGCGCGCCTTGGCAACAACTTGTACCATATCGTGCGGAGCCAGGAACTGCCCCTTCTTGATATTGACTGGCTTGAGCGTGGCTGCGCAGGCCTGGATAAAATCGGTCTGACGACACAGAAACGCGGGGGTCTGCAACACATCGACCACTGCCGCCACATCGTCCACCTGATCTTTATCGTGTACGTCCGTCAAGACAGGCACCTTGAAGTGCGAACGCACATCGGCCAGAATCTGCAAGCCTTCGGCGATGCCCGGACCACGATAGGACTTGCCCGAACTGCGGTTGGCCTTGTCGAAGGAACTTTTGTAGATGAAGGGAATGCCCAGGGCAGAGGTGATCTCGGTCAGCCGCCCTGCCGTATCGAAGGCCATTTGGCGCGATTCGATAACACAGGGTCCGGCTATCAGGAAAAAGGGCTGATCCAGCCCGACTTCGTAACCGCATAAATCCATAATAGACCTCGTTTCAGTATCTTTGCATTCTCCCATATTACCGGGGTCATGGACACTGCGCCGAGATGCCAAGATGGCTCGATTTGTCCCTGCTTACTACCTATAAAGCCGGCTCACAAGGCTGCTGCTCCCAGATACTACGGTTCTGTTGTGCCAAGCGCTTGCCGGTACTGTGCGCACCGGCAAAGCACCACGGGACTCACGCTTACTCCACGTAAAGCGTCTTTTCGCCATGCCCCTTCAGCAGACAAGGATGCAAACAGACCAAAACAATAAAAAAACCCGCCATGACACATGGCGGGCTTCTGTCCTGCAGGCCGAATAATCAGGCCGACTTCTTCTGGTGCTCCAGCGCCGCTTTGATGTAGCTGGTAAACAGCGGATGACCATCGCGAGGCGTGGAAGTGAACTCGGGGTGGAACTGCACGCCCATAAACCAAGGGTGATTAGGCAGTTCCATGATTTCGGGCAGGTTTTCGGTAGGTGTACGGGCACTGATGACCATACCCACTTCTTCCAGACGCGGCACGTACAAGGTGTTGACCTCGAAACGATGACGATGGCGCTCGTTTACATCCGTGCCGTAAATAGCAGCGGCACGCGAACCGGGTTTAACCGGGCAACGCTGCGCGCCCTTGCGCATGGTGCCACCCATATCGGACCCACCGTCGCGACGCTCTACCTTGCCATCACGGTCCGCCCACTCAGTAATCAAGGCCACAACCGGGTGTACGGCGGACGGATCGAATTCGGTGGAGTTGGCTCCGACCAGATTGCCCACATGGCGGGCAAATTCGACCACAGCCAATTGCATCCCCAGGCAAATCCCCAGGAATGGCACGCCATTTTCGCGAGCATACTGGATGGCACGAATCTTGCCTTCGGTGCCGCGCTTGCCGAAACCACCGGGCACCAGAATGGCGTCCAGACCTTTCAGGCACTCGGTCCCTTCGTTCTCGATGACCTCGGAGTCCAGGTATTCGATATTGATGCGCGTACGGGTATGAATGCCGGCGTGTACCAAGGCTTCGCTGAGCGATTTGTAGGACTCGGTCAGGTCGACATATTTGCCCACCATGCCGATGCGCACTTCGTGCTCGGGATTTTCCAGCGCCTGCACCAGACGATCCCACATGGACAGGTCTGCCGGCGGCGGCGACAAGGCCAACGCATCGCAAACCAGGCTGTCCAGCCCTTGCTGATGCAGCATGGCGGGAATCTTGTAGATGGAGTCGGCATCCCAGACGGAGATGACCGCATCCATAGGCACGTTCGAGAACAGGGAAATCTTGGCGCGCTCGTCGTCGGGGATGACGCGATCGGCGCGGCACAGCAAGGCATTAGGATGAATGCCGATTTCGCGAAGCTTTTGGACCGAATGCTGCGTAGGCTTGGTCTTGAGCTCGCCGGCCGAGGCGATGAACGGCACCAGCGTCAGGTGCACGAAAGCGCAGTTATTGCGGCCCAGGCGCAGACTCATCTGGCGGGCGGCTTCCAGGAAAGGCAGAGATTCGATATCGCCTACAGTTCCGCCGATTTCCACGATAGCCACATCGGCGGCTCCATCGTACGCCGCTTTAGCGCCGCGCATGACGAAATCCTGAATCTCGTTGGTAATGTGGGGAATGACCTGAACCGTCTTGCCCAGGTAATCGCCACGGCGCTCCTTGCGCAGCACGGATTCGTAGATCTGGCCGGTGGTGAAGTTATTGACCTTGTGCATGCGGGCGGAAATGAACCGCTCGTAGTGGCCAAGGTCCAGATCGGTTTCCGCGCCGTCCTCGGTAACAAATACTTCACCATGCTGGAACGGGCTCATGGTGCCCGGGTCCACGTTGATGTAGGGGTCTAGCTTGAGCATGGTCACGCGCAAGCCGCGGGACTCCAGAATGGCAGCCAACGATGCGGCCGCAATACCTTTGCCCAGGGAGGACACGACGCCTCCCGTCACGAATACGTATTTGGTGGTCATTATAAAAACGCGCCTGTGGTCAAATCAGGCGATAGCGGGAAATTTGGATTATAACGGCAAGCGCCCGGACGTGGGGACTGCGCAAGAGGCCTGCGATCTGCGCAGACCTTCTTGCTACTGTGCTCTTGACGGCTGGGAAAGCCCGATTCAGATCGCTTGCGTCCTTTGTTCAAGCCAATTGCGCGCCGCCCCCTGCACACGGGGCAAGAGGCGATCACGTACCTGCGCATGGTATTCATTGAGCCACACACGCTCCTCCTGGCTCAGCAATGATGCGTCAATACAACGCGTGTCGATGGGGCACAGGGTCAAGGTCTCGAAGCGCAAAAACTGCCCATATTCGGTCTGCATAGCGGGCACGGCCGCCACCAGGTTTTCGATGCGTATCCCCCATTGGCCGGGACGGTACAGGCCCGGCTCATTGGAGGTAATCATGCCGGCGCGCATGGCCGAATGCGGCCCGATGCGGCCGCGCCAGGATATGGATTGAGGCCCTTCATGCACATTCATGAAATAGCCCACCCCATGCCCGGTGCCGTGGCCGAAATCCAGCCCCTGCTCCCACAGGGGCTGGCGTGCCAGCGCATCAATCTGCTGACCGGCAATACCTTGCGGAAACACCAACCGGGACAAGGAGATCATGCCCTTCAGAACCAGGGTGAAATCGCGGATCTGCTCGGCCGACACCGTCCCGATCGGCACGACTCGCGTAATGTCGGTAGTGCCGCCCAGATACTGCCCGCCGGAGTCGATCAGCAACAAGCCATCGCCTTCGATACGGGCATGGGACTGTTCGGTAGCATGGTAATGCGGCATGGCGCCATTAGCCTGATAGGCCGCGATCGTGCCAAAGCTGGGGCTGACAAACTCTGCCTGTCTGGCCCGCGCAGCAGTAATCTGCACATCCACATCCAGTTCGGTCAGCTCGCCATCGTGCGTTTCCAGCCAGGCAAAGAACTCGCACAGCGCCGCGCCGTCTTTCTCCATGGCCTGGCGCACATGCTGCAATTCGGCCTCGGTCTTGCAGGACTTGAACAACTGGGCCGGATTGATCTGCTCAAGGATAGTCAGATGGGCGGCCAGTTGCGCCGCCCAAGCGGTGGTTCTGGCCGGGTCCAGCAAAAGGGTCAGCGAGGCCGGCAAGGCTTGCAGAAAAGACGGCAAAGATTCGTAATCCTGAACAGCCACGCCGGCCTGGGCCAGAACGTCGTGAACGCCCGCAGCAAGCTTGCCGCTGTCCACGAACAGATGCGCCTGATCGGGACCGATCAGCAGATACGACAAAAAAACGGGATTGTAGGAGACATCCTCGCCGCGCAGATTCAAGGTCCAGGCAATATCGTCCAGCGCGCTGATCAAATGCCAGTGCGCGCCCTGCTCCTGCATGGACTGGCGCGTGCGCTCCAGATTTTCCTGACGAGTCCGGCAAGCATGCGGGGGTTTATGTTCCACAACCTTGCCGCAGGGCGCGGCCGGGCGCTCGGTCCAGATAGGCCCCAGCAAATCGGCGCCAGACACCCATTCAAACGCCTGATCCTGCGCCGCCTCCTGCCAGACCGCCAGGCCCTGCATGGAAACAGAGCGGCTATCCAAGGCCACACGCGACTTCGCCGGCAAATGCGCGGACAGCCAGGCAGACGGCTCGGGCACGCCTGCCTCGCCGGCCCGCATCAGCTCGATGCCACTGCCCGCCAGATCCTTAGCGGCCTGCTCCCAGTAACGGCTGTCGGTCCACAGCCCCGCCCAGTCCTGCGTGACGACCAGCAACCCTGCCGAACCAGCAAAACCACTGAGCCATTCGCGGCTTTGCCAACGTGGCGGCAGGTACTCGGACAGATGCGGATCGGCGCTGGGCCAAATACTGGCCTGGAGCGATTGAAAAGACATTTGTTCGCGCAGCGCGTGCAGGCGCGCAGCGATGGGGAGATGGGCCATGCCGACTTCCTTTGAAAACATCAGATATGCATCCGTGACAAGCCATAAAAAAAGCTTCGGCCAAGGCCGAAGCTTTCAAGCGACGCAATAAAACAATTAAGCCAGCGCGCTGACGTCCAGAGTGACGCCGGTTCTGGCCTGAATGTCCTGGACGCTGACTTCAGGTGCCAACTCCAGCAACTTTAAACCATTTTCGGTGACTTCAATGACACCCAGATCGGTGATGATCAGATCGACCACGCCCAGCCCGGTCAGCGGCAGCGTGCATTCCGGCAGGATCTTCAGGTCTTCAGAGCCGTCTTTCTTGCGTGCGACGTGCTCCATCAGGACCACGACACGGCCTACGCCGGCTACCAGATCCATCGCTCCGCCCATGCCCTTGACCATTTTCCCCGGAATCATCCAGTTGGCCAGGTCACCCTTTTCGGACACCTGCATGGCACCCAGGATGGCGATATTGATCTTGCCGGCCCGGATCATGCCAAACGAGTCGGCCGAAGAAAAAATCGACGAACCGGGCAATGTCGTGATGGTTTGCTTGCCGGCGTTGATCAGATCCGGATCGATCTGCTCCTCGGTGGGAAACGGGCCAATGCCCAGCAAGCCGTTTTCCGACTGCAGCCAGACCTCGATGCCCTCGGGCACGTGGTTGGCAACCAGGGTGGGCAGGCCGATGCCCAGGTTGACGTAGAAGCCGTCCTGCAGCTCCTGGGCGGCACGCGCCGCCATTTGATCTCTATTCCAAGCCATGATGATGTGCCTCGCTATCAGGAAGGACGAACGGTGCGCTGTTCAATGCGCTTCTCGGGATTGGCATTGAGCACGATGCGGTGCACATAAATGCCGGGCAGATGCACCTGGTCCGGGTCCAGCGTGCCGGTCTCGACAATTTCCTCGACCTCGACAATGGTGATCTTGCCGGCCATGGCCACGTTAGGGTTGAAATTGCGGGCGGTCTTGCGAAACACCAGATTGCCGCTGCGGTCGGCCATATGCGCCTTGACCAGCGAAACATCCGGCACCAGCGCGTGCTCGAGCACGTACTGCTGACCATTGAATTCACGGATTTCCTTGCCGTCGGCCACAATGGTGCCCACGCCGGTCGCCGTAAAGAAAGCAGGAATGCCTGCGCCGCCTGCGCGCAGCTTCTCGGCCAGCGTGCCCTGCGGCGTAAACTCCAGTTCCAGCTCGCCGGCCAGGTATTGACGCTCGAACTCTTTATTCTCGCCGACATAGGACGAGATCATCTTGCGCACCTGACGGGTCGTCAGCAGTTGGCCCAGGCCAAAACCATCCACGCCAGCATTGTTACTGATGCAGGTCAGGTCTTTGACCGCGCTGTCCCGCAAGGCGGCAATCAGCGCCTCGGGAATCCCGCACAGGCCGAACCCCCCTACTGCTATCGTCTGCCCATCGGCGACGACTCCCTGCAACGCCTCCAGGGCGCTTGGATAGACCTTGTTCAATTTACTCTCCAGTTACTTATAAGTATCCAGCACAGCACATTCTAGAATAAAGCACGCATGTCCTGGAACATAGCACCCCGATGGTTCAGGCTTGATGAATATCAGGGTTTACGTTTAGGGAAAGCAGATCAGCCGCCAAAGGCCTGCCGAATCCGGGGAATTTCCTCTTCGCTCCAGGGCTGCGAGCCGCCTTGCGGGCTGACGGACACCAGCACATTACGACCGCGCGCATAGATAAGCTCGGGTTGCCCGGCATCGCGCACCGTCACTTCGACCTCGAAGCTGCTGCGCCCCATGCGTACCAAATGGTGCACCACCCGGACCGTGGCCGGATACAGCACCGGACGCACGAAATCCAGACTGGCGTGGGCCAGCACGCCGGTGCGCGGCGATGGCGGCAACAGCCCCAGCTGCAGCATCAACTGCGCACGCGCCTCTTCGATATAGCGAAAATACACAGTATTGTTAACATGGTTCATGGCATCCAGATCACCCCAGCGCACCGGAATGTCAAACACAAAACCAGGCTCGGAGCGGACAGCTTCCGACATCGGTACTTCTCCTTGCTGACTCATTGGATCGCGCCGGACCCGATCCGACGCACTCTTGCAGGAGTCTAAACTTAAAACAAGCCTGGCAGACTGCAATACAATCGACCGTACGCACTGCGCACGAGTTTCACCGCCGAACAAGCAAGAACAGAACGGTTACCCTTCAGGAGAGCGACAGCAATGTCAGAACGCGAATCGATGGAATATGACGTAGTCATCGTGGGAGCGGGACCGGCGGGACTGGCCACGGCCATCCGCCTCAAACAACTGGCCCAGGAAAAAGAACAAGAACTGAGCGTCTGTGTTCTGGAAAAAGGGGCCGAGCTCGGTGCCCATATCCTGTCCGGCGCAGTCATGGACACGCGCGCCCTGGACGAGCTGATCCCCGACTGGAAAGCCAAGGGGGCTCCAGTCAGCGTCGAAGTCACCGAAGACAAATTCCTCTTTCTGACCGAGAAAAGCGCCCGGGCCACGCCCGAATGGCTATTGCCCGACTGTTTCAAGAACCACGGCAATTACATCGTGCGCTTGGGCAATGTGGTGCAGTGGCTGGGCGAGCAGGCCGAAGCACTGGGCGTGGACATATTTCCCGGCTTTGCCGCCGCCCATGTGCTCTACAACGACAGCGGTGCCGTACGCGGCGTGGTCACCGGCGACATGGGCGTTGCCCGCGACGGCACCCATACCGCCCATTATCAGCCCGGCATGGAATTGCTGGCCCGCTACACCGTGTTTGCCGAAGGCTCACGCGGTCACCTGGGCCGCGAACTGATCGCGCGTTATGCGCTTGACCAAGGACGCAACGCGCAAAGCTACGGCATCGGCATCAAGGAACTATGGGAGGTCGACCCGTCCCAATCCCGCCCGGGCCTGGTCACGCACACGGCTGGCTGGCCTCTGGACTCGGACACCTATGGCGGCTCCTTCCTGTATCATCTGGATAACAATCTGGTCATGGTGGGCATGGTGGTGGGCCTGGACTACGCCAACCCCTGGCTGTCGCCCTTTGAAGAATTCCAGCGCTACAAAACACACCCGGCCATACGCCCCACGTTCGAGGGCGGCAAGCGCATTGCCTACGGAGCCCGTTCGCTGACGGCCGGTGGCTTGCTAGCCCTGCCCAAACTCAGTTTCCCAGGCGGCGTCATGGTGGGCTGCGAAGCCGGGTTCCTGAACGCCTCGCGCATCAAAGGCAGCCATGCCGCGATCAAGTCGGGCACACTGGCTGCGCAAGCGGCGTTCGAAGCCTTGCAGGCCGGTCGCCAACACGACGAATTGACCCAGTACCCCCTGCAATTCGAGCAGTCCTGGCTGCACGAGGAGCTGAACAAAGCACGCAACTTCAAGCAATGGTTCAAGAAAGGTCGCTCCATCGCATCGGTCATGACCTTTGTGGAACAGGGATTGCTCAAAGGCAAAATGCCCTGGACACTGCGCAACGACAAACCCGACCACGCCTGTCTGCAACCGGCGGCCGAATGCGCCCGCATCGACTACCCCAAGCCCGATGGCAAGATCACCTTCGACCGTCTAAGCTCCGTATTCATTTCCAATACCAACCACGAAGAAGACGAGCCTATCCACCTGACCCTGAAAGACCCCAAGGTCCCGGTGGCTGTCAATCTGGCCCGCTATGGCGGCCCGGAAGCCCGGTTCTGCCCTGCCGGGGTGTACGAATTCGTAAAGACCGAAACAGGCGACGACAGGTTACAGATCAATGCGCAGAACTGCGTGCATTGCAAAACCTGTGATATCAAAGACCCGACCCAGAACATTGTCTGGGTTCCGCCCCAAGGCGGCGAAGGCCCGGTTTACAGCGGCATGTAAAACCAGGTCCGTCTCCGGGCACGCCGTCGGCGTGCCCGGAGACGCCTCCACAAACCGATCCGCATCGCCACAACATGCCCTGGGGCAGGGCTTTACCGCCCAGGCATCCTTTCATCGGTTTGCGCCTGCCGCGATGGCCAATTCACGATCAACAAACCCAGCAAAATCAAGGCTGTACCCGCCAGCTCCAGCGCCGTCGGCTGCTCACCCAGAATCAGCCAGGCCAACACGATAGTCAAGGCCGGCACGCCCAGACTGGACATGCCGGCGACGGCGGCACTGACGCGGCTCATGACCGCCATCCACAACAGCCAGCCCACGCCGGTGGCCACCACGCCCAAAAACAGCACGCCGGTCAGCATAGGCCATTCCATAGAAGGCGCGCGCTGCGGCACCAGCCAAGCCAAAGGCACCACAATCACCATACCCAGAAAGCACTGCCAGACAGTGGCATTGAGCAAGGCCACACGATGGCGCTGAAACAGCATCTTGGACAAGACCGCGCCCAGGCCCCAACTGACGCCGCTGAGCGCAGCCAGCGCCGCGCCCAATGCGCCTCCCATGCCCTGCCAAGGAGCAATAATAAGCAACAAACCGCCCAGGGCGGCAAACATGCCCAACACATGCCGTCGCTGTGGCCTCTCGCCCAGCAAAGGCCAGGAAAACACCACAATCCAAAATGGCATGGTGTAAGCCAAGGCCACCATTTTTCCGGCTCCCCCCGCCTGTAGGGAAAACTGACTCAGCAGTTGAAAACCCACCGTCTGGAACACAGCCACGCCTAGGCTCAGTTTCCAGGGAGTGGCCTGCAATTGCAGGCCTTTAAAACGCATGAACCCCCACAGAAACACAAAGGCCAGCCCGTAGCGCGCCGCGATCAGGTCAACCGGGCCGATATGGGTGGTCATGGCTTTCATAACGACCCAGCTCATGCCCCACGTCAACACCACCAGGCCCATCAGGAGCAATGCCACCTTGTCCTGCGTCTGCCCTTTATTCAAACCATGCCCCCAATACCCAAAAAACATCAAAGTGGCACTATGCTACGCCAAAGCACCCCACGAAGAAACGCACCCCACATGCGCCGACACGCCCCAAGCGCAGAGAACCTCGGGTTCTCGCCAGGCCGGGCGTGGCGAGAACGGCATCGCTGTGCTTGGCCCAAACGGTGGGACATCTGCGCACGCCGTACAAGGCATCAACTATCCGCTGAATTTCCCCTTTGGCATAAAGCCGTATAGCCAGGGCGATGTCATCGGTGTTATGGGCCGTCCGAGTCTGCTGCGTCTTGAATGGTGTCTTCAAAAAGGCAGTTTGTCATCGACTGGGTAAACTGACTCCCGACATTCTGCGAAGAACCATAAAAAAACCCTGGTCCGTAAACAGACCAGGGCTAAACAGGAACTACCGAAAAAAAGAACGTCGTGTATTAGTGTGCTTCGGAGAGCTGATCCAGGATCGCAGGGTTCTCGAGCGTGGATACGTCTTGGGTAATGGGTTCGTTATTGGCCACGAAACGCAGCAGACGACGCATGATCTTGCCCGAACGAGTCTTGGGCAGGTTTTCACCGAAGCGGATTTCACGCGGCTTGGCGATAGGCCCGATTTCCTTGCTGACCCAGTTGCGCAATTCGGCGGCGATCTTGTCTGCCTTCTCTCCCGAAGGCAGATCGCCATTCAGGACCACGAAAGCCACAATTGCTTCGCCGGTCGTGGGGTCGGGTTTGCCGACTACAGCGGCTTCGGCCACCAGTTCGTGCGCCACCAACGCCGATTCGACCTCCATCGTGCCCAGTCGGTGACCCGACACGTTCAGGACATCGTCGATACGGCCCATGACCCAGAAATAACCGTCGGCATCGCGCTGCGCGCCGTCACCGGCCAGATAATAGCCTTTGAGTTCGGGCGGGAAGTAGCTTTTGACGAAACGATCGGGATCGCCCCAGATGGTGCGGATCATGTTGGGCCACGGCTTGCGGATGACCAGGAAGCCACCATTGCCGCGCTCGGCTTCTTCGCCGACTTCGTCCACAATCGCTACGTCCATGCCCGGAATAGGCATGCCGCAGGAACCAGGCTTGAGCGGGGTGGCACCCGGCAGCGGTGTAATCACATGACCACCCGTCTCGGTCTGCCACCAGGTATCCACGATGGGGCAGCGTTCGCGGCCCACATTCTTGTAGTACCACATCCAGGCTTCGGGGTTGATGGGTTCGCCCACCGAGCCGATGATGCGCAAGGTATCCAGGTTGTACTGCTTAGGATGCACGGCCTCGTTGGCTTCGGCTGCCTTGGTCAGCGACCGGATCGCCGTGGGGGCCGTGTAGAAAATGGTGACTTTGTGCCGTTGAATCATGTCCCAGAAGCGGCCCGCATCCGGATAGGTGGGCACACCTTCGAAGACAACCTGCGTCAGGCCGGCTGCCAAAGGACCGTAGGTAATGAACGTATGGCCCGTAACCCAGCCGATGTCAGCGGTACACCAGAATACATCGCTGTCTTTGGCATCGAAGGTCCATTGCACACTGAGCAGCGCGCCCAGCAGATAACCGGCGGACGAATGCTGTACGCCCTTGGGCTTACCCGTCGAACCGGAGGTGTACAGAACAAACAAGGGATGTTCGGCGTTGACCGGAACCGGGGCACAATCGGCAGACTGTCCCTTGACCACGTCATCCCACCACAGGTCGCGGCCCTGATTCCAGACCACGGGGCCACCGGTACGCTTGTAAACCACTACATGGCGAACGGCTTCGCAATCGCCGCCGGCAAGGGCTTCGTCCACGGCATTCTTCAGGGGGATGGCGCGACCGCCCCGACGCTGTTCGTCGGCGGTAATAACCAAAGAAGCACCAACGTCCACGGCACGCTCGTGCAGGCTTTTCGCGGAAAAGCCACCGAATACCACCGAGTGGGTAATTCCCAGACGTGCGCACGCCTGCATGGCCACGATGGCTTGCACGGACATGGGCATGTAGATCAGGGCACGTTCGCCGGTCTTGTAACCCAGAGCCTTCAAGCCATTGGCAAACTGACAGACCTGTTCATAGAGCTGACGGAAAGTGACCTTGGTGACTTCGCCGTCGTCCGATTCAAAGATCAGGGCAACCTTGTTTTCGGTAGGCGTGCCCAGATGTTTGTCCAGACAATTGGCTGACACATTGAGTTCGCCGTCATGAAACCACTTGTAGAAAGGCGGCTTGCTGTCGTCCAGGATTTGTGTAAAGGGCTTGGTCCAGACCAGACGATCCCGGGCCAGCCCGGCCCAATAGCCGGGGTAATCGTTCTCGGCCTGCTGGCACAGATCCTGATAGGCCTGCATGCCTGAAATTCGTGCATCGCGTTCCAGATCTGGAAAAACTGGGAATACCCGGCTTTCCGACAGGACGGATTCAATGGACGTAGCACCGCTCATGTTTTTGGCTCCTTTTTCTTCCAGATTTGGTGTTTTAAACAAGCAGCATCCAGGCTGCTTGTATTGATTTTGCATAAACGTACCGCGCCAGACTTACTCGATCCTGACAGTGGCGCTGGCCCGATCGCGGGCCTGGATGCCGCGCGCGAAGTTCATGCGTGACAATATCAGGAGTCCTGCCACAAAAAACAGCCCCGTACACGCCAGCGCCAAACGGTGATTACCACCGCTGACCCAGGCGATGAGGCCGTACGAAACCGGCCCGCATACGGCAGCCAATTGAATCGCAAACGTCCACAAGGCAAAAAACTCCGCCAGACGGCCCCGTGGGGCCAAAACACCCACCATCGCCCGACCGGCGCTTTGACTGCTGCCTATGCACAGGCCTGCCACGGCGGCCGCTATCCAAAAACTGGCCAAGGAACGTGAGCTGACGGCAATCGTGACCATAACCAGCCAACCGCATAAAGTCAGGGTAAGCGCGCGACGGTGACCTATTTTGTCCTGCACATGCCCAAATACCAATGCGCCTACCGCCGCAGCGATATTGACGGTAAAAATTAACTGCATGGTCTGTGCCATGGTAAAGCCCATCGCCTCGGTCGCATAGACTGCCGACAAGGTAATAATGACGGCAATACCTGCCTGATAGAACGCGCCGCAAAAAAGCAGGGTGCGAAAATCGGGAAAATCCCGGCTGACTTCGTGCCAGGAAAAAACCAGACGACGCAGCATGCCCCTGTCGGCCGCTTTGCTGGGCGCGCTGCGTTCACGCAACAGCAAAAATGCGGGCATGGCGGACAGGGCAAACAACGCAGCCGTAATCAGCACAATACCCGGTACGTATTGTTGGGCAGTCCATCCCTGCCCACTCGCCCAGCCCAGAAACGCCAAGGACAGCCCCAAAGCCAGCATGCCGCCAAAGTACCCAAACCCCCACCCCCAACCCGACACACGGCCCAAGGCCTGCGGGCGGGCAATCTCGGGCAAAAAGGCCCCCACGACCGACTCACCGATGCAATAACAATAATTGGATAGGGCAATAAAGAGCAGCACCCACGCAATGCCCCCGTGCCCGGCCCAGAACAGCATCCCGGTAAAAAGCACACAACCCACCGTGCTGCTAAATAACAAACGGCGCTTGCCGCGACGCGCGTCAGCACGCGCACCCAGCATAGGCATGGTCAGCATAATGGCCAGATACGACAGCGAGAGCGCCACCGTCCAGGCCAATGTCCCCCAGGTACGCCCCTGAGCCACCACACCGACGAAATACGCGCTGTATACACTGGTCAGGATGACCGTGGTGTAGCCGGAGTTTGCAAAATCGTACATGGCCCAGGCCCAGAGCTCGCGCAGGCGCACACCTTCGTTAAGGGATTTCCCCAGGCCTTTCCCCCGCAATCGCATCATGCAAAGCATCCTTAATTGTCATTAAAAAACATCAAAACCAGCGCATCTTCCACATATCCAATGACAAGCACATGACAACAACACTTGCACTCACCATTTGGCCTATATACATACTTTGAAACAGTATGATTCAGTAGAGAATTTGAGCTTTTCAAAGCTTTACGATGGGATTTTCCTCCGGTACACTGCCTTACCATTGAAGTAGAGCAACGTTCGGCAAGGTATGCGCTTTTAGCCATACTTACAGCCCTGATACCCATCAATTGCTGCTAAGTTCAGCGAAAATAGGCATCAAGGTTGTGCTGCTACCCACCAAGTCCTTAAAAAAGCCTCGGTCATGCCGCCACATTACCTGAATCCGCCAGCGCTTCTGCAATCTGGCTATCGTAGCGTTAAATACCTACTTATTGCAGCCGCGCTTGCCTTGACTGGTTGCGCCACCACCGGCACGCAACAAGCCAGTTCGCAACAACAGCTCGACGACGAATACTACGCCGACTACGATTTCCAGACCGAATCCGATCCGCTGGGTGCCTATCTGGCCAACCGCGCCCGCAACGATATCAATATCGCCTACAGCAGCGAACGCCGTCAAAATCGCGGCGAAGCCCGCGAATCGGCTCGTGGCGGTCATACTCCCGGCATGGCATCCACCGCTCTTTCCTTCCTGGGCGTCAAATACAGCTTTGGCGGCGATGCCCCCAGCACCGGCTTTGACTGCAGCGGCCTGGTCTCCTACGCAGCCGAAAAGTCCCTGGGGCTAAAGCTGCCACGCCAATCCAAAGACATTGCCAAACAAGGCATATCGGTCAACCGCAGCGAATTGCGCAAGGGTGATCTGGTCTTTTTCAATACCCGTGGCGCACGCTATTCGCATGTAGGCATCTACCTGGGCGATGACAAATTCGTGCATGCTCCCCGCAGTGGCTCGGTAGTGCGTGTAGAAAACATGCAGACCACCTATTGGAAAAAACGCTATAACGGTGCCCGCAGGCTGGCCGCCGCCCAAACCGATACCGGCACCCGTCTGCGCAGCGTCAAGTAAGGGTGCCTGTGCAAGATAAAACAGCGCCTTCAAGGCGCTGTTTTTTTGCCTGATCGGCCTTCCCTGCCACACGCTCTACACCCGAAACACAGATTGCCCCTCGTGGGCCTGCCTCTGTTGCGATTCGCTGTGTGCCCCTATGGCCCGCCCAATAAAAAAACCGCTGCATCGCTGGTGCAACGGTTCTTTTTTTCAGCGCCTTAAAATCCCATCGATGCCACGGCATGAGACATGGCCGATCGCGGTGCCTAGTGGGCCTTGGCCTTGTTCAGCGGGCAGGATTCGCAATAGCCGCACTGTGCCAATGCCTGCTTCATGCTGCAGACCGAGCGACGACAAGCCAGTACCTGAATGCCGGATTTCTGGGCAGCAGTGCGAAATGTCTTCATCACATTGTGGCCCAGGAAATCAGTCAGCAAAATCAACAGATCGGTGCCTGACGGCAACTGCAATGTTTTTTTCTGGTGAGCCGGATCACGTCCGCTGATGTGGTGCTTGATGGTGATGTTGTGAATCTTGAGCAGATCCGGGATGTTGCCCAGGCGATCCGCCCCGACAACAACAGCACTGACAAATTGCGACATGGGAACTCCATCAAGGTGTGAAAGTTAGTTAATGATAATAATTCTTATTACCATAGTCAATTGCAATGATAGTCTGTTGCAAATTTTATGGGCAGACACATCAAGCCCTTTTCACGAACAACATCGAGGGAGCGATAAGAGAAGACAACAATCCTGGACACCCGTATTACAGGCGAGGCGGGAGGCTCGAACGGCCTCCCGATAGATCAAAAGAATCGGCTCAAGGAGCGATAGACTGGCTTTCATCCAAGGCATTTTGCACCACGTCCCGGGTCAGCGCCGGTGCCAGCATTTCCAGCAATACAAAAATATAATCGCGCAGGAACGCTCCAGATTTGACCGCAACCCGCGTGTGGTGGGTGCCGAACAAATGCCCCGCCGACAGCCCGACCAGGCCTTTATCCCGACGCGGATCAAACGCCACTCCGGCAATAATGCCTATGCCCAGCCCCACATCCACATACGTTTTGATGACATCCGCATCAATGGCTTCCAACACGACATCAGGCGTGATGCCTTCGGCAGCAAAGGCTTCGTCAATCGAGCGACGTCCCGAAAACGCATGGTCGTAGGTAACGATGGGATACTGGGCCAGGGTCTTGATGGATAGCTGCTTGTTAGACGGCAAATCGGCCAGCGGATGATCCGGGCGCACCACGACCGTGTGCTCCCAGGAGTACACAGGCAAAGCCACCAACCCAGGAGTGCGGGCCAGACTTTCGGTCGCAATCGCCACATCGGCCTGCTCATGCAGCACCATCTGGGCCAGGGCCGTGGGATTGCCTTCCGCCAGGGACATATGGACCTTGGGAAAGCGTCGGCGGAACTCGGGAATGACCTTGGGCAACAGATAACGCGCCTGCGCATGGGTACAACCTATCACTAGGGCACCTTCATCACGACGCGCAAAATCGTCGCTGACGCGTTTGAGGTTATCGACCTCACGCATGATGCGCTCGATGACTTCGGCAACGGCCTCGCCCGGACGGGTCAGGCCCTTGATGCGCTTGCCATGTCGCTCAAAGATCTTGATGCCCAGCTCATCCTCGAACTCGATGATGGCTTTGGACACCCCAGGCTGGGACGTGTAGAGCGAACGGGCCGCTTCAGTCAGATTGAAGTTGCGCCGTATGGTTTCACGCACAAATCGGAATTGCTGTAGATTCATATAATAGCCCCATGTACGAGGCTATTATATGTAATAAGACAAGCCTTATATATTATATAAAGTAATAAGCTTAGGTCCGCAACTTACTTCATCGTAATCGTCGTATTAACAGTATTGGCATGGGCCTGCCAGCGCGCAGTCACCGTCTTGGCCTGCGTCCAGAACTGCACGGCCTGCTTGCCGTTGGGCCCCAGGTCACCCAATTTAGAGGCGCGCGAACCGGTAAAGCTGAACCAGGCCACAGGAACCGGGATGGGGATATTGATACCGATCTGGCCCACATCGATCATGTTCTGAAAGTAGCGCGCATGGCCGCCGTCCTGGGTAAAAATCGATACCCCATTGCCATTAGGGTTGCGGTTGATGAATTGCACCGCCTGCTCCAGGGTATCCACCTGCACGACACACAAAACCGGTCCAAAAATCTCTTCTTGATAAATACGCATCTGCGGCTGAACATCGCTAAAGATGGTCGGCCCCACGAAGTTGCCCTGCTCGTATCCGGGCACCTGCACTCCGCGCCCATCCAACAACAGATTCGCTCCCTCCTGGACTCCGGCCTCGATCAAGGCCTCGACGCGCTGCCGCGCGCGCGGCGACACCAATGGCCCCAGATCAGCCTGTCGGTCTGTGCCCACATTGACCTTCAGGGAACGGGCCCGTTGCGCCAGATCGTCGATCCACTGCCCGGTCTCGCCCACCATGACAGCCACCGAAATTGCCATACAGCGCTGCCCGGCAGCCCCAAAAGCCGCCCCCAACAATTGATTCAAGGCCACATCGCGATCGGCATCGGGCATGACGATGCAATGGTTCTTGGCTCCCATCATGGCCTGACAACGCTTGCCCGCTTCAGTGGCGCGCCGATACAACTGCGTGCCTACGGCGGTTGAGCCGATAAAAGACACTGCCTTGACATCGGGATGGGTGACCAGGGCATTGGTAATGTCGGCCCCGCCATGTATCACATTCAGCACGCCGGGCGGCAAACCCGCCTCCAGAGCCATTTCCGCCAGCATCAGGCTGGATGTAGGATCTTGTTCGGATGGTTTGAGCACAAACGTGTTTCCGCAGGCCACCGCCAGCGGAAACATGAAACATGGCAACATGACGGGAAAGTTAAAGGCCGTCACGCCCGCGCAGACACCCAGCGGCTGGATCAAGGTGTAGACATCAATGCCGCTGGCCGCATTTTCCGCGTATTCGCCCAACTGCAAAGACACGATCGAGCAGGCATGCTCGATCACTTCCAGGCCACGCCCTACTTCGCCTTCGGCATCCGGCAAGGTTTTGCCGTGTTCGCGCGAAATCACCTTGGCCAGTTCGCTGCTGCGCTCGCGCACCAGACGCTGCAGATTAAGCATGACGCGCATGCGCGTGCCCTGACTGGAATGACGCCAGCTCTCGAACGCCTTGGCGGCGCTGGCGACAGCCATCTCCAGTTCTGCCTGGGTCGCAAAAGGGACACGCGCGACGACTTCCTGATTGGACGGGTCCAGTACATCTTCCCAGTGGGTGCTGCCGGACTGCACGTGCTGCCCATCGATCAGCAAAGGTACGCGAACGGGTTCTGTCATTGTTGTCTCCTGTCTGTGCATAGGATGGCTGTTGCCCAAACGGCTTGGCCTTGTATGAGGGTTCTTATCGAGTGTAGAAGGCCACCGGACTGTTTACCATGATGAAAAATGCACAGGGGCTGGGCATAAATGCACAAAGCAATACTTTCAGAGCGGCGGCACCATGGACTGGGATAATCTGCGCTACTTCCTGGAAGTGGCCCGTTGCCAACGCATCAGCCTGGCAGCCCAGCGTCTGGGTGTTCAGCACAGCACCGTCGC
The DNA here is from genome assembly GCF_038237375.1 of Alcaligenes sp. SDU_A2. NCBI lineage: Bacteria > Pseudomonadati > Pseudomonadota > Betaproteobacteria > Burkholderiales > Alcaligenaceae > Alcaligenes > Alcaligenes sp. SDU_A2. The sequence goes on along the minus strand of NZ_CP151273.1, from coordinate 1,331,779 downwards.
GCGCCGCATTCAGGCCCTGGAGCAGGAGCTGGGCCTGCGGCTGTTTCACAAATCAACAGTCAGCGGCTACAGCCTGACCAGCGATGGGCTAAACCTGCAGCAACGCCTGGAGCCGGTCGAAAACCGTTTGTTGGCGGCACGCGATGCCCTGGCCGGCAAAGCACGCCCTCTGTCCGGAACTCTGCGCCTGGGGTGCACCGAAGCGTTTGGCAGCTATGTGCTGACGCCCTTGCTCAGCCAATTTCAGGCCTGCTATCCCGACCTGACCCTGGAGCTGCTGCCTGTTCCCCGCCCTATTAGCCTGTCGCGCCGCGACGCTGATCTGGCCATCGCCCTGGAACGTCCCCAGCGCGGCCCCTACTGGTGCACCCGACTGGCGGACTACAATCTACGTTTGTACGCCCACGCCGACTACCTGAGCGCCCACCCGCCTATCGAGCAGATTCAGGACCTGTCGCAGCACCGCTTTATTGCGTATGTAGATGATTTGCTGTTTAGCGACAGCCTGCGCTATCTGGAAGAAATCGTGCGCAGCGCCCCCGTGCGCTTTCGCAGTACCAGCGTCATCGCGCAGTACCAGGCCACGCTCCAGGCGCAAGGGCTGGCCGTGCTGCCCTGCTTTCTGGCGCAGACCGACCCACGTCTGCGCTGCGTGCTGCCGGAACAGATCGAACTGCGGCGGCGCTTCTGGATGTTCTGCCACGAGGAGCAGCGCCATAATCCCAGCCTGACCCGGCTCTGGCACTACCTGAAGCACGCCGTACAAGAGCGCCAGGCCCTGCTGGACGGGGCTTGACCGCCCGACATCCAATCTAGAAATGACTAAGGGGCCCTAAGGCCCCTTTAAAACCGTCAAGCCGCAGGCGGCTTGGGTGCCTTGACGCGCAGCCTGCGCCACATCATGAAAACCATCACGCCCAGGAACAAGGCGTGTACAAGCCACAGGCCGACTTCAAACCTTAATTGTCCCTGGCCTATCCAGCCACGCGACAAATTGATGAGGTTCATGTACAGCAGCCCCACCAGCCCGGCCATCAGGATATTGCCCGAACGCCCCATGCGCGGGTTGACGGCCCCAAGCGGAATGGCCAGCAAGGCCAGATTCAAAGCCGCCAGCGGCAAAGCAAAGCGCCACATGATTTGCGACAAGGCTTCGGCGTTGCCATCCCCGAACAGCAAGGTGGTCTGGCGCGCCTTGATTTCCTGCTCGGCCCGGGCTCGTATGGTTTCCGCTGTATTGCCGCTATCGCGGCTTTCCAGACGAATACCGTAATTCTCGAAATCCACCACGCGAAACTGGGCCTGCCCAGGCTTTAAGTCGTAACGATGGCCGTCGCTCAGCACCAGAAAGCGATCCCCATTGGGATCATCCTGCAGGCGGGCGCTGTCGGCCGTCACGATGCTGACCCATTCGGGCTCGATGACACGCGCGATCACATTACCCAGCTCGTCGCCCTCTTGCTGCGGCGAGTCCGCATAGAATACCCGCCCACCATTTTCGGACTCGATGAACTGTCCGGCCGTGACTTTGCTCAGGTCCGAACGCTGCTCGAAACGCTGCCGGTATTCGGCGATTTGCCGATAAGCCCAGGGCGAAGCCTCCAGTGTCAGCAACGCAATCAGCACCGCTACCGGAATGGCGCAGCGCAACACCGGCGCAATCCAGTCCTTGAGCGACAGGCCGCTGGCAAACCACACGACCATTTCCGAATCGCGGAAGCTGCGGGTGACGGTGGTGAGCACCGCAATGAACAGGGAAACGGCAAGAATAATGGGTAAGGCCGTGATACTGGAGAACGCAGCCAGACCCAGCACCACATCCGGACCAATGGAGCCATTGGCCGCTTCGCCCAGCAAACGCACCAACAGCACGCTCAGCCAGACAATCAACAAGGTCGACAAAACCACGCCGCCATGACTTAGTATTTCAGAGACCGCAGAACGTTTGAATAGAGACATGAGAGAATTTGCGGGATAATCGCCAATCAGATTTGCGACCTTGAGGATAGTTGAATGGAATTTAGCACACAGACATCCGCTTCTTTGCACCAGATTAAGACTGCCGCGCTGGGCGTGGGTGTCTTTGCACAGGGCATCCTGAGTCCCGCAGCGGAATTGATCGACCGCGCCAGCAACGGTGCCGTCAGCGCTGCCGTCAAGGCCGAGTTCAAAGGCAAGCCCAAGACCCACCTGGTGCTGCGCAACCTGCCCGGCGTCAAGGCCGAACGGGTCATTTTAATCGGCTTGGGCGTTCAAGAGGAGTACAAAGCTGCCACGCATACGGATGCGCAAGCGTGCCTGGCCGACTATTGTATCCAGGCTGAGCTGCCGGAGGCGGTTTCCGCTCTGGCCAGCGTCGATTGCACCGGCACGTCCCTGCGCAGCCGCGCCCAGGATGCCGCCCTGGCGGTGACCCGCGCTCTGTATCGGTACACCGCTACCTTCAGCAAGCCCGAACCCGCGCCAAAGCTCAAGAAATTCCTGCTCTGGACCGCACGCACCCAAGCTGGCGAGGCCAAGGCGGGGCTGGAGCAAGGCCAGGCCGTGGGCAATGGCGTCAATCTGGCCCGCTTGCTGGCCGATCTGCCCGGCAACGTCTGCACGCCGACCTACCTAGCCCAGACCGCCAAGCAGCTCAGCAAAGAGTTCAAATCGCTGAAGGTCGACGTGCTGGAGCGCAAGCAGCTCGAAGCTCTGAAGATGGGTTCCTTCCTGTCCGTGGCCCGTGGCTCGGACGAGCCGCCTGCCTTCATCGTGCTGCGCCACACGCCCAGCAGCAAAAAAGTCCACGAAGACGGCCCTATCGTGCTGGTGGGCAAAGGCCTGACGTTTGACTCGGGCGGCATTTCCATCAAGCCCGCCGCCAATATGGACGAGATGAAGTACGACATGGGCGGCGCTGCCAGCGTGCTGGGCACCATGCGTGCCGTGGCTCAGCTGGACCTGGATCGCGAGGTCATCGGTGTGGTGGCCAGTTGTGAAAACATGCCCAGCGGCCGCGCCAACAAACCCGGCGATGTAGTCACCAGCATGTCCGGCCAGACCATCGAAATCCTGAATACCGATGCAGAAGGCCGACTGGTGCTGTGCGATGCGCTGACCTACGTGGAACGCTTCAAGCCCGCCGCCGTCATCGATATCGCCACCCTGACCGGCGCTTGCGTAGTCGCCCTGGGCCATGTGAACAGCGGCCTGTTCTCGACTGACGACGAATTGGCCGACCAACTGCAACAGGCCGGCAAGCAGACGGGTGATACCGCCTGGCGCATGCCGCTGGAAGACGCCTACCAAGAGCAGTTGCGCTCTAACTTTGCCGACATCGCCAATATCGGCGGCCCACCGGCCGGTTCGGTCACAGCCGCTTGCTTTCTGGCACGCTTTACCAAAGCCTATCGCTGGGCACACCTCGATGTAGCCGGCACCGCCTGGCGCGGCGGCAAGGATAAGGGTGCCACGGGTCGTCCGGTTCCCTTACTGGTCCAATACCTGCTGAATCAGGACCGCTAGGGATGAGCCGCGTCGATTTCGCTTTCGGCGCGCCGGATCGCTTGCGCATGGCCTGCGAGGTCGTGCGCAAGCACTACGAGGCAGGCCGACGGGTCGTCGTGTACGTATCGGACACACGCCAGTTGGCCCGCTTCGACCGTTTGCTGTGGGGCTTTGAATCCACGGCCTTCGTGCCGCACGTAGGCGCGGATGATCCACTGGCTCCGGACACGCCTGTGGTCCTGACCTCCAGCGCTCCTGTACCCAACGACGACCAGACATGGCTGCTGAACCTGGACACGCAGTGCCCGCCCGGTTTCGAGCGGTTTACGCGTGTGCTCGAAATTGTTTCCCAGCGCGAATCCGACCGCCTGCAGGCCCGCGAACGCTGGCGGCTCTATCAAGCCCAGGGTTGTGATGTGCATGCCCACAAGCTGGATCAGCACTAAGGCCAGCTCCTTGCCTATCTTGATTGTTCAGGTACTTGTCAGTTATTCTGTGGAACTGATCCCACTTGTATTCTAAGGAATCACCATGAGCGAATTTCGTCAATCCAGCCTGCCTGAGCACAATGGCTCCCTGGGCGCACAGTCGCTGATTGCGCGCAATCGCGTCCTGCGCAATACCTACTGGCTGCTGGCCCTGTCCATGGTACCCACCGTGCTGGGTGCCCTGCTTGGCCTGACCTCCGGCATCAACCGGGTCATGGGTGCCAGCCCTGGCCTGAGCGCCATCGTCTTTCTGGTCGGTGCCTTCGGCCTGATGTTCCTGGTCGAACGCAACAAGAACAGTTCGCTGGGCGTCGCCCTGCTGATGGCATTTACCTTCTTCATGGGCATCATGCTCTCGCGCCTGCTCGGTTTCGTGCTGGGCATGGGTAACGGCTCGCAGCTGATTATGCTGGCCTTCGGTGGCACAGCCGCCGTGTTCGCTGCCATGGCAACAGTCGCCAGCACGTCCAAGCGCGACTTCTCCGGCATGCAGAAGTTCTTGTTCATCGGCGCGGTCATCATCTTGGTAGCGGCTCTGGCCAATATCTTTCTGCAACTGCCCGCCCTGATGCTGACCATCTCGGTGCTGGCCATCGGTATTTTCTCGGCCTTCCTGCTGGTTGACCTGCAGCGCGTCATCAACGGCGGCGAAACCAACTACGTCTCGGCCACGCTGGCCATTTACCTGGACGTCTACAATATCTTCAGCAACCTGCTGGTGCTGTTGGGCGTCCTTGGCGGCGACCGCGAATAAACGGTTTTCTGAATCGTTCAGCCCCCTGTCCATCAGGGGGTTTTTTTTGTTTCACGATGACTCCAGTACCGCAATTTGCTGGACTACGCCAAGGCTCGATACAGCAGGTTTATCAATAACTTAGGCTAGTTCAACATATGCCGGTGCTTTCCGAAACTTGACCCGGCTTCCCCTCGCGTGGCTCCCATGCGGCTCTTGGAAACCGGGCTTTCCGAGGAGTCATCATGGCGAAGATCAAGCTAACCAAGTCCGCAGTCGATGCGGCACAACCCCAAGACAAGGCCATCGAACTGCGGGATACCGTAGTGCCTGGCTTCCTGTGCAAGATCACCCCGGCAGGCCGCAAGGTGTTCATGCTCCAGTACCGCACGAACGCTGGCGAGCGCCGCAAACCCGCTTTGGGCCAGTACGGGGAACTGACGGTCGACCAGGCACGCACGATGGCGCAGGAGTGGCTGGCCGAGGTGCGCAAGGGCGGCGACCCCAGCGCAGCCAAGAACGCCGCCCGCAAGGCACCGACCATGAAGGAGTTTTGCCACACCTTCATGGAGGACTACTCCAAGCAGCGCAACAAGCCCAGCACGCAGCGCGGCTATCAGGGCGTCATCGACCGTTGCATCATCCCGATCATGGGCCGGATGAAGGTGCAGGACGTGAAGCGCCCCGACGTGGCTGCGCTGATGAAGAAGCTGGCCTACAAGCAGGCAGAAGCGAATCGCACCTTTGGCGTGCTGCGCAAGATGTTCAACTTGGCCGAAGTGTGGGGGCTGCGCCCTGACGGCACGAATCCATGCCGCCACGTCCCGATGTATCCGCCCGGCAAGGAAACCCGGCTCATCGTGGACGATGAGCTGGTGCGGATCTTCCGCCAGTTGGAGCACTTGGAGGGGGAAGGACTGGAGAACTACGTCATCCCGCTGGCGATCCGCCTGCAATTCGAGTTTGCCGCACGCCGCTCCGAAATCTGCCCGTTGGAGTGGGATTGGATTGATCTGGAAAACCGCCGCGTCGTCTGGCCTGACAGCAAGACCGGCGGCATCTCCAAGCCGATGAGTGAGGAAGCCTATCGGCTGCTGTCCACCGCACCGCGCCGGGAAGGCTGCCCCTACGTTCTGCCGTCGCCCAACGATCCGACTCGGCACATGACCCACGGTGAACACTACGGCGGCTGGACGCGCGCGCTCAAGGCCGCTGGTGTGCCGCACGTCGGCACGCACGGCATCCGCCACCGGGCGACCACCGATATTGCCAACTCGGGCGTGCCAACCAAGGTGGGCATGAAGCTCACAGGTCACAAGACCGTGGCGATGTTTATGCACTATGTTCATACCGAGGACAAGCCGGTGCGGGATGCGGCCGAACTGGTGGCGAATCGGCGGCTGGCGATTACCGGGGCGTCCCGTTCTATGGAGGTGACAGCATGACAAGGAAGACGCCTGTGGCAGCGGGGAAACGCACCGCCTTACCAGCTGGCTATGCCGGCATCCACGGCGGCATCGTGGAGCTGCTGGACGCGGCGCGCCAAGCAGCGGCGCGCAGTGTCAATGCGCTGATGACGGCCAGCTATTGGGAGATTGGCCGCCGGATCGTCGAAGCCGAGCAGAAAGGCAGGCGGCGGGCTGGTTACGGCGAGCAGTTGATGGCGCGCTGTACCAGGTCTATGCGTCGGTGGGCCGCGTGACGGTGATCGCGCTCCAGCCTGGCGAGGAACTGGTGACGGTCGCTGCGGGCGATACTGTGCGCTGGATCGTGGGTGACACCTCCAGCGGCAGCGGGGCCGATCTGCGGGTCAATGTGCTGGTCAAACCTATCCGTTCCAGCTTGAAGACCAATCTGGTCATCACCACCAGCCGCAGGACGTACCTGCTGGAACTGACTTCGACCGACAAGGCGTGGATGGCGTCGGTGTCCTGGGACTACCCCAAGGATCGGATGCTGGCCTTGCAGCGCCAGGCACAGGCTGCCCACGCTGCCGCGCCTGTCGATGCGGGCCTGTCTCTGGAGAACATCCGCTTTCGCTATGCGATCAGCGGCAGCAATCCGCCGTGGAAGCCGCTGCGTGCCTTCGATGATGGCGAAAAGGTCTATATCCAGTTCCCGGCAAGCATCGCCCAGGGCGAGCTGCCGCCGTTGTTCCTCATCGGCGCGCAGGGCGACGGGCAACTGGTGAACTACCGCTTCCGTTCGCCGTACTACATCGTGGATCGGCTCTTCGGCGCGGCCGAACTGCGCCTGGGCGCTGACAAGGGCGATGTGGTGCGCATCGAGCGCACGGATGGCATCGCCGGGAGGAACTGAGCATGAGCCAGGACGACATTCCCGACCTTGCCACGCCGAAGGCGGGCAAGGTGGCTCCCGAGGCGGTGGCGCTGCGCGCCCAACCGCGCCCGGTCACGCGCCTGAACCGGCGCACGCTGGCGATCCTCGCCGGTGGCCTGTCGGTCGCCGTGCTCGGCGCGCTGATGTGGTCGCTGCAACCGCAGCGGCGCGGCGCAGGCGAGCAGACCGAGCTTTACAACGTCGATCGCGTCTCGAAGTCCGAAGGGCTGGACGCGCTGCCAGCGGACTACTCCAAGCTGCCGCCGGCCTTGCCGCCTGCCGTGCCGGAGCTGGGGCCGCCGCTACCGGGCGATCTCGGCCCGGCCATCGTGAAGTCGCAGCAGCCAGTAACGGCCGCCTACGCGGCCCCCGGCCATGATCCCAACGACGCGCTGCGCAAGGAAGCCGAAGCGGCGGCGACTTCGTCCGTGTTCTTCCGTTCGGGGGCGCAGGCAGCCGCGCCAGTGGCGCAAACGCAGGTCGCCGCCAATGCGGCGTTCGACCCGCTGGCGGCTGGCCCGGCCTCGACGGCGGCCCAGCCTGCCGACCCGACCGCCGTACAGAACCGGCAAGACCAGAAAGAGGCGTTCCTGACAGGCGGCTCTACGGAAACCCGCAATTCCGGCAACCTGCAAATGCCCACCTCGCCGTATCAGGTGATGGCCGGAACGGTCATTGCCGGGGCTCTGGTCACGGGCATCAAGTCCGACCTGCCGGGCGACGTGATCGCCACGGTGACGGAGCCGATCTATGACACGGCCACTGGCAAGTTCCTGCTGATCCCGCAGGATTCGCGCATCCTGGGCAAGTACAACAGCCAAGTCAGCTACGGCCAGAGCCGCGTGCAGGTGATGTGGAACCGCATCATCCTGCCGGATACGTCATCGCTCACGCTCGACAACCTGATCGGCACCGACCCCGCAGGCTATGCCGGCCTGGAAGACGACGTGGACTGGCATTGGGATCGGATCTTTGCCGGTGCCGTGCTGACCACGCTGCTGGGCGTGGGGGCCGAGCTGGCCGCACCCGAGAACCGCCAGGACGGTGATCGCGTCATCATTGCCGGGCGCGACAGCCTGCAGGACACCGTGAACCAGGTCGGCCAGGAAGTGACCCGGCGCAACCTCAACATCCAGCCCACGCTGACCAGCCGCCCGGGCTTGCCGGTGCGCATCATCGTCAACCGCGATCTGGTGCTGCGGCCCTATCAGCCGCTGTTCTTCAACAAGGGGACTTCACGATGAGCACAACCAGGAAACTGCGGCTGGGGCCGCTGCCCAAGACCGAGAGCGTGAAGCTGACCTTCGCTTGCCCGGCCAGCTTGAAAGCCGATCTCGATCGCTACGCCGCGCTGCATGCGCAGGCGTATGGAGAGGCGGTCGATGCGGCGACCCTGATCCCGCACATGCTGGAAGCCTTCATGGCAGGGGATCGAGGTTTTCGAAGGAGTGAGTCGGACAGAAAGTAAAAAAATACGAAATTTTATACTGACAGCTATCGGCTGCGGATTCAACCGGTGGATGCAACGCCCGCCTGCCAGGTTGAAACCACATCAGACGAAATTATCGTGACCGAATGGCAAACTCCGGTGCATTGAAGTCGAGACGTAGAAGCGGCGCTGTTTTGTATTTTTTGGCGAGATGATGAAGAACTGGATCGTAGAGGGAGAAAACCCGCGTGAACTCCTGTTCCCTTCTTTCAACCTCGGCGTCGGGGATATAGGCCTGGCCGGCTTCTTCTTCATGGATCGGGTCTAACACTGCTTGACCAAATGGCAGCAGGAACTCGGATGCTTTGAGTTTCTGATAGCGTGGCGAATAAGGATTGAGGCAGATTCTCAATGTCGTAGTGCCGCCGTGCGCCTGCACATGACCGACAATTGCCGCATCGGTCTCCTGCCTTCTGTAGAAATCGCTGTTTCTGTAGAAATAGCAAGGCTTGGGTTGAGGTGGTTTGCCATATTCGATGACGCTCGTTCTGCCGTACAGCGTATCGACGAGCTGCTCGCTTACAACACGAGCATTGATGCAATCCATCAGGACGAAAATAACCTTAAAGTCAGCTTCGACTCCTGTTTCGGCCTTCAACTGCTTCGAGCCATTTCGAACGATGCCCGAGAGGGTCTCGTCTCGACCGAGTTCGTGATCGGAGACGTAGACTTCGCCGGTATCCAAGGTTTTCTCCCGCACGGAGGCCTCATCAGGATCGTCGCCCTTAAGCTTGGCTTCCACCAAAGCGCTAGAGGAACCATGCCGCACGAGAAAATCCGGCATCTTCTTGCCCCTTTCCGTGGATTCGGGCAGTTTTTCTACGCTGAAACCTAGCTGTGTCAGCGTATGTTCGGCTAAGTCATCAGATTTCAACACGTTCCCCCTGTATAGACATTTCGTAGTAGGCCGCTTCGATTATCCTTGCTTTTATGGTGATCCACCAGTTGCTGTACGGATCGCCCTGTTCGACACCGCGCCGCAGCTTGCTCATAATCGAGAGGTGCCCATTCAGACCGACGCTACCTGGCCTGCCAGCAGCAGCGCGACCGTGCCAGATACGGGAAAAGTGATGAGTGTGCAGCGTCAGCGACATGACTCTGCACAGCGCCCCGAGGTTGAGCAGGAAGGTTTCGTTTGGCATAGCGACGACTCGGCAGGTAATGAGCGAGTCGCCAGCATCGGGACAGGTCGGTGGCTGGCTGTCAACAACAAACCGCACGGACAGAACGCCAATTTGGATACGTGCGGAGGGCCTGTATGTTGCAACTATCCCCTGGAGATAGCTCTAAGAAGGTCTACAGAAGTCAAGAGACCATATTGAGTAAGTCTTCGATGGAAAATCCGCAAGGACGGTTACAAAGGAAGGGGCCGGCGTATCGGTTTACGAGATCCTGTGTGGGCTTCAGGCCGTCCTTAATCGCCGCACGGGCTCGCCTGATCGCGTCAGGCGTCTTATCTTCATGTCCTAGAAAAACTTCGGTAAGCAGTCGTTCCCGGCGCTCCTCAAGTGTTCTTCCCTTCAAGCCATTCTTGATATACCGAGCAAGTATGATGAAGAGGACTTTCTCGCAATGAACGTATCGAAACGGTTGACCGAGCTGTGCTGCGGCTTGATCCAATGAGCCCGTTTTGAAAAGAGTTTCATAGAACGGAACAACCTTCTCTTCGAGAACACCAGTTAATATCTCTCCTTCAGGAGCAATGAGAGCATAGAACGGTGACGCTGAGTGAATGTCAAGCGAACGGATTGTTGAAAGCGAATGGCATGCTCCACCAACGACCAAGAGCTTATTGCCTGTCGTAGAGTTCAAATCGCGAAGAGCATTGCCGAGCGACTCCCAGTCAAGGAAGCCATTCCCAGCTTTGATCCCATCGCTCGGGCTACCGTGCATGTCAAGGTGTACGATGGGTCGGATTCCTCCTTCGCGTGCGGCCATGCTGCATAAGCACTGGATAGCGATAGTCAAGTCGTCGGGCGAGTTCAGATCGACCTGCCTCACTGGAATTGGTAGTCGGCCTTGAACTTGGAGGTCTTCAACTATTCTGCGGGTTGGGCCTCGCTCATCTTCTTGTAGGCCACAAAGCCAAAAGATGGCGTTTGCCCCGAAGGGGCTGTCAAATGTAAACGATTTCGTCATGGAGGTCGCCGATAGGAGATTTTCGCATCCTGATTTTAATCTGCGGGCCTTCCAGAGTAGTAGTGGTCAACAACTCCCGGATACTGCACTTTGCCCTTGGGCAGTTCATTAACAAACCGTTGGAAAAACCCTCGTGGGCGTGTGCGTTGGCCGCTACGGTGTAAATAGATCCGAGAACAAGCCAGACGAGGACAACGAGAGGCGATCAAAGCTTTCGGGGGGAATGTTCAGCTACGTCAGCCTTGAAGATTGGGTGCCGCAGACACATCTGCTGCGCAAGCTGCGCCTGGTGGTCGATGCACTGTTTGCAACGATGAGTGCCGATTTCGATGCGGTGCACGCTCAGCGCGGGCGCCCCTCGACAGCTTCCGTCCATTCATCGTCCGCGCGGTCTGTAGTTTTATCGGGTGAGAGAGAACGGGCTATGATGATCATAGACCAGTTCGCCCCTTTGCAATTGACGCTGCTAAAGTGCGCCCTGGCTTGCTTTCCTAAGACTCTTATGTGGCTCCTAGCCTATTACGCTGGCTCTCATGCAGAAGGCGCAAAGCAGAGCTAACCTATTGCCCCATATGTAGTTTCAATCCCCGCGCGATTTATAAAAAAGCTTGACGTCGGCCCTTTTTTGGCCCCTCATCTATGATCGGGAACCACTCTGTTCATTAATGGGCTAAGCACGACCTCTAGAAATCGTCGTTCAAGTCTGGAGCTGGGCTGTTCGGGCTAACGGTTTGCTGGTGCCGCACACCTGCTAATGGTGACTTGCCGCTGCCTTACTTCTATCCGACGGCAAGTCCATCCCGCACATCTACGAAGAACCTTTTTTCCCGTCCCCATCGGCAAGGACAGATTCGTCCTGAGCTTCAAACTGGTTTTTCATGTATGCAGACAGGCGTGGGAGTATAGTGTTTCCTGTCAGAAACTTCCGACCCGGAGAACGCAGGTGGCTGTATTTGAAACCCAACACATCGTGGACAATCTGCGCGGTGCGCGCGAGGACTGGCGACATGCGCAGCAACGCCTGAAAGAGCCGGACGGGCAGGAGTTCCCGTCGGTGCAGGCCTTGACCCGAGTCGCCGAACAACTGAAAGGTGTCTTGTTTCCTATGCGCCTGGGCAGCCCGGATCTGCGCCGCGAACACGAAGATCACTATGTAGGCTACACCCTGGGCCAGGCTCTGAACACCCTGCTGGAACAAGCCCGCATCGAGCTGCGCCGCTCGGTCGTGGCCTCGCGCCTGAACTTGGATCGCGACGCCATCGAGCGGCACGCCCAGGCCGCCATCCAGTCCTTCGCCGATTCCTTGCCCGATATGCGCCGCACTCTAGACCTGGACGTCGTCGCCGCTTATCAAGGCGACCCGGCCGCCCAGAATGTGGACGAAGTGCTGCTCTGCTATCCCGGCGTGCTGGCCATGATCCACCACCGCATCGCCCACGCGCTGCACATCCTGGATCTGCCTTTGATCGCCCGGATTATCGCCGAGCTGGCCCACGGCCAGACCGGCATCGATATCCACCCTGGCGCACGTATCGACCATGCCTGTTTCATCGATCACGGCACGGGCGTGGTCATCGGTGAAACCGCCATTATCGGCAAGCGCGTGCGCATATACCAGGCCGTCACGCTGGGTGCCAAGCGCTTTAGCAAGGACGAGAAAGGTTTATTGCTCAAGGGGCAGCCGCGTCACCCTATCGTCGAGGACGACGTCGTCATTTATGCCGGGGCCACCATTCTTGGCCGAGTAACGCTGGGCAAAGGCTGCACCATAGGCGGTAATGTCTGGATTACCGACGACGTCCCCGCCGGTCTGTCCGTAACGCAAGCCAGCCTGCTGCGCGAACAAACAAACGACAAGGCAGCACTGGATTAAGCCAGAACCGGGTGCATGCACTCCATTCCTGTAGATGGCCGTTCCCGAAACGGGAATGGCCATCTACATGGCGCACAGACATCGCCAAAACCTCAAGAAGGTTTCAGCCTTTGCGACCGACGCGCCAGGTGCTCAGTACGCCACAAGCGTATGCCGCCCTCCAGCGCCACCAGAAAAATCGCTGTCCAGATAGGAATGTAGGTCCACCACTGCTCGGGGCTCATGGGTTCGTCCAGCAGCAGATACGCCACCCAGAACAGCAGCACGGGCTCCACGTAACCCAGAATACCGAACAGGGCCAAGGGCAATTGCCGACTGGACGACAAATAGCTGACCAACGCCACAGAGCTGATCAAGCCCAGCACAGGCACCTGCCAAAACAAGCGGCCATGCTCCAGAAACTGTCCCCACATGCCAGGGTCCTGCACAAACAGCAGCCAGCAGGCCGCCGGAAACAGAAAACTGAGGTCGAACCACAGTGAAGCCAGCGAACCCAGTCGCAGATAACGACGCAGCATGAAATACGGGGGGTAGCCCAGCACCACCACCGCCGTCGCCCACGATACTCCGCCTACACGCCAGAGTTCGTGCAGCACGCCGACAGCGGCCAGCGCCACAGCCAGCCATTGCAGCCGGGTCAACGTGTCCTTGTAAAACACGCGCCCGACCAGCACCATCATCAAAGGCAACAGAAAATACCCCAGCGATACATCCAGCGCCATCTGGTGCAGAGGTGCCCATACAAAAATCCACAGCTGCACGCCCACCAAGGCCGCCGCCAGCGCCAACAGCGCAAAATATCGCCAGTTACTCGGCCAATGACGCAACACCCAACGCACTTCACGCCAGCGACGCGCCCGCGTAATGACCAGCGCCAGTGCTGGTAAGCCCAGCACGATCCGCCAGGCAAAAATCTGTTCACCGCTTAAAGGCTGCAGCACCGTCGCATAAAAATAAAGCAGCGCGAACAGTGACGACGCAAAGACCGACAGCAAAACGCCCTGCTTCATGTTCTATGTCTCCATGGAACTGGGTTGAACATACAGTTGCGCCAGCCGGAACAGACGATCTCGCTTGAGCAAGGTCGCAGTATCCAGTGCCTGCGCCTCGGGGGTGAGCATCAGATCCGGCAGACCATCCAGCAGGCGACGCAACACTAACGGTTGATCCTGCATGCACTGAGCCAGATACTGATCCGGCTCCCACAGCGTCAGGCCCAGACGACGCAGTTCGGAGCGATTGAAATCCTTGATGTTGCGCGTCAATATGCCCACGGCTTGCCCAGGGTAGCGCTGCTGCGCGGCGCGCGCCGTGGCAATCACATGCCAGTCCTTGGCATCCGAATGCCGCAGCCCATCCTTGAAGGCCGTGGCATCCCCCAAATCCGCTTGCGGATAAGTCTGCTGCAACTGCTCCCACTGCTCATCGATAGACACCGGCATCACTTTCCACAACCGCCCCGCATTACGCCGCCATTCGTCGCCAATGACCGGGCTCCAGGCCGGCTGAAACACACCGGCATCGGCCATCGCCAACAAGAGCCGTCGCAGCACGTTGGAGATCAGCACGCAAGTATCAAGCACCAGAACAGCAGGAAGGGAGGTGGCCATAGCAGTGTCAGTAGCGTTGCAGTTGCATCAGCACGGTACGAGTGTGCAAAGGGCGCCCCAACAAACTGTTGATGCGTTCGCGCAAAAGAATGCGCAGCTCGGGCTCGCGCTGCGCATCGTCAAAATCGGGCATATCATCTTCAAAACCATAGCCGGTTTCAGTTAACAGCACCCATTCAAAGCGGCGCAAGGCCCCGGCCACCGGTGGTCTGGGTTGTTGCGCCAAGTGGGCCAGCGCTGCTTCGTAGGCTTCGTACAACACCGGATGCGGATCTTCTCGCGGTAACAGGCGGATCAACAGTTCGTTCATGTACCAGGCCGACATCAGCGCCCGCCCCTTCAGGGGGCGGATGCCGGCACAATCGGCCCGGGTCAGCGTCTTGACTTCATTTTGCCCCGTCCAACTGAGCAGCAAAGGCTGAAACACCGACAAAGCCGGCCTGAGCACAGAATGCGGCCGCTTGGCACCCTTGGCCACCAGCGGCACCAATCCATGATTGCGCGAAAAAGCCTGGCAGATCAGAGACGTTTCGCGCCAGGCACTGGTATGCAGTATGTAGCCGGGTTCGTCCTGAAAACGCTGCCGACGGCTACTCATACCCCAATTCGCGCAAGGCCGCTTCGCGGTCGGACCAGCCCTTGCGCACCTTGATATACACATCCAGGTAGACAGGCTTGTCGATCAACTTGGCAATATCCTGACGAGCTTCGGTAGCGATGCGCTTCATGTGCATGCCGCCCGCGCCCAACAGAATGGGACGATGGCTTTCCCGCTCCACCACCACGCAGGCAGCGATGCGCGCGCCCTGCTCGTTTTCTTCCCATTGTTCGATGACGACCGTGCAGCCATAAGGCAGTTCGTCGCCAACCAGACGAAAGATCTTCTCGCGCAACAGTTCCGATGTAATGAAACGCACCGAACGATCGGTAATGGTTTCGGCATCGAACATGGCCTCGCCTTCGGGCAAGCGCTGAGCGATTTCATCCAGAAGCTGATCCAACTGCACGCGCTTGGCGGCGCTGACCGGAATCACCGCGCCATAGTCAAACTCTTGGGACAGGCGGGCAATATAGGGCAACAACTCGTTCTTGCTTTTCAGGGCGTCCACTTTGTTGACCACCAAAATGGTCTTGCCGCCTTTGGGCAGCATGGGCAACAACTCGGAATCGGCCGCCGACCATTTGCCGGCTTCAACCACATGCACGACCACGTCCACATCTGCCAGCGCCTGGGTGACCACGCGATTCATCATGCGGTTCATGGCACCGCCATGACGAGTCTGAAAGCCAGGCGTGTCCACAAAGACGATCTGGTCGTGGTCACGGGTCAAGACGCTGTTGATGCGATGCCGCGTCGTTTGCGCCTTGCGCGAAACAATGGAGATTTTGCTGCCGATCAAGGCATTGGCCAGGGTGGACTTGCCCACATTGGGGCGTCCGACGATAGCGACAAAGCCGCAGCGAAAAGAAGGGTCTGTCATGATTTTTCCTGGGACACCGCCACAGGCAGGGTCAATTGGGACGGGCGGCGATGCCGCGAAGCGCGTGTGGTCTTGGCAGGCAACTGGGCCTGCAGCAACTCGATGGCCTGGATGGCGGCCGCCTGTTCGGCAGCGCGGCGGCTGCTGCCGCTGGCCTGCACATGGATATTCAGTTTAGCGATAGTGCACTCGATATCAAACATCTGGTCATGGGCAGCGCCATGCGTGGCCACGACGGTGTAGACGGGCAAGTCCAGCTTGCGCCCTTGCAGCAGCTCCTGGAGTAAGGTCTTGGGATCTTTGCCCAGGGTTTTGGGGTCCACGTTGACCATCATGGGTTCGTACAAACGGGTGATGACGGCCTGCGCCTGCACGAAACCAGCGTCCAGAAACACAGCGCCGAAAATGGCTTCAAGCGCATCGGCCAAAATGGATGGACGCCGAAAGCCACCGCTTTTAAGCTCGCCTTCGCCCAGTCGCAAGTATTCGGACAGTTCCAGATTCTGAGCAACTTCGGCCAGTGCCGCCTGCTTGACCAGATTGGCACGCAGACGCGATAGGTCGCCCTCGTCGATGCGCTCAAAGCGCTGATACAACAAGGCGGCCACGGTGAAATTGAGCACCGAGTCGCCCAGGAACTCCAGGCGTTCGTTGTGGCGGGCGCTATGGCTACGGTGCGTCAGCGCCTGCTCCAGCAGGGAGACGTCCTTGAAAGAGTGGCCGATGGCGGCCTCAAGCAAAGATAAGCGTTTCATTAGTGGAAGCGGCCAATACGCCCTGGTTCGCGGAAGTTCATCCAGATGAAGAAAGCACGCCCAACCACATTGTCATCGGGCACAAAGCCCCAATAGCGGCTGTCCAGGCTGTTGTCGCGATTATCGCCCATGACAAAGTAATTGCCTTGAGGAACAACGCAGGACACGCCGTTGACGAAGTATTCGCAGGCTTCACGATGCGGAAAAGCCACGATGGGCATCAGGCCCTGCGGCACATTTTTGTTGAGCAAGATGTTGTGCTGGGTCTTGCCCAACTCTTCCAGATAGCGGCCGATATAAGCGGTGCGATCGGGCTCGTAATAATCGCCATTGCGCACCTGCGGCACAGGCTGGCCGTTGACGGACAGAATCTTGTCGCGATATTCCACACGATCGCCCGGCAGGCCCACCACGCGTTTGATGTAATCCACATTGGTGTCCACGGGGTAGCGGAACACAATGACATCGCCGCGCTCGGGCTGCCCCAGAGGGATGACCTTGGCACCGCTGACCGGCAGGCGAATGCCGTACTCGAATTTATTGACCAGAATCAGGTCGCCGCTTTTGAGTGTGGGCAGCATGGAACCCGATGGAATGCGAAACGGCTCGAAAATGAACGAGCGCAACACAAACACGAACAGAATGACCGGAAAAAAACTGACGCCGTACTCAATCCACCAGGGCATGCGATTTTCGCGATCATAGGCTTCCTGACGCAGGCGCTGGTTTTCCTCCGGGTCGACGCCCGCATCCAGCGGCACGGCATCCATCGCCGCCTGAGCGCGCCGCTGCCGGCGCGGACGCAGCGAGAAGCGATCCAGACACCAGATCACGCCGGTCACCACCAGCAGCACGAACAAAATCAGAGCGAAATCCCAGCTCATCGGTTTCCTTTAAAGAAAGTAATTCGTTCCCGCGCGCAGGTCTTGGGCCTGCGCATGGGAATTATTTGTCTTCGACCTGCAAAATGGCCAGGAAAGCCTCTTGCGGAATTTCGACGTTACCCACCTGTTTCATGCGCTTCTTGCCTGCTTTTTGCTTTTCAAGCAGCTTTTTCTTGCGTGAAATATCGCCGCCATAACACTTGGCCAGCACGTTCTTGCGCAGCGCCTTGACGTTCTCGCGGGCGATGACCTCGGCACCGATGGCCGCCTGGATCGCAATATCGAACATCTGGCGCGGAATCAGGGCGCGCATTTTGGCAACGACTTCGCGGCCACGATAGCGCGCATTACTGCGGTGCACAATCATGGACAGAGCATCGACCCGATCGCCATTGATCAGCACATCGACCTTGACCACATCGGCAGAGCGGTATTCCTTGAATTCATAGTCCATCGATGCGTAACCGCGCGACACCGACTTCAGGCGATCAAAGAAATCGAGCACGATCTCAGCCAAAGGCATTTCGTAGGTCAGGTTTACCTGACGCCCGTGATAGGTCATATTTAACTGCAGACCACGCTTGGCTGTACACAAAGTCATGACAGGCCCCACGTATTCTTGCGGCATCAGCAGCGAAACCACCACAATGGGTTCGCGCACATCTTCGATGTGCGCCACCTCGGGCATGCGCGATGGGCTCTCGATCATCAGCACTTCGCCGTCGCGGCGCTCGACTTCGTAGACCACCGACGGTGCCGTGGTGATGATGTCCATATCGAACTCGCGCTCCAGGCGCTCTTGCACGATCTCCATGTGCAACAAGCCCAGAAAACCGCAGCGGAAACCAAAGCCCAATGCCTGGGAGACTTCGGGCTCGAACATCAGCGAGGCATCGTTGAGCTTGAGCTTTTCCAGCGAGTCGCGCAGCTGATCGTACTCGCTGCTTTCCACCGGATACAGCCCGGCAAACACCTGCGGCTTGACCTCTTTAAAGCCGGGCAAGGCGGCGGCGGCCGGCTTGCCGGCCAACGTGATGGTGTCGCCCACTTTAGCGTGTTCCAGCTCCTTGATGCCCGCAATCACAAAGCCCACCTCGCCGGCGGACAACTGCTGGCGGTTTTCTGACTTGGGGGTGAACACGCCGATGTGCTCGACCAGATGCGTGGCGCGGGTGGCCATCAGCAACACCTTGTCCTTGGGACGCAACACACCGTTGACAATGCGCACCAACATGACCACGCCAACGTAGTTGTCGAACCAGGAATCGATGATCAACGCCTGCAAAGGCTGATCGGGACTGCCCACCGGCGGGGGCACGCGCGCCACGATGGTTTCCAGAATATCGTCAATGCCCAGGCCCGTCTTGGCGCTGGCGGCAATGGCATCGCTGGCGTCGATGCCAATGACATCTTCGACCTCCTGGCGGGCGGCGTCGGGATCGGCCTGCGGCAGGTCCATCTTGTTGAGCACGGGGATGACTTCCACGCCCTGCTCGATGGCGGTATAGCAATTGGCGACGGTTTGCGCTTCCACGCCCTGAGAGGCATCGACCACCAGCAGCGCCCCTTCACAAGCCGATAAGGACCGGCTGACCTCGTAGGAAAAGTCCACGTGACCGGGGGTGTCGATCAGGTTCAGGTTGTAGATCTTGCCGCTCTTGGATTTGTATTGCAGGGCAGCGGTCTGGGCCTTGATGGTGATGCCTCGCTCTTTCTCGATGTCCATCGAATCCAGAACCTGGGTCGACATCTCGCGGTCGGCCAGGCCTCCACAGCGTTGAATCAGGCGATCAGCCAGGGTGGATTTGCCATGATCGATATGGGCAATGATGGAGAAATTGCGGATGTGATCCATAGATGGGTCAATAAACAAAGAAGGTGTTGTGGCTCAATGCCAGGAAAGCGACACAAAAAAGGGGCGTCCAGGACGCCCCTTCCGACCACGCGCCATAAGCGCAAGACCCGTCCTTTGGACGGGTGCGCGGGATCATTGTCCATTCGACGCCCGGGGCGTGCCTGAATGGCGGCGGAAAAGCTCCGGCCCTGGGCCGGAGTTCTTCACTGGCTATCATTTTAGCCGTTTTACAGGATTTATTTCGAGGGCGTCACCAGAACCCACTGAGACTGCCCCGAACGCAACACCAACAAAGCGGCTGCCTTGGACTTATCCAGCGAGGCTACCAGTTTAGCGTATTGTTCGGGCGTGCCCACGTCTTTATCGTTCACGCGCAGAATCAGGTCGCCCGGCTGCAGCCCCGCTTCGCTGGCCGGCGCGGCGACATCGGTGATCTGCACAGCGCTATCCAGGCCCAGACGCTTGAGGTCGGCCGGCGGCACTGCCGCCACTTTCAGGCCGAACGCATCCACGCTAGTGGCCGGCGCGGCTTTCTCGGGGGCGTTGGCCGAAGCCGAGGCCGACGAAGGCATTTCGGCCACATCGATCTTGACCGATTGCTGCTTGCCTTTGCGCCAGATATCGATCGTAGAGCTCTCGCCCGGCTTGGTGCCGCCCACGATACGTGGCAGATCGGACATCTGATCGATCTTGCGGCCATTGAACTGCAAGATCACATCGCCGGATTGAATCCCGGCCTTGGCAGCCGGACCGCCTTCTTCCACGCTGCTGACCAGCGCACCCTTGCTGTCGGGCAGGCCCAGAGCCTTGGCGACATCGTCGGCCACCGGCGTGATCTGCACGCCGATGCGCCCGCGTGTGACCTTGCCATGCGATTTGAGCTGCTCCACGACTTGCATTGCTTCGTCGATAGGGATGGCCAGGGAAATGCCCATAAAGCCGCCGCTGCGCGAAATGATCTGAGAGTTGACCCCGACGACTTCGCCATTCAGGTTGATGAGCGGACCACCCGAATTGCCGGGATTGACCGCCACATCGGTCTGGATGAACGGCAGATAATCGCCCGTATCGCGGTTGATGGCGCTGACAATGCCGGAAGTGACAGTGGACTCCAGGCCAAAAGGCGAACCGATGGCCAGCACCCATTGCCCTTTCTTGAGTTTGTTGGAATCCCCGATAACCAACGGTTTCAGGCCCTTGGCTTCGATTTTGATCAGAGCCACATCGGTGCGCTCGTCCGTGCCGATGATTTTGGCCGGATACTCCTTGCCATCGCTCAGCGTGACGAAAATACCGTTGGAATCGGCCACGACATGGTTATTGGTCAGGATATAACCGTCGGCAGAGATGATGAACCCGGAACCCACACCGCGCGGCACGGTACGTTCCGAAGGGGCCTGGGGCTGATTGCCGCCGCGCGGGCCTTGCGGAGCCATGCCGGGCGGCACGAAGTCTGGACCGAAGAACCAGCGGAACATATCGTAAGGGTCCGAACCCGGCCCCATGGCGGGCGAGCGCACCTGCACCGCCTCGGTCGTGCGGATATTGACTACGCCATCTTCGGTCCGGGCCACCACGCCAGTAAAGTCGGGCAATCCGGCCACGCTGGCCTGGGACTGCTCAGCCGCCTGAGCATGAACCGTAGCCAGAGGCGCGGCAGCGGCCAGCAACGCCGACGCCGTCAGAACCGACAGGACATTGAAACGCATTTTATGACTCAATTTTTCCATTGAAAAACTCCTGGTGGACGATGCTCAATGTGTCCGGGATGGGGAAACAAACTGGGTATTTTCGGCCAGCGCGCGCAAGGTCGGCATAGGTACCTCGCCGGTGGTCGTCAGGACATAATCGTTGATACGCGTGCGGAACATGTTCATGGCACCGCGATGGTAAGCACCCAGACTGTTCTCTTCGGCCTCGGGTGCGCCGACGCGCTCCAGAAATACGGAAATGGCGGCCAGCCCATCGGCCATGACCAAATGCGTGACCTGACGGCCGGCGCGCATGGGACGCAGCATTTCGGAATGCATGGTAAATCCGGGCGGCATGGTAAACACCCACCCCTGCTCACTGGCCTGGATCTGGCGCACTTCGGGTTCGACGACCTGCCACTGGCTGGCATTCCAGCTGGTGCGCAGATCCTGCAAGGCCACCTGATCCCCGAACGACACCGAGGCGAAGGCAATCTGATCGACCACGGACTGCGTGGCGTCGACCGTCTGCATACGCAACAACAAGCGATGATCCGTATCGGCGCACAGCCGGTAGCCATAGCGCTGGGTATCCTTGGGCACCAGTTCCACCACATCGCAGGGCCGCCCTGCCACGCGCTCTTGCTCGGGCAGGCGGCGCATATCGTAATGTTGCGGCAACTGGCTTACGTCCCCGACCAGAAAACTGGGAAAGCGCTCGTTCTGACGACGTTCGATGACCACCATCTTCTTTTCCGGCAGCAAGCACTGGGTCACTTCGTTCTGACGCAAAAATTCGCGCGGCAGGCCATCCATGATCTCCAGCCGTTCCCGCTCGCCCGTGCCATCGACCACATGCACCAGCTTCATGGACTGGCTGGATTGGCCTTGGGTATAGATGATGACGCCGGAGTAATCCAGGTCCCGGGCCGCCTTATGCACCTGCTGCAACCAGGGCAGGTCCAGCGCCTGGACAGCGTGCGGCTGCTGAGCGGTTGCGGGCAGCGCCAACAGGGCCAACAAGGCCGCAGCCATGCCTTGGCATGCACGGACGACAGTTGCGCGCGAAGACGGGTAAACAGACCTCATTGTCCGCCGGCTCCGCTATCGAATGAGACGTAGCGAACCGGCCCGGCACCGACAAAATCGCGATGCAGATCGACATAATCGTTCCAGAGCTGCTCGTCCTGGATGCCGGCGACCAGCGAAGCGCCGGCAGGCGTATCGCTCAGGCCCAGATAGGGCAGGCCCATCCACAACGCCGCCGCGACCGTCGCCACCGCCGCCAGTCCCGGAATCGCGTAGCGCTGCGCCCGGGACTTCTTGAGCGCATGAGGCGCAAGAACAGTGGGCTCCTCGTCGATCGCCTTGGACAGGCGTGCGTAGAAACGATCCGAGGTGCGTATCGCCAGCGCTTCGGTGCGCATGACGTCACCGATCAGATGATAGGCATCCCAGACCTGACGCCCATAAGGCGAGTCCAGTTCTTCGGGACGCATCTCGGCCTCGCCATCGACCCAGGAAGACACGGAGGCCTCCCAGGCGTGGAGCTGCTCTTCATCGGAATGGGATTTCAGGGCTTGCATCATCAATCCTTACCACCGTCGTTCACTATCTTCACCATCCAGTATGGGGCGCAATTGCGTTGCAATGGCGTCGCGGGCCCGAAAAATGCGCGAACGCACGGTTCCTATCGGGCAATCCATGGTCTGAGCAATGTCTTCGTAGCTCATACCTTCGATTTCACGCAGCACGATCGCGGTCCGCAATTCTTCGGGCAAGGCCTGGATTGCACTGTTAACAGTTTCGGCAATCTGGCGGCTGACCATGACGGATTCCGGCGTGCTGATGTCAGTTAGGTTGTCAATTTGATCAAAAGTTTCACCGTCTTCGTTTTCGAGTGCCTGCAAGGCGCTGGGCCTGCGCCCGGCAGAGGCCTGCCAGTTACGCGCCGTATTGATGGCAATGCGATACAGCCAGGTATAAAAGGCACTGTCGCCACGAAACTGCGGCAGGGCCCGATAGGCCTTGATGAAGGTTTCCTGTGCCACATCCTCGATGTCGGACGGATCACGTATCATGCGGCTGAGCAGACGCATGATCTTGCGTTGGTATTTGATTACCAACAGGTCAAAGGCGCGCTTGTCCCCACGCTGAACACGTGCAATCAGTTCGGCATCGGTATCGCGTTCACTCATTGAATATCCTTGTTCTGAACACGGACTTGGAGCGCCAGCCTGTTCATGCGCAAACGCAAAGCCCACCAAGCCTGCTGCGGCACAGCGGTGCGCCACACGGTCAGCGTGCCACGCCGAGCTGGCTGGCCCTGAACCATCCATTGCACAGTCAGCCACCAGGGTGAGCGCCACACCTGGCCCAGTTGCACAGGTTCTGCCCCCACTCCGGGACGGTCCAGCCAGTATAGCCCTGCCCTATAGCTAAGGGTAGCGCAGGCAGCCTGCCGATGACCAAAGCGTGAAAAAAGAATAAACGCCAAGAACAGACCTAGCAGCACGCCCCATCCCCCGACCCTATGCCAGGACAGCAACGCCCAGACAAAGCCAGCAAACGCCAACGCACATACAACAACGCCCAGCCTGCGAACCGACGCAGGAGCGCCGGTTCGCCAGGACTGGGCGTGGCAGATGGGACCGGTCGTGTTAACGAAGACGGCTAACCACCATAGAACCGTTGGTGCCGCCAAATCCAAAGGAATTGGACAAGGCCACGTCGATCTTCATGTCACGGGCCTGATTGGCGCAATAATCCAGATCGCAGGCCGGATCTTGATTGAAGATGTTGATCGTGGGTGGCGAAACCTGATTGTAGACCGCCAGTGTGGTAAACACCGCTTCGATGCCGCCAGCGGCACCCAGCAAGTGGCCGGTCATGGACTTGGTCGAATTGACAACCAGCTTGCGGGCATGGTCGCCGAAAGCCAGCTTGAGCGCTTCGGACTCGTTGACATCGCCCAGCGGCGTGGACGTGCCGTGTGCGTTGACATAATCGACCTGATCCGGATTGATGCCGCCGCTGCGCAGCGCATTGAGCACACCCCGACGCGGACCGTCGCGGTCAGGCGACGTAATGTGGTGCGCATCCGAGCTCATGCCATAGCCAACGAACTCGCCATAAATGCGGGCACCGCGTTTTTTGGCGTGTTCGTATTCTTCCAGCACCAGCACACCGGCACCCTCGCCCAGCACGAAGCCATCGCGGTCCACATCCCAGGGGCGCGATGCAGTCTGCGGATCGTCGTTACGGGTCGACAGGGCACGCATGGCGGCAAAGCCGCCGATGCCCAATGGCGACACGGTAGATTCCGCACCACCGGCAATCATGACGTCGGCATCGCCATACTCGATCAGGCGGGCGGCGTCGCCGATGGAATGCAAACCTGTGGTGCAGGCCGACACGACGGCGTAGCTGGGGCCTTTCAGGCCCAGATTGATGGACAGATGGCCCGAGATCAGATTGATCAGGGAGGCGGGCACAAAGAACGGGGAAATGCGGCGCGGCCCCCGATCCAGGTATTCTTTCTGGGTTTCTTCGATACGGGGCAAGCCGCCGATACCGGACCCGACGATGACACCCATGCGCTCGGCATTGATGTCGTTGATTTCCAGGCCGGAATCCTTCCAGGCCTGCATGCCGGCCGCCACGCCATAATGGATGAAGGTATCCATTTGCTTGGCTTCTTTGGCCGAGATGTACTGCGTGATATCGAAATCCTTGACCTCACCCGCAATCTGGGCACTCAGGGCCGACGGATCGAAACGGGTGATACGCCCGATGCCCGAACGTCCATTGACGATGTTATCCCACGCGGTGGGGATATCGTTGCCGACCGGGGAAACAATACCCAGACCGGTAATCACGACACGTCGCTTCACGGATGACTCCTAAACACAAAAAAAGCGGCTCAAGGGGAATGACTGCGTCTTGCCGGCCAAAGCTGCAGGGCGCAAGCCATTCTCTGGGAACCGCCTTGGAGCGGGGGCATGCAAGAACGCAGCCCGCACCCTGGATTGAACTTACTGCTTGCTGTGCGAATTGATGTAATCCACAGCTTGCTGGACCGTCGTGATTTTCTCAGCTTCTTCGTCTGGGATTTCGGTTTCGAATTCGTCTTCGAGCGCCATCACGAGCTCGACCATGTCGAGCGAGTCGGCACCGAGGTCGTCGAGAAAAGAAGATTCGTTCTTGATCTCGGCTTCGTTGACGCCAAGTTGTTCAGCGACGATCTTCTTGACGCGCTGTTCGATGCTTTCCATGCAGATTCTCCAAGTTGGGGAAAAATTCCCGCGAATTATAGCCAATCCAAACTGCTAAAAGGTGTAGGCTATGACAAAAAACGGCGTTCTTGTATGAGGCCCAACGTTACCCGTGCAACGCCGGCTCAAGCAATAGGCCCCAAATAATCCCGCAATTTTACCTCAGCCGGGCGCGATGCCAAGCCCTTACATATGCATGCCGCCATTCACATGAATGGTGCTGCCTGTAATGTACTGCGCCTGCGGGCCGGCCAGAAAGGCGACCGCATTGGCGATATCTTCTGCCGCGCCCAGGCGTCCCAAGGGAATCTGGGACAGTATGGCGGCGGATTGTTCGGGGGTCAGCGAACGGGTCATATCGGTGTCGATGAAGCCTGGGGCCACGCAATTGACCGTAATATTGCGGCTGCCCAGTTCGCGCGCCAGCGCGCGGCTCATGCCGGCCACGCCCGCTTTGGCAGCGGCGTAGTTGGCCTGGCCTGGATTACCGCTTTCCCCCACCACCGAGGTGATGCTGATGATGCGGCCCCAGCGGGCTTTCATCATGGGCCGCATGACGGCACGCGCCAACCGGAACACAGCGCTCAAGTTGGTCTGGATAACCGCGTCCCAGTCCTCGTCCTTCATGCGCATTGCCAAATTATCGCGGGTGATGCCGGCATTATTGACCAAAATGTGCGGGCCGCCGTCATCCTTGCTCAAAGTTTGGATCAGGGCTTCGCAAGCCTGGGCATCATCCACATTCAGGACCTCGCCCCGGCTGCCGTTCTGATCCAGCACGGCGCAAATCGCCTGCGCGCCGGATTCGGAGGTGGCCGTGCCGATGACCTTGGCACCACGCGCCATCAATTCTTTTGCAATGGCCTGGCCGATGCCGCGCGATGCGCCGGTTACCAGGGCCGTCTTGCCGCTAAGGTTGAAATCTTGCATTTACGCTTCCTTCAAGGCTTGCAGAGTCGCCTGCAACGAGGCGGGATCGGTAATAGACAGGGCGACCAGATCGCGATCAATACGCTTGACCAGCCCGCTAAGCACCTTGCCTGGACCGCATTCGACCACATGGGTGACGCCTTGCGCCTTCATGGCCTGGATGGATTCTACCCAACGCACCGCATGCCAGGCCTGACGAACCAACGCATCTTTGATCTGGATCGTCTGCGTCGGAGCCTGGACATCCACGTTATTGATGACAGGCACACAAGGCTCGCGCAACTCTAATGCATCCAGCGCCTGCTGCAACACGGCGGCCGCCGGTTCAAGCAAGCTGGAGTGAAACGGCGCAGACACGGGCAGAACCAGGGCACGCTTGGCACCGGCCTCTTTAGCCAGCGCGCAGGCGCGATCGACCGCCTGAACGTGACCTGCGATTACGACCTGAGCCGGCGCATTGTAATTAACCGCCTGCACCACCTGATCCTGAGCCGCGCGGGCGCAGACATCGCGCACCTGATCATCATCCAGACCCAAGACCGCCGCCATCGTGCCCATTCCCACGGGAACAGCCGCCTGCATGGCATCAGCACGCACCCGCACCAAAGGCACGGCTTGCTCTAAGGTCAAGACACCAGCCGCGGTCAAGGCCGAGTATTCGCCCAGGCTATGGCCGGCCATCATGTCGGGCACCGGACCGCCCGCTGCTATCCAGGCACGATACATCGCCACGGCGCTGGCCAGCATGACAGGCTGTGTGTTGGTCGTCAGGTTCAGGTCTTCGGCCGGGCCTTGGGCCATCAGCGCCGCCAGATCCTGGCCCAACGCCGCGCTGGCCTGTTCGATAGCCTGACGCACGACGTCCGACTCTGCCCAGGCATCCAGCATGCCGACAGACTGCGAACCTTGTCCCGGAAAGACAAACGCAATTTTCATGGTAGAGAGACTCGAAGAAAGTGGACGGGAATCCAGCCTGACCGCGCTTAGAAGCGCACCAGCACCGAACCCCAGGTGAAGCCGCCGCCCACGCCTTGCAACAGGGCCAGATCGCCCGCACGGACACGACCGTCACGTCGCGCGGCATTCAGGGCCAGCGGCACGCTGGCAGCAGACGTGTTGGCATGCGTATCCACCGTAACGACGACTTTTTCGGCGGGGATGCCCAGCTTGCGGCCAAGGAAATTGATGATGCGGATATTGGCTTGATGAGGCACCAGCCAATCGATATCGGACAACTGCACGCCGGCCTGTTCGCAGACCTGATGCGCGGAAGCCGCCAAGGACGTGACCGCCAATTTAAAGACGGCCTGGCCGTCCATACGCAGGAACGGATCGCCGACAACCTGACCATAGGACACATTGCCAGCCGCGCACAGAATACCCATCTGGCTGCCGTCGGCATTAAGCTGAGCGGCCAAAATGCCCGGCTCATCGCTGGCGGACAGCACCACGGCACCGGCGCCATCGCCGAACAGTACACATGTGCGGCGGTCGCTCCAGTCCAGAATACCGGAGAACACTTCAGCCCCGATCACCAGGGCATGGCGCGCGCGGCCCGCGCGTATCATGGCATCTGCCGTAGTCAGTGCGTACACGAATCCGCTGCACACCGCCTGCACATCGTAAGCAGCCGCGCCTTTGTTGCCCAATTCGGCCTGCACCAGGCAAGCCGTGCTGGGAAACACATAGTCCGGCGTGGACGTGGCCACGACGATCAGATCCAGATCCTGGGCCTGGATACCGGCATCCTCCAGCGCCTGCCGGGCCGCCTGAGTCGCCAGTTGGCTGGAGCGCACGCCGGGTTCGGCCAGGTGACGCTGCCGTATGCCGGTGCGCTCGACAATCCACTCGTCGGAGGTCTCGATGCCCTTTTGCGCCAGCTCGGCGGCCAGATCCTCGTTGGACACGACCCGAGGTGGCAGGTAGCCGCCCGTACCGATAATTTTGGCAAATATCGTCATAGTTTTCTTCCCAGTCGAACCCGTGTTATGAGGATGAGGGCTCTGAAGTGTGGAGTGAATCCGGCTCACCAGGCGCAGACTGAAGCGAATTCAGGCTTTGCCTGATCCGCTCCACTGCCTGACTGGTGCCATCAAGCAAGCCATTGAGGACCGCGCCTCGGGCACGCTGCAAAGCATACCCGAAAGAATAGGCATCGGCCGAACCATGGCTTTTGATGACAATGCCACGCAGCCCCAGCAGGGCAGCGCCATTGTGCCGGCGATTATCCACCCGATCGCGGAAACGATTCAAGACCGGACGGGCAAGCAAAGCAGACGCTTTGCTGTAGGCGTCGCGCGTGAACTCTTCGCGCAGCATGCCGCCCACCATCTTGGCCAGGCCTTCGATGGACTTGAGCACGACATTGCCGACAAAGCCATCGCAGACAACCACATTGACCGTGCCCTTGCAGATATCGTCGCCTTCCACATTGCCATAGAAGTTCAGGCCGCTTGAGCGCAACAGCTCGGCCGCCTGCTTGACGACTTCGTTGCCCTTGATGACTTCTTCACCGATATTGAGCAAGCCGACCGTGGGCCGCTCGTGTCCGTCCACGATGCTGGCCAATGCCGTACCCATAATGGCGAATTGCAGAAGGTGTTCAGCCGTGCAATCGACATTGGCCCCCAGATCCAGCATGGTGGTGGCACCGCCTTTCTGGTTGGGAATGGAAGTGGCGATAGCCGGACGATCTATGCCGTCCAGCGTCTTGAGCACGTAGCGGGTGATCGCCATCCAGGCACCGGTATTGCCGGCGGAGACGCACGCGTCGGCCAACCCGTCCTTGACGGACTGGGCAGCCACACGCATGGAAGAATCTTTTTTGCGGCGCAGGGCCACCTCGACCGAATCGGCCATGGTGACGACTTCAGATGCATGAAGAATGTCGTACCAGGAGGTATCGACATTGCCTTGCGCACGCAGGGTTTGCTCGATGGCCTGGGCATCGCCCACCAATAAGCAGTGCACATCCGGGAACCGCTTCGCAAAAAGCAGTGCCGCAGGGACGGTGACCGGCAAACCGACATCGCCGCCCATGCAGTCGATGGCAATACGTATTTTTTTGTTAGACATCAAGCATGCAACCTATGTTGCTTGCAAAGACAAAGAGGTAGATTACTCGTCGTTCTTTGTTTTCAGCACTTTACGGCCACGGTAGATGCCGTTGGGGCTGATGTGGTGGCGCAGGTGCAGCTCGCCCGTCGTTGGCTCGATGGCCGTCGAAGGACCGGTAAGTGCGTCGTGCGAACGACGCATGTTGCGCCGGGACGGGCTCTTTTTATTCTGCTGAACAGCCATGATGACTCCTGTAGATAGACTGGCCCGAATATGGGAACAGCCCGAAAAATTAACGAATTAGCAACAAACAATCAAGGTTTCTTGAGCGAACCCAGTACGGCAAACGGCGATTCCCGCTTAGCCGGCGGTTCGTCCTCGGGCGCTGCATCCGGCTGATTGCCGGGGCAGACCTCGTGACGCGGCACATACGGCACGCTGAGAATCAGCTCGTCCTCGACCAGACCCAGGGCATCCAGACGGCCTTCGCAAAAAATGCGATCCGGGCCTTCGACGTCGTCGTCATCCAGCTCAAGCTCGGCTTCTGTTGCCACAACTTCCACTTCGTTGGAAATATCGAGAGGCCATTCAAACGGCTTCATGCAGCGCTGGCATTGCAACACCACGGAACCCTGGGCCTGTACAAGCACAAAATTCCGCCCTGCCGAATCCGCTCTGCCCGCCACGCTCCAGTCCACGACCAGATCGCCTTGCGCCGGCAGATCCGACACCAGGCGAGACAGATCCGCAACACGGGCCTGGCCAGCCAGACGCTGGGGACCGCGGCCAAGACTTTGGGTATCTATATAGTGTTTCGCCATGAGCGCATCAAAGAACAACCCTGCCCAAACAAGCCCCAAAAACGCAAGGCCTGTGCAAGTAGGACCATTTCAATAACGAAGAAAACATTAGATAATACAGCGCTTCGAGCACGACAGTCAAACCAAAGCACAGCAAGACACACCATGCGTATCATCCTTGCATCAAGCTCAATCTATCGACGCGACATGTTAACGCGTTTGGGCCTGCCTTTCACCTGCCAGTCCCCGGACATAGACGAAACACCGCACCCCGACGAACAGCCGGCCGCCCTGAGCCTGCGCCTGGCACGCGAAAAAGCCGCCCGCATCAGCACCTTGAATCCCGGTGCTCTGGTCATCGGTTCGGATCAGGTCGCCACACTGGGCACGGACGCCATTGGCAAGCCCGGCGATCATGCCGGTGCCGTACGTCAATTGCGCGCCCTGAGCGGACGCGAAGTCGCGTTTCACAGCGCCCTATGCGTGACCGACGGACAAAAGACGCTATGCAGCGACATCATCACACACTGTCTGTTCCGCACGCTGGACGATGCAGAAATCGAACATTACCTGCGCACCGAGACCCCCTACGATACGGCAGGCAGCGCCAAGGCCGAAGGCCTGGGCATCGCTTTGATGCAAAGCATGCGCTCGGATGACCCGACCGCCATCATAGGACTGCCCTTGATCGAACTATGCTCCATGCTGCGCCGCTTCGGCCTGAACCCTCTGCTGCCCAGCCTGCCGACCACCTTCGCCTAGGAACACCCCATGCCCCAATCCGCCCCCTTGCACCTTATTCCCGTCGGCCTGGGCGACAGCCCCGCTAACGACTGGCTGCCAACCCATGTCCAGGCCCTGACCCGCGAACTGACGGTATTTATTGCCGAGAACGCCAAAACAGCCCGTGCCTTTCTGAAACTGATCGGCACCGCTACGCCCCTGCAGGAAATCACCATCCATACCCTGGACAAGCGCGGCAACAAACCCGGCGAGATCCGCGAATGGCTGAAGCCTGCGTTGGCCGGACAGGCCATAGGCCTGGTGTCGGAGGCTGGCTGCCCCGCCGTGGCGGACCCAGGTGCCGCCGTTGTTGCCTTGGCGCACGACATGGGCATTGCCGTTCGTCCCCACGTGGGCCCGTCCTCGATCTTGCTCAGTCTGATGGCCAGCGGCCTGGACGGCCAGCAATTTGCCTTTCACGGCTATGCACCGGTAGACAGCGCCGCCCGCGCCAAACAGATCAAACAATGGGAAAGCACATCGCAATCCCTTAAACAGACTCAGATCCTGATCGAAACGCCCTACCGCAATCAGGCCATGTTCGCCACATTGCTGCAAACCCTCAAACCCGGCACGCGCCTGTGCGTGGCCCGGGGCCTGACCACGCCCCAGGAATGGGTACACACCGCCAGCATCGAGCAATGGCGTGAACGCCGCACCCCTGATCTGGACAAAATCCCCTGCATCTTCCTGTTTCTGGCCGGCCGCTAAAAAGGAATCCCATGTCGCACACTCGCTCTGCGCTGCGTCGCATCACCCAAGCCGCCGTTCTGGCCGCAGCCGCCCTGCTGGCTGCCTGCGGCAGCGGCGGACCACTGAAAATCAACGACAGCCTGCGGGCCGAAGGCCAGAACAGTCGCGTGCGCTACCTGATCGTGCATTACACAGCCGGCGATACGCCGACCTCGCTCAAAGTCCTGACCCAGCGCAATGTCAGCGCTCATTACCTGATTACTGACGAACACCGCCCCACGGTCTACCGACTGGTGGATGAAAACCGGCGGGCCTGGCACGCCGGCCTGGGTTCCTGGTATGGTTTCACGGACCTGAACACAGGGTCGATCGGCATTGAAATTGTCAATCCTGGACGCTTGGACGACGGGCGCTGGGCACCCTATACGCCCGAACAGATTCAGACACTGATCGTTTTGCTCAAAGACCTGGCGCAACGCCACGGCGTGACCCCTCGCAATATCATTGGCCACAGCGACGTGGCACCACAACGCAAGCTGGACCCTGGCCCCCTGTTCCCCTGGCAGGAACTGGCCCGGGCCGGTCTGGGACGCTGGTATAACGAAGCACGGGCACGCCAATTACAGGTGCAGTACGCCACCCAGCCCTTGCCACAGGCGACGGAAGTACAAGCCCTGCTGCGCAAAGCCGGCTACGAAACACCCGAAAGCGGCATATGGGACAAGGCCACGCAAAACGTGATTGCCGCCTTCCAGATGCACTACAGGCCGGCGCGCTTTGATGGCGTGCTGGATGCCGAAACCCTGGCCATACTGAAAAGCCTGAACTGAAGAGCCACCGCAAGGCAATCGGCCGCGACACAAAACGGTTGCGGCCGATCCCGGCAAAACACGCCAGACAGACTTAGGCAGCAGGCGACTGCCGAGCCGCCGCCGGCCATTTACGCAGCAGCATCAGCACCAGAAAAATAGCCGCGTAGACAAGCACATCCAGCACATCGTTCTTGCCCGCCCTGACCAGATAAAAATGCACGACCGACAGGGCCGCCACGGCATAAACGCTACGATGCAGGGTGCTCCAGCGACGCCCCAGACGCCGTTGCCAGCCATGCGTAGAAGTCGCGGCCAACAGCAACATCAGCACGGTTGCCACGGCACCCAGCGTAATAAAAGGGCGCTGGACGATATCGTGCCACATCGACAGCCAGTCGCCGGAACGATCCCACCAGGCCCAGGCCACCGTATGCAGTGCCGTATAGAAAAAAGCAAACAGCCCCAACATGCGCCGCAGCCGCAGCAAAGCAGGCTGGCCCAACACACGCCGCAACGGTGTAATTCCCAGAGTGATCAGCAGCAACACCCAGGCCCACAGGCCGCTGGAACGCGTCAGGAATTCGGCGGGATTGGCTGTAAGCCCGCCCGAAAAACCCAGCCAGACCCAACGCAACAAAGGATACAAACCCAGCACAAACACCAGCGGTTTGACGCGATCCACCTGCACGGATTTCCAGGCTCGCATCAATAATCCCGCGCCAGATCCATGCCGGCGTACAGCCCGGCCACATCGTCGGCATAGCCATTGAACGGCAGCGTTGGCTGTTTGGCGGCGAAAAAACCCGAGCCGATGACGCGCTCGGTCGCCTGGCTCCAGCGCGGGTGCGGCACCGCAGGATTCACATTGGCATAAAAACCATATTCCTGCGGAGCCGCCCGCATCCAGCTGGATACCGGCAAGGCATCCGTCAGCGTAATGCGCACCAAGGACTTGGCGGATTTGAAACCATATTTCCAGGGCACGACCAGCCGTACCGGCGCGCCGTTTTGCTTGGGCAGGGACTTGCCATACAAACCTGTCGCCAATAAGGTCAAGGGATGCATGGCCTCGTCCAAACGCAAGCCCTCGACATAGGGCCAATCCAGAATGGAGGAACGCAAGCCCGGCATGGCGGCCTCGTCCCGTACGGTTTCAAAGCGCACAAAACGGGCATTACCCAACGGTTCGGCACGCTTGATCAGCTCGGACAGGGAATACCCCACCCAAGGCACCACCATAGACCAGGCCTCCACGCAGCGCAGGCGATAGATGCGCTCTTCCAGCGGGGCAAGTTTTACGATCTGATCGATATCCAACGTCAGAGGCTTTCCGACCAGACCGTCGACAGTCAAAGTCCACGGCTCCGTTTTAAGGGCACCCGCGTAACGAGCCGGGTCTTCCTTGCCGGTGCCGAACTCGTAATAATTATTGTAGGACGTGACATCGGATTCGCTGGTCGGTTTCTGCGCCACTGTCCAACGCGTCGAAGGACTGAAATCCAAGGACTGAGACGCGCCCAGGGCCTGCGCCCTGCCCGGCAGCGCCGCCGCCAGCGCCAATGCGCCAGGTGCCTGCAAAAGTATCCGGCGACGCATTCGCCAGACCGACTCGTCTGTGATTTCCGAAGAGCGCACGGGCCTTGAGCGCGACTTAAACATGGCCATCTCCTGTCGTTTGTCTGATTGAGACTGCCACTTCGCCGCCAAGTTCCTGTTGTCTGTCAGATGCGCGGCAAGACCCAGTCCCGCATCTGCGCCACGCTGTCCACCATCACAGTAGGACGGGCCTGCGCCAGTGTCTTTGGATCATGCGCACCGTAGGTCACGGCCACGCTATCCACGCCAGCATTGGCCGCCATATGTATATCGTGCGCGGTATCACCCACCATCAGCACCTGCTCCGGCTCCAGCATCAGCTCGTCCAGCAACTGATGCAGCATTTCCGGATCGGGCTTGCTGCGTGTTTCGTCCGCGCAGCGCGTGGCATTAAAATACGTCCCCAAGCTGACTTGCTGCAGAACACGATCCAAACCCTGGCGACTTTTCCCGGTAGCCACGCCCAGCGCCACCTGCCGGTCACGCAACTCGCCCAGGAACGGCACAATGCCGTCG
The DNA here is from genome assembly GCF_038237375.1 of Alcaligenes sp. SDU_A2. NCBI lineage: Bacteria > Pseudomonadati > Pseudomonadota > Betaproteobacteria > Burkholderiales > Alcaligenaceae > Alcaligenes > Alcaligenes sp. SDU_A2. Next base: position 1,297,491 of record NZ_CP151273.1, on the reverse strand, counting down.
AACAGCTTGATATGAGGATCGCGCTGCATAAAGTGGAAACGATAGCGTTCCAGAAACTGCGGCATCTGCTCGGCGCTCAGGTCCGGCACGGCCCGATACAAAGCACTTTCCAGGGACAGTCCGATAACCCAACTGGCCTGCTGGATGGACGGCATGGGCAGTTGCAAGTCAACACAAGCCTGCTGGATCGAGCTGGCAATGGAATACGTAGAATCCATGACGGTTCCGTCCCAGTCGAACACCACAGCGGCGTAACGATTCATGGCTGTTTCTCCAAACGATCTAACACCGCCCTGCATTCGGGCGGCAAAGGTGCCTCCAGAACCAGAGGCTGGCCGGTAACAGGATGATCAAACTCCAGACGCCCCGAGTGCAGGAACATGCGCTTAAAGCCCTGGCGCGCGAATTGTTCGCGCAATGCATCGTCGCCGTATTTTTCGTCGCCGACGATAGGAAAGCCCGAATGCGCCAGATGCACCCGTATCTGGTGCGTGCGACCGGTCTTGAGCTCGGCCTGCAACAGGCTGAAGCGCCCGAAACGACGTTGCAAAGTAATGATGGTATGCGCGGACTTGCCCTCGTTGTCCACGCGCACCCGCCGCTCGCCATTGGCGGTCAACCAGCGCAGCAGGGGAAAGCGGATATGCTGGCGGTCATTCACCCAATCGCCCTGCACCAGGGCCAGGTAGAACTTGCGCGCACGGATTTCGCGGAACATATCGTGCAGCTCGACCAGCGCGGCGCGGCGCTTGGCAATAATCAGCAGGCCGGAGGTTTCGCGATCCAACCTATGCGCCAGCTCCAAAAACCGCTCCTGGGGACGGGCGGCGCGCAACTGCTCGATGACGCCAAAGGACACGCCGCTGCCGCCATGCACAGCCACGCCGGCGGGCTTGTCGATGACCATCAGGTGCTCGTCCTCGAATACCACCGGAAAGACCGCGGCCGGGACATGACGGGGCGCATCGCGCTCGGGCAGGCGCAGGGGCGGCACGCGCACCATATCACCGTTTTCCAGGCGATAGTCGCTGCTGATGCGGCCCTTATTGACACGCACTTCGCCACCCCTGATCGCCTTGTAAATATGGCTTTTGGGCACCCCTTTGCACTCGCGCAGCAGAAAATTGTCGATGCGCTGACCCGCATGGCTTTCATCGATGCGTATCATTCGCACCTGGGGGGGCAATCTTTGTGAATCGTGAGGTTTGCACATAACAAAAAGGGGCATATAATCGCTTCAGCCTAAGGAAGCTGAGACTAGGTCCGGCGTAGAGATGCAAAGGGTGCGTCTCCGTTGGATGGACAAGGTTTTATAATTGTATCCTTGAGTTCCAGCTTCCGGGTCACAAGGTCGCCGGGGCAGGCCCGAAATAGTGAAAGTCGCGTGGCGAGACGCCCGCTTTCCAGTCAAATGCCTGCCTCCCGCGTGCGGCGCTGAATTCCTGCACAGATTGTCCCGCTCTTTTGCACCAGGCGCGTCATCAACGCGACTGCCGTTCCCAGCAACTTTGTATCCGTCAACCACACACGTGAACCTGACCCCCCTGCTGACTGAACTTCGCACTTACCTGCGATTCGTGCCTTCCAGACTATAAGCAGGCAGGCCGAATACGCCTGTCCGCCCTGTTCTGCTGCAGCTATTGCGCTACACACCAAGTGATCCGAGGTCGTGCGCCGATAAACGGTGCTCCATGACTACGGAGATCCTCACTCATGAAACGCATGTTGTTCAATGCGACGCATCAAGAAGAATTACGCGTCGCCATTGTCGACGGTCAAAAGCTTATTGACCTCGACATCGAAACAGCCGGGCGCGAACAGCGCAAAGGCAATATCTACAAAGGGGTCATCACCCGCATCGAACCCGGCCTGGAAGCCTGCTTCGTCAGCTACGGCGAAGAGCGGCACGGCTTTCTGCCCTTCAAGGAAGTGGCCCGCAGCTACTTCAAGGAAGGCGTGGATGTGCGCAGCGCCCGCATCCAGGACGCCCTGACCGAAGGTCAGGAACTGATTATTCAGGTCGAAAAAGAAGAGCGTGGCAACAAGGGCGCAGCCCTGACCACGTTCGTCTCGCTGGCTGGCCGCTACTTGGTCCTGATGCCTAACAACCCCCGTGGGGGCGGTGTGTCGCGTCGCGTCGAAGGCGAGGATCGCCAGGAACTGCGCGAAGCGATGGACCAGCTCGATATCCCACAGGGCATGAGCATCATTGCACGCACGGCCGGCATAGGCCGCAGCGTCGAAGAGCTGCAGTGGGATCTGAACTACCTGATGCAACTGTGGACGGCCATCGACGGTGCCGCCCGCGACAACGCCGCCCCTATCCTGATCTACCTGGAGTCGAGCCTGGTCATCCGCGCCATCCGCGACTACTTCTCGCCCGAGATCGGCGAGATCCTGATCGATACGGACGAGATCCACGAGCAGGCCGCCGCTTTCATGAGCGTGGTCATGCCGGACAATCTGCATCGGGTCAAGATGTACCGCGACGACATCCCCCTGTTCTCGCGTTTCCAGATCGAACACCAGATCGAAACCGCCTACTCGCGCACGGTACAACTGCCCTCGGGCGGTGCGGTGGTCATCGACCACACCGAAGCGCTGGTCGCCATCGACGTCAACTCGGCGCGTTCCACGCGAGGCGCCGACATTGAAGAAACCGCCCTGCGCACCAATCTGGAAGCGGCCGACGAAGTCGCCCGCCAACTGCGCCTGCGCGACCTGGGTGGCCTGATCGTCATCGACTTCATCGATATGGAAGACAGCAAGAACCAGCGCGCTGTCGAACAACGCCTGCGCGACTCCTTGCACTTTGACCGCGCCCGCGTTCAGATGGGCAAGATTTCGCGTTTCGGCCTGATGGAGCTGTCGCGCCAGCGCCTGCGCCCCGCCCTGAACGAAGGTTCGCACGTCACCTGCCCACGCTGCACCGGCACCGGCGTGGTGCGCGATGCCGAATCCAGCGCCCTGCATGTGCTGCGCCTGCTGCAGGAAGAGGCCATGAAGGAAGGCACAGCGGCCCTGCACGCACAGGTGCCTGTCGATGTGGCCACCTTCCTGCTGAATGAAAAACGCAGCGACATCACCAAGATCGAATCGCGCCTGAACATCGCCCTGGTCCTGATTCCCAACAAGAATCTGGAAACCCCGCATCACGTCATCGAACGTCTGCGTCACGATGATCCACGCCTGGACGAACTGCGCAGCAGCTACGAACTGGTTCAACAGCCCGAGCAGCAAGACAGTCTGGTGCCGCACCGCAGCCACGAAGTCAAGCCACGCCCCGAAGCACTGGTCAAGAGCATTACGCCGGCTCAGCCTGCCCCCATCAGCAAGCCCAGCCCCGCCCCTGCCGCAGCGGCTTCCGCCAGCGGTTCGCCCAGCCTTATCAAGCGTCTGATCGGCTGGCTGACCGGCACCCCCGCCGAACCTGCCGCAGAAGCGCCCAAGGCCGACTCGGCCAAGTCGGCATCGAATCGCCGTCAAGGACGCAGCGGCCAGTCCGGCAATGGCCGCAGCCAGACCGACCGTTCGCGCGGACGCCGTCAAGGCAATCGCAGCGAATCCACCCCCGAAGAAAAACCGGCAGCCGAAACGCCCGCCGCCGGCAACTCTGGACGCGGTCGCCGCCGTCCGGCGTCCGCCGCTTCGGAATCGGCGCTGGAAACCCGCCAGAACAGCACCACTGCCGCAGCACCGGCTGCCCCCATCGACGACGAAAGCACGACCACCAGCAACCGTGGCACGCGCAATCGACGCGGTCGTGGTCGCCAGCGCCGCGAAGAAGGCACCACGGACACGCCGGAACTGAATAAAGACCTGGCCGTCGAAGCAACGCCCGACTCCGCGCAAGAGCCAGCACCTGTCGCAGCGGCCGCCGCCGTAGCCGGCATCGTTGCCGTGGCGGACGCTCGTACCGACGCAGCCGAGGAAACCGACAACGATCAGTTGGACGGCGAAGAAGGCACCGACGCCAATGCACTGGACCCCGAGCGCAAGCGCCGCCGCCGCCGCAGCCGTCGCGGCCGTCGCAGCCCGGACGCCAATGCCGCCACGGAAAACGAAGATAGCGCAGAAGATGCGTCTGCCGTTGCTTACGTCGCGCACGAAACGCCGGCCTTCAACCCCGCTGCTTTGGAAGATCAGGCCCAGAAGGCAGCCGCCGTCGTTACTTCCGCAGCGGCACCAGCCCCTGCTGACTCGGTACAAGCACAAGACCAGGCTCCTGTTCAACAACCCGAGCACACCGCGACGGCCATCGACGCCGAACCGGCTGCGCCAGCTCCCCAAGAGCCTGTCGTGCCAGTGACCGCAGAGCAGGTTCAGCCCGCACAGGAGCAAGCGGCCGTCGTGGAACACGTCGCCGAACCCGTGGCTATCCAGCCCCAGCAACAGGCAGCAACGCCAGCAGCCGAGCCAGCCCCTGTCGTGGAACACAGCGCCGAGCCGGTGCAGACCGAACCTGTGGTTGTGGCACACGCCCAAGAAGCGGTATCCATCGCCCCGGAACAGCCTGCGGTTTCTGTACAGATCGAACAGGAGCAACCTACCGCTTCTGTACCGCTTGAACAGGAACAGCCCGCGCCAGCAGATGTGGCTCAGGAGCCAGCCCCAGTCGACGCCTTGGCGCAAGAGCCTGTGTCCGGCACCGAGCCAGCCCAGCAAGCCCCGGTGCTTGAACAGGCTGCGCCTGTCGCCACCCAGGCCCAAGCCGCACACAATGGCGCAAGCGAAGCGGTCGTTGCCCAACCCGCTCAGCTGGAAGCCGTCCTGGAAGCAGCCGGCATCGAACTGGTAGAAACCTCCCGCTCTGCGGTTCAGGACGACTACCAGCCCACGCCGGCACGCCTAGGCCGTCCGCGCAAGCGTGCTGCCAAGACCGAGAGCAGCGAACCGCTGCAGCAAGTCGAAACGCACTAAGCGACCGACCTAAGCCCTCGGGTCAATGCCAGTCAGTTCCATACTGACTGGCTTTTTTTTTGCTTCTTCGCTAAATGCCGGGGATTTCTTCGTATTGCTTGGCCCGTTTAAGCCAAACAGAGAGAACCTCGGATTCTCGCCAGGCCGACCATAGCGGGCCGGCTAGGCTGGGTCCTTCGCCCGCGCTGCGCGCAGGTTCCCTGGTCAGGATACCGGGGCGGGCGGAGCGTGAACTCGCAGGGTGATTCGTCCACCGGACGAATCACACGCGTCCTGCTCGAACAGCACGCTCCTTGCTTCCCGCCCCGGCATCCCGCCTGCGGCGAAGGTCCTGATTCGCCCGCCGGCCCGCTATGGTCGGCCTGACGAGAACAGCACCCCTGTGCTTGGCCCAAATGGCGGGACGTCCGCATACGTCATACAAGATATCAGCGATCCGCTTAATGGGCTGTTGGGTATGGCGATGTATAGCCGGAGCTATGTAATCGGTGTTTTGAGCCGTTCAAGACGCAGCACGCTCGAACGGGGCGGATCGGATGGCTTGCCGCAGGCGGGGCGCGGGGACGGGATGCAAGCGTCGTTCTGTTTGACGGCGGCGCTTGTTACTTGTCCGGCGGACAAGTAACCCGCCGGAGTTAACGACGCGCCCGGCCATGCGTCCCGACCAGGGTACCGGCGCAGCGCGCCGGTAAGCCATCAGCACCGTCCGAGCGTGCTGCGCCTTGAATGGCGTCTTAAAAAAGCCAGCTCCTCATCGAGCGGGTAAATTGGCTCCCAGAATGCTTCGAAGAACCTTTTTTGCTCCAAGCACAGCTCCGCGGAGCAATGGCCGACAAAAAAAATCGGCTCGGTCTCGTTCAGGTTTGCCCTTGCGCCGTCCGGCCGGAATCCGACAATCGAGCACACCCCTTATTGATAGGGCATGAGTCGGAGAAAACGGCACCTGCACTACGTCAGATAAAAAAATGCCGCCTCGAAAGGCGGCATCTTCAAAAAACTCGGACTACCGGGCCAGATCAGCAGGCCAGACGCGACACCGCCTCGGCCGGCTGACGGGTCAGCAAGGCCAGCAGCTCGGCCAATTCGCGCTGCAGTTCGCGGCGGTCGATGACCATATCGATGGCCCCTTTTTCCAGCAGGAATTCGGCGCGCTGGAAACCTTCGGGCAGTTTTTCGCGCACTGTCTGTTCGATGACGCGCGGACCGGCAAAACCAATCAGGGCATTGGGTTCGGCAATGACCACATCGCCCATGAAGGCAAAACTGGCAGACACGCCACCCATCGTCGGATCGGTCAGGATGCTGACAAATGGCAGGCCGGCTTCGGACAGCTCGGCCAGAATGGCCGTAGTCTTGGCCATCTGCATCAACGAAAACAGGCTTTCCTGCATACGAGCACCGCCCGATGCCGCCACGCAGACAAAAGGACTGCGATTGGCAATGGCTGCCTGCACACCACGCGTAAAGCGCTCGCCCACGACCGACCCCATGGAACCGGCCATGTACTCGAACTCGAAGCAGGCCACGACGGCCGGTACCGACAATATCGTGCCGCTAACCACCACCATCGCTTCGGTTTCACCCGTCTGCTTGTTCGCTTCAGCCACACGCTCCGTGTACTTGCGCGAGTCACGAAACTTGAGGGGGTCCATAGGACGTGTATTGGAACCGATCTCAACCTGGCCATCGGCATCGAGCAGCGCCCGGATGCGCGCACGTGCGCCGATGCGCATGTGATGGCTACACTTAGGGCAGACATTCAGAGTGGCTTGCAGATCTTCTTTGTAAAGCACCGACTCGCACGAAGGGCATTTGACCCACAGGCCTTCCGGCACACGGCGGCTGCTCTCGGGATTGCGGTTGATTCGCGGTGGCAGTATTTTCTCGATCCAGCTCATTGTGAGATCCTGTGTTCGGCCCGCCCGCCCAAGGCAGACGAGCCTCTTATTCTGAAAAAAAGCGCCTGTTCACCGGGAACAGGCACATGATTCTAAACGCTAAAAGCGCTTTTAGGCTAATTATCCAAGGCCTGGCGGATCTGCCCCAGCCACTGGCCGGCAGCCGCGACGGCCGCGGCATCCACATCCTTGGGGTCTTTGCCGGTATTGGCCTGGACTGCCTGCTCCATGGTTTCAATCAGCTTGGAGCCGATCACCACGGCATCCGCATTGCGGGCAATCGCCTTGGCGCTATCTGCGTCCCGAATGCCGAACCCCACGCCGACCGGAATGGTAACGTGCTGGCGGATGCGCTGCAGGTGATGCTCCACATCGGCAATATCGATCTGCCCGGAGCCGGTCACGCCCTTGAGCGAAACATAGTACACATAGCCTTGCGCCAATGCAGCCACCTTGGCGATACGCTCGTCCGTCGATGTGGGTGAAAGCAGAAAAATGGTGTCCACACCATGCTCGGTCAACAAGGCGGTGAACTGCTGCGATTCTTCGGGCGGGTAGTCCACCGTCAACACACCGTCCACTCCCGCCTGTCCGGCCAGGCGGGCAAATTCGGCCTGACCGATGTTCTCGATAGGATTGGCGTAGCCCATCAACACCACGGGAGTTTCGGAATCCAACTGCCGAAACTGATGCACGATATCCAACACCTTGCGCAATCCTACCCCACGGCTGATGGCCCGTTCGGCAGCACGCTGGATGACTGGACCGTCGGCGGTGGGGTCGGAAAACGGCACGCCCAGTTCGATGACATCCGCGCCGGCCTGACGCAAAGCATGCATCAGGGCTACCGTGGACGGCACGGACGGGTCCCCGGCCGTGACGTAGGGAATCAGGGCACAGCGCCCGTTCAAACGCTCAAACGCCGCTTTCAGGCGCACGTTACTCGACATAGTGAATTCCCGCTTAATTACAGAGTCAGGCCGCCGTATTCGGCAACCGTATGCATGTCTTTGTCGCCACGCCCGGACAAGCTGACCAGAATGATCTTGTCCTTGCCCAGCGTCGGTGCCATGCGGGCGGCGTGAGCCAGCGCATGGGCGGACTCCAGAGCCGGCAAGATGCCTTCGATGCGGCAACACTCGTGAAAAGCCTGCAGGGCCTCCTGGTCGGTGACTGTGGCATATTGAGCCCGGCCACAATCTTTAAGCCAGGCGTGCTCCGGACCCACACCCGGGTAATCCAGGCCTGCCGACACAGAATGCGTGGGCATGACATTGCCATTGTCGTCTTGCAGCACGTAGGTACGGTTACCGTGCAGCACCCCCACCTGACCTTTGTTCAGGGACGCGGAGTGTTCCAGCGTTTCCAGGCCGCGACCGGCCGCTTCCACCCCGACCAGCGCCACATCCTGATGCTCGATATAGGGATAGAAAATACCCATCGCATTGGAGCCGCCGCCTACCGACGCCACCACATAATCAGGCTGACGGCCGCAGGCCTGGGGCATTTGTTCCAGACATTCCTGACCGATGACAGCCTGGAAGTCCCGCACCATCATGGGATAAGGATGCGGACCGGCTACCGTGCCGATGATATAGAAGGTGTTTTCGATATTGGTGACCCAATCGCGCATGGCTTCGTTCAAGGCGTCCTTGAGAGTGCGCGAACCGGACTCCACCGGCACCACGGTCGCCCCCAACAGCTTCATGCGATAGACATTGGATGCCTGACGGCGCACGTCTTCACTGCCCATATAAACCACGCACTCCAGGCCATAACGAGCCGCCACCGTGGCCGTTGCCACGCCATGCTGGCCGGCCCCGGTCTCGGCAATGATGCGCGGCTTGCCCATGCGGCGTGCCAGCAGTATCTGACCGATGCAGTTGTTGATCTTGTGCGCGCCAGTGTGATTGAGGTCTTCGCGCTTGAACCAGATTTGAGCGCCACCCAGTTGCTCCGACCATCGACGGGCGTGGTACACGGGGCTGGGACGACCGACGAAGTGCTTGAGCTCGTAGTTGAACTCGTGCAGAAAGTCAGGATCGTTCCGATACCGTTCGTAGGCGGCCTTGAGCTCGTCCAGGGCGTGAACGAGAGTCTCGGCTACAAACGAACCACCAAACTGACCAAAATGTCCATCCGGGTCGGGCAAGGTATAGGTTTTCAAAGCTAGCTCTCTTGGTTGACAGGAGCATGACGAACGCAAGGCGCGTCAGGCTCGAATTTCTTGATTTTAGCAGTTCAGCACGAGTAACGGCGGGCGCTGACGCCCGGCAGCTCGTTCAAGGCCGTCAGCGCCTTCTGAATCTGCTCGCCATCGCGCACTTCGATCGTAAAAACCATCTGGGTCAGCGAACGGCGACTATGAGTGTTGATGCCGGTGACATTCAGGCGCAGGCGCGCAAACACTTCCGACAGATCGCGCAACAGATTAGGGTGCTCTTGCGCATCGATGGCCAGATCGACCGGGTACAAGGCATCGCCTGTCTTGCCCCAGTCCACATCGATCGCCCGCTCCGGCTGGCGCAAGGCCAGTTCGCGATACGACTTGCAGTCCGCACGGTGAATGGACACCCCCCGCCCCCGCGTCACAAAGCCCGAAATCAGATCAGGCGGGGCGGGACGGCAACAGCGCGCCAACTGGGTCATCAGTGAATCCACCCCCACGACCAGAACGCCGCTCTTGCCTGTTTTGGCCACGCTGTCGCTGGCCGAATCGAATACCCGGCGCACAGGCTCCTCGTCCGGAGTATCCGCACGAAACAGCGCATCTATGTGACGCAGGCTGAACTCGTCCTTAGCCACGGCCACATACAGATCGTCGGCACGGGCAAAATCCAGTTGCTGAGCCATCTGTTCCAGATTGACGGCCGTGCGCCCCAGACGCTGCAGCTCTTTCTCGACCATGGCCTGGCCCTGGGAGATACGCTGCTGCAATTCGATGGCATTGAACCAGGCCCGCACTTTGGAGCGCGAACGCGGACTGGCCAGAAAGCCCAGTTGGATATTGAGCCAGTCCCGGGACGGGCCGCCCGACTTGGCCGCCACGATCTCGACAGTCTGCCCGGTGCTCAGGCGCGTGGACAAAGGCACCATCTGCCCATCCACGCGCGCGCCCCGGCAGCGATGCCCCAGATCCGTATGCAAATAGTAGGCGAAGTCCACGGGGGTCGCGCCCACAGGCAACTCAATCACGCGGGCCTGGGGGGTCAGCACATAAATGTGCTCGTCATCCTGCGCTTTCAAGGGGCGCGGCACTGCCGCTGCCGGCAAAGCATCCGACCGCATCCCAGGTGTCTCTGACGGCGTCCCATTGGACGTGGTCGCTTCCCGATCCCAGGCCAGCAACTGGCGCATCCAGGCGATTTTGCGATCGTCCTCGCCATCGGCGGCGACCTGCCCGCCTTGCGGCCCTGCCTCTTTGTAGCGCCAATGCGCGGCCATCCCGAACTCGGCATGCTGGTGCATCTCGTGGGTACGGATCTGGATCTCGAAACTGCGCCCCTGCGCATCGGCCACCACCGTATGCAGGGAGCGGTAGCCATTGGGCTTGGGTCGGGAGATGTAATCGTCAAACTCGGCCGGCACCGGCGTCCAGAGCGAATGCACGACAGCCAGCGTGTTGTAGCAACTGCGCTCATCCTCGACAATGACGCGCAAGGCGCGCAAGTCATACAACTGAGCAAAGTCCAGGTGCTTGTTGCGCATCTTGTTCCAGATGCTGTAGATATGCTTGGGACGCCCCGATACCTGCGCAACAATGTGTTCGCGCTTTAATGCCGCCAGCAATTGGTCGCGCACTTGGGCAATCAGGGTTTCGCGCTCCACCCGCTTATCGTCGAGCTGACGGGCAATTTCTTTGTAAATATCCGGATTCTGAAAACGAAAGGCCAGGTCTTCCATTTCCCACTTGACCTGCCAGATGCCCAGACGATTGGCCAGCGGCGTATACAGCTCCAGGGTTTCGCGGGCAAAGGCCGTCGGGCATGGGGTCTTGGACTGGCGAAACCAGCGCAGCGACTGCAAGCGCGAGGCCAGCCGCATCAAGACGATGCGCAGATCGGCAGCCATCGCCAGCAACATCTTGCGCTTCATTTCTTTCTGGTCGCCGGCCCCCGGCTGTTCCTTGGCCTGACCTGTAATGGAACCCAGCCTGTACAGCGCGCGCGAACCGCGCACCAGCGTCATGACTTCGGCGCCGAACGCTTTCTGGATCGGGTCTTGTTTGACGTCGCGGCCCGGCGAAGGAATAACCGCCAGCAAGGCGCTGGCACGCGTCTGCGCATCGGCACCCAGACCAGCCAGAATAACGGCCACCTGAGCGCAATGCTGATCCAGCGGTTCGCCCGTGCTGCCGGGCAGATCCAGCAAGGCCGGAGCCGCCCACTGGGCGGCGCGCTGCAACAATTCCCGTCCCGGTTCATCCAGTCCGGTACCGGCCTGCGCCAGCCACTGCGGACTGAAAACCGGTTCAGCAAGAGAGGAGGATTCGGTGTGATTCATATCGTATACGTCGGTATGGCGACCATTGCTACGGCCGCTCTCTATACTACAAGTCGTAGTCTATCACCGCGAGTATGAGCTTATGAGCCTGTCCGAGCCCCGGGAACTATTGATTATTTGGCATTCGCGCACCGGCGCGGCCCGCCAACTGGCCGAACACGCCGGCCACGGAGCGCGCCACGTACTGGCACAACTGCAAGAACAACACCGCATCCAGGTCCGTGTACTGCCATGCGAACAAGTCAGCGACACCGATATGCGCCAGGCACAGGCCTACCTGTTCTGCGCTCCCGAAAACCTGGGCAGCCTGAGCGGTGCCATGAAAGAGTTTTTTGATCGGCTGTATTACGCCGTGCTGGAACAAATAAATGGCCGCCCGTATGCCGCCCTGATCAGTGCCGGCAGCGACGGGCACGGTGCCTTAGCACAGCTGGAGCGCATCTGCACCGGCTGGCGGCTGGAACCGGCCTGGCCCGGCCGGATCTTCAACTTCCAAGCACAGACACCTGCCGCGATTCTAAGACCCAAGCATCTGACGCCGGAGCAGGCCGAACAAGCAGAACAAGCCGGCGCGCACCTGGCCGCCCTGCTCTGCCTGTAGGCAAGACGCCAGGGGCCGAGAAACAGTCGATCAGGCAGGCGGCAACTGAAACACCTGGCGCAAGTACGCCAGATAGGCCGGATCATCGCACATGGTTTTTTCGGGCGCGTCCGACACCTTGGCTACGGGCTGACCATTGCACCGCACCATCTTCATGACGATCTGCAGCGGTTCGTGGCCCAGATCGTTGGTCAGATTGGTGCCTATGCCAAACGACACTTTGCAACGCCCTGCAAAGCGCAAAGCCAGTTCGATCGCCTTGGGGATAGTCAGCCCGTCCGAAAACACCAAAGTCTTGGTGCGCGGGTCGGTACGGTTGGCGGCATAGTGCGCCAGCAGGCGCTCGCCCCAAACAAAGGGATCGCCGGAATCGTGACGCGCCCCATCGAACAGCTTGCAGAAATACATATCGAAATCACGCAGGAACGCATCCATGCCGTACACATCGGACAAGGCAATGCCCAGGTCGCCCCGATATTCTTTTGCCCAGACCTCCAGCGCGAAAATCTGCGAATCGCGCAGACGCGGCCCCAGCGCCTGACATGCCTGAAGATACTCGTGCCCCATCGTGCCCAGAGGGGTCACACCATGCTTCATGGCCAGCCACACATTGCTGGTGCCGGCAAAATGCGGACGCATCTGCGCAATCATGGTGGTGACGACTTCTTCGTGCCACTGCTTGGAAAAGCGCCGGCGGGTGCCATAGTCGGCCACCCGGAAATCGGCCAGGGCAGGATCATCGACCACCAAGCGCATTTTGGACTGCAGGCGCTGACGCCCTTCGGCCCAGGCCGGGTTGGGACACTCGTTGCGAAAGTAGACTTCGTTAACGATGGCCAGCACCGGAATCTCGAACAAAATCGTGTGCAGCCACGGCCCTTTGACCAGTATCTCGATCTCGCCGGGCCGCTCGCCGGGCTCGACACTGATGCAACGCTCGGGCAAATGAAAAAGGCCAAGAAAATCGACAAAATCGCTCTTGATAAAACGTAGCGTGCGCAGATAATCCAGTTCCGCTTCGCTAAAGCGCAACTGGCACAGGTTGTGGATTTCGGCGCGGATCTGGTCCAGGTACTGGCTCAGATTAATATTGGGGGTGCGGCACTTGTAGCGGTATTCCACCTGTGCCGCCGGAAACTGATGCAGCACAACCTGCATCATGGAAAATTTGTACAGATCCGTGTCAAGAAGAGAAGTGATGATCATCGCGGGCATGCCAGGTTGGTTTGCGCAACCATAGCATGCCGGCCTGCTCCCGCGCACCCCAGGGCATGACGGATCGGCTTGCGTCATCTCAATAAGCAAGAACCCGAATATTCGTTAAAATCAGCAAATTGATTCCAGACTCTGTCCTCTTGAGCCCTGTCAGCCTGCGCCGCGCAGCCGCAGCACCGGCCAGGAACCGACAGCCCTACCGATCCCGCAGGAGCTTTACTGAAATGACCCACGTCGTCACCGAAAACTGTATCAAGTGCAAATTCACCGATTGCGTGGATGTGTGCCCGGTGGATTGTTTTCGTGAAGGCCCGAACTTTCTGGTGATCGATCCGGACGAATGCATAGACTGCGCCGTCTGTATTCCTGAATGCCCGGCCAACGCCATTTTCGCCGAAGAGGACGTCCCCCAGGACCAGGTCCCGTTCATCGAGCTGAACGCCGAGCTCTCGCCGGTGTTCTCCAGCATCAACCGTTCTAAAAAACCCTTAGACGACGCCGACGACTGGAACGGTGTTGAAAACAAACTACAGTATCTGGAGCGCTGACTCCCCCACCCCAAGCAGCCGCCCCACTTCGCCTTCAAGCGCTTGCGCCGGTCGCCGGACTTTTGATAAAAGACACATTGCTGCAATGCAGCAAGGGGAAAATCCCAAGTCAAATCCGGCGACAAAAGCCGTATTGTTACAAGCAAGAAATAAGCTTATACATTTTTTTGTATAAAACCCGGCAACACCAAGGCGCACCACTATGCTTTACGATTTGCATGAACTCCAGCGGTCCTTTCTAGCGCCACTGGCCGCTTTCTCGGGCACCAGCTCGCAACTGTTCTCACACCCGTACAGTCCATTGGCCTATACGCCGGTCTCCCGGCAGTTGGCCGCTGCCTACGAACTTGTGCACCGCCTGGGCAAAGATTACGAAAAACCCGCCTGGGGTCTGGATCAGACCGAGGTTCAGGGACAGACCGTTGCCGTTACCGAACGCGTGCAGATCGCCAAGCCTTTCTGCAATCTGATTCACTTCAGCCGCGACCTGCCAGCCCCGACCCGTGACCCCAAGATTTTGCTGGTGGCCCCACTATCGGGCCACCACGCCACTTTGCTGCGCGAAACCGTGCGCGCCTTGCTGCCCGACCACGAAGTCTATGTGACCGACTGGGTGGATGCGCGCATGGTGGCCCGCAACGCCGGTCCCTTTCACCTGGATGACTATGTCATGTACATCCAGGAGTTCATCCGCGCCCTGGGCCCAAATGTGCATGTCATGTCGGTCTGCCAGCCTACGGTGCCGGTGTTGGCCGCTGTATCGCTCATGGCCAGCCATCGCGACCCCAAGATGCCGCGCAGCCTGATCATGATGGGTGGCCCCATCGATACACGGCAATCGCCCACCCAGGTCAATCGCCTGGCCACCACCAAGCCCTACGCCTGGTTCGAGAACAATCTGATCCATCGCGTGCCGTCCAAATACCCAGGCGCAGGCCGCCGCGTGTATCCGGGCTTTCTGCAACATGCCGGTTTCATCGCCATGAACCCCGACCGGCACATGCATTCGCACTACGACTTCTACCAGCACCTGATCAAGGGCGATGACGACGATGCCGAAGCGCACCGCCGCTTCTACGACGAATACAACGCGGTTCTGGACATGCCGGCCGAGTTCTACCTGGATACCATACGCATCGTGTTCCAGGAACAACGCCTGCCCAAGGGGCAGTGGCATGTGCGCGGCGAACAAGTCCGCCCCCAGGACATTCAGGGCGTGGCCCTGTTCACCATCGAAGGCGAACTGGACGACATCTCGGGCCTGGGCCAGACCCATGCGGCCCAGGATCTGTGCAGCCACATCGCCCCCGATCTTAAACAACGCTTCACGGCACCGGACTGCGGTCATTACGGGATTTTTTCGGGACGTCGCTGGCGCACGCTGATCTGTCCTAAAATCAAAGACTTCATCCGCCAGCACGCCTGACCCCTTCTGCCGTACATCCGCACGGGGCCGGTCGGCCCCGTTTTTGTTTTCATGTCCGATACTCTGATACGGCGCATCGACGCCCTGTTACCCCAGACTCAATGCACGCGTTGCGGCTACGAGGCCTGCCTGCCCTATGCCCAGGCCATTGCCCTGGATAACGAGGCCATCAATCGCTGCCCGCCGGGCGGCGAACAAGGCGTGCGCGCCCTGGCCCAGCTACTGGAGCGCGCCCCCATGCCCCTGGACCCCGAATGTGGCGAATTCACCGGTCCCAGTCGCGCTGTCATCATCGAGGAACACTGCATAGGCTGTACGCTGTGCATACAAGCCTGTCCTGTCGATGCCATCGTCGGAGCCAACAAGCTGATGCACACCGTCCTGGCCGATACATGCACCGGCTGCGAACTGTGCCTGCCCCCGTGCCCGGTGGACTGCATCACGATGGTGCCGACCGACGACTGGACAGTCGCGCAAGCCGACCAGGCCAGACGGGACACCGAACAGCGCCGCTTGCGGCTGCAGGCACGCCACGCCGAAGACTCGGATCTGGCGGCCCGCACCCTGGCGAACAAGCCCATGCTGGCTGGCGACGCCGATCAGGCCGACAAGCGCCAGGCCTCGATTGCCGCCGCCCTGGCCCGCGCCCGCGCGCGCCGTGTCGGCCCGAACACGCAGGACAAGGAAACCGCTTCATGAACGCTGCCAAGCGCCACGAAATCTTCAGCCGTTTCCAGGCGGCCAACCCCAAGCCCACCACCGAGCTGGAATACGACAGCACCTTTCAGCTGCTGATTGCCGTCATTTTGTCCGCACAGGCCACCGACAAATCGGTCAATCTGGCCACGCGTCGCTTTTTCCCGGAACATGGCACGCCCACAGGCATATTAGCCATGGGCGAAGAAGGGCTGCGCGAGGCCATCAAGACCATAGGCCTGTACAAGACCAAGGCCGCCAACGTCATCAAAACCTGTCAGATGCTGCTGGAACTGCACCAGGGACAGGTGCCCTGTGACCGGGCCGCGCTGGAGGCCCTGCCCGGTGTCGGCCGCAAGACCGCCAATGTGGTGCTAAATACCGCCTTTGGCCTTCCCACGATTGCTGTGGACACGCATATTTTCCGCGTCTCGAACCGTACCGGCATCGCTCCAGGGAAAAACGTGGTGGAGGTGGAAAAAAAGCTAGAACGCGTCATTCCGAAGGAGTTCCTGCTGGACGCCCACCACTGGCTGATCCTGCACGGTCGCTACATCTGCGTGGCCCGCAGCCCGAAATGCCCACAATGCGGCATTGCCGATCTGTGCGACTTCAAACCCAAGACCGTCAGCAAATAAGCCGCGCTGTCGACACTGCCCCGCCCACCGGAGTTTCCCTATCCTATGAGAAACCCGCATGGCATTCCCCTATGTGCGCTTTCATACTGAAACCCGACGAACAATCCGCACAAGGGCTGGCAGGCGATGACAGAATATATTCTGCGCACAGAAAACCTGGTGAAGGAATTCCTGGGTTTCGTGGCTGTCGACAAGGTCAATTTGCAGGTCAAAAAAGGGCATATCCATGCCTTGATCGGACCGAACGGAGCAGGCAAGACCACCTGCTTTAATCTGCTCACCAAATTCATCACGCCCACTTCCGGACGGATTTTTTTCAAAGACACGGAAATTACCCGTGAACGCCCGGCGCAGATCGCGCGGCGCGGCATCATACGATCCTTTCAGATTTCGGCGGTCTTTCCGCAACTGACGGTACTGGAGAATGTACGCATCGGCCTGCAGCGCAGAACCGGTACCTCTTTCCAGTTCTGGCGCAGCGAACATTGCCTGGACACCTTGAATGAACGCGCCCTGGAATTGCTGCACCAGGTAGATCTGAGTGATTTCGCCCAGGACCTGACCGTCCATCTCCCTTACGGACGCAAGCGCGCACTGGAAATCGCCACTACCTTGGCGATGGAGCCCGAGCTGATGCTGCTGGACGAGCCCACCCAAGGCATGGGACACGAAGATGTAGAACGCATTACCGAGCTGATCCGCAAGGTCAGCATAGGGCGCAGCATCCTGATGGTCGAACACAATATGAACGTCGTGTCTTCGATCGCCGACTGCATCACCGTCCTGGCCCGTGGAGCCGTGCTGGCCGAAGGTCCCTACGAGAGCGTATCCCGCGACCCGGCCGTCATGCAGGCCTATATGGGTACCGCCGAAACCCAATTGCAAGGAGCGCATCCATGAGCAAGACCGCCCTGGAAATCACGGACCTGCATGCCTGGTACGGAGAGTCCCACATCCTGCATGGCGTCAACCTGAGCGTGGCGCAAGGCGAAGTCGTCACCTTGCTGGGACGCAACGGCGCTGGTCGCACCAGCACGCTACGGGCCATTCTGGGCCTGACCGACACGCGCCGCGGCTCCATACGCATCCAGGGAGCCGAATCCATCCATCTGCCTACCTATCGGGTCGCGCATCTGGGTGTGGGCTACTGCCCCGAAGAACGCGGTATTTTCGCCGGCTTGAGCTGTGAAGAAAACCTGCTGCTACCGCCTGCTATCGGCACCACGCCGGGCGGAGGCATGTCCCTGGCCGAAATCTACGATATGTTCCCGAATCTGGAAGAGCGCCGCCACTCGCCCGGCACGCGCCTGTCCGGCGGAGAACAGCAGATGCTGGCGGTCGCGCGCATTCTGCGCACCGGTGCGAATTTACTCTTGCTGGACGAAATATCCGAAGGCCTGGCTCCAGTCATTGTGCAGGCGCTGGCCCGCATGATTGCCACCCTGAAATCCAAAGGCTACACCATCGTCATGGTGGAGCAGAACTTTCGCTTCGCCGCTCCCCTGGCCGACCATTTCTATGTCATGGAACACGGCCAGGTCGTGGAAAGCTTTGCCGCCCACGAATTGGCCGACAAGCACGACACGCTCAATACGCTGCTGGGGGTCTGATCCCCCCAATACGCCTGCCCAGCCGGCACGCCCATTATTACAACGAGGAGACAGCCCATGAAGCTTGCAACGCTCAGCGCCGCCCTGACGACGGCCGGACTACTACTGGCGCAACCCGCTGTTGCCGCCATTTCCAATGATGTGATCCGCATCGGATTCATCACCGATATGTCGGGGGTCTACTCCGACATCGACGGCAAGGCGGGGGGCGATGCCATCCGCATGGCCATTGCCGATGCAGGCGGAGAGATCAACGGCAAAAAGATCGAGCTGCTGGTCGCCGACCACCAGAACAAGGCGGACATCGCCTCTGCACGGGCACGCGAATGGTTCGACAGCCAGAATCTGGATGTGCTGATCGGCGGCACCAACTCGGCGACCTCATTGGCCATGGCCGCCGTGGCGGCAGAAAAGAAAAAACCTTTTATCGCAGTGGGGGCCGGCTCGTCCAACCTGACCAACTCCCAATGCACGCCCTACACCGTTCACTATGCCTACGACACGATCGCCCTGGCACGCGGCACAGGCACGGCGGTGGTCAAGGATGGCGGCAAAAGCTGGTACTTCCTGACGGCCGACTACGCCTTTGGACACTCGCTGGAGCGCGACACGGCGGAAGTGGTCAAGAAGGCTGGCGGCGAGGTCAAGGGACAGGTGCGCGTGCCCTTGGGAGCCTCGGATTTTTCGTCCTTCCTGCTGCAGGCACAGTCCTCGGGGGCCAAGATCCTGGGCCTGGCCAATGCGGGCGGCGACTTCATCAATTCGGTCAAGGCGGCCAACGAATTCGGCATTACCGGCACCATGCATCTGGCCGGTCTGCTGGTGTTCATCAACGATGTGCATGCCCTGGGCCTGGAGGCCACCCAGAGCCTGTATCTGACCACCGCGTGGTACTGGGACCAGAGCGATGCTTCGCGGCAGTGGGCGCAACGCTTTTTCAAGGAACAGAACCGCATGCCGTCCTTTCTGCAGGCCGGCGACTACTCCAGCGCGGCTTTCTATCTGAAGGGCGTCAAGGAAACCGGCTCGGATGATGCCGACACGCTCATGAAATGGATGAAATCCACGCCCATCAAAGACATGTTCACCGATCACGGCGTGGTGCGAGAGGACGGGCGCATGGTGCACGACATGTACCTGATGCAAGTCAAAAAACCAGGAGAATCCACCAAACCTTGGGACTACTACAAACTGGTCGAGACCCTGCCGGGCGACAAGGTCTACGCCTCGCTGCAAGAATCCACTTGCGCATTGGTAAAAAAATAGAAACCCGCGGTGCGGCCGGCCCCCTGGCCGGCCGCGCCATGCCTGATGACTGACTATCTGCACGGGTCGCGCACACTATGACGGATTTTTTTGGCATTCCTTTGCAGGCTCTGCTGGGCCAGCTACTGCTGGGCCTGGTGAACGGTTCTTTCTATGCCGTGCTGTCCCTGGGGCTGGCTATTATTTTCGGCCTGCTCAACATCATCAATTTCGCCCACGGCGCGCTGTATATGCTGGGCGCGTTCCTGGCCTGGATGGGGCTGCAATACCTGGGCCTGAACTACTGGACCATGCTGCTGCTCGCTCCGCTGGGCGTCGCCTTGTTCGGCATTGTTCTGGAGCGTCTGTTCCTGCGCCATCTATACCGCCTGGATCATCTGTACGGCCTGCTGTTGACCTTTGGCCTGACCTTGCTGCTTGAAGGCGTTTTCCGCAGCATCTACGGCGTCTCCGGCCAGCCCTACCCCACGCCCGCCGCCCTGCAAGGCGGCTACAACCTGGGCTTTATGTTTCTGCCCATCTACCGAGCCTGGGTCGTGGTCGCCTCCATCATCGTCTGTCTGGCGACCTGGTTCATCATCGAAAAGACGCGCCTGGGCGCTCTGCTGCGGGCAGCCACCGAAAACCCAAAGCTGGTTGAAGCCTTCGGCGTCAATGTGCCACTGATGATAACCCTGACCTATGCCTTCGGCGTGGGCCTGGCCGGTTTTGCCGGCGTGCTGGCCACGCCTATCTTGCAAGTATCGCCATTGATGGGCAGCAACCTGATCATTGTGGTCTTTGCCGTGGTGGTCATCGGCGGCATGGGCTCCATCCTGGGCTCCATACTGACCGGATTGGGTCTGGGCGTGATCGAAGGCTTTACCAAAGTGTTCTGGCCCGAGGCCTCGAACACGGTTGTCTTTATCATCATGGTCATTGTCCTGCTGCTGCGTCCGGCGGGCCTGTTCGGGAAAGTCAAATGAAACGAGAAATCCCAGTCTTCATCGCACTGCTCCTGATCGTGGCGCTGCTGCCGGCCCTGGGGGCCTACCCGATCTTCATCATGAAGGTCATGTGCTATGCCTTGTTTGCCTGTGCCTTCAACTTGCTACTGGGCTACACCGGCCTGCTGTCCTTCGGGCATGCCGCCTTTCTGGGCGCAGCCGCCTATGCCACCGGTCAATCGCTGGCCGTCTGGGGCTGGCCTACCCTGGCCGGGCTGTTGTTCGGCACGGCCAGCGCGGCCGCATTGGGTCTGGTCATGGGCGCGCTGTCCATCCGGCGCAGTGGCATCTACTTTGCCATGATCACCCTGGCGCTGGCGCAGATGCTGTTCTTCTTTTTCCTGCAAGCTCCCTTTACAGGCGGCGAAGACGGCCTGCAAGGGATTCCGCGCGGCAGCATCCTGGGGCTGGACCTGTCCGATGACCTGAATCTGTATTATCTGGTGCTGGCTATCTTTACCTTCGGCTTTCTGCTGATCTGGCGCTGTGTACATTCGCCCTTCGGTCAGGTTCTGAAAGCCATACGCGAAAACGAACCACGCGCCATTTCTCTGGGCTACGACGTGGACCGCTTCAAGCTGCTGGCGTTTGTGCTGTCGGCGGCGCTGTCGGGGCTGGCGGGGGCCACCAAGTCGCTGGTCTTTGTCTCGGCCACCCTGACCGACGCCACCTGGCAAATGTCCGGTCTGGTCATCCTGATGACCTTGATCGGCGGACTGGGCACGCTGGCCGGCCCCGTGGTCGGGGCCATTATCGTCGTGCTGCTGGAAAACAAAGTCGGTGAATGGGGAGCCATGCTGGCCCAATGGACGGGCTGGAACGGTTTTCGCACGCTGGGCGAATCGGTCACCATCGTCATCGGCCTGATTTTCATTGTGTGCGTCATGGCGTTTCGTCGCGGCATCGTGGGCGAACTGGCCTTCAGGCTGCGACGCCACGACGCGTAAAAGCGACAAACCCCGCGCCCGGCGCGGGCTTATCCTGATCTTCATTTGATCTGGAACAAGGGCGGATGGCCCACTATTTCAAGATGTTGCTCTGGGTCAAATCAGACACCAGAACACTGATGCATTCTGTAAGTCCAAACCAATACTTACGGAGTCCTCATGAAAACCCGCCACCTGCTTCCAGTCCTGTCTCTGTGCGCCATCGGCGCGGCCGCCACACTGTACTCGCCGGCCGGCCTGGCCCACGAAGCGGGCGACTTCCTGGTCAAAGGCGGCGTCACCCTGGTCCAGCCCAAATCCAACAACGGCACGGTGGCCAACGGCACCGTCAAACTGGATGTCGGCAACAACGTGCGCCCCAGCTTTTCGCTGACCTATATGGCTACGCGCAACATCGGTGTGGAACTGCTCGGTGCCTTCCCCTTCAAGCACAACATCGACAGCAACCTGGGCCGCATCGGTAGCACCAAGCACCTGCCCCCTACCCTTAGCCTGCAATACCACTTCCTGCCCGACAGTGACTTCCAGCCCTATGTGGGCGTGGGTCTGAACTACACCATGTTCTTCGACACCCAATCGCAAGGTGCGCTGGAAGGCGCAGACCTGAAGTTAAAGAACAGCTGGGGCTTTGCCGCCCAGGTCGGCGTGGACTACAAGCTGGACAAGAACTGGTTCCTGAACGCCGATGTGCGCTACATCAGCATCCGTCCGGACGTGCAACTGAACGGCCAGTCCATCGGCAAGGCCAAACTGGACCCCGTGGTCGCCACCATAGGCGTGGGCTACCGCTTCT
Organism: Alcaligenes sp. SDU_A2; assembly: GCF_038237375.1. Taxonomy (NCBI): domain Bacteria; kingdom Pseudomonadati; phylum Pseudomonadota; class Betaproteobacteria; order Burkholderiales; family Alcaligenaceae; genus Alcaligenes; species Alcaligenes sp. SDU_A2. The sequence goes on along the minus strand of NZ_CP151273.1, from coordinate 1,275,444 downwards.
AAGCGACGTAACCAAAAAAACGGGCCGCCCTGTGCAGGGCGGCCCGTTTAAGATGGCAAAGTCGGCTTTCCTTAAGCCGTTTCTGCTTCGCGCTTGCCGTGACCCAGGCCCAGGTAGCTTTCGATCACGCGGGGATTGTCGGCCAGCTCTCGAGCCGGACCTTCCAGCACCACGTCTCCGGTTTCCAGCACATAGCCATAATCGGCTACCTGCAAGGCAGCGCGCGCATTCTGCTCGACCAACAAAATCGCCACGCCCGTGCTGCGCAAGCGGGCAATAATCATGAAGATCTCGCGCACGATACGCGGCGCAAGCCCCAGGCTGGGCTCATCCAACATCAGCACCTTGGGCTGGGCCATCAAGGCGCGCCCCACGGCCAGCATCTGACGCTCGCCGCCGGACAGCGTACCGGCCAATTGGCTGCGACGCTCTTTCAGACGCGGAAACAAGGTGTAGACATGGTCCAAGGTATCGCGCCAGCCAGCCTGACGGGCCCGGTACAGACGAAAGCCGCCCAGCAGCAGATTATCTTCCACCGTCATGCTGCCGAACAGTTCGCGGCGTTCGGGCACCAGCGAAATACCACCGGCCACGCGCCGCTCCACTTCCCAGTGACCAATCTCTTGGCCCTGGTACTGCACCGATCCGGTGCTGCGACCCACGCTGGGCAAGGCCCCCATCATGGCATTGAGCAAAGTGGACTTGCCCGCGCCATTGGCCCCGATTACGGTAACAATGCTGCCGGCCCGCACGTCCAGGCTTGCGCCCATCACGGCGCTGACCTTGCCATACTGGGCAGCCAGATTGGTGACTTTCAGGATCACATCCTGCTGTGTTGCCTGACTCATGCGGATGCTCCTGCCTGTGCGGGTGTTGCGGGTTCGTCCAGTTCCAGATCGTCATCGATGCCGCCCAGATAGGCTTCCAGCACAGCGGGATTTTGCTGGATATCCTTGGGCAGGCCTTCGGCCAGCTTGGTGCCAAAGTCCATGACCACCAGTTTGTCCGTCAAATTCATGACGAAGTCCATATCGTGCTCGACCAGCAAAATGCTCATGCCTTCGCTGCGCAACTGATCCAGCACCTTGGCCAGTTCCTGCTTTTCCTTGTAACGCAGACCGGCAGCCGGTTCGTCCAGCAAGAGCAGCACAGGGTCCGACGCCAGGGCGCGGGCAATTTCAAGAATGCGCTGCTGGCCCAAAGCCAGATTGCCGGCTTGTTCATACAGATAATCGCCCAGGCCCACGCGCTGCAGCTGGACTGCCGCTTCATGCAGCAGCTCGGCTTCGCTGCGCCGTTCGGCATGCAGCACCGCCGGCACCACGCCCACCTTGCGGCGCAAGTGCGCTCCCAAGGCGACGTTTTCAAGCACGGTCATGGTCGGCAGCAATTGCACGTGCTGAAAGGTGCGGCCCACCCCCAGACGGGAAATTTCCCGTGCGGGCAACTTGTCGATGCGTTGTCCCAAAAAGCTGACCTGACCGCTGGTGGCCGACAGCACGCCGGTAATCAGGTTAAAGGTCGTGCTTTTGCCCGCGCCGTTAGGGCCGATCAGACCCATGATCTGACCCGCATTCAGGGTAAAGCTGATGTCATTGACAGCAACCAAACCACCAAATTCCTTACGGATCTTGTCCACCTGCAATACCAACGAACCGGACTGCGGGCGAGTCCGCTGCGGCAAGGCCGCTGCCTGTGGTGGCGCAGCCTGCTGACGGGTCTGCACGCCGAACACGCGCTCCCAGCCCTTTTGCAAAATAGGCCACAGTCCGTCACGGGCATATTGCAGGATCAGGACCATCAAGATACCGAATACAATCAGCTCGAAGTTGATGTCCGTGCTCAACAGCTTGGGCAACCAGTTCTGCAACTGATCTTTCAAGGTCAGCACCAAGGCCGAACCCAGAACCGCGCCCCAGACGCTGCCTGCGCCGCCCAGCACAGCCATGAACAGGTATTCAATACCGTAGTTCAGGCCGAAAGGGCTGGGGCTGACGGCGCGCTGGTAGTGGGCGTACAGCCAACCCGACAGGCAGGCCAATAAGGCGGCATACACAAAGATGATGACCTTGTAGGCCGCCATGTTCACGCCAAAAGATTCGGCCATGCCGCTGCCGTGTTTGAGTGCGCGGATGGCACGGCCCGGACGCGAGTTCAGCAAATTGCGCGTGCCCCACATGGCCAGCAACGCCACGACCCAGATCAGGTAATAGATATCGCGACCCGAGGCCAGGGACAGCCCGAAGAACTCCAGGGGCGAAATACCCGAGATACCGTCATACTGCCCCAAGAACTGCAGGTTGCCGAACAGGTAAAACAGCGCCAGGCCCCAGGCCAGGGTACACAGCGGCAAGAAGTGCCCCGACAGACGCAGCGTGATGGCACCCAGCACATAGGACACCAGCAAGGTCAGACCCAGACCGATCAACAGATTCAACCAGGGCGACCAGCCCAGTCGTACCGTCAGATAGGCCGTGGTATAGGCCCCCAGGCCCACGAACGCCGCCTGGCCGAAGGAGGTCAAGCCCCCTACCCCGGTCAGCAAGACCAACCCCAGCACGACCAGACTGGTCAGGCCGATGTAGTTAAGCTGGGTAATCCAGAACTCGGGCGTCGCGCCCAACTGAGGCAGTACAAACAGTACCGCAATAAATAAAATCGTCAGCAAGCGTTTCATGCGATTACTCCTCGTCGTCCACGTGCTTGCTACCGAAGGAGCGCCACAACAAAACCGGAATGACCATGGTAAATACAATGACCTCTTTATAGGCGCTAGCCCAGAAGGACGAGAAAGCCTCCAACACGCCGATGAACAGCGCGCCCAGCAAGGCGACCGGATAGCTGACCAGTCCGCCGAAGATAGCGGCGACAAAGCCCTTCAGGCCGATCAGAAAACCGGTGTCGTAATAAATGGTGGTGACAGGCGCAATCAACATGCCCGAGAAAGCGCCAATGGCGGCCGCCAGGGTAAAGGTCAGCGAGCCGGACATATTCGTGCTGATGCCCACCAGACGGGCACCGCGGCGGTTGACAGCCGTCGCCCGCAAAGCACGGCCATACAGCGTCTTGCCGAAAAAGGCCCACAGCGCCAGAATCAAGGCCACGCAAGCCCCCATCACAAAGAAGGTCTGCGCCGACCAGCTGACGGCTCCCAAGGACACTTCGCCCTGCATAAAGGGCGGCGTGCGCCAGCCTTCTGGGCCAAAGAACACCAGACCCAGGCCGGTCAAGGCAAAGTGCACGGCCACCGAGGTAATCAGCAGCACCAGCACGCTGGCTTCGGCAATGGGCTGGTACGCCAGGCGGTAGACCATAGGCCCCAAGGGAATGACCACGGCCAGCGAAAACAGCACATCCATCCACAAGGGCAGATTGGCCGCCACGATGTACGGCGCGGCAAAAAACACCGCGACCGGGATCAGAATATTGACCAGGAACTTGCGGGGCAACCCGCTCATGCTACGGCTGCGCAGCGCCGAGAGCAGTTCCAGGAAAAAGACCAGCGCACCGGCGATCAACAGCAAGATGACCGTGCCGGGCATGCGGCCGTTCACGACAAATGCTAAGGTCAGCGCACCGAAGGTGACAAACTCGCCTTGCGGAATGAAGATGACGCGGGTGACGAGAAAAACCAGGACCAACGCGAGTCCGAGCAGGGCATAGATGGCACCGTTCAATATGCCATCCTGCAATAAAATCAAAGCTATGGTGGTATCCATGTCGGACAACATCCTGTACAACAAAAATGGGCAAGGGGCTCACTGTAACGCAAACCAGTCAAAAGGATGAGTCGGGCATGCGCCCGACCCTCCCCGGAAAAAACCGGCTGGGGAGCCGGTTTTCGCCTGTCGGTAATTACAGATCAGGCTGATAGGTCCACTTGCCGTCCACCACCTTGACGATGACGCGGGCACGCGTATCCAGACCGGCATGGTCCTTGTCGGACATGGTGAACACGCCTTGGGAGGCCGGCAAATCCTTGATCTGCTCGATGGAATCGCGCAAGGCGGCGCGGAATTCCGGCGTGCCAGGCTTGGCACCGGTCTTGAGCGCGCCAGGAATGGCTTCGGCCACCAACAGGCCGGCATCCCACATATGGCCGCCGAAGGTATTGATGGACCCTTCGCCGAACTTGGCCTCGTACTTGTTCTTGTACTCGATGGCCGTCTTTTTGACCGGATTGCTGTCGGGCAGTTGTTCAGCCACCAGCAATGGGCCAGCCGGCAAGATCATGTCGTTGCAATCCTTGCCGCACACGCGCAACACATCGCTGTTGGCCGCACCGTGCGTCTGGTAGATGATGCCGGCGTAACCACGACCTTTCAGTTCGCGCTGCGGCAGGGCCACAGGCGTGCCGGAACCGGCGATCAGCACGGCATCGGGCTTGGCACCCAGCAGCTTCAGGGTCTGACCGGTCACGCTGGTGTCGTTGCGGCCATAGCGCTCGGAAGCCACCACATTGATACCTTTGGCCTTGGCAGCTTCGGTAATGACATTCAGCCAGCCGTCGCCATAAGCATCGTTATAGCCGATAAAACCCAGGGTCTTGACGTTCTGCTTGACCATCGCGTCGGCCAGCGCACCGGCCATCAACTGGTCGTTCTGAGGGGTCTTGAACACCCAGGTACGCGCGCCTTCTACAGGCTCGACAATCTTGGCGTTGGCCGCCACGCTGATCATGGGCGTCTTGGTCTCGCCGGCCACATCCACCATGGCCAAGGAACCTGGCGTGACAGACGTACCGATCACCACGTCCACTTTATCGTCGGTGATCAGTTTGCGCATATTGCGCACGGCAACCGTCGTATCCGTCGTATCATCCAAAACGATGTATTCGATTTTCTGACCGCCGATCTCGGTAGGCAGCAGGCTTACCGTATTGCGCTCGGGAATGCCCAGCGAGGCTGCCGGTCCGGTAGCGGCAATGGTCACGCCCACTTTCACCTGAGCGGATACCGCCAGCGGTACGGACAGCGCCAAGGCAGTCGCCAGCGTAGTCAGGCGCACGGTTGGAAAGCAATTCATTCTTATCTCCCAGATTTGTTCATTGTTGTTGGCCGTTTGGGCGGCCGAAAAATCGTAATACAGATAATCACCAGCAGATACCGGAACCGTATCAAGTCGCGCGGAATCAAGGTATTGGTGTTTACCTTAAATATTAAAAATTTTAATACTGCACTAATACGCCACCATCATTTCGGACCAGACCGCGACGCCTACCTCGCAGGGGCGGACAGGCCCTCGCGCAGCAGGACGGAACCTGAGGACGAAAATACGCTCTAATTCTCGTTTACTATGTGATATTGCGCCTGCCCGGCAGGCATCCCCGACTTTGAAAAGGCAGCACTTGTGGACAAAGTACGAAAAACCGAAGCCGAATGGCGCGCCCTGCTCAGCCCGGAAGAATTCTTCGTTACCCGGCAAAAAGGCACCGAACGCGCCTTTACGGGCCGCTATTGGGACACCACCACGCCGGGCATTTACCGCTGCGTGGGCTGCGGCACCGCCCTGTTCGCCTCGGACACCAAATTTGATGCCGGCTGCGGCTGGCCCAGCTACTTCGAACCGCTGGACCCTTCCAAAGTGCGCGAAGAGGCCGATCTTAGCCACGGCATGACACGCACCGAAGTGCTCTGCAATGTATGCGACGCTCACCTGGGACACGTCTTTCCCGACGGCCCGCCGCCCACCGGGCTGCGCTACTGCATCAACTCCCTGTCGTTGACCTTCGAACCGCAAGCATGAAAAAACTCCTGTTCGACCTGTTTCCGCTCGTCCTGTTTTTCCTGGTCTTTCGCTTCTCCGACATTTACATGGCCACGGGCGTGGCCATGCTGGCCTCGGTGCTGCAAATCGTCTGGCTCAAGCTGACCAACAAGCTGATCGAAACCTCGCACTGGATCAACCTGGCCGTTATCGTGGTGTTCGGCGGTGCCACCCTGATCTTTCACAACGATGTCTTCATCCGTTGGAAACCCACCGTCCTGTACTGGATATTTGCCGCCATCTTGCTGGGCGCGCGCTACATCATGCGCCGCAACCTGATGCAAAAGCTCATGGGCGGCCAACTCGTGCTGCCCGAAGGCGTCTGGGACAAACTGAACCTGGCCTGGTCGCTGTTTTTTGTCGCTGCCGGCATACTCAATCTGTACGTGGCTTTCTCGGGCCAGTTCACCGAATCCCAATGGGTTAATTTTAAAGCCTTCGGGCTACTGGGCCTGATGCTGGTCTTTGTCATCGCACAGTCGCTGTGGCTGGGCCGTTACCTGCAAGACCCATCCGACAAGTCCAACCCTCCCAAATCCTAATCATTACCATGACCGACTCTCTCGAACTGCAACTGCGCGAACGCCTTCAGGCGCTGGAGCCCACGCAGTTGGACATCATCAACGAATCCCATCTGCACGCCGGCCACGCTGGCGCGCAAGGCGGGGCCAGCCACTTTCGGGTGCTGATTACCTCGAAACAATTTGATGGAATTTCAACCCTTGCCAGGCACAGACTTGTGTATGATCGCGTCCACGACCTGATGCCTTTCCCGATTCACGCATTGGCTATCCAAGCCAAAACTACTGCTTAAGGATGCACATGAAACGTTTTGCCGCTCTCGCCCTGACCTGCGCCCTGGCCGCCCCTGTCTACGCCCAGACGGTCGCCACGGTCAATGGCAAAGCCATTAGCCAAAAAGACATGGACCAGTTCGTCGCCCTGCTGGTCGAGCAAGGAGCCAAGGACTCGCCGGAGCTGCGCGAGCAAGTCAAACAGGAAATGGTCAACCGCATGGCCGTCGTGCAGGCCGCCGAAAAAGCCGGCCTGGACAAAAAAGCCGATGTCCAGCAGGAAATCGAATTGGCCCGCCAGGGCATTTTGGTGCGCGCCCTGATGGCCGACTACCTGAAGAAAAACCCCGTTTCCGACGCCGACCTGACCAAGGAATACAACACCATCAAGGGCATGGAAGAAGGCAAGCAGGAATACAAGGTGCGCCACATCCTGGTCAAGGATGAACAAGCCGCCAAAGACCTGCTGGCCCAGATCAAATCCAAGAAGGTCAACTTTGCGGATGCGGCCAAGAAAAACTCCATCGACACCGGCAGCGGCCAGCAAGGCGGCGACCTGGGCTGGGCTCCCAGCTCGACCTACGTGCCCGAATTTGCCCAAGCGGTTGAAAAGCTGAAGAAAGGCGAATTGGCCGCCGCGCCCGTGCAATCCCAGTTCGGCTGGCATATCATCCAGGTCGATGACGCCCGCCCTGTGACCTTCCCCGCCCTGAACGACGTCAAACCCCAGCTGGAAGAAATGCTGCGTCAGCGCAAGCTGGCCGAGTACCAGCAGAAAATCCTGAAAGACGCCAACATCAAGTAAAGCTTCCAGGTCCGGCTTGAACACCGGACCGCAAAGGCAAGGCCGAACCGGCGCTCCTCATCGGAGTGCCGGTTTTTTTTGTGTTCGCTCATCGTTGGAGCGGCCTTGCCTGTCAATGAATGGCACCCTGGCAGGGTATGAATAAGGCGCAAATTGAACCGCCGCTCTAAGGGGGAAACCTCCCGCCCAGGCGGAGACCTTGCCGGTGTGGGACTCGAGCACCTTCGAGCGGCGGCTCTGCTCGCATCTCGCTCACCTGCTACAAATTCGCCCAGAACGTACCTTTTTCTAAAGCCTATAGAGCAGCGCAGGCGTACTGCGTACCAAACCATTGCTAAGCCAACATCGCCAGGAACTGCTCTTCGTCCAATATGGCTACGCCCAGCTCCTGAGCCTTGGTCAGTTTGGAACCTGCCTCCGCCCCTGCCAGCACAAAGGCCGTCTTTTTGGAGACCGAGCCACTGACCTTGCCGCCCGCCTCCAGCACGCGGCGCGTGGCCTCGTCCCGGCTCATGCTGGGCAAGGTGCCCGTAATGACGAAGGTCTTGCCCGCAAACGGTAAAGCGGCACTGTCGGCCCGACGCTGGGCCTGCTCAGGCGTAACATCGGCATTCAGCAACTGAACCAAGGCCTCTTGATTGTGCGGCTCCTGAAAGAAATGGCGCACCGAGGCGGCCACGACCGGCCCCACATCATGCACCGCCAGCAAAGCCTGCTCATCGGCCTCTTGCAAGGCCTGCAAAGAACCAAAGTGCTGTGCCAGATCGCGGGCCGTCGTTTCACCCACATGACGTATGCCCAAGGCATAGACCAGACGATTCAAGGGCGGCCGACGCACTTTGTTGATGGCCTGGATCAAATTCTCCGCCGACTTCTGGCCCATGCGATCCAACAACAGCAGATGATGCACTTCCAGCTTAAAGACATCCGCCAAGGTTTTCACCAGGCCGGTGTCCACCAGTTGATCCACCAGCTTCTCGCCCAGCCCCTCGATATCCAAGGCTTTGCGGCTGGCCGCATGGATCAGGGTTTGCTTGCGCTGGGCGGGGCAAATCAGGCCGCCTGTGCAGCGCCAGGCCGCTTCGCCCTCCAGACGCTCCAGAGCAGATCCACACGCCGGACAGGCACTGGCCATGGCAAAAGGCAAACTATTCTCGGGCCGCCGCTCCAAGACGACAGCCACCACTTCAGGGATGACGTCACCGGCCCGCCGCACCACGACCATATCGCCTTCGCGCACATCCTTGCGGCGCACTTCGTCCTCGTTGTGCAGCGTCGCGTTGGTGACCGTCACCCCGCCGACAAAAATCGGTTTCAAGCGTGCCACCGGCGTTACCACGCCGGTGCGTCCGACCTGAAACTCGATGCGTTCCACGCAGGTTATCTCTTCCTGGGCCGGAAACTTGTGCGCGACTGCAAAACGCGGGGCACGAGCCACATAACCCAATACGCGCTGTGCAGCCAAAGCATTGACCTTGTAGACCACGCCATCAATTTCAAAGGGCAAGGTGCCGCGTCCTTCCTGGGTACGGGCGTAAAAATCGAGCAGCCCCTGCGCCCCCTGCACAACACGCCGGTCATGGCTGACGGGCAGGCCCAGGCTTTCCAGCCAGTCCATCATGCCTGCCTGCGTATCGTATGGCAGGACACCATCAAGCGGCTCGTCGAACAAACCGCCCTGGCCGCTCTGCGGCATGCCGCTGATCTGTCCCCAGCCATAGGCAAAAAAGCGCAGCGGTCGCTGCGCGGTAATCCGTGGGTCCAACTGACGCAGACTCCCTGCCGCCGCATTGCGCGGATTGACAAACACCTTTTCACCACGACGCGCCTGCGTCTCGTTCAAGCGCTCGAAATCGGCCCGGTTCATGAGCACTTCGCCACGCACCTCCAAAACAGCCGGCAAAGCGGCCGGATCGCCACGCAGACGCAGCGGTACGGACTTGATGGTGCGTATATTACTGGTCACGTCCTCGCCCGTCGTCCCATCGCCGCGCGTAGCCGCCTGCACCAACAGGCCTTGCTCGTAACGCAGGCTGATAGCCAAACCATCGAACTTATATTCGGCCACATAGTCCACGCGCCGGTCCAGACCGGCAAGGCCAGCTTCCACCAAGGTGTCGCCCACGCGCTTGTCAAAAGCCTGGACGTCGTCGTCGGCAAAGGCATTGCCCAGCGAGAGCATGGGCACAGCGTGCTGTACCGACGCAAAACCATCCAACGGGGCCGCGCCGACCCGCTGGGTCGGTGAATCGGGACTGATCCATTCAGGGTGCTCGGCTTCCAGGGCCAGCAGCTCATTCATTAACGCGTCATACTGCGCGTCCGATATGGTGGGGGCGTCCTGAACGTAATAGGCCCAGTTGTGCTGGGCCAGTTCCTGATGCAGTTGCTGTACTCGTTTCAATGTCACGAAAAAATCCTGCCGGTCCGCTCCTGGCCGGCCGGAAAACCCGCTTCGTCCAGGCGACGGTACAAATTGCTTAATTGTTCATCGATATTTTGGTCTGTGCTCTCGGGCAAGGGCCGCCCCTGATCGTCCAGCACCGCCCCATCCAGGCGGCTAGCCAGATCGCGGGCCACCGTCGCCATGCGGCTGAACGCGTGATCATCGGCAGGACTATTGGGCAAGTCCAGCAGCAGGTCAATGCGCTCGATGCTAGCCGACTGGATATCGGTCGGGTTGGTGCCATCGAACATGGCGGTAAAGCGTGGCTGCCCAGAATCGGCCAGCCAGGCCAGTTGCCGGCCATACGGCAAAAAACCCGCATCCTTGGCCAATTGGATGACCTTGGCAGCCGGCAAAGGACCAGGCAGACGAACGGAAATGCCCACCAGCGCGTCCAGATCGGCGCAGGCGTTATCCAAGGCGGCAGCATGGCGCAGCACATCGTTCTGTTCCGGCCCTTCGACCGAGGCATCGAACTGCTGCGCCAAAGACTGGGCGGCCGTCCACAACTGAGACCATTCGATGGCGGACAAGGGGCCGCTACGATTGGCCAGCAACACAGCCAACTGCATGCTGGCATACGATTCGCCAGCACGCAGGCGCGCCCTGTGCCCGCCCCCCTCGCACTCGGCAAAGTAACGCACCGGCTTGCTACCGACCCGCTGTATGCCTTGCAGGGCCTGGGCCAGGTCCTGGGCCTGCACAGGGTTGCTGAAACTGATATCGATGACGGCCTCGGTCGTGCAGTCGACCTCGGCGGCATCGTGTTCGGCATCGGCAGCCGCGGCTTCGCCGCGCCCCATGCTCGGTTCGCGCCGCTGCGCATCGGACAGCTGACTCATCAGCGGGTCCGTATCGCCGTCCGGGAATTGGCTCTGCATCTGCTGGCGTATGCGGCGATCCTGCCACCAATTGAACACCACCACGAGCAAAATGAGCAAAATGCCCAATAAAATCAGTGCGATTTGCAAATCACTCATTGTCAGTTCCGTCGAATCAACACTACCACGGTTAAAAAAACACGGTCACGCATCGGCCATCTGCATGGCGGCGTCTACATCTACTGCCACAATACGCGAAACACCCTGCTCCTGCATGGTGACGCCTACCAACTGTTTAGCCATTTGCATGGCAATTTTATTGTGGGAAATGAATAAAAACTGCGTTTGATCGCTCATGCTGGCCACCAGATTGGCATAACGCTCCGTATTGGCATCATCCAAGGGCGCATCCACCTCGTCCAGCAGACAAAACGGAGCCGGATTCAGTTTAAAGAAGGCAAACACCAACGCCGTCGCCGTCAAGGCTTTTTCGCCGCCCGACAGCAGATGAATCGTGCTGTTACGCTTACCCGGCGGCTGCGCCATGACCTGAACGCCGGCCTCCAGCACTTCATCGCCCACCAAGGTCAGTTTAGCCTCTCCACCACCGAACAAGCGCGGAAAAAGCTCGCCGAAATGTTGATTAACAATGTTGAACGTTTCCATCAGCAACTGACGCGTCTCGCGATCGATCTTGCGGATGGCATCTTCCAGCGTCTCAATGGCGTCACTTAAATCCTTGTGCTGGGCATCCAGGTAAGTCTTGCGTTCCTGGGCCGTACTTAATTCTTCGAGCGCGGCCAGATTCACGGGGCCCAAGGCCTCGATCTGGCGGGAAATGCGCTGCACCTCCGACTGCAACCAACCCGCACGCTGCCACTCCGGTGTTTTTTCCTGTAACAGAGCACGCAACTGAGCGCGATTGACCTGGCGCGCATCCAACTGCTCGGCAAATTGCTCTACCGCCAGACGTGAAGCCTGTTCCTGCAACTGCAACTCGGTCAGTTGTTCGCGCAGCGGCTGCAGCGTCTTTTCGATTTCTCCCCTGGCCTGTTCATTCTCGCGCAATTGCGCAGCAAGCGTATCCAGACTGATCTTGGCCAGACGCACGTTTTCCTCGCGCTCGGCACGTAGCTCCAGCGCTTCTTGCAATCCGGCTTGAGCCGCCGAGGCATCCAGCTCCAGCAACTCTCCCTGCAAACCCTGCAATTCACCGATGGCGCGCTGCGCCTGCTCCTGGGCCAAGGTCAGGTTGCGCTGCAATTCGGCCATGCGCTGCACCAGCGCCCGTTCGGCGAACTGGGCATCCTGCACGGCACGCTCACGGTCACGCAAGAGATTGCGGGCGCGCTCGGCCTGATCGGCCAAGGTTTCGCCCTCGATCTGCGCATCGGCAAAACGGGTCTGGTGCTCGGCCAACTCCTGATCCAATTCCTCGAAACGGGCTTCGGCCTCTTCCCGACTCGCCAGCAGTTGTTCGCGCTGAAAACGCAACTCGTCCAATTCTTCGCCAATGCGCCCGGCCCGTTCCTGAGATTGCTGCGCCTGCTGCGCCAGACGGGAATGCTCCAGCTGCACATCGTGCATGCGGCGCGTCAATTCGCCCACCCGCGCCCGGGCCGGAGCCAAACTGCCGCTGACCTGTTGCAGGACCGACTCCGCTCGCGCACTGGCTCCGGTCAACTCGTCCACAATCAACTGTGAAGCTTTAACCTCGCGCTCCAGACGGGCTATCTCTTGCTGCCGTGCCAACATCCCCGCCTGCTCGGAATCGGGCGCGTAGAAACGAATGCTGTGGCGATCAACCACATGCCCCTCGCGCACCACGATCAAGGCCTGCTGGGGCAGGCTATCCCGCACAGCCAGGGCCTGCTTTAAATCCGTGCCTATGTACACATGCCGCAGCCAGTCATGCATTAGAGCGCTCAGTTCTGGCTGGGACAAGCGCAGCACCGATGCCAACAAGGGAAGCTGGAAACCATCGCCAGGCTGGGCACATGCTGGAGGCAGCTGGTAGAAAGCCAGGCGCGCCGGCGGCGCATCAGCGCCAAAAGCAGCCGATATGTCCAGACGACGCAGCTCCAACGCCGTCATGCGTTCACGCAAGACGGACTCCAAAGCGGTTTCCCACCCTTTCTCCACGTCCAGGCTTTGCCAGAGCCGCTTCATGCTGTCCAGCCCGTGCTTAGCCAGCCAAGGCTCCAAGGTACCCTTGCGGGCAACGTCCTCTTGCAGGCGGCTTAACGCTTGCAGGCGAGCTTCCAGGCGAGACAATTCCTGCCCCCCCTGAATCGCCTGCTGCTGGGCATGCTTGCGCTCACTTTCCAGCTCAGGCACTTGCGCCTCCAGCTGCTGCATATGCTCCTGGGCCTGGGTCAGTTGCGCCTGCAACATATTCAGTTCGCCCTGCAAACGCTCCAGATTATCCGGGTCCGGTGCATTCAGTTGGCGCGACTCCTGAATCAGGCGTTCGTGCCGCACATCCAGCCCCTGTATCTGCCTGTCCGCATCACGCTGGGACTGGGCCGCCAGCGCCAGATTCTGCTCCACGCGGGCCAAGGCCATCCGCATCTCGTCGCGCTGACGCGCTTGATCGCGCACGCGCAGCTCCAGATCCGGCAAGCTATCCTGGGCCTGATCGGCCAGCATCTGCTGTTCCTCGACCCGCACCGCCGCCTCTTCGCGCTGCTCTTCACTGATTGCCAGCTCTTCCTGACAATGCGCCTGCTGCTCCTGCCAGTCGCGCTGCTGTTGTTCGAGCTGTTCGCGACGCTGCGTCATGCGATTGCGCGAATCGAGCACATGGCGAATTTCCGCTTCCAGGCTGGATACCTGTGAGCCGGCTTCATATAGCTGCGCCTGCGCGGCATGCAGCGTATCGCCCGCCTGCAAGTGCGCCTGGCGCTGAGACTCCAACGAAGATTCCGTATGCCGCAGACCGGCCATGGCTTCTTCCAACCGCGTCTGCGCTTGTTCAATAGCCAGAAAACGCGTTTTCTGATCGCCCTGAGCGTTGGCCTCCTTCACCAGCCATAGCAGGTTTTGCTTCAGCTCCCCTTCCTGCTGCAGATCGCGGTACTGGCGGGCTACGTGCGCCTGGGCCTGCAATTTTTCCAGTTGCGCATCCAGTTCGCGCTGAATATCCTCGACACGCAGCAAGTTTTCCCGCGTGTCTTTCAAGCGGTTTTCGGTTTCGCGGCGGCGCTCTTTATAACGCGAAACCCCGGCGGCTTCTTCCAGAAAGACACGCAGCTCTTCGGGTTTGGCCTCGATCAGGCGATTGATCATCCCTTGGCCGATGATGGCGTAGCCACGGGCTCCCAGGCCTGTACCCAGAAAGATGTCATGAATATCGCGCCGGCGTACCGCCTGATTGTTAATGAAATAACTGCTGGTGCCATCGCGGGTCAGGACGCGCCGCACGGAAATCTCGGCGTAGGTGCTCCATTGGCCGGACGCGCGCCCTTCGCCATTGTCGAACACCAGTTCCACCGAAGCGCGACCCGCTGGCTTGCGCTGCCCGGAACCATTAAAAATCACGTCCTGCATGGACTCGCCGCGCAGCTCGGAGGCCTTGCTCTCGCCCAGCACCCAACGCACGGCATCGATAATATTGGATTTGCCGCAGCCATTGGGCCCCACCACACCCACCAATTGGCTGGGCGTGGGGATGGAAGTCGGGTCCACAAACGACTTGAAACCGGCGAGTTTGATCTGGGTTAAACGCACAAGGTAAGGATCAGCTAGATAGGGTCCAGTTCGGGCGGGCGTGAAAACAATACGGCATGGCCGAACGCCGCGCCACGTATGATACCGCAGCGCCTGCTCCGGACAGCCAGACAGGACAAAAAACTATTGAGCGGCAATTATTGGTCGCTTGCTCTATCAGGCGGTAAACTTAGCAACTTACTTTGATCCGTGTCTCGCCGTCGTCGTCATCGCCCGGCCAGAGCAGACACACGCATTCGAGACACATTTTGAATAAAGGATTCTATCTGGTCATGGCCGCGCAGGCCTTGTCGTCCATCGCGGACAATGCCCTGCTGATCGCCGCTATTGCCCTGATCGTCGACCTTCAGGGGCCTGCCTGGATGGCCCCCATGATGAAATGGTGGTTTGCCCTTTCCTATGTGGTCCTGGCCGCCTTCGTCGGTGCCTTTGCCGACTCTTTCCCCAAGGGCCGGGTCATGTTCGCCACCAATGCCATCAAGCTGATCGGTTGCCTGATGATGTTCTGCCACCAGTATTTCGGCATGAGCGATGCCCAGCAACTGGTCCTGGTTTTTGTGTCCTACACACTGGTGGGCGTAGGAGCCGCCGCCTATTCGCCGGCCAAATACGGCATCGTCACGGAAATGCTCAAGCCCGAGCTGCTGGTCAAAGGCAATAGCTGGATCGAAGGCCTGACCGTGCTGTCCATTATTGCCGGCACCGTACTGGGCGGTGTGCTCATCAGCCCGCATGTAGCCGCCGTGCTGGCCGAACACCCACTCATCGCCCCCCTGGCAAAAACGCGCACCGAAGTCGCCATTTTACTGATTTCCCTGATCTACCTGCTGGCTGCGCTGTGCAATCTGCTGATTCCCCGCACCAACATCCACTATCCTCCCCAACAGCGGCACCCGCTCAAGCTGCTCAAGGAGTTTCGTAACTACGTCTGCATTCTGTGGCAGGACAAGTTGGGGCAAATATCTCTGGCCGTCACCACCTTGTTCTGGGGGGCAGGTGCCACCTTGCAGTTCATTGTCATCGAGTGGGGAGCACAGCACCTGGGCTACCGCCTGGACCAGGCCTCTATCCTGATGGGCGTCGCCGCCTTGGGCACGGTATTTGGCGCGGTTTTCGCCGCCCGCGTGCCCCTGAAGAAATCGTTACGGGTTCTGCCCGTAGGCGTATTGATGGGGCTGATCGTGCTGCTGATGCCCTTTGTGTACGAAAAATGGGCGGTCTATGTCCTGCTGATGAGCATAGGAGGACTATCGGGCTTTTTTGTGGTGCCCATGAATGCCCTGTTGCAGCACCGCGGTCACGTACTGCTATCGGCCGGCCACTCTATCGCGGTACAGAACTTCAACGAGCAACTTAACATTCTGTTCATGCTGGCGTTCTACAGCCTGCTGCTGTGGCTGGGGCTGCCGATCAACTACATCATCGTGCTGTTCGGCCTGCTGGTGGCCTGCCTGATGACGGTATTTATTATGTGGAAAAACGCCAATATGCGCGCGCAACCACAACTGGAAGCCAGCATAGGCCAAGAAGGCCACGGCCAGGCTCTGGCCTCGCACTGACAATTAGGGGGCGGGCTGCGCCCCTGCTTTGCATTAGCCCTGGGCCTGCAAACGGCCCAGCAGCACCAGATCGCGCCAGGCATTGGCCTTATGTTGCGGACGCAACAGCAAAGACGCCGGATGATACGTCACCAGCAAAGGCAATTCGCGCCCCAAGGCATCGGTATACGACAAGGTCTGGCCACGCAAGACTTCCAGATCGTCCGAACGGCCGCTTAAAGCGGCTGCCGCCAGATTGCCCACCGCCAGCAGACGGCGCGGCTGTACCAAGCGGATCTGGGCATCCAGAAAAGCCCGGCAGGCCGCCATTTCTTCCAAGGTAGGCGGTCGATTGCCCAAGGGGCGACACTTGACCAGATGGGACATATACACCGAGGCCTGCGGAATCACACTGGTCAGCATAGCCTGCAGCAACTGGCCTGCCTTACCGTCGAAAGGCTGACCACTGCGATCATCGCTTGCGCCGGGTGCTTCGCCAATAACCATCCAGTCCGGCTCAGGCGTGACACCGGCCCCGAACACCGTCAGCGCCCGACCCGTATACAGACCGCACTCCTGACACGCCTGAACCTGCTCCTGCAAAGACGACATGTCGACAGCCTGTTCGGGCTGAATCAGCACGGCCGGTCGCGTATTTTGAACAGGTTCGGCTGCCGACACCGTCTGTCGGCCCGGTTTGCGCAACAAGGCCAGGGCTTGATCGCGCGCCGTCATTGCACTGGACTGCTCGACAGATGGCGAGTCCGATGCCGACAATGACGACACGGCCTGCGCCGCACGCGCGGGGACGCTGTCCATGACAGGTGCCCCTTGTTCGGGCAAGGTCGGCCGCGCGCTTGGTTCCTGTGCCTGGGGCAGACGCGCCAGAAAGGAACGCTCCAGTCCCAGCTCCAAGAGCCAGGTTCGCTGCAAAAGCGACAAAGGCTCGAAAGCGCTCATGGTGCCACCTTAACCGGCACAACCAGACTCATCAGCACCGCATCTTCGCGTTGCCCATTGCCCAATGGGTAGTAGTTTTTACGCACGCCGTCCATTTGAAAACCCATGCTGCGATAGAACGCAATGGCACCGGCATTCGAGACCCGCACTTCCAGCACGATCCGATCCAGCCCCTGGCTACGTGTCCAGGCCAGACCATCGTCCAGCAACTGTCGGCCCACGCCCCGGCGCTGAGCCTGCACGCCGATCAGCAATAACTGCATGACATCGGGTGCCGCCAGCCAAACCGCAAATCCCTGCACGACGCCCTGACGATGCGCGACACGCGCGTAATAACCGGCACCAGCCAGACCGTCGGCAAAATTGCCACTTGTCCACGGATGTGTTTGCACCTGGCGCTCGATCTGCAAGACGGCATCCAAATGTTCGGCACGCATCGCTTCGATGATCAGAGGCTGGTCGCCCGCAGATGGATTGCCGCCGTGCCCTTGCTCCCGTTCGCTGATGGTGAAGGCGACTTTGTCGCGCACATATAGGGGCATGGCCAGCTCTGGCGGCACACCCAGACCACGATCCAGATCCTGTAAAGCCAGCCTAGCCACGCTTTGCGCCCCGGCGCGCACGGGCGGCCCAAGCAGCCAGCCTTTGGCATGAACTTGTTCGACAAGCGCAGGAAACGACAAGACAGCGTCGCCCAGCACCTGTATGCGCGGCTGCGACATACCTTGCGACCAGGACGCCGCCAAGCGATCTATCCAGTCGGCGATCCGTTCGGCATCCAGCAGCACAGGAGCCTGTGCCACGCGCCATCCCTGCCCCGGGGCCCAGGCATACACACCGGCATAGACTTCGCCCATGCGCGCATCCTGCACCACGACGTACAGCATATTGTCCTGCTCCTGCGCCCGCGCCGCCGCAGCCAGCAAGGACGATACCGGCAACACCGATAAACCGAGAGCAAAGGCCATTCCCTGCGCCACGCCACAAGCCACGCGCAGTCCCGTGAAACCGCCCGGCCCTTGCCCAAAGGCAATGGCCGTCAGGGCGCGGCGTTCCACCCCTGCCTGCGCCAGCAACTGATCCGCCATGGGCAATAAGCGTTCGGCATGGTCGCCCGTACCTTCGTGGGCAATTTCGCACACGCGTACACCATCTTGGGTACGCGACAACAGGGCCAGCTCGCAAAGGCTGGAGGAACTTTCCAGGGCAAGAATATGTGCATCCATCCTGGTATTTTAGTTTAAAAGACGGGTTGCGCAGGTCACTGACCGGAGCTCTTTCTCCAGCAGACAAAAAGGTCGTATCGCCGGTGAGCCAAACTGCGTTTTTTACCGCTAAACTAGCTTTGTCCGCTCCAGCCCACTCCCCTTTCGCCCTTTCTGAACGGAGGCTGTAAAAGCGCTAAAAGACGCGTAATTCGTACAAAAGACTTAATGTGTAATATTTTTCTACACCCCCCTGTACGCGCTTTCTGATGCCTGTTACATTTTCACCATGAACACGCAGACCCCCCCCCTCACCCGCAAAATCCTTGTCGTCGACGACGATCCCCGGCTGCGCGACCTGCTGCGCCGCTATCTGTCCGAACAAGGATTCAACGTCTTCGTCGCCGAAGACGGAAAGGAAATGTCCAAGCTCTGGCAACGCGAGCATTTCGATCTGCTGGTACTGGATCTGATGCTACCCGGCGAAGATGGCCTGTCCATCTGTCGCCGACTGCGTGGCGGGCACGACAATACGCCCATTATCATGCTAACCGCCAAGGCCGAAGAAATCGACCGCATCGTCGGTCTGGAAATGGGCGCGGACGACTATCTCATCAAACCCTTCAACCCTCGCGAATTGCTGGCGCGCGTCAATGCCATCCTGCGTCGCCGCGGCACCGAGGAACATCCGGGTGCCCCCAGCCAGGAAAACGAATCGATTGAGTTCGGCCCATATGTACTCAATCTGTCCACCCGCACCCTGACCCGCAACAACGAAGTCGTCCCCATCACGACAGGCGAGTTTTCGGTCCTCAAGGTATTTGCCCGCCATCCCAAAATCCCGCTGTCGCGCGACAAGCTGATGGAACTGGCCCGCGGCCGCGAATACGAAGCCTTCGATCGCAGCCTGGATGTGCAAATTTCCCGCTTGCGCAAACTGATCGAACCCAACGCGTCCAAGCCAGTCTTCATCCAAACGGTCTGGGGCCTGGGTTACGTTTTCGTTCCCGACGGCGGTAACTAGCCTTGTCCCCCGGACAGACGGCAGGGCGGTCCTCAGTGGCCGCCAAACGCCCCCCTTCCAAGCAATCACGTATCCGGCTGGGTTTATTCAGCCGGTCTTTTTTATTGCTGGCTGCCCTGATGCTGGTCAGCCTGGGGGCGTGGCTGCAGGTATTTTTCAGCATGGAAGAAGGCCCGCGCGCCGCCCAGATGGCACAACGCGTGGCTTCCGTGGTCAGCATTACCCGCTCGGCACTGGTCTATGCGCCACCGGCCGTGCGCCCTGCCCTGCTGCTGGATCTGGCCACCAAGGAAAGCCTGCGCGTGCAGCCACGGGAAACCACCGACGAACTGGAGCCCTTGCCCCGCTCCAACTACTGGCAGCATGTATCCACCGAGGTGCGCGGCGCGCTCGGCAGCCAGACCCTGGTCATGTGGTCCGTCAACAATGTACCCGGCGTATGGGTCTCCTTCGATATCAACGACGACCAGTACTGGCTGGTCTTTGATCGCGAACAGCTCAGCCTGACTGCCGGCATAGAATGGTTGGGTTGGGGAGCCACAGCATTGCTGCTGGCCTTGATCGGCGCGGCCGTCAGTGTGCGTTTCGTCAACCGCCCCCTGGCGCAACTGGCCAAGGTGGCTCAACAATTGGCACGCGGCGAAACTCCCAATACCCTGCCCGAAAAAGGGCCGGCTGAAATCCGCGACATGAATATCGCCTTTAACCGCATGGCACGCGATATCCGCCAGACAGAGGCCGACCGCGAAATCATGCTGGCTGGCATTTCGCACGATCTGCGCACGCCGCTGGCACGCATGCGCCTGGAAATCGAACTCAGTCAGGTGTCGGACGAAACACGCGCCGCCATCGACGAAGACCTGGCGCAGATCGACCACAGCATAGGCCAGTTGATGGAATACGCGCGTCCAGCGACCGCTGTGCCTGAACATGGCATCGATGTATCCGCCGTGCTCAACGACGTCTACGAACGCGAACGCACCCACACCGAAACGCTGGGCGGTATCCTGACTGCATCCATCGAGCCCAATCTTTACGCCCGCATCAGTGCCCATGATCTGAAGCGCATTGTCTCGAATCTGATCGAAAACGCGCGCCGCTATGGCCGCAGCCCGGAAGACGACCGCGCGCGCATCGAGCTATCCGCCCACCAGCAAGGCAACATCCTGGAAATCGCCGTCAAAGACCAGGGCATGGGGATCGCCCAAAACGATATCCAGCGTTTGCTGCGCCCCTTTTCCCGTGGAGTGTCCGCACGCACCGGCGTCAGTGGTGCCGGACTGGGGCTGGCCATCGTGGAGCGTCTGCTGGGCCAGGTGGGCGGCCACTTCGAGCTGATCAGCACCCCGTCCAACGGACTGACGGCGCGCATTCAGTTGCCGCGCATCCGTGCTGGTCGCAACAATGCGGCCCCTATCACCGACAAGGAAGGCTGACGCAGCGCTGCCTGCGTCAAGCCCTCAGCAGCAGGGCTACCGCCGTGACGGCAATGCCTTCCTGACGTCCGACAAAGCCCACTGATTCGTTTGTCTTGCCCTTGATATTCACGCAACCGTCCTCCAGCTCCAGATCGGCCTGTATATTGGCGACCATCGCCGGCGCATGCGGCGCAATCTTGGGTTTCTGGGCATGAATGGTGGCATCCACATTGCCGACCTTCCAACCGGCATGGCGCACCTGCTCGAAGGCATGGCGCAGCAAGACCCGGCTATCTGCTCCTTTATAGCGCGGGTCGGTATCCGGGAAGTGACGTCCGATATCGCCCAGGCCTGCGGCCCCCAGGATGGCATCGGTAATGGCATGCAGCAAGGCATCGGCATCCGAATGCCCCAGCAAACCGTGGGTATGAGGAATGGTGACCCCCCCCAGAATCAAAGGCCGGCCTTCACACAGCACATGCACATCAAAACCTTGTCCAACACGAAAGGGGATTGTCATAACCATTTTTCCATCAATTCAAAATCGTCGGGCCAGGTCACTTTAAAATTACGTGCCGAACCGTTTATCAATAAAGGCTGTTCGCCCGCCAGCTCCATGGCACTGGCCTCGTCGGTAACAGGCAGGCCGCGACTGCGGGCCTGCTCCAATGCCAGGCACAGCGCCTGGGCAGGGAACATCTGGGGCGTCTGCGCCAGCCACAGCCCTTCTCTGTCCACCGTGCCGGCCACCGCCGGGCAATCGTGCGCCACGCTGCGCTTGACAGTATCGGGCACCGGCACGGCAAGCAGGCCGCCTCGCCCTGACTGCAGGCACGTATCGATCAGGCGCGACAGCGCCTGAGCGGGCAGTCCGGGACGCGCCGCATCATGCACCAGCACCCATTGCCCGATCTGCGGTGTCAGATCCTGCAGAGCATTAAGGACCGTATCGGCACGCGTGGGACCGCCGCAAGGCAGACAGACCGTACGCGGCAGCCCCTGCAGAACCTGGCTGGCCCAGATATCGTCCGGCGCCACCGCCACACGCACCTGGGCAATCCGTTCATCGGCCAGCAAAGCCTGTACCGAACGGCGCAACATGGCCTGTCCGCCCAGCAGACGGTACTGCTTGGGCAGACCCTGCGCCTTCGTGGCAGAATCCAGGGCGCGCGAACCGATGCCGGCGGCCGGCACTATCGCAATCAAGGTAGTCTTCATAGGTGGGTGATTTTATAATGACAATCCTGATGGAAACCGAAAAACAGCATTCTCTGTCCCTGCCCAGCACCTCTCAGGTGCTGGCCGCCTTGCGTCCCGGCCAGCGCTATGTGCAAACCATGCCGCCCGGCTCGGGAGACGCTTGCCTGATTGCCGACCTGGCACGCCAGCATGGCGCACCGCTGGTCGTACTGTGCGCCGACCCGCTGGCCGCGCAGCGGCTGGCCGAAGAAATCCTGTTGTTTGCGCCCAAACTGCGCGTACGCCAATTGCCCGATTGGGAAACGCTGCCCTACGACAGCTTCTCACCCCATCAGGATCTGATTTCCGAGCGTCTGCGCACCTTACATGCCCTGATGATGCAGGATGTGGATGTGCTGACAGTCCCTGTCACCACCGCCCTGTACCGCCTGGCACCGCCCGCCTTTCTGGCCGCCTATACCTTCTCGTTCCGCCAGGGCGATGCCCTGGACGAAGCCAGCCTGCGCGCCCAACTGACGCTGGCCAACTACACCCACATGACGCAGGTTACCGCGCCCGGCGAATTCAGCATACGCGGCGGCCTGATCGACCTGTTTCCCATGGGCTCGGTCCTGCCCTACCGCCTGGATCTGTTCGACGACGAGATCGAAACCATACGCAGCTTCGATATCGATACTCAGCGCAGTCTGTATCCGGTCAAAGAAATCCAGCTCCTGCCAGGGCGGGAATTTCCCATGGACGAAGAAGCGCGCAACAATTTCCGGGCGCGCTTTCGCGAACAGTTTGAAGGCGACCCCTCGCGCGCGCTGCCCTACAAAGATGTGGGCAACGGCATTGCCTTTGCGGGCATCGAATACTATCTGCCACTGTTTTTCGAGCAAACGGCCACCTTGATGGACTATGTCCCCGAGGGTAGCCTGCTGATCACTCATGGCGATGCACAAACGGCCATTCAGCGTTTCCAGAGCGACACGCACAGCCGCTATGCCTTTCTGAAGAATGACCGTGAGCGTCCTATCCTGCCGCCTGCCAGCCTGTTTCTGTCGGACGAACAGTTCTTCAACCACATCAAGCCCTTCTCCCGGCTTAACTTGAGCAGTGCCGACGCAGCGCCCCATCCGGACTTCGAGCCGCTGCCTGTGGTCGCCGTGAACCGCCGTGCCGACGATCCGCTGGCCCAACTGCGCCGCGAAGTCCACGATCAGCGTCGCCGTACGGTACTGTGCGCCGATTCTGCAGGCCGACGCGAAACCTTGCTGCAGATGTTGCTGGAAAACGATCTGCGCCCCGACCCCGACTGCCAGAGTCTGGCCTCTTTCCTGGATTCAGACATCCCCTTCGCCCTGATCGTGGCCCCCTTGTTCCACGGCTTCGCCTTGGTGCATGGCGGTCTGAGCCTGCTGACCGAAAACGATCTGTACCCCACGCAGGCGCGCACCCAGCGCGGCCGTCGCCGCAACGAACGCAGCAGCGATGTAGAAGCCATGGTGCGGGATCTGTCGGAACTGCGCGCCGGCGATCCTGTCGTCCATGCCGAACACGGCATAGGCCGCTATTGCGGTCTGAAGGAAATGGACCTGGGCGAAGGCCCGGTCGAATTTCTGCATCTGGAATACGCCAAGGGCAGCACGCTGTACGTGCCCGTGGCGCAACTGCACCTGATTGCGCGTTACAGCGGTGCCGACCCCGAGCATGCGCCGCTGCATCAACTGGGATCGGGGCAATGGGACAAAGCCCGCCGCCGCGCCGCCAGACAGGCACGAGACAGCGCCGCCGAACTGCTGGCCCTGTACGCGCAACGGGCCGCCCGCCAAGGCTTTCAGTTCAAACTTCCCCTGAACGACTACCAGGCCTTCTCCGAAGGCTTCGGCTTTGAAGAAACGCCCGATCAGGCCGACGCCATCCAAGCCGTGGTTCAGGATATGACCTCGGGCCGACCGATGGACCGGCTGGTCTGCGGCGACGTAGGTTTTGGCAAAACCGAAGTCGCCTTGCGAGCCGCCTTCCTGGCCGTGGCCAACGGCAAGCAGGTCGCCCTGCTGTGCCCCACCACCTTGCTGGCCGAACAACACGCACAAACCTTTGCCGATCGCTTCGCCGACTGGCCGGTACGCGTGGCCGAACTTTCCCGCTTCCGTTCCAACAAAGAAACCCAGGCGGCCATTACCGGTCTGAGCGAGGGCAGCGTGGACATTGTCATCGGCACCCACAAAATCCTGTCCCCGGATGTCCGTTTCAAGCAGTTGGGCCTGGTCATCATCGACGAAGAACACCGCTTTGGCGTGCGCCAGAAAGAAGCACTGAAAGCCCTGCGCGCTGAAGTCGATATACTGACGCTGACCGCCACGCCCATTCCGCGCACCCTGGGCATGTCGTTGGAAGGCATACGCGACTTTTCCGTCATCGCCACTGCTCCCCAAAAGCGGCTGGCCATCAAAACCTTCGTGCGCCGCGAGGACGGCAGCACCATACGCGAAGCACTGCTGCGCGAGCTCAAACGCGGCGGTCAGGTCTATTTTCTGCATAACGAAGTAGAAACCATCCACAACCGACGCGCCCGGCTGGAAGAACTGGTTCCCGAAGCCAGCATCGCCGTGGCCCACGGTCAGATGCCCGAGCGCGAATTGGAAGCGGTCATGAAGGGCTTTTATCAGAAGCGCTACAACGTGCTGCTGTGCACCACCATCATCGAAACCGGCATCGACGTTCCCAGCGCCAACACCATTGTCATCCATCGCGCCGATCGTCTGGGCCTGGCCCAATTGCATCAGTTGCGCGGACGTGTGGGACGCTCCCATCACCAGGCTTATGCCTACCTGCTGACACCGGGCGAAGATGCCATCACCAGCAACGCCAAAAAGCGCCTGGAAGCGATTCAGGCCATGGAAGAGCTGGGTGCAGGCTTTTTCCTGGCCATGCACGATCTGGAAATCCGCGGTGCAGGCGAGGTGCTGGGCGAATCCCAATCGGGCGATATCCAGGAAGTGGGCTTTTCCATGTACTCGGACATGCTCAATACCGCCGTCAAGGCGCTCAAAGCCGGCGAGGAGCCCGATCTGGATTCTCCTTTCGCCCTGCAGTGCGAGGTCAATCTACGTACTTCCGCCTTGCTGCCATCGAGCTACTGCCCCGACGTCAATGCGCGCCTGGGCCACTACAAAGCGCTATCGCACGCACGCAACGAAGAAGACTTGTTCAGCATCCAAGAAGAGCTCATCGACCGCTACGGCCCCTTGCCAGAGCCAGGCGAGCACTTGCTGGCCGTCCACCGGCTACGCATTCAGGCCGAGCCACTGGGCATTGTCAAAATCGATGCCAGCCAGGCCCAGGCCACCGTTCAATTTTCAAGCAAACCCAATGTGGACCCGGTCAGCATCATAGAATTGGTACAGAAAAACAAACAGGTACGGCTGGCTGGTCCCGACAAGCTGCGCATCGAAATCCGCGACGGCGAACTGGTCAAAAACCGTATCCAGGCCGTGCGAGGCGTGCTGGCCAGCCTGAAAAGGGAAAAATAAAACACTCTGGCCGCACACACCAACACCGCACCGACCGGATGGGCCACGCGCTCTACACCCTGTAGGCCCGGCTTGAGCACATCGCTGACCGGCACCCGCATCAATCGCTCGACCATCGGTTCAGGCCAAGGACAAAAAAACACCGCTAGCGCCAGTCTAGCGGTGTTTTTTTCCTCGAAATACAGCGACAGGCAGCTTACACGTCCTGGCGAAACCAATTCAGCACCGCATCCAAAGGCGAATGGTTCAAGGCAAAGCGGGCCTGCTCCTGCACGACCGGTTTAGCCCGGTACGCCACCGAATACCCTGCCTGGGCCATCATGGGCAAGTCATTGGCACCATCCCCGATAGCAATGCATTGCGCAGGCTCTGCACCCAGTTGGGCCGCCAATTCCTGCAAATACCGCGCTTTGGCCTGTCCGTCCACAATATCGCCCAGCACTTTGCCGGTCAACACGCCATCGACCACTTCCAGCGTATTGGAGTGAGCATAGTTCAGGCTAAGCCTGTCCTTCATCCGTTCTGTGAAAAAAGTAAAGCCACCAGACACCAACAGGGTCTGAACGCCATGCGCATGGGCTGTAGCCACCAGACGCTCGGCACCAGGATTGGGCTGCAGGCGCTCTTGATAGACACGGGTCAGATCACTGACAGACACCCCTTCCAGAAAGGCCACTCGACGAATCAGGCTTTCGGAAAAATCCTTGATTTCACCACGCATGGCCGCTTCGGTGATCGTCGCCACCTGCTCTTTGCGCCCCGCCATATCGGCAATCTCGTCAATGCATTCAATATTGATCAGCGTGGAGTCCATATCCATGGCTAACACACGCATATCCTTGAGACGATCTATCTGGTCCAAAAACGCAAGATCCATCTGGGCAGCCTGCGCCAAGACCCGAACCTGTGCGGCCTGTTCCTGATCGGCACCCAACAGGCGCACGGCAGTCGGTCCCAGCTCCTGCACACCGTCCGCCTGCACCAAAGCAGCTATTTTTTCTATGGTGGCGCGATCCAGGCGCGGCCCCTGAAGAATAAGATGAGACATCGGAACATCCACGAAACAAGAAAAACACGGCCCCTTAAAGGGTGCGTGACAAAGGCCGTATTGTATCGCGCCGGCCGCATGACCAGGCAGCCATTGCCGCTATCAAGGCCCCATACGCCTAGCCACCCCATTTGCAGCCGGCACACATCCTGATACGATGAAAAATCCCGTCAACTGAGGACCCTGTTATGTATGTATGGCCCAATAATGCATTGCTGGACTTGCTGAACATCGAACACCCTATTATCCAGTCCCCTATGGCGGGCGCTCAGGACAGTGAACTGCCCATCGCGGTCGCGCGCGCCGGAGGTCTGGGTTCGCTGCCCTGTGCCATGCTCGGCCTGGAACAAATACGGGAACAAACAAATCTGTTCCGCCAGGCCACAAGCAGACCTTTAAACCTGAACTTTTTCTGCCACCAGGAACTGCGCCTGGAACCTGAAGCCTTGCAGGAATGGCGGCTGCAGCTGATGCCTTACTATCAACAGTATGGTCTGGACCCCAATCAGGAACTGCCCAAGGCAGCGCGCGCGCCCTTCTCCCATGCCCACGCCGATCTGCTTGAAGAACTGCGCCCGGAAGTCGTCAGCTTTCACTTTGGGCTGCCTGCCGCAGAACTGGTCCAGCGAGTCAAAAAAATAGGCGCGTTGGTCATATCCAGCGCAACCACAGTGGCCGAAGCTGTCTGGCTGCAGGAACATGGTGCCGACATCATCATTGCCCAGGGCGCAGAGGCCGGCGGTCACCGTGGGCTATTTTTGGGCAAGAATGTGGCTACCCAGGTCGGCTCCCTGGCTCTGCTGCCGCAAATCGCTGATGCCGTGGATCGGCCTGTCGTGGCCGCCGGCGGGATCGCCGATGGGCGTGGCATCGCTGCGGCAATGGCGCTGGGTGCTTGCGCAACACAAATCGGCACGGCTTACCTGTTTTGCCCCGAAGCGAAAATCAGCGACCTGCACCGTCAAGCACTCAGCACTAGCGTCTCGGACAGCACTGCTATTACCAATCTGTTCACCGGCCGTCCGGCGCGCGGCATTCGCACCCGCCTAATGGACGAGATCGGCCCCCTGAATGCCAGTGCTCCTGTCTTTCCCCATGCCGGCTCGGCGCTCAGTCCGTTGCGCATCGAAGCGGAAAAGCAAGGCCGCAGCGACTTCACTTCGCTCTGGAGCGGGCAATCCGCCCCGCTGGGCCGCCGTCTGCCCGCCGAGCAGTTGACACTGGTATTGGCCCAAGAGGCCCAAGGTGTCTGCAAACGACTGGGGGTGGCCGGTGCTACGCATGCGCCCCTGGGTCAGACCTGATCCTCGTGGCCCTGCTAAGTCGCTCCGTCTACTTCTGAATGCTTATCGGAAGCACAAAAAAACCCGCCGTAGCGGGTTTTTTGCTATTGCCCAAGGCTATTCAAACTTGCCCTTGGGATGACGCATCAGATAGCGATAGACAAAGCCCGGATAAGCCAACACCAGAAATAGAGCAAAGGTAATGGTGTAAAACACCCAGGTCTGGCTGAACGGATTACCGATGCTGGCTTCAAATCCGAAGCCCAACGCACCCACTATCCCGTAAAAAGCACAGACCTCCAGCAGGCGGGAAAAAAAACTCTTGTGAGTCTTTTGCCCACGGGCGCGCCAGGCCGGAAAATAAAATACCGCGGCGGCCAAAGCCAAAACCAGCGCCACCTTGCCTAACAGCGCCGGCTTAGAGCTCAAAGCGGAAGAGTGGCCGATCACACTGTAGATACCCAGCCCCAGGGCCACGACCACAGCCAAATACGCCACGCCACCCAGAAGCTGCAACCAGGCCGGATGGGGAGCTTGCCCAGGTATGGACCAAGGTAGCACCAGCAAGGGCTTTTCCACAAAAAACGGCAGATTAGCCGTAATCAAGGCAAGTACAACCAATACCCAGATGGAAAGACTTTGGTCCATGATGCGCCTCTATCAGAATGTCAAGGAAGCCTGGATCACGCGGATGCAGGTATCCATCAGGCCACCAGGCAACAGACCCAGGCCGATGATCAACACGCCGTTAACCAGCATGACCGCTTTGGTCAGTACGCCGCTTGCCAAGGGCTGCTCTTCGCCTTCAGGCTCGTCGAAGTACGCTACTTTGACAACGCGCAGGTAATAGAAGGCACCGATCAGGGACATGATAACGGCGAATACGGCCAGCCAAATATATCCCGCGCCGATCACAGCCTGCAAAATGCTGAGCTTGGCGGCAAAGCCGGCCAACGGAGGAATACCGGCCAGCGAGAACATGGACAGCAGCCACACCAGAGCAAAGCCGGGGCTGCGACGGTTCAAGCCTTTCAGGTCATCGATATTTTCGCATTCAAAACCACGACGGCTCATCAGCAAGATCAGACCGAAGGTGCTGAGCGTGGTCAGGACATAGATCACGACGTAGAACAACGAAGCGCCGTAAGCCTGCATATGAGTCTGACCGTCGAACACACCGGCCAGCAGACCCAGCAAGATAAAGCCCATGTGCGAGATGGTGGAATACGCCAGCATCCGCTTGAGGTTCTTCTGCACGATGGCGGTCAGGTTACCCAAGGCCAGCGAAACAACGGCCAGCACCAGCAACATGGGCTGCCAATCCACGGCAATGCCGTGCAGGCCTTCGACCAGGAAGCGCAGGGTGATGGCAAAGGCAGCCAGCTTGGGTGCTGCGCCGATCACCAGGGTGACGATCGTTGGGGCACCTTGATAAACGTCGGGGGTCCACATATGGAAAGGCGCTGCCGTCAACTTGAAGGCCAGACCGGACACCACGAACACAACGCCAAACACCAGGGCCAGGCGCTCGGCCTTGCCGGCCGTGATGACTTCGGCAATACGCGGCAGCTCCAACTGGCCGGTAGCGCCGTAGATCATGGACATGCCGTACAGCAGAACCCCGGAAGCCAGCGCGCCCAGCACAAAGTACTTCATGGCTGCTTCAATGGACTGGCGATGTTCGCGACGCAGGGCCACCAAGGCATAAAGCGCAAAGGACATGAGTTCGACGCCCAGGTACACCGTCAGCATGCTGTTGGCCGAGATCATGAGCATCTGGCCCAGCAGGGCCATCAGCGTCAGCGTGTACAGCTCGCCGCCGCGATCGAGCATCGTGCGCTGCTCGGCATAGTCGCGGCCGTAAATAAGGGTGGCGGCCACGGCCACGCAGGACAGCAGTTTCAAGAAGTGGGACAGCTCGTCCACCACGTACAGGCCGCCGAAGGAGACCCCGCTCATGCCCTGCGACCATTGCCAGGCCACGCTCAGAGCCACCACCACCAGCGTACCCAGACTGAGTACGAACGTATTGTGACGCTGCTTGTGGGCGCTGAAAGAGTCAAAAATCAGCACACACGAAGCCAGCACCAGAAGCAGAATCTCGGGCAGTGCCAAAGAAAAATTGAAGGTAGTTTCCATTGTCTTTCGGCCTACAGTTTCGAGATGGACACGTGTTGCAGCAGCGCTTCAACCGAAACGTGCATGACATCGGTGAATGGTTTTGGATAAACACCCATACCCAACACAGCAATCGCCATTACGCCAAGAACGAAGAACTCGCGACCGCTCAGATCGCTCATGCCGGCGACGTTATCGTTGCCGACCGGGCCGAAGGCCACGCGCTTGAGCATCCACAGCGAATAGGACGCACCAGTGATCAAGGCCGTTGCGGTCAGCAGACCGATCCAGAAGTTGTACTCGACCGCGCCCATGATGACAGTGAACTCGCCGATGAAGCCACTGGTACCGGGCAGGCCGCTGTTGGCCATGGAAAACAGCACGAAAAAGGTCACGAAACGCGGCATCACGTGGACTACACCGCCGTAATCATCGATGCGACGCGAATGCAGTCGGTCATACAAGACGCCGATACAGAGGAACATGGCACCGGAGACGAAACCGTGCGAGATCATCTGCATGATCGCGCCTTCCATGCCCGTGGTGTTGAACACGAAAAAGCCCAGGGTGACAAAACCCATGTGGGCCACAGAGGAATAGGCCACCAGCTTTTTCATGTCGTCCTGGACAATGGCGACCAGGCCGATGTAGATCACGGCAACCAGCGACAAGGCGATGATGATGCCGGCCAGACCCTGGGACGCATCCGGAGCGATGGGCAGGGAGAAACGCAGGAAACCATAAGCACCCAGCTTGAGCATGATGGCGGCCAGCACCACGGAGCCGCCGGTCGGTGCCTCCACGTGTGCATCGGGCAACCAGGTATGCACAGGCCACATAGGCACTTTCACGGCAAAAGCCATGAACAAAGCAGCAAAGATCAACACCTGGGCGGTATAGCCCAGCTTGGTGTCATGCCAGCTCAGGATGTCGAACGAACCGCCCGATGCATTCCACAGGTAGATGAATGCAACCAGGGTCAGCAAGGAGCCGAACAAGGTGTACAGAAAGAACTTGAAGGCGGCATACACGCGGTTCGGACCGCCCCACACGCCGATGATCAGATACATCGGGATCAGGGTGGCCTCGAAAAACACGTAGAACAGCAGGCCGTCCAGCGCAGCGAATACGCCTACCATCAAGCCCGACAGGATCAGGAAGGCACCCATGTACTGGGCAACACGACTGGTAATGACTTGCCAGCCGGCCAGCACCACGATCACCGTGATGAAGGCCGTCAGCAGCACGAACCACATCGAAATGCCGTCCACGCCCAAGTGGTAGTTAATCTTGAAGGCATCGATCCAGGGAGCCAGCTCGACAAACTGCATGTCGGCTGTGCCCGGATTAAAGCCGGTATACAAGGGAATGGTGACAATGAGGCCGGCAATCGAGCCCAGCAGCGCCAGCCAGCGGGTGAACTCGGGGCGGTCATCGCGCCCCAAAGCCAGCACCAGCAGACCGGCGACGATAGGTACGAAAATCGCCAGCGTTAACCAAGGAAGAGTAGAAGACGCCATATCGCTAGCCATTTACCGAACCGTCAGTACAAAAAAGGTTAAGAGCGCCAAGATGCCCAGAATCATGGCAAAGGCGTAATGGTAGACATAACCCGACTGCAGGTGACGGGTGACTGCAGCCACCCAGCCCACCACGCGGGCACTACCATTGACCAGCAGGCCGTCGATCAGACCGCGGTCGCCGCCCTTCCACAAGCCAGTACCCAGGCAGCGAACGCCGCGAGCCAGCACTTGTTCGTTGAACCAGTCAACGTAGTACTTGTTCTCCAGGATACGGTAGATGAAGGAGCAATTTTTCTTGATGGCGGCAGGCAGGGCCGGATTGACCAGGTACATATACCAGGCCACGACGGCGCCGGCCACGACCAGCCAGAACGGTACGGTAACAAAGCCGTGCAAGGCATAGGCCATCCAGTCTGTCCAGTGGTGCTCCAGCGTTGCCATTGCAGGGTGCTCGGGCAGAACCCTGACGATACCGTCAAAGAAAGAGCCGAACAGCAGCGGATCGACAAACCAGATACCGGCAAAAATGGATGGAATAGCCAGCAAGACCAGCGGCAAAGTCACGACCCAAGGGGATTCGTGCGGATCGCCGCCATGGGCATGATGATCGTCGTGCGCGTGATGATCGTCGTGTTTGACGTCACGGAAGCGTTCCTTGCCGTGAAAGACCAGGAAATACAGACGGAAGGAGTACAGCGAGGTAACGAACACACCGATCAGCGTTGCGTAGTACGCATAGCTGGAACCCCAGATGTCCGCGGCACCGGCCGCTTCGATGATGTGCTCTTTCGAGTAGAAACCCGAGAAGAAAGGCGTGCCGACCAGAGCCAGGGTGCCGATCAGGAAGGTGATCCAGGTGATGGGCATGTACTTGCGCAGGCCGCCCATATTGCGGATGTCCTGATCGTGGTGCATGCCGATGATGACCGAACCTGCGCCCAGGAACAGCAGCGCCTTGAAGAAAGCGTGCGTCATCAGGTGGAACACGGCGCCGGTGTAGGCGGATGCGCCCAACGCGACGGTCATGTAGCCCAGCTGGGACAGCGTGGAATAGGCCACAACGCGCTTGACGTCGTTCTGGATAATGCCCAGCAGGCCCAGAAACAAAGCGCCTGTGGCACCGATCACGATGATGAAAGACAGCGCGGTGGTCGACTGCTCGAACACAGGCGAAAAGCGGGCCACCATGAAGATACCCGCCGTCACCATGGTCGCAGCGTGGATCAGGGCGGAGATCGGGGTAGGACCTTCCATGGAATCGGGCAGCCAGCTATGCAGCGGCACCTGAGCCGATTTACCCATGGCACCAACGAACAAGGCCAGCGCGGCGACGGTCAGCAACTGCCAGTCCGTGCCGGGGAAGGTCATGGTGCTCAGTTCCTGCACCTTGGCGAACACGTCGCTGTAGTTCATGGAACCGGTGTAGGCATACAACAGGCCGATACCCAGAGCAAAACCGAAGTCGCCCACGCGGTTGACCAGGAAGGCCTTCATATTGGCGAAGATGGCGGTCTTGCGCTCGTACCAGAAGCCGATCAGCAGGTAAGAAACCAGACCCACTGCTTCCCAGCCAAAGAACAACTGGAGCATGTTGTTGGACATGACCAGCATCAGCATGGAGAAGGTAAACAGCGAAATGTAGGAGAAGAAACGCTGATAGCCCGGATCATCCTTCATGTAGCCGATGGTGTAGATATGCACCATCAGAGATACAGAAGTAACCACCACCATCATCAGGGCGGTCAACTGATCGATCAGAAAGCCGATGTCCCACTGAATGCTGCCTATGGTGATCCAGGTATAGACCGGACCGTTGAAGGTCTGGCCATCGAGCACCTGCAGCAATACGGTGACGGAACCGATGAAGGAGATCAGCACACCGGCGATGGTGATCAGATGCGCGCCGGTCCGGCCGATAAGCCGACCCAGAAAGCCGGTGCCGAACAGACCGGCCAGCGCGGCCCCCACCAGGGGAGCAAGCGCAATGGTTAAGTAAAGATTTATGGAGTTCATTGTTGTGCTATCCCATCAACCCTTGAGCTGGTCGAGATCATCGACATTGATCGAATTCAGATTGCGGAACAGCAATACGAGAATTGCGAGACCAATCGCCGCCTCGGCCGCTGCGACCGTAAGGACGAAGAAGACGAACACCTGACCGGCCGCATCCCCCATCCATGTGGAGAAAGCGACAAAGTTCATGTTGGCCGACAGCAGAATCAATTCCACCGACATCAGCAAGATGATCAGGTTACGGCGATTCAGGAAAAAGCCGAACAGGCCTACCGTGAACAGCACGGCGCTCAGGACGAGATAGTGCGCAAGCGACAGCGTCATCATCATTTGTCTCCCGAAACGACGGCGTCAGCCGAACTGGATACCGACGGCTTTTCGGTTTGAGAAGGTATGGAGACCATGCGCAGGCGATCCTGGGCGCGGACCTTGACCTGCTGGCCAGACACGGTGCGCTTGACGCCTTCGCGCTTGCGCAGCGTCAGGGCAATGGCCGAGACCATGCCCACCAGCAGCACGATGCCGCCGACAAGAACAGCCAGGACGTACTGCGAGTACATCAGTTCGCCGATCACCTGGGTATTGTTGTAGTCATCCGGCATGACGGCAGCCGGGCCGGTATTGAGCCACAACTGGGTCAGGACAAAGCCCATTTCCAGAACCATGATGGCCCCGATCAGCAAACCCAGAGGAATGTAGGCCTTGAACTTGGAGCCACCCGCTTCCTGGCGCACATCCAACATCATGATGACGAACAGGAACATGACCATGACGGCACCCACATACACCACCACCAGCAGCAGCGACAGGAACTCGGCTCCCATCAGCATCCACAGCATGGCGGCCGTGAAGAAAACCAGGATCAGGTGCAGCACGGCTGTGACCGGGTTGCTGGCGGAAATGACGCGGAACGCGGCCACCACCAGCACCAGCGCCAGCACATAGAACAGAACAGTAGTAAATAACATATATGTAAAGCTCCGGCCTTAGCGATAAGGTGCATCTGCGGCGCGACGACGAGCGATTTCGTCCTCGTAGCGATCGCCAATGGCCAGCAGCATATCCTTGGTGTAGTACAGGTCGCCCCGCTTCTCGCCGTGGTACTCGTGAATATGCGTTTCCACGATCGAATCGACCGGGCAGCTTTCTTCACAGAAACCACAGAAAATGCACTTGGCCAGATCGATGTCGTAGCGCGTGGTACGGCGCGTGCCGTCCTCGCGCTCGGCGGACTCGATGGAAATGGCCATGGCCGGGCACACGGCTTCGCACAGCTTGCAGGCGATGCAGCGTTCTTCGCCGTTTTCGTAGCGACGCAGTGCATGCAAACCACGGAACCGAGGCGAAGTCGGCGTCTTTTCCAGCGGATAACGCAACGTGACCTTGCGTTTGAAGAAGTACTTGCCGGTCAGGCGCATGCCCTTGAGCATTTCGGACAGCATCAGGCTGCCAAAGAAATCTTTGATTGCTTCCATAATCTTGCCCCTTTGACTTATTGCCAGATGTTCCATGGCGTCTGCATCCAGATCGCCACGACCAGCAGCCACACACCCGTCAGCGGGATGAATACTTTCCAGCCCAGACGCATGATCTGGTCATAGCGATACCGTGGGAAGGTTGCGCGGAACCAGATGAACATGGAGACCACGATAAAGGTCTTCAGACCCAACCACAGCCAGCCTGGAATCCAGGTGAAGGGAGCGAACTCGACGATGGGAGTCCAACCGCCCAGGAACATGATCGATGCCAGCGCAGACAACAAAATCATGTTGGCGTACTCGCCCAGGAAGAACAGGGCAAAACCCATGCCTGAGTATTCCACCATAGGGCCGGCCACGATTTCCGATTCGCCTTCCACCACGTCAAAGGGGTGGCGATTGGTCTCTGCCACGGCGGAAATGACGTAGATGACGAACAGCGGCAACAGCGGCAGCCAGTTCCAGGACAGGAAGTTCAGCCCTTTGTCGGCAAAGTAACCCTGGGTCTGGCCCATGACGATGCCAGACAGATTCAGGGTACCCGAGACCAGCAGCACGGTGATCAGCACAAAGCCGATAGCCAATTCGTAAGACAGCACCTGTGCGGCGGCACGCAAGCCACCCAACAGAGCGTACTTGGAGTTGGAGGCCCAACCGGCCACGATCACGCCATACACACCCAGAGAGGTAATGCCCAGAATGTACAGCAAGCCGGCATTGATATTGGCCAGGACCATATCCGGGCCAAAGGGAATGACGGCCCAGGCGGCCAGCGCCGGCATCAGCGTAACGACCGGTGCCAGGATGTACAAAGTCTTGTTGGACTTGGCGGGAACGATCAGCTCTTTGGTCAGCAGCTTGAAAACGTCGGCAAAGGGCTGCAACAAGCCCCGATAACCTACGCGGGTCGGCCCCAGCCGCACGTGCATGAAGCCGATCATCTTGCGCTCCCAGTACGTCAGGTAGGCAACGCACAGGATGATGGGCAGCGCGATAGCGACGATTTTGAGCAGGGTCCAGACCACGAACCAGGCGGTATCGCCCAGCAGTTCGGTCCCAAAGTTATTGATGACAGAGAGAAAATCCATGTTATGCACGCTCCACTGTCAATTGACCGAATGCGCTGCCCAGTGCGGCGGTTTCAGGAAAAGCCGTGGCCACGCGAACCGACGACGGTGCCACGGTATCGTCCAGCTGTGCTGGCAAGGTAGCCTCGCCTTGCGAGGAACGGACGCGAACCAGATCACCGTCGGCCAGACCCAAATGGGCCAGCGTGGCGGCGGACATGCGCGCGCGAGGAGCCTCGGAGGCCGGCGTGGCCTGCAGGGGAGCGGAACGGCGTACCAAGGCATCGCTGCGGTAAATAGGCACATCGGCCACCCGCTCCAGACCGGACACCACAGGCTGTGCCGAAGGGGCCAGCTTGATCTGGTTGGACAGGCGCGATTCCACGCCGCCGGCCATGACCGAGTCACGTACCGATTCGGAGGTTTCGTCGTCAAAGCCGTCGAGCTGGAACAGATTGCCCAGCACACGCAAGACCTTCCAGGCGGGACGCGTATCGCCCACAGGCGCTGCTGCACCCTTGAAGCTTTGCACGCGGCCTTCGGCGTTCACGAATGTGCCGGAGGTTTCCGTGAATGGCGACACAGGCAACATGACGTCGGCCCAGCTCTCGGCCGCCGAGCGGTAAGAGGTCAAGGCGACCGAGAAGGTCGCGGACTTCAGGGTTTCGACGGCCCGTTCGCCCAGATCGCTGTCCAGGGAGGGCTCGACATTCAG
Organism: Alcaligenes sp. SDU_A2; assembly: GCF_038237375.1. Lineage (NCBI taxonomy): Bacteria > Pseudomonadati > Pseudomonadota > Betaproteobacteria > Burkholderiales > Alcaligenaceae > Alcaligenes > Alcaligenes sp. SDU_A2. Next base: position 1,238,975 of record NZ_CP151273.1, on the reverse strand, counting down.
AACCAGATAGGCACGCAGGGACTGCGCCAGCATCTGTTCGGCCGTCAAGCCGCCCTTGCCGGGCACGGCATTGGCCAGATAACCGCCTACGGTATTGCCGCCGGCAGTCAAGAAGCCCAGCGTGCCACCGCTGGCCTGCGCAATCGCGCTAGCATTGGCGGCAATGACACTGGCCTGATCGGAATTGACAGCCATATTGCCCAGCAATACGGCCACGCGCTCGCCCGAAGCCAGGCTATCGGCGATCTGCTGTGCTTGTGCCGAAACCTGCACACCTTCCAGGCCCGCTGGGACGGCAGCGTCCTTAGCCTTGGCCAGCGCCACCAGCACTTCGGCCAAGGCCTTGGGCAATTGGCTAGGCGCAACGGTCAGGCGACCCGCAATGGCGTTGAACAATGGATTGTCGGCCGCCGAATCGATGAACGAGACTTGCGCACCGCGCTTGACAGCCTGACGCAGGCGCTGGGCCATCAGTGGGTGATCCTTGCGCAGGAACGAACCGACAACCAGAACACGATCCAGATTGTTCAATTCGGCCAGCGGCATACCCAGCCATGGCACACCGGCCAGGGCAGCATCCAGGCGCGCATCGGTCTGACGCAGGCGGAAGTCGATGTTTTCAGTGCCCAGAGCACGGCCCAGGCGGGCCAGCAAGGCCAGTTCTTCCGTGGTCGACGTGGCCGAGCCGATGCAGCCCAACTGATCGGCACCGAATTTCTCGCGTACGGCATTCATGCCGGCCACGATGGTCTGCATGGCATCGTTCCAGGACGCTTCACGCCACTGGCCGTCATCGCCACGCACCATAGGATGGGTCAGGCGGTCTTCGGTATACAGACCTTCGTAGGAAAAACGGTCGCGGTCGCTGATCCAGCATTCGTTGACCTCTTCGTTCTCGAAGGGCACCACGCGCAGCACTTTGTCCATCTTGGCCTGAATGACCAGATTGGCACCGACGCTGTCGTGCGGGCTGACGCTGCGGCGACGGGCCAGTTCCCAGGTACGGGCATTGAAGCGAAACGGCTTGGAGAGCAGCGCACCCACGGGACAGACGTCGATCATATTGCCCGACAGTTCGGACTCCACGGCCTTGCCCACAAAGGTGGTGATCTCGGCGTGTTCGCCGCGATTGAGCATGCCCACTTCCTGCACGCCGGCGATCTCTTCGCCGGTACGCACGCAACGCGTGCAATGAATGCAACGCTGCATGGCTTCGGTGGAAATCAGCGGCCCCATGGACTTGGCGGCGACCACGCGCTTTTCTTCTTTGTAGCGCGATTCGGAACCGCCGTAGCCCACTGCCAGATCCTGCAGCTGACACTCGCCGCCCTGGTCGCACACGGGGCAATCCAGGGGGTGGTTGATCAACAGAAACTCCATGACGCTTTTCTGGGCGGCAATGGCTTTTTCCGAGCGGGTACGCACAACCATGCCGTTGGTCACGGGCGTGGCGCAGGCCGGCAAAGGCTTGGGCGCTTTTTCCACGTCCACCAGACACATGCGGCAGTTGGCGGCAATACTCAGTTTTTTGTGATAACAGAAGTGCGGCACATAGACCCCGGCATCATGGGCAGCCTGAATGACCATGCTGCCTTCCGGGGCGTCAACTTTAATGCCATCGATGGTGAGTTCTACCATTACGTTGTCCTGGCCTACAGATATTGAGGCACCACACAGCCTTTGTGCTCGATGTGGTGTGCGAACTCGTCGCGGAAATGCTTAACGAAACTGCGCACCGGCATAGCGGCGGCATCACCCAGAGCGCAAATCGTGCGGCCCATGATGTTGTGTGCGATCTCATCGAGCATGTCCAGATCTTCCTGGCGGCCCTGGCCGTTCTCGATACGATGCACCATGCGCCACAGCCAGCCCGTGCCTTCACGGCACGGTGTGCACTGCCCGCAGCTTTCGTGATAGTAGAAATACGACAGGCGCAGCAGCGACTTGACCATGCAGCGTGTCTCGTCCATGACGATGACCGCGCCCGAGCCCAACATAGAACCGGCTTTGGCGATGGAGTCGTAATCCAGGTTGGTAGCCATCATGATGTCGGCCGGCAACACCGGAGAGCTGGAACCACCGGGGATGACTGCTTTTAGCTTGCGGCCATGACGCATGCCGCCCGCCAACTCCAGCAGGGTGGCAAACGGGGTGCCCAAAGGAACTTCGTAGTTGCCGGGACGCTCGACGTCGCCGGTGATGGAGAAAATCTTGGTGCCACCGGCATTGGGAATACCGACTTCCAGGTACTGCTGGCCGCTGTTACGGATAATCCAGGGTACGGCCGCGAAGGTTTCGGTATTGTTGATGGTGGTCGGCTTGCCGTACAGACCAAAGCTGGCAGGAAACGGTGGCTTGAAGCGTGGCTGGCCTTTTTTGCCTTCCAGCGACTCGAGCAGCGCGGTTTCTTCGCCGCAGATGTAAGCACCATAGCCATGAAAGGCATGCAACTGGAAGTTAAAGCCCGATCCCAGGATGTTGTCACCCAGGAATCCGGCGGCACGGGCCTGCTCCAGCGCTTCTTCGAAGCGTTGATAGATTTCAAAGACTTCGCCGTGGATATAGTTGTATCCCACGCTGATGCCCATGGCATAGGCGGCAATCGCCATGCCTTCGATGACGATGTGCGGATTGAAGCGCAGAATATCGCGATCTTTGAACGTCCCTGGCTCGCCTTCGTCCGAATTGCAGACCAGGTACTTCTGGCCAGGGATGGCGCGCGGCATGAAGCTCCACTTCAGGCCGGTGGGAAAGCCCGCGCCGCCACGGCCACGCAAGGCCGAGGTCTTGACTTCGGCAATAACGTCCTCGGGCTTCATGCCGCTGGTCAAGACCTTGCGCAATGCTTCGTAGCCGCCGCGCTTGACGTAGTCTTCCAGACCCCAATTGTCGCCATTCAGGCCTGCCAGAATCTGGGGCTCGATGTGGCGATCATGAAAAATCATGCTGCGCGACAGGTCGGCCCCGGGATTGGGCTCCAGCCCCTGGGCGAGCTTGCGCAGAATGTCCGGTGCACTCATGCCGACTCTCCGTGTTTCTTCAATTCTTCGAGCATGGCGTCAATGCGTTCGGCTTCCATGCGCACACACATATGCTGATTATTCAGCAGCATGACGGGCGAATCGCCGCACGAACCCATGCATTCCCCCATGATCAGGGAGAACTGGCCATCCGCGGTGGTCTCGCCGTAATCGATGCCCAGTTTTTCTTTAAGGTATTCGCCTGCCTTGACGCCATCGCGCAGCGCACAGGGCAAGTTGGTGCAGACCGAGATGGTCACGCGGCCCACAGGTTTGGTGTGGAACATATTGTAGAAGGTAGCAACCTCCTGCACCGCAATGGCTTCCACGCCGATATAGGCCGCCACATCGGCGATGATCTCGGGCGAAACCCAGCCCTGCTCCTGCTGGGCAATGGCCAGAGATGCCATGATGGCGGAACGGCGCTGGTCGGCTGGAAACTTGCTCAGTTCCCGATCTATCTGTTGGTAGGCTTTTTCGGAAAGCAACATAATTCGGTTCCGTTTTTCCAGGCGCGACCTAGCGGTCGATCTCGCCAAACACAATATCCTGCGTCCCGATGATGGTGACGGCGTCGGCGATCATGTGACCGCGGCTCATTTCGTCCAGAGCCTGCAAGTGAACAAAGCCAGGAGCGCGGATCTTGAGCCGGTACGGTTTATTGCCGCCGTCGGACACCAGGTAAATACCGAACTCGCCCTTAGGATGCTCCACGCCCGCATAGGCTTCGCTGGTCGGCACGTGCATGCCTTCGGAGAACAGCTTGAAGTGGTGGATCAGGTCTTCCATGCCGGTTTTCATGCGTTCGCGCGATGGCGGGGCGACCTTATGGTTGTCGGTAATGACAGGACCGGGGTTATTGCGCAACCACTGCACACACTGGCGAATGATGCGATTGCTTTCGCGCATTTCGGCGATACGCACCAGATAACGATCGTAGGAGTCGCCGTTACAGCCAACGGGGATATCGAAATCCATACGGTCATAGACTTCGTAAGGCTGCACCCGGCGCAGATCCCATTCCACTCCGGAACCGCGCAGCATGGGGCCAGTAAAGCCCAATGCCTTGGCACGTTCGGGGTCCACGACACCCACGCCCACCAGACGTTGCTTCCAGATGCGGTTATCGGTCAGCAAGGTTTCGTATTCGTCCACACAAGCCGGAAAGCGGTTGGTGAAGTCCTCGATGAAATCCAGCAAAGAACCCGACCGGGCTTCGTTCATGGACTTCAGCTCTTTTTCGGAGCGGTACTTGTTGCCCTTGTACAAGGACATGGTGTCGGGCAGATCGCGATACACGCCGCCAGGCCGGTAATAGGCCGCATGCAGACGCGCACCCGAAACAGCCTCGTAGCAGTCCATCAGGTCTTCACGTTCGCGGAACGCATACAAAAACACCGCCATAGCGCCCACGTCCAGGGCATGCGAACCCACTGACATCAGGTGATTGAGGATGCGGGTGATCTCGTCGAACATCACGCGGATGTACTGGGCGCGCAGCGGCACCTGCACGCCCACCATCTTTTCGATGGCCATACAGTAGGCGTGCTCGTTCACCATCATGGACACGTAATCCAGACGGTCCATATAGGGCAAGGCCTGCAGATAGGTGCGGTGCTCAGCCAGTTTTTCCGTAGCGCGGTGCAACAGGCCAATGTGTGGGTCGGCACGCTGGATGACTTCGCCGTCCAGCTCCAGAACCAGTCGCAACACGCCGTGCGCGGCCGGGTGCTGAGGGCCAAAGTTCAGGGTGTAGTTTTGAATTTCTGCCATGATGATTAACGCCCTACTCCGTAGTCGTCCTCGCGCACCACGCGCGGTGTGATTTCACGCGGCTCGATAGTGACGGGCTGATAAATGACGCGCTTTTGCTCGGTGTCGTAGCGCATTTCGACATAGCCGGAGATCGGGAAGTCTTTGCGGAAAGGATGGCCGATGAAGCCGTAGTCGGTCAGGATACGACGCAGGTCGGGGTGATTCTCGAAGATGATCCCATACAGATCGAACGCCTCGCGCTCGAACCAGTTGACCGATGGCCAGACCTCGAACAAGGTCGGTATGGCCGGAAAATCGTCGTTGGGCACAAAGCAGCGCACGCGCAGGCGCCAGTTATGAGTCAGCGAGGTCAGGTGCAGCACCACGGCAAAACGATGAGGGAACTGTCCCGCCACAGGTTGGTGAGTCGGCGCTTTCCAGGCCGAATAATCGATGCCGCACAAGTCTATACAGGTTTCAAAACGCAAATCTGCGTGATCGCGCAGCAGCGTGCAGGTATCCACCCAGGCATCCGCCGGCACTTCCAGGGTCAATTCGCCCAGCGCCTCGGTCAGCGCGGCCTGTTCGCCCAGGACGGCGAACAGATTGGTCTTCAGTGTTTCTAGCCGTGTCATAGTCATTCTTAACCTGTTCTAGCCGTTCAACGCGCAATGGTGTTGGTCAGGCGGATCTTGTTCTGCATTTGCAGCAGGCCATAGACCAGAGCCTCGGCCGTGGGCGGACAGCCCGGAACATAGACGTCGACCGGCACGATGCGATCGCAGCCGCGCACGACGGAATAGGAGTAGTGGTAATAGCCGCCACCGTTCGCACAGGACCCCATGGACACCACCCAGCGCGGCTCGGCCATCTGGTCGTACACCTTACGCAAGGCGGGTGCCATTTTGTTGCACAAGGTGCCGGCCACGATCATCAGATCGGACTGACGGGGACTGGGTCGGAAAATAATGCCGAACTGGTCCAGGTCGTAACGCGCCGCGCCTGCGTGCATCATCTCCACCGCACAACAGGCCAGGCCGAATGTCATGGGCCACATAGACCCTGTCTTTGCCCAGTTCAGAAACTTGTCTGCGCTGGTCGTCACAAAACCTTCTTTAAGAATGCCGTCGATAGCCATAGTAGTTGCCTTTTGCCGGATTCGACCCGGGTACGCCGCGCCGATCCAATTGCTGACCAAACTTGCTGTCGCAAAGGTGCATCCCGGTGCGCCTTGATACCAGCAAGAGACGCCAAGACCCGCTGCGCGGACCTAAGCCTGGGGGATTATTCCCAGTCCAGCGCGCCTTTTTTCCATTCGTAGATAAAGCCGACCGTCAGCACGCCCAAAAAGGCCATGACAGTCCAGAAACCCACCATGCCTACCGTGCCATTGGCCATGGCCCAGGGAAACAGGAAAGCGATTTCCAGGTCGAACATGATGAACAGGATCGCAATCAGGTAGTAACGGATATCCACCTTCATGCGAGAGTCGCCAAAAGCCTCGAAACCGCACTCGTACGGCGAGAGCTTTTCGGGATCGGGGCGATTCGGGCCCAACAGCCGGCCTGCGGTCAGCAAAGCCAGACCTATGCCAGTGGCGACGATGATAAACAGCAAAACGGGAAAGTACTCTTGCAGGTTCATGCAAAGCATCCAATCGCAGTAAATAAACTCTTGGATTGTAGCATTTTGAGAGCAGAGTTTTGAGGGATAACCCCAAACCATTACATCTTGAGGGTGATGTTGCGGATGAGCCGCAAAATAGCCGCCTAAATATAGGAAAGCCCTGTTTTTTATTGATTATATTCATTAATCAAGGTTGCTATCCGCCCCAAAAAACACAGTCACGCCGCCTTTCGTCAGCGTCCAGTCAGCCAGGCACACACACACTCAAGCCCCTAAGCGGCCCTCAATTTGTAACAAACCAAACCAATACCCCCACCACACAAGAAACAAAAAACAGAGCAACCAAGGAACACTCAAAGACAACAAAGCCCAAGCACCCAAAGAACATTTAACAAGTGCGACAGCATCCCAAATTGCCCGATACGGATACAAAAAAGCCACCCATAAGGGTGGCTTTTTTTACAAGCTTGACTGCTTTGCAGTTCCACAGGCCCGAAGGCCTGCCATTGAGCGCGTAGACAAGCTACGCGACACAATTAGAACTGGTGACGCAGACCAACGCCCAGCAGAGTGGACTTGCCGTCAGGCAAGAAGTGCACGTTCTTGGCGTAGGAGCCGATAGCGTACACGTTGGTGCGCTTGCTCAGTGGGTGGGTGTAACCCAGGCTGTACACGTGCTGCTTCTTCAGTTCGAAAGCAGCGTTGTCCATGCCGTCTGGAGCCGAACGTGGATCAGCCATGGTCCAGGAAGCCATCAGGTTGCCAGCGCCAACAGGAGCGGACAGACCGACCAGGTAGGAGTTAACCTTCAGGCCTTTCAGGCTGCCACCGGTGTCCAGACCAACGCCGCTGAATTCTTGCACAGCGAACAGGCCGTCACGGGTCTGACCGAAAGCCAGGTGAGCCTTGACCACTTCGAAGTCGTAGCTACCGCCCAGGTTCCAGGCTTTGACAGTGTCGCCGCCGGTAACAGGAGCGCCGATAGCGGCACGGTTTTCACGAGTCTTGTACTGATCGTACGTCAGAGCAACACCGATGGGGCCGTTAGCGTAACGCAGACCGGTAGTGATACCGCGCTGGTTGCGCTCCAGACCGTCTTCAGGGTTCTGGCTGTTGGTGATCTTGTACTGTTGATCGCCGTTGGTGTTGAAGGAGTAACCAACGCCGAACTGGAAGCCCGAGAAGTTGGGGGTCTGGTACATGACCATGTTATCGTAACGAACGGTGTTGGCCGAAGTGAAGGCCGCGCCGATGTTAGCTTGGTCGAAACCACCGCCGAAAGGATCGGCTACGCCAGGCAGGTACTTGGAAGCGATGTTGGTTTGACGACCGAAGTCCAGTTGACCCCAGCTGTCGCCAGCCAGACCCAGAGTGGCCTGACGACCGAACAGACGGCCACCTTGGGCGGACTTACCGGTACCCAGGTTGAAGCCGCTTTCCAGTTGGAACACAGCGCGCAGGCCGTCACCCAGATCTTCGGAACCCTTCAGGCCCCAACGGTTGCCGGACTGGATGCCGTTGATCAGGCCGGTTTTCTTCTGGCTGGTGGACTCCAGACCATCACGGTTAGCACCGTAGGAGTTAACGCCCTTGAACTTTTGGTAACCAATACCACCATCCAGAATACCGTACAGGGTAACAGACGTTTCTGCGTGTGCGACGCCAGCGAAGCCGGCCATCAGAGCAGCAGCGAGCAGAGTCTTTTTCATGTAAGAAATCTCCGTAGATTTGAGTAAATCAGAGCAGCCCAACTACAACAGTGCTGCTGCTCTTTCTAACTCCGCGATGGGAAGTTAACGCTATTGCATCAAAATTCCCGACGCTTGACTACGAAACCATTCAGAAACGTGAAGCTTTGTGCGCACCCTGTTGGCTATACACAACAAACCGGCACCCCAGAAAGCCGCGAAGCAGGGTTTACCCCGCCCTGCGCCGCGCTTCCAAATCATCAGCAAACTTATCACGAGGCCGCAAGCTAAGAACCTGCTTTAAGTCTGTCTCTCAAGCCTTTCACCAGCCTCTTTTTTATTTTTTGCCCCTGCCCCGATACATTAAAAAACGGCAGGCAAAAAAAAACCCAACCACATGCTGGTCAGGTTTTATTGATTGGCCAAAAATGGCCTGCTTGTTTTTGGTGCCGACGACGAGACTCGAACTCGTACAGCTTTCGCCACTACCCCCTCAAGATAGCGTGTCTACCAATTCCACCACGTCGGCTTCAAACTAAGACAGCGATATTAGCACGATAAAGAATTAGCTGTCAGCCTTGCCTTTGTGTTTTTACCCCGAAACGCTGATTTCGTATGCCTGCCGCGACACCAGGCATAAAAAAAGCCCGCTTTTCAGCGGGCTTACTTCTATATGAAGCGAAGCGATCAAGGCTTAGCAGCAGGAGCACCAGAGGCGGCATCGCTCTGCGCAGCCGGAGCTGCCGGCACAGCCGCAGGAACACTTTCCGGTACCGCGGCGGAAGGAGCCGCAACCGGTGCCGCAGGCACAGCGCCAGGCACGGGCGCGGGCACGGCCGCGGCACCGGATGGCACCGCACCAGGAACGGCAGACTCGTAGCCTTGCATGACACCCGACTCAACTTGCTTGGCCGGCTGATGCGCCATCCAGGCCAGACCACCGGTAGACACAAAAAACACGATCGCGGCCCACTTGGTCATGCGCGAGAGGAAGTTAGCCGCACCTGCAGCACCGAATACGCTGCCGGCCGAACCACCACCAAATGCGGACCCCATATCTGCGCCTTTACCTTGCTGCAACAGTACAAGACCAATAATCAGCAGCGAAGAAATGACCTGCACGGCCATCAGAACGGAAGACATCCAATGTTGCATTCAAAGACTCCGAGGCCTCAAGCGGCCACTATACGTAAGAATTCCTGCGCATCCAAAGATGCACCACCCACCAGGGCACCATCAATATCCGGCATGGCAAACAGCTCGGCGGCATTATCCGCCTTGACGCTACCACCATACAAAATACGCACAACATCCGAACCCATGAAGGCACGGATCTGCGCATGCATATCCTGAGCCTGTTGCGGAGTGGCGGTCAGCCCCGTGCCTATGGCCCAAACCGGCTCGTATGCCAATACCACCCGCTCAACAATCTGCGCACCCAAAGCCTTGATCGGGTCCAGCTGATCGTGCACCACGCAGACAGCCTGTCCAGCCTGGCGATCCGCCAATTGTTCGCCCACGCACACAATAGGCGTCAAGCCCGCACCCAGGGCCGCCAATACTTTGGCCGCGACCTGCGCGCTGCTTTCCTGATGGTACTGCCGGCGCTCCGAGTGACCGACGATGACCCAACGGCAGCCCACGTCAGCCAACATAGCACCAGAAACCTCGCCGGTGTAAGCCCCCTTGGCATGCACACTGACATCCTGCGCCCCAAGCGCAAAACCTGTACCTTCCATAGCCTGCTGCAATTGGGGCAGATAAACAAACGGCGCGCACAAAAGCACATCGCATTCCGACAAGAGCTGCGTTTGGGGGAGCACGACATCCAGCAACTGACGATTGCTCTGCAGCGAACCGTTCATTTTCCAATTGCCCGCGACCATACGCTTTCGCAAAGAATGTACGCCCATTGCTCCCTTGATGTCTGTCAGTAATTGCACCAGCGTCGCATCACGCGCACGCAGCTAACCTAGTATTGTAGCGCGTGCTTAATAATTCCGCTTGATATTGGCGTATCCAAGCGTGGAAAAACCAACGGGCAACCCACCCCCTCTTGCATCGATCAAGGAAGCAGAATGATTTTGCCCACCTGTTCGCCCGCTTCCATCATGGCATGAGCACGGTCCGCCTGCTCCAGCGGAAACGTAGCATGGATAAGCGGCCGAATCTTGCCGGCCTCCAGCAAAGGCCACACCTGTTCGCGCAAGGCCCGCGCCAACGCCGCCTTGAAAGCCACCGGACGCGGCCGTAATGTGGAACCAGTGATCGTTAAGCGACGACGCAAAATTTCACCGCAATTAATGGTGGCTTTGGCACCGCCCAACAAAGCAATGATGACAATGCGGCCATCGTCGGCCAAGCAGGCGAGGTCACGGTTGATATAGTCGCCGGCCACCATATCCAAAATGACATCCACACCGCGCCCGCCAGTCTTAGCCTTGATGACGTCTTCGTAGACCTGGGTCTTGTAGTTGATGCCTATGCCGCCTAATCGATTGATAGCCTGAACCCGGTCATCGCTACCAGCCGTCGCATACACCGTATTTCCCATCGCCACTGCAAGCTGAATCGCACTGGTGCCTATGCCGCTGGCTCCACCATGCACCAGCAAGGTTTCACCCTGCGCCAGCCCCCCGCGATCGAACACATTGCTCCAAACCGTAAAAAAGGTTTCGGGCAAACCGGCCGCTTCGATAAGACTGAAACCGCTTGGAATGGACAGACACTGCTGCACCGGAACGACGCAATACTCAGCATATCCCCCGCCCGTCACCAGCGCGCAGACCAAATCACCGATCTTGAACGCACTGCCTTGCACATCACCAGACACAATCTCCCCGGCCAACTCCAAACCCGGCAGATCGGAAGCCCCCGCCGGCGGCGGATAGACCCCGGCACGCTGCAAGACATCAGGCCTGTTCACCCCTGCCGCCAAGACTTTAACCAGCACTTCCCCTGGCCCAGCCTGCGGAACAGGACGATCCACCACCCGCAACACCTCAGGGCCACCAAACTCAGAAATCTCTACGGCGCGCATGCTTGCTCCCTATCTGCGCCCTGCCACCACGGCAGCGCATCCTGCCCGATAACAAGGCCAATTCAAACTCGACTTTCGCAATCTACCACACGGGCATCTTGCCTACAGTGCGCAATCGCCAATCGAAGGGCAATAATCCGATGACGCCACCACACTTTTACGTTACACTTTACGGCTATCCTGGTCCTTGCGACCAGAAGAGCTGCGTCCCAGTAGACGCAACACAGGAAGCGTGCCAGAGCGGTTGAATGGACCGGTCTTGAAAACCGGCGATGGGGTAACCCATCCGTGAGTTCGAATCTCACCGCTTCCGCCACACCCGCTGCATCCATGGCGGAATTGGTAGACGCAAGGGACTTAAAATCCCTCGATCCTTGATCGTGCCGGTTCGATTCCGGCTGGATGCACCATTACCGTAAGCGGCCTACAAATCCGCTACGGCATCGAGACCCAAGCGGCTCTCCCTCATAAGCCGGAACAGACATTGACCCGGCCAGATCGATAGCATCCCAAGCACCAGAAGGTGTTGCACTAATATATATAGAAGCCCGCTTTTTAGCGGGCTTTTTGGTATGCTGCGCAGAGCACATGGGTGCACAAAAAACCCGCCAAAAGGCGGGTTTTCCTTTAAGCAGACCGCCGGAGCGATCAGGAAGCGGCAGGGGCAGCAGGGCCGCCCTGGGCCTCGATACCACCGATAGCCTTGATGGACAGGCGCAGACGGCCTTTCTCGTCGGCTTCGATAACCTTGACCTTGACGACCTGACCCACCTTCAACACATCGTTGATATTGGCGATACGGTAGTTGGCGATCTCGGAGATGTGCAGCAAGCCGTCACGACCAGGCAGAACCTGAACGATGGCTCCGAAATCCAGCAGGCGCATCACAGGACCTTCGTATTCCTGACCCACTTCGACCTCGGCGGTCAGCTCTTTGATGCGGCGCTCGGCTTCACGGGCCTTGTCCAGATCGGCACTGGCGATAGTGATGGTGCCGTCGTCGGAGATATCGATCTGCGTGCCGGTTTCTTCGGTCAGCGCACGAATCGTAGCACCGCCCTTGCCGATGACGTCACGGATCTTCTCGGGATTGATTTTGACGGTCAACATGCGAGGAGCAAATTCGGACATTTCGGTACGGGAACCGTCGATGGCTTCCTTCATCTTGGACAGGATGTGCATGCGGCCTTCGTGCGCCTGGGCCAGAGCCACCTGCATGATTTCCTTGGTAATGCCCTGAATCTTGATGTCCATCTGCAAGGCGGTAATGCCTTTTTCAGTGCCGGCCACCTTGAAGTCCATATCGCCCAGGTGATCTTCGTCGCCCAGGATATCGGTCAGCACGGCGAACTTGCCGCCTTCCTTGATCAGGCCCATGGCCACACCTGCCACGTGATCTTGCACTGGCACGCCAGCGTCCATCATGGACAGCGAACCGCCACACACCGATGCCATGGAAGAAGAGCCATTGGACTCGGTGATCTCGGACACGATGCGGATGGTGTACTGGAAATCCTCGGACACAGGCAGCAGCGGGGTCAACGCACGCTTGGCCAGACGACCATGACCGATTTCGCGGCGCTTAGGCGCACCGAAACGGCCTGCTTCGCCGGTGGCAAAGGGAGGCATGTTGTAGTGCAGCATGAACCGATCGCGGTAATCACCCATGATGGAGTCAATGATCTGCTCGTCCTGCTTGGTACCCAAGGTGGTCACGACCAAAGCCTGGGTTTCGCCGCGCGTGAACAAGGCACTGCCGTGAGCACGGGGCAGAACGCCCAAGCGGATGCTGATGGGGCGCACAGTGCGGGTATCGCGGCCATCGATACGAGGCTCGCCGCTGAGAATACGGTTGCGCACAATGCTGCTTTCCAGATCGAACAGCATATTTTCAACCGCCACGGAATCCGGCGCGGCTTCGCCCTTGGCCTCGGCATGCGCTGCCAGCGCTTCTTTGACGTTGGCGTAAACAGCACGAACCTGCTCGGTACGGGCCTGCTTTTCGCGGATCTGGTAGGCCTGACTCAAGCCTTCCTGGGCAGCGGCGGCAACGGCGGTCTGCAGAGCTTCATTGACCGGGGCCGGCTGCCAATCCCACTCGGGCTTGCCCGCTTCTTCGACCAACTCGTGGATGGCATTGATAGCGGCCTGCATCTGTTCGTGGGCATAGACCACGCCGCCCAGCATCACATCTTCGGGCAGTTGCTTGGCTTCAGACTCCACCATCAGCACGGCCTCTTCGGTACCGGCCACAACCAGATCCAAGTCAGACGACTGCAACTGAGTAGCCGAAGGATTCAGCACGTACTGGCCATCCACGTAACCCACGCGGGCAGCGCCCACTGGACCGTTGAACGGAATGCCCGAAATAGCCAGGGCAGCCGAAGCGCCCAGCATGGCGGCAATGTCGGGATCGATCTCGGGGTTAACCGAAATCGTGTGGATGATGACCTGGACTTCGTTGTAGAAGCCTTCGGGAAACAGCGGGCGCAAAGGACGGTCGATCAGGCGGCAGATCAGGATCTCGCGCTCGGACTGTTTGCCTTCGCGCTTGAAGAAACCACCTGGAATCTTGCCGGCGGCGTAGGTTTTTTCGACGTAATCGACAGTCAGGGGAAAGAAATCCTGGCCTGGCTTGGCCTTGCTGGCACCCACCACGGTAGCCAACACAACAGTATCCTCAATGGAAACCAGCACGGCACCTGACGCCTGACGTGCGATTTCTCCGGTTTCCAGAACGACGGTATGTTCGCCGTACTGGAATGACTTGGTGACTTTATTGAACATTAGGAGAATCCTTACAATAAAAAAACCGTGCACACTGCGAAACCAGTTCGCAGTGTGCACGGTTGTCTAGCGGGGAACCAGCCCCGGTATCACTTACGCAGACCGAGTTTTTCGATCAGTGCGCGGTAAGCATCTGGATTGCGACCCTTCAGGTAGTCCAGCAATTTGCGGCGACGGCTGACCATGCGCAGCAGACCACGACGGGAGTGGTGATCTTTGTTGTGGGCCTTGAAGTGACCGGTCAGTTCGTTGATGCGAGCGGTCAACAGGGCCACTTGCACTTCTGGGGAACCGGTGTCGCCTTGCTTGCGCTGAAACTCGGAGACGATATCGACTTTTTTGATATCTGCAACTGCCATTTTATTTAGCCTCTAGGACATGCGTTAGGACCGAGGTGCCCTAACGTGTTTAACAATGAAAATGCATCCCGCCCAAGAAAAGCCGGATGCAGGCACGTATTATAACCACAAAGCGCAGCGCCGTTCAGGCTTTGAGCAGAAAAGCGTTGGATGCGATTGTGTTCAGTTGTTTTCGCGCCGGCGACGGCTTAGATCGCGGGCCCGGCGCCAGCGCCAGGCCATGACGGCCCACCCCGAAACGCCATACACGCAAAACAGAGCAAACAGGACAACAGGCGGGTCGGTGGACACAAACACAAACGCCAGCACGAACAACAGCATGCCCCAAAATGGCACGCTGCGAGACACCGCGAAAGACTTTCCGCTGTAGAACGGCGCATTGGATACCATGGCCAAGCCCGCATAAACCGTCAGACCAAACGCCACCCAAGGGATGGCATGTGCTTGTAGCGACAATTTATTGTCCACAGCCAGCCAGATAAAGCCTGCGACCAGCGCGGCAGCCGCCGGACTGGGCAGGCCCTGAAAAAAACGCTTGTCGACCACGGCAATATTGGTATTGAAACGGGCCAGGCGCAATGCGGCCCCTACCACATAAATAAAAGCAGCCAGCCACCCCCAACGTCCCAAGCCCTGCATAGCCCAGACATACATGACCAGAGCCGGTGCGGCCCCGAAGGAAATCATATCCGCCATGGAGTCGTATTGCTCGCCAAACGCCGATTGCGTATTGGTCAGACGCGCCACCCGGCCATCCATGCCATCAAACACCAGCGACAGAAAAATGGCAATGGCGGCGGCTTCGAAACGCCCGTTCATGGCTTGCACCACAGCATAAAACCCTGCAAAGAGATTGGCTGTGGTGAATGCGTTGGGCAGCAGATAGATGCTGCGCCGACGCCGGGTTTCATCGTTAAGAAAATTGGGCATAAGACTCGCTGTTGATTCTATAAAAAAGCATCCCCGCCGTAATCGGCCCTGGGAAAACCGCTACACCCGCAAGAATAACGCATCTTGCCCCCGCCCTGACAGCCCACCCCGCTCCACATTCTAGGCGCAGGACAAAAAATCATGGCAAGCACAAGATCAGGACGATGCTCTCTGGGAACGGTTCACAGAAAACAGGCCACATAAAAAAGCCTCCCGCAATGCGGGAGGCGTGAAGCAAAACATAGTCGGGCGACTCAAGGCCGCCATCGGCTTAGTTCTTGGACTTGTCGACCAGCTTATTGGCGGCGATCCAAGGCATCATGGCGCGCAACTTGCCACCGACCTGTTCGATCTGCGATTCGGCGTTGATGCGGCGACGCGAAGTCAGCGTAGGTGCGCCGGCTGCGTTTTCCAGGATGAAGTTCTTGGCGTAGACACCGGTCTGGATGTCTTCCAGGCACTGGCGCATGGCTTTGCGGGTTTCGTCCGTGATGATCTTGGGGCCGGTCTCGTATTCGCCGTATTCAGCGTTGTTGGAGATCGAGTAGTTCATGTTGGCGATACCGCCTTCGTAGATCAGGTCCACGATCAGCTTCAGTTCGTGCAAGCACTCGAAGTAGGCCATTTCCGGCGCGTAACCGGCTTCCACCAGCGTATCGAAACCTGCCTTGATCAGCTCGACGGCACCACCGCACAGCACGGCCTGCTCGCCGAACAGGTCAGTTTCGGTTTCTTCGCGGAAATTGGTTTCGATAATGCCGGCACGGCCGCCGCCGTTAGCCGATGCGTAGGACAGGGCCACATCGCGTGCAGCGCCGGTCTTGTCCTGGTACACGGCGATCAGGTGAGGAACGCCGCCACCCTGGCGGTAAGTGCCGCGCACGGTGTGGCCGGGAGCCTTGGGGGCCACCATGATGACGTCGATGTCATCGCGTGGCACGACTTGGCCATAGTGCACGTTAAAGCCGTGGGCAAATGCCAGAGCGGCACCGGGCTTGATGTTGTCGGCCACTTGAGTGCGGTAGACCTCGGCGATGTTTTCGTCGGGCAGCAGGATCATGACCACGTCGGCGGCCTTGACGGCCTCGGCCACTTCCTGAACCTTCAGGCCAGCATTTTCGGCCTTGCTCCAGGAAGCACCGCCCTTGCGCAGGCCAACCACCACATTAACGCCCGACTCATGCAGGTTCAGGGCGTGGGCATGGCCTTGCGAGCCGTAACCGATGATGGCAACGGTCTTGCCTTTGATCAGGGAGAGATCACAATCCTTGTCGTAGAAAACTTTCATTAGGTGCTCCAAGTAATAATTTTCGCTTATGCAGCAATTCTATGGGTGCCGCAACCTGCACGCGGCGTAAAAAAGAGGAAATGCAGGCCTTACAGCTTCAGGACACGTTCGCCGCGGCTGACACCAGACACGCCGGTGCGCACCGTTTCGAGAATAGCCGTACGGTCCAGCGCATTGATGAAGGCCGCGATTTTTTCCTGCACGCCCGTCAATTCAATGGTGTAGGTCTTGTCCGTGACATCAATGATGCTGCCCCGGAAAATATCGGCCATGCGCTTCATTTCCTCGCGTTCTTTGCCAACCGCACGCACCTTGATGAGCATCAGCTCGCGTTCGATATGCGGCCCTTCGGACAGGTCCACCACTTTGACCACATCCACAAGACGGTTCAGGTGCTTGGTGATCTGCTCGATGACATCGTCCGACCCCTTGGTGACAATGGTCATCCGGGACAAGGTGTCGTCCTCGGTCGGAGCCACGGTCAGGGTTTCAATGTTGTAGCCACGCGCCGAAAACAGGCCAACCACGCGCGAGAGCGCGCCAGGTTCGTTTTCCAGAAGGATAGAAATGACGTGTTTCATGGTTCTCTCCTTACAGGTCGTCCGGACCCAGCAACATTTCGGTCAAGCCACGCCCCGCTTTCACCATAGGGAAGACATTTTCGGTCTGATCGGTGATGAAATTCAGGAACACCAGGCGGTCTTTGTGCTTGGTAAAGGCTTCGCGGATGGCCGGCACCACATCGGCCGGCTTGTCGATCTCCAGGCCCACATGGCCGTAGCTTTCGACCAGCTTGACGAAATCCGGCAAGGCATCCACATAGGATTCCGAATAGCGCGAACCATAATCGATCTGCTGCCACTGGCGAACCATGCCCAGGTAACGGTTGTTCAGGCATAACACCTTGGGCGTCAAACGATACTGCTTGCAGGTGGACAGCTCCTGGATGTTCATCTGGATGGAGCCTTCGCCGGTAATGACAGCAACGTCCTGACCAGGGTTAGCCATCTGCACGCCCATCGCGTAAGGCAGGCCCACGCCCATCGTGCCCAGGCCACCGGAATTGATCCAGCGACGCGGCTTGTTGAACTTGTAATACTGCGCAGCCCACATCTGGTGCTGGCCCACATCGGAGGTGACAAAGGCGTTACCGCCTGTGACTTCCCACAAGGACTCAACAACAAACTGAGGCTTGATGAGCTCGTCGGACTTAGCATAAGCCAGCGAGTTCTTGCCCCGCCACACATTGATCTGTTTCCACCATTCGTTCAGCGAAGGCGCTGCGCCATTGCTTTCCTGGCGCATCTGCGCAAACAGCTCGTTGAACTCTTGCAGGACTTCCTTGACCCCGCCCACGATAGGCACATCCACCTTGACCCGCTTGGAAATTACGGAGGGATCAATGTCGATATGGATGATCTTGCGTGGAACTTGGCTGAAGTGGCGCGTGTTGCCAATAACGCGATCGTCGAAACGCGCGCCCACTGCGACCAGCACATCGCAATGCTGCATGGTCATATTGGCTTCGTAGGTGCCGTGCATGCCAGGCATGCCGATGTACTGATCGGCTGTGCCGGGATAGGCACCCAGGCCCATCAGGGTGGTGGTACACGGTGCGCCGCTTAACTTGACCAATTCGTCGAGCTCGTCCGAGGCATTGCCCAACACCACACCGCCGCCCACATAGATCAGCGGGCGCTCGGCATTGCCGAGCATCTGCACGGCTTTCTTGATCTGTCCCTGGTGACCCTTGGTAACGGGCGAATAGGAACGCATCTTGGGCTCGGCGCGCTTGGGCGTATATTTGCAGACGGCAGTGGTAATGTCTTTGGGGATATCGATCAGCACCGGGCCAGGACGGCCAGTGGTGGCGATATAGAAAGCCTTACGAATGGTATCGGCAAGTTCACGCACATCGCGCACCAGAAAATTGTGCTTGACGCAGGGGCGCGTGATTCCGATGGCATCACATTCCTGGAAAGCATCTTCACCGATGGCGTGGCTGTTGACCTGACCGCTGATGATCACCATGGGGATGGAGTCCAGGTACGCGGTGGCAATGCCCGTGACGGCATTGGTCACGCCGGGACCGCTGGTCACCAGGGCGACGCCTACTTTCTGGGAAGAGCGGGAATAAGCATCGGCCGCATGCACGGCAGCTTGCTCGTGACGCACGAGAATGTGCTGGAAGCGATCTTGCTTGAAGATTGCGTCGTAGATATACAGGACGGCACCGCCGGGATAACCGAAAACGTGTTCCACGCCTTCGTCCGCGAGCGTGCGCACGACGATATCCGCGCCATTTAATTCAGACATAAATATTCCTTTCAGTCTTGCCCTGATAGATCGAGTGACCAACAACGGTCCGAGCTTGAACCGATTTCAGCAACATGATCTGGCGCTTCATGGCCCACGGGACCACACCACCCAGACACATTACCGTCCGGCCTGCACTCATCGACATACAGTGCGTGCACATAAAACAATATGCGTTAGCTTGAAACGGAAGCCCGGCAACACACGCTTGTGGCGCGGCCAGCAACAAAGTTTACAGACACAAAAAACCGGGCGGATGGCCCGGATGACAGTGCCTCGCAACATTTTGCCCCGGATATAGAGCAAAAATATCTGCTTACTTTACCGCGTCGCACCAAAGCGGGCAACTGGGATTGTTGGTAAAGTGCAATAGATATGCGTCAAAATAGAGACATGCCTAAAACGATATACTGTCTGACCATGACACGCAGGCCGGGGAGCCCATGGCATCGCCGATTCCACAATTAAAACAATTCCTGTATAGCCACTACTTTTTGGGCGGACTGCGCCAGTCCATAGGCGTATTGTTGCCGGTCATTATTCTGGGACGTTTTTTCGGTCATTACGATATCGGCGTGATCGCCTCCATGGGGGCCACCTGCGTGGCCATCATCGACCAACCAGGCGGCCCGCGCCGCTATCGCAACAATGAAATGCTGGGCGGAATCGCCCTGGGTACCCTGACAGTCGCACTGACCGGGCTGGCCTCCAGCGAACCACTGCTGCTGGTGCTATGCGTGCCGCTGCTGTGTTTTCTTTACAGCATGTTCTCGGTCTTTGGCCGACGCGGCGGCCTGATCGGTTTTGCCGCCCTGCTGCTGATGACCTTGACCATGCGTTTCCCCATGCAGCCGCAGGAAGTGCTGGCGCATACGCTCTACTCATTTTTCGGCGGCCTGTCTTACTACTTGTTCAGTACCCTATTTCGCCGCCTGCTCTGGTATCGCGAAGAACGCCAGACTTTAGCGGTCGCGCTGTTTGCCACCGCGCAGTACATGGAAGCCCGGGCGCAGTTCTATGACCCTGGTTCGGACCTGGATGACTGCTACCGGCGCTTGATCAATTTGCAGTCGGACATGACCGACAAGCACCAGGCCGCCCGCGACATGGTGCTGCGCGAATTACCGCGTGGTCACGGGCGGGGGGATTACCATCGCCGTGCATTGCTGACCATTTTCCTGAATATGGTCAGCATTCTGGATTCCCTGGTCGCAACCTACACGGATTACACCGTGCTGCGCCGCCAGGTGGCGGACAGCGATTTCATGGTGTTTGCCCGCGACGGCCTGCACAAGCTGTCGCTGGATATAGGCCGCATCGCCATGAACGTCTCGCGCAGCAGCAGCACGCGCCGGCGCGCCAGCGTCAAAGCCGAAATCCGCGCCATGGAGTACGAGCTGGAGCACTACCGCCGCCAGGGCATGCCCGAAAAAGACCCGGAAACCTATGCCTTGCTTGTGCAGGTATTGCGACGCCTGCGCAATCTAAACCGCATTGTGGACCACATGGCCGGTCAGACTCACCGGGCCAGCCAGAATCTGCCCGTGGACCAGTACCTGAACAAGTCCCTGAGCCGATTTCTGTCGCGCGAAGATGTACGCCTGGGCATGCTGACCAGCAACCTGAAACTGAAGTCCTCTCATTTCCGCTACGCCGCGCGCGTCAGCATTGCCTCCATGATCGCCCTGGGCGTGGGCTCGTTGAGCAGCCACTTTGAAGCCCAACTGGGCCTGGTCAGCGCGCTGACAGCACACAGCTACTGGATCATTCTGACCATCCTGGTGATTATGAAGCCGGGCTTTGCCACTACGCGCCAACGAAACGGCTGGCGTCTATTTGGCACCGTACTGGGCTGCGCAGCCGCGTTCGTGCTCTTTAAACTGACCGACAACCGGGAAATCTATCTGGCGGCCATGTTGCTGGCCTATTTGCTGGGCAACAGTCTGGTGCAACTGAACTTCATGCTCTCGGCTCTGTTCAACACGATTTTTGTGATCCTGTCTTTTCAGTTCCTGTCCACAGGCGGCTCCTTCATCATCGGCGAACGTCTGGTCGATACACTGATCGGCTGCGCCATCGCCATGGCTGCCAGTTATCTGCTGCCCAGTTGGGAAGCCAATGCCATGACCAGCCTGGCCCGCGCCGCCCTGGCTGCCAACCAGGAGTTCTGGCGCACCGGGCTGGAGTTTGCCCGCTTGAGCCGCCTGCACAATCAAGGCGTCAAAGAACGTCAGGACAGCGCCCCGGCACAGACCGATGCGCAACGTGATCAGCTGGATCTGGAATTGATGGAGGCTGACACTGCCTGGCAGGTGGCCAACAAGAACGTGCATATTGCCTTCAGCAACTTCGCCTCGGCGTTCTATCGCATGATGGATGAGCCTGTCAGCCGTCAGCGCAATGTGTCCTTGCTGAACAATTTACTGATCCAAAACCATGTGCTGGCCTCGCAGATCAGTGCCGCCGTACCTTTATTGGCCAATCTGACCGAAGTGCCGCCAGGCATTGCCCAATCGCTACAGGCCATTGGCGCACTGATCCAGGATCAGGATGCCGAACCGCCGGCCTCGATAGA